>JBEBGD010000140.1:0-12050 GCA_040081625.1 Chthoniobacteraceae bacterium
CCCCGGCGCGATCGCCGCCTCGAACCCCTCCAGCCCCGCGCCGAGCCGCTCGCCGCGCTGCTTCTTCACCACATGCACGAGCCGCGAATCCATCTTCCGCTGCACCGGCGAACGCGCCGCCTTCTCCGTCTGCAAAAGCTCGATCTGCGAGCGCACGGCCGCGTTCAATGCCACGGGCTGTTGCGCAAAGGCGCCGCCGCACCAAATGATCGCAAGGATGCACGTGAGGAACAGGCGGTTCGGGGGGAGGCGCATCCGGCGCACTAAAGGAGGGCGTCGGGCCGTTCAAGCGGAACATGTGTGCAGCGGCGCCCGCGGACCGTCGCGGCGCGTCGAAGCACACTCGCCTTCACCCGAAGCAACAAACCGTCCCTACCCAGCGCGCGGCGGCAGATGTTCCGCGCAGTATTCCTCGCCGTCGCCGGCGACCCGGAACTCGAGCTCCGGCGTCGTGTCTTCGGTGCGACCGCAGACGTGGCAGCGGTGGAGCGCATCGCCTTGCGCGTCCCGCTGGTCATTCTCGAAACGCATCCGGCGCTCGCTGACTTCGCGATGCGTGCGCGCCTGCTCATAGAGTTCGCGGCCGAAGAAGACGAAGAAGTTCAGCAACGCGGCGATCGTCGCGAGGCGCTGCGTCCAGCCGGAGATGAAGAGGCCGTAGATGAGCGCCGCGCCGGTGATCCACGCGAGCCACTTCACCTTCACCGGCAGCACGAACATGAAGAGAATCGTCGTGTCCGGATAGAACCGCGCGAAGGCGAGGAGCAGGGAGGTGTTGAGCATGAAGCCGGCGGGATCGCCGTTGGCGAGGAGCGCCGCGATGGTCGTGCCAATCATCCCGAGGAGGTAATACGCGTTCAGCCGGAACGCGCCCCACGCCTTCTCGAGTCCGTCGCCGACCCAGAGCATGTAGAGGACGTAGAATCCCATCGTGAGCCAGTCGGGGAAAAGGCCGCCGAGGCGGGGAACAAAGATGTAGCTCAGCAGCCGCCACACTTCGCCCTGGAGGACCAGGTCGCGATCGAGCACGAGGAAGGCGATGTAGCCCGGATTGAACTGAACGAGCACAAAGCACAGCGCATTGAGCGCCGCGACGTAGCGCAGCAGGCCGGGGATGGCCCAGTGGCCGTATTTGGATTCGAGTTGGTCGAGAATGGACACAGGAACGTGTTGAATGTTGAGAGTTGAGAGTTGAGAGCCGCGTGCTCTTAGCGGCAGACTCGCACTCGCGCCGGGTGTTCTCTCACCTTTCACCTCTCAACTCTCAACTTGTCTCTCAAACAAACTCCACTCCACGACGAACACGTGCGGCTCGGCGCGCGGATGGTTGATTTCGGTGGCTGGCACATGCCGGTGCAATACGCCGGCATCCTCGACGAGCACGCCACGGTGCGCACGGCGCTCGGCGTCTTCGACATCTCGCACATGGGGCAGTTCTTCGTGCGCGGCGCGGGGGCGCTCGAGTGGCTGAACCGGATGCTCACGAACAACGTCGCGCGGCTCGAGGTGGGCGAAGGCCAATACACTTTCCTGCTCAACGACGCCGGCGGCGTGATCGACGATCTCATCATCTACCGGCTCTCCGGCGACTCGTGGCTGCTCGTCGTGAATGCGGCGAAGATCGACGAGGACTTCGCGTGGATGGAGTCGCACCTCGCGGACGGCGTCGAGCTGGAAAACCATAGCGCCACGTGGTGCGGCATCGCCATCCAGGGGCCGCGCGCCGCGCAGCTCTTCGACGCGTTCTTCGGCGGCAAGCACTCGCGCCCGGCGCGCAATCATCTCGTCGCCATCGAGATCGACGGGCTCCCGTATTACATCTGCCGCACCGGCTACACCGGCGAGGACGGCTTCGAGGTCTTCTGCCCCGCCGAGCGCGCCGTGAAGTCGTGGAACGACGTGCTAAAGCGCGGCGAACAATTCGGCATCAAGCCCTGCGGCCTCGGCGCGCGCGACACGCTGCGCCTGGAAATGTGCTACCCGCTCAACGGCTCGGACCTCGCGCCCGATCGCACCCCGCTCGAGGCCGGCCTCTCGATCTTCGTCGATCTGAACAAGCCCGACTTCATCGGACGCGCCGTGCTCGACCAGCAAAAGAGCGCCGGCATCCCGCGCCGCCTCGTGCCGCTCAAGGTCGTCGGCGCCGCACCGCCGCTGCGCGCGCACTACGCCGTCTTCAAGGGCGGCCAGCAAGTCGGCGAGCTGTGCAGCGGCACGCTCAGCCCGACGCTCAAGACCGGCATCGGCCTCGCCTACGTGCCGAGCGAGCACGCGCGCATCGGCGAGGAATTCGACATCGACATCCGCGGCCGGCGCTTCCCCGCGCGCATCGAGAAGAAACCATTCTACCGACCCCAACCATCCGACCAATGAGCAACGTCCCCACCGACCTCCGTTACGCCGCCAGCCATGAATGGGTCCGCCTCGCCGGCGACTCCGCGACCGTGGGAATCTCCGATCACGCGCAAGCCGAGCTGACCGACATCGTCTATGTCGAGCTGCCCAAAGTCGGCGCCGCCGTCAAAGCCGGGCAGCAGGTCTGCGTGGTGGAGAGCGTGAAAGCTGCGAGCGACATCTACGCGCCGGTCGGCGGCACGATCAGCGCGGTGAATGACGCGCTCGGCAGCAATCCCGCGCTGCTCAACACCGACCCGTATGGCGGGGGCTGGATCTTCAAGCTCAACGGCGTCAGCGCCGACGAAGCCGCGTCGCTCAAGTCGCCAGCCGACTACTCCGCGCAGCTCGGCTGAGCGCGCGTCAGCGATAGATCAGGAATTTCTCCCGGCGCTCGCGGAACCGCTCGCGCTCGCCGGCCCACAGCGCCTTCACAGCGGCCAGCGATTCACCCGAGCGGATCGCGGCGAGGCTCGCCGGATGCGCGAGCAGTTTGCCGAGCCGCTCGATCTTCAACTCCTGCGGATGCATCCGATGCAGCGTCGTCGCGAGCACGACGCCGAGATCGAGCGGGCTGAAGGCATCGCGAGCGGTCACGAGCAGTTGCACACCCGCGCACTCCTGCCCGGCGAAGGCGCTCGCGCGCGGCGTGAACCGCGCCGGGATCGCCCGCACACCCGGCAGCCCGGCGGCATTGATCGCGGCGGCCAACGCGCGGTCATCGATGTAGGGAGCGCCGAGCAACTCGAACGGCCGATCCGTGCCGCGCCCGACGCTCACATTGCAGAACTCGATCAGGCCGACGCCCGGGTAGAGCGTCGCCGCGGTGAGATTGCGCATGTTCGGTGATGGGTCGATCCACGGCAGCGCGGTCTCGTCGAACCACGCGCCGCGACTCCACCCCTCGCAAGCAACGACAGTCAGATCGACGCCCGGCGCGCGCTCCGCGGCAAACATCTTCGCCAGCTCCCCGACCGTCATGCCGTGGCGCACGGGCAGTTCGTGCCACGCGGTGAAGCTCCGCTCGCCCGCGAGCATCGGGCCTTCGACTCGCGCGCCGGTGATCGGGTTTGGGCGATCGAGCACGATGAACTTCTTCCCGGCACGCTGCGCCGCGGTGAGGCATTCGCCGAGCGTCGAGATGTAGGTGTAGAAGCGGCAGCCAACGTCGGCGATGTCGAAGACCAGCGCGTCGAGTCCGGCGAGTTGCTCCGCGGTCGGCGTTCGCTTTTCGCCGTAGAGACTGTGAATTGGCAGGCCCGTGCGCTCGTCGCGACTGTCGGCGATCTTCTCGTCGAGCGTGCCGCGCAAGCCGTGCTCCGGGCTGAAGAGCGCGACGAGTTGCACGTCGGGGGCCTTGTGCAGCAGATCGATCGTCGCGCGCCGCTCGCGATCGATGCCCGTATGATTCGTGATCAGGCCGATCTTCATCCCACGCAGCGCGGCGAAGCGATCGCGCGCGAGGACGTCGATGCCGGCGAGCACCGGCGTCGTCGAGGACGCGGTCGGCGCGCTGGCGGACGTGCCGCCGGGTTGCCACGCGAGCGCGCCGGGAACGTGGAGGAAATTAAAATCGCGCACCGCTTCCGCCGCGAGCGTGCCGATGACCCGCCGCAACGGCTGGACGTTGCCCGACTCGGTCGGGTGATTGCGATTCGAGAGGAAGATCACGAACGTCTCGCTGAACGGATCGATCCAGACCGAGGTGCCGGTCCAGCCGGTGTGGCCGAAGCTGCCCAACGGGAACCAGCTTCCACGCGGCCCGGAGTAGGATGAATCGATGTCCCAGCCGAGCCCGCGCCGCCCGGCGATCTGCGCGGGTGTCTGCACGCCCGTCATCAGCGCGACGGATTCGGGCGAGAGAATCTTCCCGCCGCGCGCGAGCAGCATCCGCGCAAAGCGCGCGAGGTCAGCCGCCGTCGTGAACAGCCCCGCGTGCCCCGCGACACCGCCCATGCGGCGCGCCGTCGGATCGTGAACGACGCCACGCGCCACGTCGCGCGTGGTCGGTGCGACGCGCGCGTGGAGCGCCCCGGCGGGCCGAAACGAAGTGTCGCGCATTTCCAGAGGCGCGAAGATTTCCGCGGCGCAAAACTGATCGAGCGGCTGCCCGCTCACGCGCGCGACGAGTGCGCCGAGCACGATGAAATTGATGTCGCTGTAACGCAGCACCGAGCCCGGCGCATCGGGCAGCGGCTGCGCACACGCGAGCGCGAGCGCCGCGTCGGCGCCAGTCCACTCCGGCTTTTGTGGAAGGCCCGGTCGCAGGCCGGAGGTGTGCGTGAGCAGCTGCCGCACGGTGATCGTCTCTTTGCCCGCGCCGCGAAACTCCGGCAGGTAAACGCTCACCGGCTTCTCGATTTCGACGCGCCCTTTTTCCACAAGCCGCATCAGCGCAGTCGTCGTCGCGATGACCTTTGTCAGCGATGCCGCGTCGAAGATCGTGTCCTCCCTCATCGCTTCGCGTTGCGGCTCGATCGCGCGCTGGCCGAAGGCGCGGTGATACGCCACACCGCGCCGTTCGAGCCAGAGCACGCTGCCCGGACAGCGCCCGTCGCTGATCGCGAGCGAAATCGCCGCGTCGATCTGCGCGAGCGAGTCGGCGTGAAAGGCCCGCGTGGGATCATCCGCCGCAGCGACTGCGACGAACGAAATCAGGACGGCGGCGATGCGGTGCGCTTTCATGGGCGCGCATCTTTGCGCCGATCCGCGCCCGCGGCGAGGATCGAACGCGAGGCCGCCTGCCTACACTTTCACCGACCGCTTCCGGGCGTTGGCTTCGAGGATCTTTTTCCGGAGGCGCAGGCTCTTGGGCGTCGCCTCGACGTATTCGTCGGGCGCGATGTATTCGAGGCTGCGCTCGAGGCTCATCTTCAGCGGCGGCGCGAGGCTGATGCCCTTGCCGTCGCCCTGGCTGCGCATGTTCGTGAGCTTCTTTGCGCGGCACGGGTTCACGGGCATGTCATCCGGTCGTGCATTCTCGCCGATGATCATGCCCTCGTAGATTTCTTCCTGCGGCGCGATGAAAAGGCGGCCGCGCTCCTGGATCGTGTCGAGCGAGTAGGCGGTTGACATGCCGCCTTCCATCGCCACGAGCACGCCGTTGTTGCGGGTCGGGATTTCGCCGCGGTGAGGGCCGTATTCCTTGAAGAGGTGCGACATGATGCCGTGGCCCTTGGTCACGTTCACGAGGTCGGTCTCGAAGCCGATGAGGCCGCGGGTCGGGATGACGGCGTGGAGCAAGACGCTGTGGGTCTGGTGATCCATGCCGACGATGTCGGCCTTTCGCGCGGCGAGGTTCTGCATGATGTCGCCGAGGTTTTCATTCGGGAGATCGACGGAGAGATTCTCCAGCGGCTCGACGAGGGAGCCCTGCGCGTCTCGCTTGAAGATGACCTCGGGCCGGGAAACGAGAATCTCAAAACCTTCGCGGCGCATTTGCTCGACGAGCACGGCGATCTGCATTTCGCCACGGGCCTGGATCTCGAAGTGACCCGCGATGTCGGTGTCGTTCAGGATGATTGAGACGTTCGTGCGGGTCTCGCGCACGAGTCGCTCGCGAATCTGTCGGGCGGTCAGCAGCTTGCCTTCGCGTCCGGCGAGCGGGCCGTCGTTGATGCAAATCTTCATCGTGATCGTCGGCGGATCGAGATCGACGAAGGGCAGCGGCAGCCGCTCCTCGGTGTCGGTGATCGTCTCGCCGATGAAGACGTCCTCGAAGCCGCACAGCCCGATGATGTCGCCGGCGCTCGCGTTCTTGATCTCGATTTTCTGCAATCCCTCGTGGGAGAAGATGGCCGTCACGTTTGCGCGTTCGCGCCGCCCGTCGCCGTGGATGCAGACGACCGTGTCGCCGACCTTCACGCGGCCGCTCACGATTCGCCCGTAGGCGATCCGGCCGAGGTAATCCGAGTAGTCGAGATTCGAGACGAGGAACTGGAAGTAGTGGACGCTGCTCTCGGCGGGCGCCGGGATTTTCTCGATGATCGCCTCGTAGAGCGGCGTCATGTCATCGTTCGGCTGGTCGATCTCGCGCATCGCGTAGCCGTCGCGCGCGGAGGTGTAGATGACGGGGAAATCGAGCTGCGCGTCGGTGGCGTTGAGCTCGAGGAAAAGCTCGAACACCATGTCGAGCACCTTGTGCGGGCGGGCGTTCTCGCGGTCGATCTTGTTGATGACCACGATCGGCTTGGCGCCGTTATCGAACGCCTTCTTGAGCACGAATTTCGTCTGTGCCTGCGGCCCGTCGTGGGCGTCCACGACCAGCAGCACGCCGTCGATCATCTTCATGATGCGCTCGACTTCGCCGCCGAAATCGGCGTGGCCGGGAGTATCGACGATGTTGACGTGGTAGTCGTGCCAGCGGAAGGCGGCGTTCTTGGCGCGGATGGTGATGCCCTTTTCCTTTTCGAGGTCCATGGAGTCCATGAGGCGCACCTCGTTGGTCTCGTGCTGGTTTGCGCGGAAGGTTCCCGCTTGCTTGAGGAGCTGATCGACGAGCGTGGTCTTGCCGTGGTCAACGTGGGCGATGATTGCGATATTTCGGATGTGTTGCATGTGGTTATTCGACTCGTCGTCTCCGTCGTTCATCGTCGGCTTCATCCTTCCACGCCCTGAAGGGTCGCGAAACGATGAAGATGAGGATAGCCGGCGAAACGAGAGGGCCGTGGAAAAAGGGCGCGGACTATGGCACCGGCTTTCGAAGCGTCAACGGGAGTGACGTGTCACCTTTGATGGCGAAACGAGTTGACCCAGCGCGCGACCCTGCGAACTCTCCCGCCCACTTTTTTATTCAATGGGCCAGCAATACAACAAAGTCATCAAGAGTCGCCGCCGTAAGCTCTATCTCAAGCGCAAGAAGGAAACCGCCAAGGCCGCACGCGCGGTCAAGCCGGTGAAGAAGAAGGCGCCGGCGAAAAAGAAGGAAGCCGCGCCTGTCGCGGTCGCCCCTGCCCCCGTGGCCGCGCCTGTCGCGGTTGAGACGGCTGCAGAGTAGCTGCCGGCTGGTGCAGTAATGCACGGTGCATCGTCCGATGCGCTACCTCATCGTCGATGGCCACAGCATGATCTTCGCCTGGCCGGAGCTGCGCGCCCTCCATTCGCGCCGCGCGGCGGTGGCCCGCGGTGAACTCGTGCGCCGCCTCACGCAATATCAGGATGCGACCGGCGTGCGCGTCGTCGCGGTCTTCGACGGGCGCGGCGTGAAGCAGAGCGAGGACTCCGAGCCCGGCGGCATCCAGGTCTTCTACTCGAAGTCCGGGCAGACCGCCGATTCGATCGTCGAGCGGCTTTGTGCGCGCTACGGTGGCGAGCACGAATTGATGGTCGCCACCGACGACAACATGGAACGCCAGACCGCGCTCAGCTTCGGCGCGTCCACGCTCTCCTCGGAGATGCTGCTCGCGATGCTCGGCGAGGCCGGAGCCGACTTGCACCGCCGCCTTCGCCCCCACCGCCGCCGCTGATCCCTACCGCCCCGGCTCCGCGAAAAGCGTGCGCGCGATCCAGCCCGGCGTCGTGTTTTTGATCACCATCTGCAGATCGAGCTGCTTCTTCCGTCCGTTGTCGTCGTAATAGAGCGACACGGTATTGTTCACGATCGCCACCACGTCTCCGCTCTCATCGAGCACGGGGCAGCCGCTCGAGCCCTTCGCGAAGTCCGCGGTGATGCACGTGTAGTGCTCGTCGCCTCGCTCCCCGCGCCACACCGTGTTGCGGGCGACGATGCCCGTCGTCAGCATCCAGAAATGCTCATCGGGATGACTCATCACCGCGATCGGAGTCCCTGCCGGTGCGGCGGTGGCGGCGAGGCGGAGCGTGGGGAATACCATGTCGTCGGGCGCGTCGAGCTGGAGCACGGCGAGATCCTCGACCTCGTCCACGGCGAGCGCCTCGCGCACCGGGAAGACCCGCCCATCGCGCGTCATCGCCACGAAGCCGCGCGAATCCTTTTCGCCGATCACGTGCAGACTCGTCACCAGCGTCCCGCGCGCTCCGACGAAGAAGCCGCCCGCCGCGCTGGCGAACTTGAGTTCGCGATTCTTGCCCTCCGTGAAAAACTCCCCGAGCACCACCGTCGCCGCCTCGGCATTCGCGGCGAGACTCGCGAGCGTCGATTTCTCGCGGCCCGTCTCGGCGAGCGTCAGCGCGCAGCGGCGCGGCGCGGCCTTGATCGGGTTGACTCGTTTTGCCGCGAGCAGCTTGCGGCCCTCGGCTTCGAGATGCCCGATGATCTCGCGGTCGTCGAAGACTTGCCCCGCCAGCGGCGCGCGCGCCGGCGGATCGGGCGGTGACTTCGGCGGTTCCGCGCGCACGAGCAGCGCGAGGGCGAGGAGCGGGATCAGAGCGTGGCGCATTGGCCGGGATACTTCCGGTGGCAAAAACAAGGCACAACCGATTTCGAGCGTAAGCCGATCTGAGTGGTCAAAGACGCTTCCATGAAACGAATCTCTGTTGCCCAACGCGGGGACTGGTCGGCTTTCGACGCCTACCTCCGCGATGTCTCGAAACTGCCGGTCTTCACCGACGAAGAAACCCAGGCGCTCGGCGCACGCGCCTGCACGGGCGATGTCGATGCGCAGGAGCAGTTGGTCACCTCCCACCTCGGGCTCGTCGTGCGCATCGCGTATCACTACGCCGGCTTCGGCCTCGCGCTGGCGGATGTCATCGCCGAGGGCAATCTCGCCCTCATCCGCGCCGCGCAGCTCTACAACCCGAAGTTCGGCACCAAGTTCAGCACCTACGCCTCCGTCTGGGTCAAGCAGCGCATCCATCGCTCGATCACCAGCCAGGCCCGTGTCGTGCGCATCCCCGTCTGGCGTTCGCAGCGGCTGCGCAAGCTCTCCCTCCTCAACGACCAACTCAGCGCCGAACTCGGCCGCGCCGCCACCGAGGACGATCTCGCCGAGCGCCTCGGCATCACTCCCGGGCAGATCTCCGAGCTGCAAGGCGACCGGCTCGAAGTCGTCTCGCTCGACGCGCCCGCGAACTCCGCCGAGCCCGAGGGCCGCCAGCTCGGCGACACCTTCACGGACGACAACGCCGAGCTGCCCGGAGTCGCGCTCGGCAGGGAGGAGTTGATCGAGGAAATCATGGCCTGCCTCCACGGGCTCGACGACCGCGAGCTCGAGATCCTCTCGCTCAAGCACGGCTTCCATCCGGCCGGCCAGCTCTCCTTCCGCGAGCTGGGCCGCCGGCTCGGCGTCAGCCACGAATGGGTGCGCCGCATCGCCGAGCTCGCCGTCGTGAAAATCCGCCGCGCCATCGACGGACAGCGCGGCATGCCCCTCGACGAGCGACGCCGACTCAGCGGCAAAGTCCAGAAGCGCCTCAAGCGCCTCGCCGCCCGGACGCCCGCGGCGGTCTCCGCGTAGCCCGTCCCGCTCCTGCTCGTTTTCTTTTTCGCCGCCGCCGCGCGAAAAAGCAGGAGAAGCCGCCCCGCTCGCGGCATGATGGCGCGATGAGCCACGAACACACCGCCACCATCCGCTGGAAACTCACGAGCCCCGACTTCCTCCGCGGCAAATACTCCCGCGAGCACACCTGGACCTTCGACGGCGGCGCGACCATCCCCGCCTCGCCCGCGCCCAGCGTCGTGCCCGCGCCGTGGTCGAACCCCGCCCACGTGGACCCGGAGGAAGCCTTCGTCGCCTCCGTCGCGAGCTGCCACATGCTCACCTTCCTCTGGCTCGCGGGCCGCGCGGGCTTCGTCGTCGAGACCTACGAGGACACCGCCGCCGGCACGATGTCGAAGGACGCGCGCGGCGTCCCGTGGGTGAGCACCATCACGCTGCGCCCGCGCATCGGGTGGAGCGCGGAGAAAGTGCCCGCGCCCGACGAACTCGCGAAGCTCCACCACACGGCGCACGAGCAGTGCTTCATCGCCAACTCGATCAAGACCGAGGTGACCGTCGCCCCGCCCGCGGCGTGACTTACTTCGCGAGGTCCGCGGGCTTCACGCCCTTCTTGAAAGTGCCGAAGCCGTAGAACGTCGGCTGGAAATCGCCGACGAACGACACGTCCGCCTTCGCCGGCACCTCCAGCCCGTTGAAGGCGTAGCACGCATTCACCAGCAGCCGCCGCAGCCCCTCGTTCTTGAGGTCGGTCGCGCTGCCCATCGTCGTCGTGAAGATCTTGTTCGTCTTCCCCGCCTCATTCACCGGCGTGCGCAGCCACACCACCGGCTGCATCGGGTCGTTCTTCTTCGCGTCGGCCACCGGCGGCGACGCCGGGTCGAGCGTCGCCGTCACCTGCCCGCGCACGAGCACGATCGCGTCGTCGGGCGGCGTCGCGCCATACACATCGGTGTCGCCGAAAATATCGCCCACCCCGCGCAGGATCGGCACGTCCCTGGTCGCCGCCTCGATGATCCCGCGCGTGCCCTCGACCTTGTGTTTGCCGTGGTGGGAGACCCACGTCTCGCCGAGCACCTGCTTGCCGAATCCGCCCGGCCACACCTTCGAGTTGTAGCCATACTTCGCGTAGGCGCTCTCCTTCTTGTCGTAGTTAAAGGCGTGCGTGCTCGTGCGCAGCGCGATGATCGGCTTCCCCGCCAGATAGTAGTCGGCGAAGTGCTTCATCTGCTCATCCGGCCACGCCCGGAAGCGCAGCGCCATGATGCACAGATCCGCGCTCCCGAGCGCCTCCACCCCCGGCGCGTTGTCGCCCGCGGTCGGGTCGATCTCGCCGGTCTTCTTGTCGATGGCGAAGACCACCGTGCACTTGAACCCATGCCGCTCGCTGAGGATGCGCGCGAGCTGCGGCAGCGCCTCCTCGCTCCGATACTCCTCATCCCCGCTCAGCAGCACGATGTGCCTGCCCTTGCCCGGCCCGGCCTTGCCATTGAAGACCAGCGTCTGCGGCGTGGCGGCGAATGCGGTGACGGTGACGGCGGCGAAAAGGGCGGCGAGTTTCATGGTGCGTGGGGAATCCAATCGGGTCGCGCGGACTTAGACCAGCACTTCCACGAGGAAGAGATCGGACTGGCGCCCGCCCGCCCCGGGGCCCGTCGGCGCCAGCGCGATGAAGTCGTCGTTCCTCGTCGGCGCCAGCGGCACTTTCACCCCGCCGATGCTCGCCTTGCGGATGTGCTCCGCCACGATCCCGAACTGATCCGTGTCGATCCCCGCCGTCCCGAAGACCTGCCCCCCGATCGTGATGGCCGCGATCTGCGCCACCCGCGTCGCGTTATCGCGCAGCGTGAACGCGCCGCCGCCGTCGTCGTAGCTCGCGTCGTCGCCGGTGCCGATCAGCCAATCCATCCCGCCATAAACCCCGGCCGTCAGACTCGACGCCACCCAATCCCCGCCCACCTTCACCGCGCCGATGGAAGCATCCGCATTGCGCAGCGTGCCCGTCGCCCCGGCGATGATCTGCGCCCACTCCACGCGCCCGCCGACCGTGAGCGACTTGATCGCCACATCCAGCCCGCGCGCCGGCTCGCCCGCCTGGCCATAGGCGAGGATCTGCACCGGCGCCGCCGCCGTCCCCACCACATCGTGCTTGATCTTGATCGCCCCGAGATCCGTCCCGCTCGCGATCGTGCTCTCGATCAAAGACCCGCCGACCGTGATCGCCGCGAACCCCTCCGACGCCGTCAGCGCCACCGCGCGCACGTCGCCTTTGACCGTGAACTTCCCCACCCGCCCATCGAACAC
>JBEBGD010000141.1:0-11902 GCA_040081625.1 Chthoniobacteraceae bacterium
GCTGTGGAAGGCGTGCGGGCCGACGATCGAGTCGCTGTGGGGGCGCGTCGCGCCAGGGCCCGCGCCTGCGGCGCCATCGCGACCGGGCTTCGGCGAGGGTTCGGAGGGCTGGACCGAGAATGCCGTAGCGCTGCTGCGGATCGCGGCGCGGACGCGGGAGAAGGGGATCGCGCTGCGCGTGTGCCTGCTGCCGCATCCGTCGAACTTCGCGAAGCAAACCGCGCGGCACGAACTCGTCGCGACCTTCTGCCGCGAGCACGGCATCGCGGTGAGCGATGCGTTGCCGCGTTTCATCGCCGCGGGAAAATCTCCGCGCGCGTTTCGCCTGAACCTGGTGGATTCACACCCGAACGCCGCCTACAACGAAGTCGTCGCCGGCGTGATGTTCGACGCATTGACGGCGGACGGCTTTCCTCCCACCCCATGACCCGCATCCTCGGTCTCTCAGCCTTTTACCACGACAGCGCCGCGGCGCTGGTGGTCGATGGCGATATCGTCGCGGCGGCGCAGGAGGAGCGCTTCACGCGGATCAAGCACGACCACAACTTCCCGACGCACGCGGTGGACTACTGCCTGCGCGAAGCCGGGATCGAGCCGGAGCAGATCGATCACGTCGTCTTTTACGACAAGCCGCTGCTCAAGTTCGACCGCCTGCTCGAGACGTATCTCGCGTTCGCTCCGAGCGGACTGCGTTCGTTCATGATGGCGATGCCGCTTTGGTTGAAGACGAAGCTGCATCTGCCGCGCGAGATTCGGAAGGCGCTCCACGGTCGCTTCAAGC
Source organism: Chthoniobacteraceae bacterium (assembly GCA_040081625.1). Classification (GTDB taxonomy): domain Bacteria; phylum Verrucomicrobiota; class Verrucomicrobiia; order Chthoniobacterales; family Chthoniobacteraceae; genus VFJQ01. Next base: position 782 of record JBEBGD010000141.1, read on the forward strand.
GGCGCATCGCCTTCACCGGCCACCACGAGAGCCACGCGGCGAGCGCGTTTTATCCGTCGCCGTTCGACGAAGCGGCGGTGCTCACGATGGATGGCGTCGGCGAATGGGACACGGCGTCGATCGGGCATGGAAAGGGCAACCGTCTCGACCTGCTCAAGACGCTTGAGTTTCCGCATTCGCTCGGGCTGCTCTACTCGGCGATCACGTATTTCTGCGGCTTCAAGGTGAACTCCGGCGAATACAAGCTCATGGGGCTCGCGCCTTATGGTGAGCCGCGTTTTGCGGGCGTGATCCGCGAGAAGCTGATGGACTTGCGCGAGGATGGTTCGTTCCGGCTCGACCTGCGCTACTTTAATTACTGCCAGGGGCTCACGATGACTTCGCCGGAGTTCGACACGCTCTTCGACGGCCCGCCAAGGCCCGCGGAGTCGATGATCACGCAGCGTGAGATGGATCTCGCGGCTTCGATCCAGCAGGTGACCGAGGAGATCGTGCTGCGGATGGCGCGCACGGCGAAGGCGCTCACCGGCGCGAAATATCTCTGTCTCGCCGGCGGCGTCGCTTTGAACTGCGTCGCCAATGGCGTGCTGCTGCGCGAGGGAATTCTCGACGACATCTGGATCCCCGCGCCCGCGGGCGATGCGGGCGGCGCGCTCGGCGCGGCGCTGTTCGTGCAGCATCATCTGCTCGACCGCGAGCGGAAGGCGCAGCCGGGCGATTCGCTCAAGGGCGCGCTGCTCGGGCCGAAGTTCAGCAACGAAGAGATCCGCGCCTTTCTCGACGCGAAGTCGGTGCCGTATCACTTCCACGCGGATGAACCGGAACTGATCGAGCGCGTGGTGACGGCGATGACGGAGGGAAAAGTCGTTGGCTGGTTTTGCGGGCGGATGGAGTTCGGGCCGCGCGCGCTCGGCGGGCGCTCGATCATCGGCGATGCGCGCAGCCCGGAGATGCAGAGCCAGATGAATCTGCGGATCAAGTATCGCGAGAGCTTCCGTCCCTTCGCGCCGAGCGCGCTGGCGGAGGATGCGGGCGAGCTGTTCGATCTCGACCGCGAGTCGCCCTACATGCTGCTGGTCGCGCCGGTGGCGCAGAAGCACTGGCTCCCGCTCACCGACGAGCAGCGCGCCTCGATGCGCGACCCGGACCTTTGCAAGCGCGTGAACGTGCCGCGCTCGACGGTGCCGGCGATCACGCACGTCGATATGAGCGCGCGAGTGCAGACGGTGAGCGAGGAGCGCAACGGGCGTTACTACCGGCTCATTCGCGAGTTCAAGCGGCAGACCGGCTGCGGGACGATCATCAACACGAGCTTCAACATCCGCGGCGAGCCGATCGTCTGCACGCCGCAGGATGCGTATCGCTGCTTCCTCGGCTGCGAGATGGACGTGCTCGTGTTGGAAAGCTGCGTGCTCTACAAGACCGAGCAGCCGCAGCTCACGGAGGAAGAGAAACAAAAATACGTGGCGAGTTTCACCCTCGACTGACGCGCGATGATCAACCCCTTCAAAGACACCAACTGGAATCCCGACCTCGCCGCGCGGCGTGGCTTTGCAAAGTCGCTGATGATCGGCTTCCCGGTGATCGCGCTCATCTTCACGCTGATCGGCTGGCTCAATACGCACACCATCCCGGCGTGGACGCTGTGGCTCGCGGCGATCGGCGCGGGCGCGGGGCTTGTGTTCTGGCTCGTGCCGCAGATCGCAAAGCCGTTTTATCTCGGCTGGTATTTCATCGCGTGCTGCATGGGCATCGTGGTGAGCAATCTCCTCATCGCGGCGTTCTATTATCTCGTGATCACGCCGACCGGGCTGATCATGCGCGCGCTTGGCCGCGACCCGATGACGCGACGGTGGGAGAAGTCGCGCGCGAGTTACTGGCGTGACGCGGAGAAGATCGCCGACCCGAAGCGCTACTGGCGGCAGTTCTGAGCGGGATCGCCTAACGCTCAGGCCGGCGAGGACGCCTCCCCTCCGTGGGGCACGCACGCGCAGAAAAGATTCCGGTCGCCCCAGACGTTGTCGATGCGGCCGACGGCGGGCCAGAACTTGTGCTCGCGCAGCCACGGCGCGGGATACGCGGCCTGCTCGCGCGAATACGGACGCGTCCATTCGGTTGCGGTGGCGGACTGCGCGGTGTGCGGCGCGTTCTTGAGCGGGTTGTCCACCGCATCGAGCGCGCCGCTTTCCACCGCGGCCATCTCGGCGTGGATGGCGATGAGCGCTTCGCAGAAGCGGTCGATCTCCGGCTTCGACTCGCTCTCGGTCGGCTCGATCATGAGCGTGCCGGCGACGGGCCAGCTCAGCGTCGGCGCGTGAAAGCCGAAATCCATGAGCCGCTTCGCCACGTCCTCGGCGGTCGTCTTCTTGAAGCCGCGCAGGTCGAGGATGCACTCGTGCGCGACGAGACCGTTCGCGCCTTTGTAGAGCACGGGGAAAAAAGGATCGAGCCGGCGCGCGATGTAGTTCGCGTTGAGGATCGCGAGCTTCGTCGCCCCGGTGAGCCCTTCGCCGCCCATCATGCGGATGTAAGTCCATGGGATGACGAGGATGGACGCGCTGCCGAGCGGCGCGGCGCTGATCGCGCCGACGGTGGTCTTCGAGCCGCGCGCGGGGAGGAAAGGCACGAGATGTTTTGCGACGCAGATCGGGCCGACGCCGGGGCCGCCGCCACCGTGCGGGATGCAGAAGGTCTTGTGCAGATTGAGATGGCACACGTCCGCGCCGATGCGGCCGGGGCTGGTGAGGCCGACCTGCGCGTTCATGTTCGCGCCGTCCATATAGACCTGCCCGCCGTGCGCGTGGATGAGCGCGCAGATTTCCACGATCGTCTCCTCGAAGACACCATGCGTGCTCGGGTAGGTGACCATGAGCGCGGCGAGATGTTTCCCGTGCTGCGTAGCCTTCGCGCGGAGGTCGGCGACGTCGATGTCGCCATCGGCGCTGCACGCGACGGTGACGACTTTCATGCCGCACATCACGGCGCTCGCGGGGTTCGTGCCGTGCGCGCTCGTGGGGATGAGGCAGATGTCGCGGTGCACTTCGCCGCGCGACTCGTGATATTTACGAATGACGAGCAGGCCCGCGTATTCGCCCTGCGAGCCGGCATTCGGCTCGAGCGAAGTGCCGGCGAATCCGGTGATCTCCGAGAGCCACGACTCGAGCTGGCGGGAGAGAGCGGCGTAGCCCTGCGCCTGATCCGGCGGGCAGAATGGATGCAACGTGCCGAACTGCGGCCACGTGACGGGCAGCATCTCGCTCGTCGCGTTCAGCTTCATCGTGCATGAGCCGAGCGGGATCATGCTCGTCGTGAGCGAGAGATCCTTCGCTTCGAGCCGGCGCACGTAGCGCAGCATCTCGTGCTCGGTGTGGTAGCGGTTGAAGACGGGATGCGCGAGGAACGCTGAGGTGCGCGACGCGGAGGGCGAAGTGATGAGCGCCTGCGGTGCGAGCAACTCCGGCGTGAAGCCCGGATCGGCTCCGCCGTGGAAGACGGTGAACAGCGCGCGGAGTTGGTGGCGATCGATCGTTTCGCCGAACGAGATGAGGATCGAACTGGTGCCGAACGCGCGTAGGTTCATCTCCGCGGCAAGCGCGGCGCGGAGGATTTCGTCGCGGCGCGCGGGCGTCTCGAGATCGACGCGGACGGTGTCGAAGAACGGGCCTTCGGGCACGCGGAAGCCGAGCGCGCGCAGGCCGGCGGCGAGCATTTCCGCGTAGAGATGGATGCGCTGCGCGATGCGGCGCAGGCCGTCGGGGCCGTGATAGACGGCATACATCGATGCCATCACCGCGAGGAGCACCTGCGCGGTGCAGATGTTCGAGGTGGCCTTGTCGCGGCGGATGTGTTGCTCGCGCGTCTGCAGCGAGAGGCGGTAGGCGGGATTGCCGTGCGCGTCCCTGCTGACGCCGACGAGCCGGCCGGGGAGCAGGCGCTTGTGTTCATCCTTCACCGCGAGGAAGCCCGCGTGCGGTCCGCCGAAGCCCATCGGCACGCCGAAACGCTGCGCGCTCCCGACGGCGATATCCGCGCCGAATTCCCCCGGCGGTCGCAGCACGCAGAGCGCGAGCGGATCGGCCGCGCAGATCGTCACCGCGCCGGCGGCGTGCGCCTTCTCGAAGAACGGCGCGTAGTCGCGGATGACGCCGGTCGTGTCGGGATACTGCACGAGCACGGCGAAGACTTTCTTTTGCGCGAACGCGAACGTGTCGTCGGTCTTCGCGAGGTCGATGGTCGATTCGTCGCCGACGATGACGTGGATGCCGAGCGCGTCGGCGCGCGTGCGGACGACGTCGATGGTCTGCGGGTGGCAGCCTTGCGAGATGAAGATCGCATTCACCGCGTCGTCCCTGTGGATCGCGCGCGCTATCGCGATCGCCTCTGCGGCGGCGGTGCCTTCGTCGAGGAGCGACGCGTTCGCGATGTCGAGCGCGGTGAGGTCACAGATCATCTGCTGGAAGTTGACGAGCGCTTCCATGCGGCCCTGCGAGATCTCGGCCTGATACGGCGTGTAGGCGGTATACCAGCCGGGATTCTCAAGGATGTTTCGCCGCACCACCGGCGGCGTGATCGTCTCGCTGTAGCCCTGGCCGAGGTAGTTGCGGAAGAGCTTGTTCTTCGACGCGATCGCGCGCAGTTCCGCGAGAGTTTCGTATTCGCCGCGGCCGGGCGGAAGTGCGAGCGGCTTTGTGCTGCGGATGGCCGCCGGCACCGCGGCGCCGATGAGCGCGTCGAGCCGCGTGAAGCCGCAAGTTTCCAACATCTGCGCGATCTCGTGCGGGCCGCTGCCGAGATGACGCGGCACGAAATTATCGGTCGGCGGAAGGAGATCGATGGCGCGGGGCGCAGGCGGTTCGTGCATCGGCGCAGGCTAGGAACACCGCCGCGCGCGGCAAGCGGATTGCCACCGGGCGCGCAGCTTTCCGGGTAAACACGCGCGACACACCAAAGCATTGACGCTTCGCCTCAAGTCCTGAACAGTGCGCGCCGCCAACCAATGAGCACTTCCGAATCATCCCCCGACCTCGTGAAGGAGTCGCTCCTCTACAAGGAGTTCCTTGCGGAGCGTGAGGAAATCCTCCGCCACAAATGGATCGAGAGCGAGAAAGCCGGTCAGGACATCGGCTTCGAGCGCGCGCTGCTCGACTGGATCATCAAGCATCGCAGCGCGTGGCGGACAAAGCGCGCGAACGAATCCTCGCGGAACAACTGATGCCCGACTGACGCATCACCTCCGCGCTCCTTTAAGACGGCCCCGCGAGGCCGCCAAGGAAGCATGACCGAACCTGCCTCACTCACACCACCTGCGCCCGGCGCCACGCTGATCCTCGACAGCGCGGCCATTGACCGCTCGCTCAAGCGGCTCGCGCACGAGATCATCGAGGCGAATCCCGACCTCACGAAGGTCGCGCTCGTCGGCATTCCACTGCGCGGCGTTCACATCGCGCAGCGGATCGCGGCGTTCATCGAGCAGGTGAAGGGCGTGCGCGTGTTTGCCGGAGTGGTCGATGTGTCGATGCACCGCGACGACCTCCACCGGCATCGCGTGCCGCCGCGCGTCGAGCGGACCGAGTTGCCGCTGGAACTCTCCGACCAGACGATCGTGCTCACTGACGACGTGCTCTTCTCCGGCCGCACGTGCCGCGCGGCGATGGAGACGATCTCCGGCTACGGGCGTCCGCCGCGAATCCAGTATGCGGTGCTCATCGATCGCGGGCACCGGGAGCTGCCGATCCGCGCGGATTACGTCGGCAAGAACCTGCCCACGTCGCTCGCGCAGAAAGTTCATGTCCGCTTTGAAGCGACCGACGGGATGGTGGATTCCGTCTGGATCAGCACTGCGCCATGAAGACCGACTGGACGCGCAAAGACCTCGTCGGATTGCAGGAGCTGAGCGCGGCGGAGATCGGGCACGTGCTCGACACCGCGGCGGCGTTCAAGGACGTGGGCACGCGCGAGATCAAGAAAGTGCCGGCGCTGCGCGGCCGCACGATGGTGAACTTTTTCGTCGAGCCGAGCACGCGCACGCGCGTCTCGTTCGAGCTCGCCGCGTTTCGCCTGAGCGCGGACGTGATCAATGTGAGCGCCTCGACTTCCTCGCTGACCAAGGGCGAGACGCTCAAGGACACCGCGCTCAACCTCCAGGCGCTGCACGCCGACATCATCGTGCTGCGGCACGCGAGCGCGGGCGCGGCGCAGTTTCTCGCCGAGCGGCTCGAGGCGTGCGTCGTCAATGCCGGCGACGGCGCGCACGAGCATCCCACGCAGGCGCTGCTCGACACGTTTACGATCCGCGAACGCAAGGGCCGCATCGACGGGCTGCACGTCGCGATCATTGGCGACATTCTTTTCAGCCGTGTCGCGCGGTCGAACATCCACGCACTCACCAAGCTCGGCGCGAAGGTCACGCTCGTGGGCCCGAGCACGCTGGTGCCGCGGGAGTTCGAGGCGCTCGGTTGCACGGTGACGCACGACATCGACGCGGTGCTGCCGGAGGTCGATGTGGTGAACCTGCTGCGCATCCAGCACGAGCGGCAGCGGAAGGAATACTTCCCGAGCCTCGGCGAATACACCGCGCTCTTCGGCCTCACGAAGCAGCGCGCCGAGCGGCTGAAGCCCGACGCGCTGATCATGCATCCCGGCCCGATCAATCGCGGCGTGGAGATCGACAGCGACGTGGCCGACAGCGGGCGCAGCGTGATCCTCGATCAAGTCACCAACGGCCTCGCCGTTCGAATGGCCGTCCTTTACCTCTGCGCCGGAGCCCGCCAGCCATGAGCGCTCTGCTGCTGAAGAACGGCCGCATCATCGACCCCGCGAATCGCCGCGATGAAATCGGCGACGTTCACATCGTGGATGGGCGCATCGCTGCCAGCGGTGGAACCGAGACGATCGACTGCACCGGCAAGATCATCGCGCCCGGCTTGATCGATCTGCACGTTCACTTCCGCGAGCCGGGGCAGGGCGCGAAGGAGACGATCGCGACCGGGACGCGCGCGGCGGCGGCGGGCGGATTCACGAGCGTGGTGTGCATGCCGAATACTTCGCCGACGATCGACAGCCCGAGCGTCGTCGCGTGGGTGCAGGACAAGGCGGCGGCGGAGGGTTGCGTGAACGTTTTTGTGACCGGCGCGATCACGAAGGGCATCGCGGGCGAGGAACTGGCGCCGATCGGTTCGCTGAAAAAAGCGGGCGTCGTCGCGCTGACCGACGACGGACGCTGCATCCAGAATCACGAACTGATGCGGCGCGCGCTCGAGTATGCGGGAATGTTCGACCTCGTCGTGATGGACCACTGCCAGGACTACAACCTCGTCGGCAAAGGCGTGATGCACGAGGGCGCGGTGAGCGCGCAACTCGGGCTGCCGGGCTGGCCGGCGATCGGCGAGGAGATCATCGTCGCGCGGAATGCGCAGCTCGCTGAGCTGACCGGCACGGCGATTCACTGCCAGCACCTCAGCGCCGCGGGCAGCGTGCGAATCCTGCGCGAGGCGCGCGCACGCGGCGTGCGGCTGAGCGGCGAAGTCTGCCCGCACCACATCGCGCTGACGGACGAGTCGATCCGCGGCTACGACACCAACTTCAAAATGAACCCGCCGCTGCGCTCGCAGGCGCACGTCGATGCGCTGATCGAGGGCATCGCCGACGGCACGATCACCGTGCTCGCGAGCGATCACGCGCCACACTGCGGCTACGAAAAGGAAGTCGAATTCGACCAGGCGCCGTTCGGCATCCTCGGACTGGAAACGGAACTGGGCCTGTTCATCGACATCCTCGTCCACAAGCGGAAGGCGATCGACCTGCCGCGGCTCATCCAGCTCTACACGCAGAATCCCGCGCAGCTTCTCGGCCTCGACCGCGGCACGCTCAACGTCGGCGCGGTCGCGGACGTGACGATCATCGACGCCGGGCTCGAATGGACCGTGGACAAAAGTGCGAGCGAGAGCCGCAGCCGGAACAACCCTTTCCACGGCTGGCAGATCAAGGGCCGCGCGGTGCGGACGATCGTCGGCGGCAAGACCGTGTGGGCGCCGTAAGCGGACGCGCGGCCCGTGGCTCACGTCGAGGCAAACGTGAGCCACAGACTCCGCTACGGCACGTCGGTGAGGATGATCGCCTGCGTCTTGTCGGTGAAGGTCGCCAGCCACACCACCTGCCCGGCGTCGTTGAAACTGCGCGTCACGCCGGTGTTGCCCACGGTGGGAGTTAGCAGCGCGAAGCTCTTGAGCGTCTTCGCGCCGATCGCGTCGCCGGTGCGGAAGAGCGTGCGCAGCGTGCCGTGGTAGTCCATCGCCCACACGCCGCTCGCGGTCGCCTTGGTCACGCCGCCTTTGTTAGCGACCAGCGTCGCACTGAAGAGCGGGCCGCGATTCGCAGCGATGGCCAGCGAGGAGAAGGCCTTCCACTGCGCGCCGGCGGGGAGGTCGCTCGGCGCGCCTCCGTCCGTCGCGCCGCCTTGGGCCAGTAGCGTCAGCCCGCGGGTCGGCCCGCGGGGTTCGTTCCCTTCCGCAGGCGCCATCGCCCGCGAGCCGCCACTCTGCCACCATAGCGTGCTCGCCCCTGGTCCATTGCCGACCACCCTCGCGGGGAAGGCCACGCCTCCGTCTGCGGCCAGCACTGGGTGCTCCAGGCTGCCGTAAGTTTTTCCACCCTCGGGCGTGGGATCACCCACCGCCGCGATCCGCTGGTATCCCCTTTCGTCCAGGTTCACCAACACGCCGGGCCGCGGACCGCGGTCGGATGCGGTCGCGGCGACCGTGGCTCCGTGCCCGGCGGCATTGACCGCTGGCAGACCGAGCCCACAAACCACCAGGAGGGACGGAGGTATGATCGTATCGCCGTCGATCAGGCTGGCCACATAGACAATCCCATTCACCAGCGCCGCGCTCACAGCGGCCTGCGACTTGTCGGTATAAAGCACCCGCGCCAGCACTCTCGGAAAGCGATCGATCACCAGCCAGCCGCGCCCCTGCCCGCGCGATCCGGGACTCGAGTCGAAGGCGGTCAGGCTCTTGATCGTCCGGGTGCCTGCTTTTTCGCCTTCGCGCAGCATCAGCACCAGGGGGTTCGCCCCGTCCTTCACCCACACGCCGAGGTCTGTCGCCTTGCTCGATGCCAGTTGCGCCGCGAAGCCTATCACTCCGCCGCGCACTTCCACCGACGTGAACTTCTTGAACTTCGCGCCGTCCCCGGTCGCCACGTCGCCCGTCCGGGCGATCACCGACTGGACCACGGGCGGGGCGGCGCCCTCAGGCGCTGCGAACGAGGCCACCATGCTGCTCAGGATCGCCGAGTTGGCCGCCTTCGGCACGCCCGCCAATGTGATGATAGACACCACCTGCCCGGCATCGATGACCGGATCGCTGAAGCCCGCATAGGTCGCGCCGTTCACGCCGGGCACCGGACCGCCCACGATCCCGACGCACGCCGTGCCGGTGAAGAGCCCGCTCCCTTTTCCACCCGTCGCGCTCGTCCACTTCGCGGTGAAGGCCACGTTCCCCGCGTCATCGATCGCCGGCGGGCCGAAGCTCGCCAGCAGCGCATCCGCGGGCAGCCCGTTGGTCCCGCGTCCGGGCGCGGGCTGGCCCTGCGCGAAGAGCGACGTATTCACCGGGTCGGTCGAGGGAACCGTCACGTCGAAGTCGAGCGTCCCCACATTCCCCGCGAGATCGGTCGCCGTCAGCGTGATCTGCTGTGGGTTCGCCGTGAAGATTCCCGTCGCCGGCGTTTGCGTCAGCGTCCCGGGGTTCGCGTCGTTCACCATCGCCTGCGGCGTGTAGTCGGGGATCCCGTCGCCCGCATTCACGCTCAGCGGCGCGAAGTTCCCGCTGATCACCGGCGCGGTCTTGTCCATCGTCACGCTCTGCCCGGTGAAAGGCAGCGTGGTGGAGGGCGGGATCGTCATGCCCGTCGAGTTGGCAAAGACCAGCGCGAGATCTCCGTCGCTGCCGCCCGTGCTCACCGGCAACGTCCACGTGGTCCCGCCGTCCGTCGTCGTCGGCGTGCCCACGCTTGCCCCGCTGGCCGCCGCGCCGGCGGGGGAGAAGTTGCCCGAGGTCACGCCCTCGGCGGGCTTGTCGAAGGTCAGCGTCCAGCTCACCATCGCCGCATTCGAGACCGCGCCGCCCACGCGATTCAGCGAGACGATCGCCAGCGGCGGCTGCTGCCGCGTCACCGTCACCACATACGTGCCGTGGCTGCCGTTTTGCGCGCACACGTCGAGGGTGATTACATTCTCCCCGACCGCGAGGGAGTAGTAGCCGTCGCTCAGGCCGTCCACTTCCGTGGCAGCGCCCGAGCCGACCCGGCCCGAGACGAGGGCATTCTGGGAGGTGGCCGGGGAACGGAGCCGGATGGTCCCGGTCGTATTCGGCACCGTGATCGCGTAGCTGGCCGAGCCATTGAAGACCGGCGTGAGCGGCCCGCTCGGCGTCGTCAGGTCGCTCAGCGTCGAGTCCGTCGCCGCATCGCCGATCTGCAGCGTGATGATGTAGCTGGCGCTGCCGTAAGTAGTGCCCCCGCCGATCGGCGCTCCGGTCATGGGGTCGATGAAAATGCCGAGCTCGCTCGCCGCCTCGAGGCCCACGGAGAACATCTGGGCTCCACATCGGGTGGAGGCCGACACAGGCAGCGTGCCGTTCCCGTCCACCGTGATTGCGCTCAGTTCCCGGAAGGGCGGGCTCTGGCTGCTAGAATAAGTCATAGGCTGGGGCATGGTGATGTCCCCCCCGGCCGGCGGTGCCGCCATGTAGTTGGTGATCTCCAACGTCCCCGAGGTCACCGTCTTGCCCGCCGGCAGGGTGAAGTTGAGTCTGTCCCTGATGCTGGCCGCGTTCACCGTGCCCATGATCACGATCGTGCCCGCCGCCGGCGTGGCCACCGTCCGATTCTGCCCGAAATCCCCCACCGTCAGCTCCGGCGTGCCATCATAGGTCACCGTCTCCGCCGTGTAGGTGAAAAGCCCCGTCCCCGTCCCCGTCCCTGTTGCGGTGGACGAGGGGGCGGGGACGGGGGGCGACCGGGCGCTGCAGCGGGCGCCGCGCGCCGCGCCCGCCAGCGACCTGCGCCCGCTGTCCGACCGCTTCGGCCGGGGCGTCGTCATTGTGATGGACGACGACGACG
>JBEBGD010000142.1:0-11865 GCA_040081625.1 Chthoniobacteraceae bacterium
GCCTGACGATCGAGAGCGGCGACGATCTCGCCGACGAGTTCGCGTATCTCACGGGGCTGTTCCGGCGGACGTAGCGGCGACGCCTCGTCGCCGGAAGTAGCGGCGGCGCCCCCGCCGCCGTGCCCGATCCCGATCCGCGGCGAGGGCGCCGCGGCCACTTCCGGCGACGAGGGCGTCGCCGCTACACTTTTCCGAAAATACTGCGTCACAAACGGCGGCGAAACTTACATCCGTGGGGTGAAAGCCAACGTGAAGCCCAACGCCAACGCTCTCAGTCCTGACTACCCCGATGCGGCCCGCTTTGCCGCGGAGGAGGCCAGTTCCCCCGCGCAAGCGGCCCCGTCCGCGCCGGAGGGGGACAGCTTTGCCGCGGAGGAGGCCCGGTTCGCCGCGATGTGGGCCGCTTTTGCCGAAGACGGGGCCGCGTCTGCCTCGGATGCGGCCCCCTGCGGCGCAGACGGGGGCGGCTTCGCGGAAGACGCGGCCCGCTCTGCCGCAGACGAGGCCCCGTCCGCAGAAAACGGGCCCCCCTTTTCCGCAAACGGGGCCCCCTTTTCGGCCGCCGCGCGCACCTTGCCCGTAAACAAAGCGTCCTTTTGATCCGAAGCAAACCAACCCCACGCCAACACACACCACAAACCGATGGCCACTCCGCTGACCTGGAACCTGCCGGGGCTGACTTGGAATCAGCACGGCGCGACCTGGAACGGCACGGTGGGCAGCCACAAAAAAATGAGCAACCTCAAAGCAGTCATTGATTTCAGCGGCTATGCCGCTGCCGAACTCGCGCCGGTCGCGCAGATGATCCACGACAAGATGGTCGAAAACGCGGCCACCTTTGCCACCCCACCCGTGGCGATGACCGCGCTGGCCACGCTGATCGACGACTTCAATACGAAGCTCGCCGCCAAGGCCAGTCGCGCCACTGCCGATGTGATGGCCTTCAACGTCGCCCGGCACGAACTCGAAGGCGCGCTCGGCGAGCTGGGCAACTACGTGAACGGTGTGGCCAAGGGCGACCCGATGATCGTGGAAAAGAGTGGCTTCCCCTTCTACGAGACGGCGCACGCGCCCGACCCCGGCGCACCCGCTGCGCCGCAAAACGTGCGTCTGCGCCACGGGGACTTGAGCGGCGAGATCGTGGCCCGCTATCGGCCCGACCGCGACAAGAGCATGAACGAAGTGCAGAAGTGCCTGGGCGACCCGAACGTCGAGGCGAACTGGGTTCACGCCGGGATGTTCGGTGGCGGCAAGGCGACGCTCGGCGGCATCGCCCCCGGCGCGCTCGTCTGGATCCGCGTCCGCACCTGCGGAAACAAGGGCGTGATGGGCGCATGGAGCGACCCCGCGCAGATCCGGGCGGTGTAGCCGCGCGAAGCGCGGAAACTCGAAGCTCGAAATCCGAGATCCGAAACAAAACCAAATGAACGGAAAAGTTATGAAACAAACAGAGCACCGTCTGGAGCCCTCTTCCATTTCCGTCCCTTTCCGAAGTTTGTTTCGAGCTTCGAGCTTTGAGTTTCGAGCTTCCCCCTAGCCATGCCCTTCGACCCCACCAAACCCAATCCCGGCGATCCGCTCGATGCGAACCTCGTGCGCGATCAACTCAACGCACTGCACGCCGAGATCGTGCCCGGCCCGCCGGGACCAGCCGGGCCACCCGGCGCGGCTGGAGCTGCGGGTGCGACCGGCCCGCAAGGCCCTGCCGGGGCGGCCGGACCGCAAGGCGAACCCGGCACGCCCGGCGGTCCACCCGGGCCGCAAGGTCCTCAAGGCGAGGTCGGCCCGGAGGGTCCGCAAGGCCCGCAAGGTGAGCCCGGCCCGCAGGGCCCGCCCGGCGAAGTCACGCAATCCGCGCTCGACACCGCCATCGCCGGCACCGCGCGCAATCCTAACACCGTCCCGCCGCTGACTATCACAATCAGCGATCCGCCGACGCAGGCCGAGGTGCAGGCGATCCTCGACGCGCACAATGCGCTGCTCGCGGCGACGATTCGATGAAACGGGGCTTGACGCTGTGCAAAGATATCCATGTCATCGCGCGCGGATTTCAAAACCACTGACATGCGCCTCGCTGCATCAACACGATGTGAGGTCCATGCGCCGCAGCTCACGGCGACGCCGGAGCACCGTGCTGTGGACTCGGCGAGGCTGTCCACGAAAGCCGCGGAAGGGGCTCCGCGCGTTCCGCCATCTTCTCTGCTCACCCGTTCCAACCCACCTATGAAAACCATGCACTCATTCATCACCATGCTCGGCCAGCCGGCCTGCGCTGCGCTGCTCGCGCTCACATTCGTCACGGACGCCGTGGCCTCGGAGTTTTCCGTTTACGGCGGTCACGCCCATACCGCGGGTAGCTGCGCCTCCTTCGAACCGGTGAGCTCGACCGGCGCCCACAGCGCCAACGCCAGCCGCATGTGGTTCGTCGAAGATGTGCCGGTCGTCGGTAATCTTGGCGGATCCTTCAGCAGCTCTGCGTCGCCGGGGGGCCTGTATAGCCGGGTGCAGTGTTTCGATGATCGCAACCGCGGAAACACCTATTGCGTCCAGATCAGGGGCGAGGCGCGGATGACGCTCACCAACGTCGTCTTCACCAATCCGGAAGGGGTGACGGGGCCGCAGACGATCCCGGTGAGCTTCAGCGCGAACCTGAGGGCTCAAACGAGTGGGAACGGCAGCTATTCGGTGACGGGAACGCTGCCGGTGATCAGCACGAGCCCGGTCGGCACCTCGCCGAATCTCTACCGGGTGGAGTCCGACGAGGCCACATTCACCACCGGGGTGCCGTATACGTTCGAGTTCGTGGTCTCGACCCATAGCTCTGCGGAAAGCCTCGTCGGAACCACTCATTACAGCAGCAGTTCGGCGCAGCTGACCTTTGGCCTGGGCGAGACCGTCTTCAATGTGCCGCCGGGCTACAACGTGACTGCCAGTGGTTTTATCGAAGGTAATCGCTTCGTGGCTCCGGCCATCACGGCGGTCGTGCCGGGAGTGGGGCCGGAGGGAAGGGTCGTCGTCATCCAGGGTGCGAACCTGGGCACTGCGACGAGTGTGACCTTCAACGGAGTGCCAGCGACGGTGACGGCCAACTCGGATACGGAGATCACGACGACGGTGCCGGTGGGTGCGACGACTGGGCCGATCGCGGTGACCACCGCGAGTGGCACTGCGGAGAGCCCCGAGCCCTTTGTCGTCTCGCCGCTCAACGCGGTGATCGATACGATCGCCGGCTCTGGCACCGCGGGTTTCAGTGGCGACGGCGGGCCGGCGCTGGCTGCCGCGCTCGGGGCCATTTCGAGCTCGGCCGTCGGGCCGGATGGATCCGTCTATTTCGTGGACTCAAATGGGCTTCGCATCCGTCGCGTGGACCCCGCGGGGAACATCAGCACCTTCGCCGGCACCGGCAACTTCAGCTTCAGCAGCGCGCCGGACAACACGGTGGCGACCGAAGCGTCGTTCAGGGGGATCGGCGGCATCGCCTTCGACCCGGTTCACATCCGCCTTTACCTCACCGACTCCAGCAACAACCGCGTCCGCTTTGTGAATGAATTTGGCCGGCTCTGGACCCTCGCCGGAAACGGGAGCTCCTTTTCCAGCGGAGACGGCGGCCCGGGTCCGGCCGCCGGAGTCGCCCGGCCGGCGGGCATCGCCGTGGACAGTTCCAGCAACGTTTACATCGTCGAATCGTTCGGCAGTGCCGTCCGCAAAGTCGCGGTGGCTCCGAATGGCGACACGGTCATCTCGACCATCGCCAGCGGGCTGAGCAGTCCTTCGCGCGTGACGGCGGACGCCGCAGGCAATGCGTTCATCGTCGAGCGGGTGAGCAGCGAGCCCGTCCGTTACATCGTGCGCCGCGTGGATGCGCTCACTCAGGCCCTGACCACGGTTGCGGGTGGCGGAACCGACGCGCCGGTGAGCGGGCCGGCCACGAGTGCGCTATTGAGCGATGTCGCAGACATCGCCGTGAAGCCGGAGGGCACGACGCTTTATCTCAACGACCACGACCGGCTCCTCGCGGTGGACCTCGCGAGCGGACTCATCTCCGTCTTCGCCGGCGACACCTACGGCTTCGCCGGCGACGGCGGGCCGGCGATCCTCGCGAAGTTCGCGCGTCCGAGCGGGCTGTCTGCGGCGTCCGGGGACCGGCTGTTCGTCTCCGACTCGGAGAATTACCGCGTGCGCCGCATCGGCCCGCCGCTCGGCGTCGCGCCGACGGTCACACTCGCCGCCGCCACGGGCATCACCGCCGCGGGCGCGACGCTGCACGGCACGGTGAATCCGGGCGGGTTGGCGACGACCGCGCAATTCCAATACGGCATCGCGACGAACTACGGCACCGCGGCCGCGGTGACGCTCTCGCCCGCCGATGGAACGAGCGACCAGACCGTGAGCGCCGTGCTCACCGGGCTGGCAGCGCACACGGAGTATCACTTCCGGCTGACGGCGACGAATTCCGCCGGCACGGCGAACAGCGCCGATGGGACGTTCATGACGACGAATACGCCGCCGAGCGCCCCCGACGCCG
The DNA here is from genome assembly GCA_040081625.1 of Chthoniobacteraceae bacterium. Taxonomy (GTDB): domain Bacteria; phylum Verrucomicrobiota; class Verrucomicrobiia; order Chthoniobacterales; family Chthoniobacteraceae; genus VFJQ01. Next base: position 4,526 of record JBEBGD010000142.1, read on the forward strand.
CCGTCAGCGCGACGACCGGCGACCAGCAGACGATCACGCTGCCCTTTCCTGCGACGGATGCGGATGGCGATGCGGTGACGATGACGAGCGTGACGCCCGGCGCGCACCTGACGGTGAATAGCACGAGCGGCGCGGAGGTGACGTTCACGCCCGCCGCCGACTACGCCGGCCCCGCCACGCTCGATTACGAAGTGAGCGATGGCTTCGGCGGCACGGATGCGGGGACGATCGCGGTCACGATTTCCGACAACGATGCGCCGGTGATCGCCAGCCATGCGGAGGTGATCGCCGAGGCGACGAGCGCTGCGGGAGCGAGGGTCAACTATGCGGCCGCCGCCGCTTCGGATAACATCGGTGTGGCGTCGCTGACTTACTCGAAGGCCAGCGGCGCGATCTTCCCGCGTGGCACGACGACGGTGACGATCACCGCCGCGGACGCAGCGAACAACACGAGCACCGGCACCTTTACGGTGACGGTGCAGGACACGACGCCTCCGGCTATCACCCCGCCGGCGAACGTGATGGTTCCGGCAACGATCTCCACGGGGGCGGTGGTTCACTACGCCCCAGCGACTGCGTTCGATGCGGTGGGCGTGACCACCCTAACGTATTCGCGGAATAGCGGCACCGGCTTCCCCATCGGCACGACGACGGTGACGATCACCGCGCGGGACGCGGCGAACAACACCGGCACCGGCACCTTCACGGTGACCGTGACTCCTTATTCCGGCACGGCGGTTTCTGCGATGATGTATAGCCCGGTTGTCCCACCGAGTGGCAATGATGTGGGTGGATTCGCGACCGCCTATCGCACTGCGGAGGAGGTTTTCGGGGAATACCCCGGTGCCGGCTCGACGGTGCTCATCAAGGACGCGGTTCTCCAGCTCTACTACTTGGACTCGTTGGCGCAGGAGGGTCCCAACGAACATGCGCGCTTCCTTTCTTCCGAATTCCGTGGGCTGATGAGCATCAACGGCGGCCCCGACACGCCGTTTTCAGCCAGTGGCCCGGTCGAGACGCTGACGATGGGCAAGGCCGGAAACACCACGGGCACCTTCGAGACAGAAATGCGCTCGATGAGTCTCTCGGGCGGGTCGCTGATGATTCGTGAAAGCCCCACCCTTCCATCGCTGGGTATGACCGCGATCACCGACATGGGCGGGGGCCAATTCCGTGTCGAGAGCTTCTTCGACGTCTTCACGGAACTGTCCGTGGACGGCGGCGCTACGTGGATGCCCTCAAACGGACCCACGCGCATCCAATTCCAGCAACTGGCGGTTCCTAGGATCGTCGTCGAGCAGCCCTCCGGCACCGTGCGGACGAACGGTAGTAGTGTCGCCTTCGTTGGCAGCAATGCAGACCTCGTCTTCACGGTGCGCAACACCGGCCTGGCCAGCCTCAATCTCACGGGCACGCCGGAACGGGTGACCATCGGCGGCGCGGATGCCGCGCAGTTCAGCGTCACCGTCCAGCCCGCCGCAACGGTGGACGGCCTCGATAGCACCACTTTCACCGTGCGTTTCACCCCGAGCAGTCCCGGCTTGAAAACCGCCGCTCTCTATGTTTTCAGCGACGACCCGAATGTCAGCCTGTTCACCCTCACGCTGACCGGCCAGACCAACGCCGCACCTAGTGCGATCACCTTCGCCGACAACGTCTCGAGCCTGCTGGAGGACACCAACACCGCGAGCGCGATCAAGGTCGCGGACATCGTGGTGACCGATGACGGGTTCGGCACCAACACGCTAAGCCTCAGCGGCGCGGATGCGGCGAGGTTTTCCATCGTGGGGAGTGAGCTGTTCCTCAAGGCAGGCACGGTGCTCGATTTCGAGACGCGGAGCATCTTCGTGGTGAGCGTGGACGCGGATGATCCCACCATCGCAGGCACGCCGGACGCGGGCGCGGTCTTCTCGTTGAGCATCAACGACGTGGCCGAGGCAGGGAAGGAGATGCTGGGTGTGGGATCGAATGGGAATGGAAGCTTGGGAGTCGGACGGGGAACTCCCTACTCCGACGTCCTTGCGGCCGTGCCGTTGGGTGGCACCCGACTGGTTGAGGTCGCCGCAGGCAGTTCCTCCGGGATCGGACGCAGTGCGAGCGGCGGGCTTTTCGCATGGGGACGGAGTTCCGCGGCGCTGTTTGGGACGGCCACAGGCGATCCGACCGCGCCCACGCCCGTGCTCATGACTGGCGCGCTCGAGGGTCGCACCGCTGTGGCTGTTGCAGCCAGCATCAGTTCCTTCTACGCAGTGCTCGATAACGGCAGAGTCGTAGCGTGGGGCAGTAACGGCTCTGGTCAACTGGGCAACAACACAACGACTGCCAGCGTGACTCCAGTGGAGATTCACAACCTTAGTGACGTAGTAGCAATCTCCGCCGGCGGCGGGCGTCCTCTCGCCTTGAAGGGCGACGGCACCGTCGTTATCTGGGGGGGCGGTGTCAGTGCCAGTGCCATTGTCCCGGCAGCCGTTTCGGGCCTGAGCAATGTGTCGGCGGTCGCAGCAAGCTCTGCTCACCGCCTCGCGCTCATGGCGGACGGCACCGTGCGGGCGTGGGGAGCGAACTCAAAAGGGCAGCTCGGCATCAACAGCACCGCTGCGTCCCAAGCGAGTCCGGCACTCGTTGCCGGGTTGAGCAGTGTGACGCAGATTGCCGCCGGCGCCGAACACTCTGTTGCGCTCCGCGACGACGGCACCGTCTGGACTTGGGGAGCCGGCGACAAGGGGCAGCTCGGCGATGGGCTCGGACAGATGTCCCGCGCTCCAGTGCAGGTTCCAGGGATCGCTGGCGCGGTCGAGATCGCTGCGAACGGCGGGCACACGCTGGTTCGGCTGGCCGATGGGTCGGTTCGGGCCTTCGGGAACAACACGAACGGTGAACTCGGCGACGGCACCAAGCTCAATCGTTTCTCGCCGGTGGCGGTCGGCGGAATCGCCAATTGCACGGCCATCGATGGCGCCACAGATAAGAGCTTTTTCCTTACGGAGGACGGCTCGACGGGCGCGCCGACGCTGATTGCACCCGCGGCGGCGAGCACTTTCGCTAGTTCGCTGGCAGTGAATTTCACGCTGCCTGAACCAGCGGGCAGCGGCACGGTGAAATTGATCTTCGACGGCCCGGCCAACGTGACGGTGACGCTCGCGTCCGCGCGGGAAACTGCCGGCTCGCACCGTTTTTCGTTAAATCCGGATTCCCTGAGCAGCTCGTCCAGCGTCGCATCGAGTGTCGGTGGCAACAATCTCCCACAGGGGATCTACAACGTGACGCTTTCCTATCAGGACGTCGCCGGCAACACAGCGGCCACCAGCGTCGCGACCGACGTGCTGATCGACTCCGTCGCGCCGGTGGGGGGCGTCTTGAGGATACTGCCCAAGAGCATGGCGAGTCCGGCCACGCCGGTTACCCTCGTCGCGTCGGGATGGACCGATGTGACCCCACCGCTGAGCTACCGCTTCTTCCTCAACGCTGTGCCGCTCGGAGACGCGCAGCCCGGCGCCACCTTCAGCATGTCGCCGCTTTCCGCCGGGTCTTACGTGGCGCGTGTCGAGGTCGCTGACGCTTTGGGTAATGCTAGTGTCAAATTCGCCACCTTAATCGTAGATGACGAGGCTCCGGTCATCTCCGTGCCGGACCCGATCACCGTCGTGGCGACCGGTCCGACCGGCGCCAACGTAACCTTCGCAGTCTCCGCAACCGACGACAACGATACCTCCCCGTATCTGTTCATCCAGCCTGCAAGCGGCAGCCTTTTCCCGGAAGGCGCGACCGAAGTGTTCGTGTCGGCCACCGATGACGCGGGGAATGTGTCCACGGACAGCTTCACCGTGACAGTCGTCGCCGGCAACGCCGTCGAGAATCTGCCGGTGGTGAAGCTCACGTCGCCTGCGGTGAGCACCGTGACCGGTGTCTTCGACATCGAGGGCACCGTAAAGGAGAAAGCCGGGCTCGCGTCGTTCACCGTGACGTTCAACGGGGTCGAGCAGAACCTGACGACCGACCCACTCGCATTTTTCGTTTCGAATACGGACATGGCCTTCGGCGTGGCCGGGGTAATTCCCGAGAACGGCCCGAACAAGATCGTCGTCACGGCGGTGAACGTCTATGGCCGGACCACGACCGTAATGAAGACGGTGAACTTTTCGAACACCGCGCTGGCGAATCTCGCCGGGACCTACCAGGCGCTGCTCGTGCCCACCAGCACGCCGGACCTCGACACCACCGGGCTGATCGCGGTGACGGTGACGGCGTCGGGCACGTTCACCGGCAAGGCGACGCTGAGCGGCGTGGCGGTGAGCTTCAGCGGCGTGCTCGACAACGATGGCAACGCGCGCTTCAAGCCCGCGCTCGGTCCGACGGTCGATCTGATCGACACGACCGAACTCGACAGCTACCTCGGAGCGCTCGCCTTCACCATCGCGACGCCTGGTGGAATGACCGGCACGCTTTCCAACGAAGCCGCGGACGGCGCCACGCTCCTCGCCACCTTCGCCGGCAAAGTCGCGCCCTACAATTCATCGAACCTGGTGCCCGCGGAGTTCCTGACCGGCACCGGCACGGCCAGATACACCGTCGCCTTACCCTCAAAGGGCCAGACGCCCGCGCTGGCGCTGGACCGTTATCCGCAGGGCGACGGATTCGTGGCGCTCACGTTGAGCACTGCGGGCAACATCGTGCTCACGGGCTTCCTCGCCGACGGAACGGCTTGCGCCGTCGCCGGCAAGCTGCGCGCGGACGGGACGGCGGTATTCTTCCGCCAGCTCTATCGCAAGCTCGGCTGCCTCGGCGGTGAGTTGTCCTTTGCGGACAACCCGGACAGCGACGTCTCCGGCACCGACCTGCTCTGGCTGCGTCCGGCGCTACGCCGCGCGCACTTCTATCCGGAAGGCTGGGACGGTCTCCGCGTGGACGCGGTCGGCACGAAGTATGTGAATCCGGCCTCGTTCGACTTCGGCCAGGGCGTGGAGAACACGGTCGCCGGCAACGCGCTGCTGCGCTTCACCGAAGGCCTGCTCAGCAGCGAGGTGCAGGCGCCAGTGAGCGTCCGTCCCACCAACGGAGCAGTGAAGCTGATCCCCACCAACGGCGTGAGCTACCAATTCAGTCTCGCGACCGGCAGCGGCACCTTTAGCGGCAGCTTCACGCCCACCGACGGCAGGGCAACGAACTACCGCGGCATCCTGCTCAACAAAGGCGCGAACAAAGGCGGCTTCGGCTACTTCCGCAGCACGCCCGTGCTGCGGATCGGCGAGACCGGCCAGAGCGGCCACGTTTTCCTCGATCCGGACAGGCCGTAAAGCGGGTGGGCGTCATTGGAAGATCGCTTCCCCTCGGCGGCGTGTTCTGCCTACGATCGCGCGTATGACCCGCCTCCTCGCGCTGCTCCCGCTCGTCGCCACCGCCTTCGCGCTCCAGCGCCCCGGCGATCTTGCGGGCGATCTTTCGCTGCACAAGCTGCTGGTCGATGGCGAAGGCTGGCAGCTCGTCGCGGAGGGGCTCGGGTTTGCTGACGGGCCGAACACGGACGCGGAGGGGAACTTTTATTTCAGCGACATGAAGGCGCCGGCGATTTTCAAGGTCGCGCTCGATGGGACGAAGACGACGCTGCTCGACGAGCTGGCGAGCGGGCTGAAGTTTGGGCCGGATGGGCGGCTTTATGCGTGTCAGGGCGCGAAGAAGCGAATCATCGCGATCGATCTCGCGACGAAGGCCGTCGAGGTGATCGCGGAGGATGTGCAGCCGAACGATCTCGTGATCTCTCGCGCTGGGCGGATCTATTTCACCGAGACGGGAAAGAAGCAGGTGACGCTCGTGGAGCTGAAAACCAAGGCGGTGAGCGCGGCGGATACGGGCATCACGGCGCCGAATGGCATCACGCTCTCGCCCGATCAGGGCACGCTCGCGGTGAGCGATCATCGCGGCGCGAATGTGTGGACCTTTCGTGTCGAGGCCGACGGCAAGCTCAGCGCGAAGGCACCGACGATGACAATGCGCCGGCCGATCGATCCCAAGGCCGAGTCTCAGCGTGCGGAACCGCCGCCGATGCTCGCGGCGTCCGGCGGCGATGGGATGATCAGCGACGAGCAGGGCCGCTTCTACGTGGCGACGACGCTCGGGGTGCAGATCTTTGACGCGACAGGGCGCGAGTGCGGGCTGCTGCCAAAGCCGCAGGCGGACAAGCCGCTGACGAGTTGCGCGCTCGCGGGGCCGGGGCGCGCGTATCTTTACATCACGAATGGCGACCGGATCTACCGGCGCAAGGTGCAGGCCGTCGGCTCCTTCTTTGCGAAATGACGAGCGCTGCCGCGGCGAGCAGCATCGCGGTTGATGGCTCGGGCACGGTCGCGTAGCCGATGTCGCGGAGGATGGCGAGGTCGAGCTGGGTGAGCACCTTTCGCGTGCCGACGGTGAGGGTCGGGTCCATCGCGGCTTCCTGCATCCCGCCGCCGTCCTGCCGGAAGCTCATCACGCCTTCGGCGATGTGGCCGCTGGCTGCGACGAGGTTGGTGCCGCTGCCGGCGATCGCGATTGCATTCGCGCCGGTCCACGTCGTGCCGCTGCGCTTGGCGCTCCAAGTATCGGAGGTGCCGAATCCGATCGCGTGCATGATCTCGTGCAGCGCGACGGAATAGAAATCGGACGTGCCGCTAGGGACCGTGCCGGTGGCGTTGAAGTTCCAGTTCGTGTCGATGTCGAAGGAGATCGCGCCGATCATCGCGCCATAGTTGAGCGAGTAGGGAGCCGTTCCGCCGCCGGTGTTGAAACTGCCGCTGACGTCGCCGATGACCGGTCCGCCGCCGCGCTGCATCATCGAGTTGGATGCGGCCGCGGCGTTGTTGAACGCCGTCACACGTCCGGCTGCGGTGCCGCCCGCGCCGAATGCGACGGCCACGCCGCCGGGCCCGCCGACGCCGAGCGTGCTGCCGAGCTGGCGCATGCCGACGAATAATCTCACCGTCTCCGCCGCGAACGTGAAGGTGTTCAGCGTCACGGTCGAAGTCGTGACGGGGTTGTCGAAATCCAGCGCCCAGTCGATCGAGGCCGTTCCGCCGCCGCTCGCGCCGTTGAACACATCGGTTGTCACCGCTGCGAGCGACGGGAGGATGGCCGCGCCCAGGTCGGTCGCTGCCTTTTCGAGTGCGGCTCGTGCGACCGCGTTGCTACCGAAGAAGTTCCCGCCGTCGGCGACGTCGTAGGTGTAGTCGAGCTGGATGATGAGCGCGCGTGCCGCCGCGACCGATGCGAGCAGGGCGAGACAGGTAAGGCGGGCCATTTTCATCCGCTCCCGATATAGCACGCGGAGGGCCGTGGGTTTTGGGTTTCGAGTTTCGAGTCTCGGGGTG
>JBEBGD010000043.1:0-41219 GCA_040081625.1 Chthoniobacteraceae bacterium
AGCCCGACTGCTGAGCCTCCGCGAGTCCACCCGCGCAAACGATCACGGCCACGACAGCGGAAAACATCCGCCTGCAGCGGCTGCTGCCGACCGTCGCGTGCGGGGCGTTGAGTGTTGAGCTTTGGGTGTTCAAGGACAGGCCGGTCTCCAGCGCGGGAGTTGGAGCGGGCAAAGGGAATCGAACCCTCATGGCCAGCTTGGAAGGCTGGAGCTTTACCATTAAGCTATGCCCGCGCGGCGCGGCCAAGGTGTGTAGCTCCGGGAGGAAGGCAAGTGCGTTTTAGGTTCAGGATCGCACCGGACGGCTCACAGCAGCAGTTCGTTGACGTTCATGTTTGTCCCAGCTTCGATCTCCGTCTTGAAGTCATTCGCAGGCCCGCTCGTCAGCACTACCGGCACCCCGCCGACCGTGACTGAGACCACCCGCTGCGCGACGATGCCGTGGAAATCATCCTGCGCGAGCACCTGCCCGCCGATGATCACTCTCGCGATACTCGAATAGACGCTGGCCTTGTCCACGACCAGCGTGTCCGCCAGCACCACGTCGTCATCCGACCCGAAGAACCCGTCGCTGCCGGGATCCACTCCCGCCACGATGTTCGTCGCCAGCACGCTGCCCTTGATCGTCACCCGGCCGATCTGCGCATCCGCGCTGCGGGCGTCGCCGCGCGGCTGGCTGACCGAGCCAGACTCGGAATAACCCGCGAGCACGTCGAGATACGCGACACTGCTCGCCGTGCTGCTGCCGATCGTGAGCGCGCCGATGGCCGGAGTGACCCTGCCATTGACCACCGGGCCGTTGTTGCCCGCCGAGATGATCGCGCGGTTGGCGGCCGTGCCGCTCACATCGCCCAGGATCGTGAGCGACGCGATATCCTCATGGACCCGGATGCTTCCGCTGTCGGCGAGTCCGTTGCCCAGATCGAGCCCGGCCCGGAAATCGCCGCGGATGATCATCTGCTGGATACGCCCGGCCAGCACGAAGCCGCTCTGCGACACGGCACCCGCCGACCCATCCACGCTTGCCGCCGGCGAATCGCCGCCGATAAGATCGCCGCGCACATCGAGCTTCGTGATCTGCCGGCCAGTCTGCACGCCGCCGCTGCCCGTGCCGAGGCCACCGCGGATGTCGCCGTAGATCAACCCGTAGGTGATCGTGCCGCCGGAGGTGACGAAATTTCCCGAAGCATCGAAGCCCGCGCCGCCGGTGATCGTGCCCGAGTCCCGGCCCGAACCACCGATCAAGTTGCCGCCCGTCGCCGCGCCGGCCGCGCCGAGCGTAATCTTCGGTATCGAGCCGCCGACTTGCACCGAGCCGCTGCGCTCGCCGCTCCCGCCGACGATGTCGCCGAGGATGGCGAGCGACCCGGGCGACCGGTTCACGATCACCACGCCCGTATCCGCCGCGCCGCCGCCGATCAACGAACCATCGATCCGCAGCGAGCCCACCGTTCCACCGCTCGAGATCAACCCGGTATTGCGCACGCTGCCGCCGATCACGTCGCCTTTGATCCGCACGCTCAGCACCCCGGCCGTCGCGAGGATTTCGCCCGAGTCCGAGCCCCGGGGCGTCACGCCGTCTGCTTCCAGGCCGACGCCGCCGCCGCCGATGATGTCGCCATCGACCGCGATCGCGTCGATGCGCTTGGCGACCACGCGGCCCGAGCGCGTGCCTTCACCACCGACGATGTCGCCGAGCACTTTGAGGCTGCCGATCTTCGCGACGAAACTCGTGTTTCCATTGATCACGCCGCTGTCGTTCGCCGCGCCGCCGATGATCGAGCCGATTTTCGCCCGGCCGAGCGTGCCGGTGAAAAAGATGATGCCCGACTGCCGGCTCGCATCGCTCGGGTCGCCGCGCAGCGCGCCGCCGATGGTGAGGGAGTTGATGCTGCCGAGGTCGTCGCCGATCACCTGCACGACGCCCATCACGTCACCCGTCACGTTCAAGCCGTTCACGACCGAGAGGAACGAGGAGATGTTATCGGTCACTCCCGCCGGCAGCGTCGCCGTGCCGCGCATGCCGAGCGAATCGACCTTCAGCCGCCCGCTGATCGAAGGCGTGATGAGCAGGTCGCCCGCAGTGATTTTCCCGAGGTCGCCCCCGATGGTGATATTGCGGAAGTCCAGCCCGCGCGTGAATTGCAGCGTGTTCGTGTCCGGCACAGCGCCCCGGATGAAGCCCACGTCCACCTTCCCGTCGCTCGTCCGCCCGCTCGCCGCGAAGCCCGCCTGCGGCTCGGCGGTGACGCTCAGGTCCGTGCCGTTGAAGAGCGCCGGATTGTTGGTGAAGTCGATCAATTGCAGCACGCGCCCGCCGATCGCGTTGACCGCGCTGAAGGTCAGCGTCACCGCGCTGAGTGAGCCCTGCGAAATCTTGATCGTCGCGAGGTCGCCATCCTCGTCGATGTAGAGCAGCGTCCGCGAGTTCACAAAGAGCAGGTCATCGTTGAAGACGATCGCGCGCCCTTCGGCTCGCGCGGCCGTCGCGTTGTTCGAGACCGCGCTCACGCCCACGAAAAAGCTCTCCGTCGATTCGAAGGTCTGGTCGCCGATGATTTTCACCGCCACATTCACCGAACTCTGCCCGGCGCTGATCGTGAACTGCTGGTTGATCGCCGTGTAGTCCGCGCCCTGGATCGCCGTGCCGTTGCGCGTCGTCGCGACGAACGTCACGTCACTGTCCGCCGTCTTGGTCAACTCGACGAGGAACGTCGCACTATTCTGACTTGTCCCGGACGAGGAGTTCCCCTCGACGGTCACCGTGTCCTGCACCACCACGCCGATGATCGAGTCGGTGCCGTTCAAGATCGTGCCCGTGCCCGTCCCCGCGAGCAGAGTCGCGTTCGCCGCGCCGGCGAGCACGACGGTGAACGCCTCATCCGCCTCGGCCCAAGTGTCGCCATTGACCACCACGCTGATCGTCCGCGTCGTGTCGCCTGGAGCAAAGGTGAGCGTGCCCGACGCCGCCACGAAGTCTGGCAGCGAGCCGCTGCTCACCGCGGTGCCGGCGGCCGTCGCGTAGTTGACCGTCACCGCCCGATCGGTCGCGCCGAGCAGCGAGACGGTGAAGACGAGATTCGACGTGCCGCTGTCTGCCTCGACCACCGAAGCGCTATTGATCGTCAGCCCCGGGATCGGGTCGTCGTTGAGGATCGTGATCTTCGCGCCGCCGTCGGAGATCGTCACATTCATCGGATTGCTCACCACGACCGTGAACGTCTCGTCCGACTCGCGGATGCTGTCGCCGACGATCGTGTAGCTCAGCTCCTTGCTCGTCTCGCCGGGCGCGAAAGTGAGCGTCGCCGGAAAATCCGCGGGCACGATGTAATCGACCCCGGCCGTCGCCGTGCCGGCGATCGTCGCCAGCGAGACGCTGATCGGCTTCTCGCTGTAAGAGCTGAGCTGGAGCCTCGGCTTGACCTGGAAGTCGGCGAGCGAACCTTCGGTGATCGACAGGTCGCCATTCGACGCACCGCCGGAGACCTGCGCGAAAACCAGCGTCGGCGGGCCGTCGTCATTGCGGATCGTGCCGATGCCCGTGTCGGCGGCGATCGTGATAGCCGTCGCGCCGGCCATCGCATTGTCGAGCTTCACCGAGAAGGTCTCGTCGGCCTCGTCGATGATGTCGCCCACCACCACGACTTCGATCGTCTTGCTCGTCTCGCCGGGCGCGAAAGCCAGCGTGCCCGTGCTCACGGGGTTGAAATCCCGCGCGAACACGCCCGAGATCACATCGCGCGCGGTGCCGTCGGCGAGAGTGCGGAAGTCCACGGTGATCGTCTCCGTCTCGTCCGCCGCAGTCGAACCGCCCGAGGTCAGTCGCACGGTGAACACGACCTTGTTCGTCGCGCTGGTCCCGCCCTCGCTCACGAGAGCGTCATTGATCGAGATCGTCGGGCGCGAATCGTTGTTCACGATCGTCGCATTCTCCTCGACGCTCGTTTGCACCATGCTGGCGGCGTCGATGAGCACGCCATTGACCGCGCTCGTGAGCCGCACCTTGAAGGTTTCGTCGTTCTCGAAATGGCTGTCCGACCTCAGCGCCACCGAGATGGTCTTCTCCTCCTCGCCGGCACTGAAGATCAGCGTCCCGCTGGTCGCCGCGTAGTCGGGCCGCGCGCCGGCCGACACCGCAGTGCCATCCGCAGTCGTAAAGGCCACCGAGCCCGTGCGCGTGAGGTCGCCGCTGCGCACGACTTTGAAAGTCACCGTATTGCCGACCCCGGATTGGATCTCCTCGACCACCGACGCCGCCACCGGCACCAGCATGAACCGCATCTCGTCATTGATGATCACGCCATTCGCCTCGCCGTCGGCGATCACCGCGTTGGTCGGCGAGCCGAGCCTGAGGAAGAACGTCTCGTCCGCCTCCGTGGTCGTGTCGCCGTTGATGATGATATCCACGACCTGCGAGGTTACCCCGGGGGTAAACGTAAGCGTCCCACCCGCCGCCACGTAGTCCTGGCCAGCCAGTGCGCTCCCGTCCGCGGTGATGAAATCGACCGTCACCGTCTGCGCCGCCGCGCTCGCGAGCGTCACCGTGAAGCTCAGCATCTTCGTCCCGCTGTCGCCCTCGATGACCGACGCGTCGGCGACACTCAGCGAGCGGGCGTCGTTATCGAGGATCGTGCCTGTTGCGCTGCCGCGCGCGAGGGTCGCATTGATCTCGCCGCTGAGCGCGACCGTGAAGGTCTCGTTCTGCTCGTCGATCGTGTCACCGGCGACGTTCACCGCAAAGGTCCTCGTCGTCTGCCCGGGCGCAAACGTGACCGTCTGCATCAGCGCCGTGAAGTCCGTCCCCGGCGTCGCCGTGCCGGCCATCGTCGCCGCCTGCACCGTCACCATCTGCCCGCTCGGCGCGCTCAGCGTGATCGTGAAATTCATCGCCGCCGTCCCGCTGTCGCCCTCGGTCAGCGTCGCGTCGGCGATCGAAATCGTCGGCACAACGTCGTCGTCGGTGATCGTCGCCGTCGCCGAGGAATCCATCCCGATCTTCGCATTCGTCGCGCCGGTCAGCGAGACGATGAAGGTTTCATCCGCCTCGCTCAGCGTGTCGCCGAGGATGTTGAAGTTGATCGTCTTGCTCGTCTCGCCCGCGGCAAACGTCAGCGGGCTCGTCGTCACTGTCGTAAAGTCCGTCCCGGCGGTCGCCGTGCCGCCCGCGACCGCGAAGTTCACCGTCACCGGGAAGCCCGCAAGCGGCGCGCTCGAGAGCGTCACCGTCATGCTCTGCGAGGGCGAGCCGCTGTTGCCCTCGAGCACCGGTCCCGCGAAGCCGGTCAACGAAACCACGATGTCGTCGTCCTTGATCGTGCCAGTCGCCGAAGCCGTCGCGATCGTCGCGTTTACCGCATTCGAGAGCGTCCCGGTCACCGTCTCATCGCCTTCGACGATCGCGTCGCCGAGCACGTCCACCGTCACGGTCTGCGAGGTTTCACCCGGCGCAAACGTGAGGCTCACCGTGGTCGCTGCGTAGTCCGCGCCCGCGGTCGCGGTGCCATCTTGCGTGGCGAAATCTACCGTCACCGGCAGCTCCGAGCCGCCATTGAGATTGACGGTGAACACGAGCAACTGCGTCCCCGCGTCGCCCTCGAACACGCTGCCCCCGACGAGGCTGAGCGTCGGCGCCGGATCGTCGTCGATGATCGTGCCTGTCGCGCCCGGCGTGCCGATCGACGCATTGCTCGGATTCGCGAGACTGAGCCTGAAGGTCTGGTCGCCCTCGTTCACCCGATCGCCACGAATCGGGACGCTGATGGTCTGCTGGTTGGTGCCGGCGGCGAAGACCAGCGTGCCATTGGTCGCCGTGTAGTCGATCAAGGTGCCGATCGAGACCGCAGTCGCGTCGGCGGTCGAATAGTTCACCGTCACCGTCGCACTGCCGACGCGGTTGAGCAGGTTCACCACGAAGACCATGTTTGCCGTGCCCGTATTACCCTCGACCAGGCTCGCGTCGGTGATGGTCAGCAGCCCTTCGTCGTCGATGATCGTGCCGACGCCCTGCGCATCGGAGATCCCGTTGCCCGCGCCGAGCCCCGTCGCGTTGCTCAGGTTCACCGTGAATGTCTCGTCGTTCTCGTCAGTCGCGTCGCCGAGCACCGTGACGTCGAACGTCTTCGTCGTCTCGCCCAGCGCGAAACTCAGCATCCCGGTCGCCGCGGTGTAGTCCTGGCCCGAGAGCGCGGTTCCGTTCGCCGTCGCGTAATCCACCGTCACGGCGCCCGTCGCCCGCAGCAGCGTCACGGTGAAGCGCATCGTCGCGCTCGTGCCCGCACCGCCTTCGATCACCTGCGCGTCGCCGATACCGAGGAAAACGTCGTCGTCGGTGATGTCGCCGCGGACCGATGTCTTGTTGATGACCGCGTTCGCGACGTTGGTGAAGTTGAGCAGGAAGAACTCGTCCAACTCGCCGATCGTGTCGCCATTCACATCGACGATGATCTGCTTGGAAGTCTCGCCCGCGATGAAAGTCAGCGTCCCGCTGTTCGCCACGTAGTCCGGGCCGGCCGTCGCGGTTCCATTGGCCGTCGCGTAGGCGAGCGAGATCTCGTGAGTCGATGCCGTGTCGAGCGAGACCGTGAAGATCGCCTGTGTCGTGCCCGCATTGCCCTCGACGATCGTCACGTCGTTTACCGTCAGGCGCCGGTCGTCGTTGAGCAGCGTCACCGTCGCGCTTGGGTTCACGATGTTCACCGCCGCCGCACTACCGGTCACGTTGAACACGAAACTCTCGTCCAACTCATCGTCCACATCGCCCCTGATGGTGATGCTGAATGTCCGGCTCGTCTCGCCCGCGGCGAAGACTACGTCCTGCATCAGGGCGACGTAATCCTGCCCGGCGAGCGCCGTGCCATCGACCGTCTGCACATTCACCGTGATCGGCGAGCCGCTCGCGTGATCGAGATTCAGCGTGAAGCTCTGCGTGCGCGTATTATTCCCCTCGGCCACCCGCACGCTCGTGCCCTGCGCGATCGTGAGCACCGGCGGCGCGTCATCGTCGATGATCGTCGCCGTGCCCTGCGCGCGGTCGAGCGTCCCGGAACTCGGGCCCGACAGCGTCATCGTGAAGGTCTCGTTCGGCTCGAAGACCGAGTCCTGCGCGATGAGAATCGACACCTGCTTCTCCGTCTCGCCGATTTCAAAAGTCACCGTGCCCGACGCGCCCGTGTAGTCCTCCCCGGAGATCGCGGTTCCGTTCGCCGTGCTGTAGTTGACCGTGACCTGCTCGGTCGCCGCCCGCGAGAGCGACACCGTGAAGGTCGCATTCACAGGCGTGCCGCCATTGGTGCCTTCGGTCGCCGACGTGTCGCTGACCGAGATCGTCAGTCCCCCACCCCCATCGTCATTGCGGATCGTCCCGGTCGCCTGCAGCGGCGTCGTCGGGAGAATCACGTTCTCCGGCATATCCACATTCAGCGTGAACGTCTCGTCCGCTTCGTCATCCTGGTCGCCATTCACGACGACCAGGAAGTCCTTGCTCGTCAGCCCGGCCTCGATCGTGAACGCCTGGTCGATCGAAACGAAATCATCGGAGGTCGCGGAGCCGAATGCCGTGGTCACGCGCACCATCACATCCACGCCCGAGACCCGATCGAGCGAGAATGCGAACGCGAAATTGCCCGGTCCGGCGTTGCCCTCGAACTGGGTCGCGTTCGACACCGAAAGCACCGGCTGAGCGTCGTCGTTGAGGATGGTCGTCGATGCGGAACCGTTCGGCCCGACCGCCGCGTCGCCGACCGGGTTGCTCAGCTCCACCGAAAACGTCTCATCGAGTTCGTAAAGCGAGTCGCCCGTCACCGTCACCATCACCTGCTGCGGCGTCGTATCGTCCGACGCAAACGTCAGCGTCCCAGTCAGCGGGCTGAAGTCCGTCCCGCCGAAAGCCGACCCGTCGATCGTCGCGTAATCGACCGTCACCCCACCCGGCACCGGCTCGGAGAGCGTCACCGTGAAGGCCAGCGTCTGGGTGCCACCGTCGCCCTCGGTCACGGTCATCGGACCACTGATATTTAGGAAAGCGGCAGGAGCGTAACGGGCCTCGAGGGGTTCAATCAGCGCAGATTTCATAGATCGGGAAAGTGGGCGGCGAAGGGGAAAGGTGGCCGATACTAGAGTCGAGCAGGGAAGAATCAAGTGGTCGCCATAAACTTTTTAGCCCGCGCGCCCATTTTTCCCGGCATCAATCTGTCCACGCCAGGTAATCCACCTCCATTTTCCGCCCCACCAGACGCGCCGGGAAAGCCAGCTCAACGCCCAGCAAGCCGTTTCCACCAGCTCCGCTATCAGGCTTAACCCGACATGCGGCCCAAGTTTCACTCCCAGCCGTCGCGCCTGCCCGGCCACGGAGCCGAGGTGCAACACCGCCGCGGCCACCAGACACGCGAGCGTCATCCAGCTCGGGAAAATCACCGCCACCAGCAGGCTAAGCGAAAACCCGCGCGTCACGATCATCCCCAGCGCTCCCATCGGCGTCGCGACACGATACGTCACCGCCACCCGGCGCTGATGCCGCCAATAATCGCGCCAGCCGATCGGATCGACCTCCATCGAGAGAATCGCCTCGCTCAGCCGCACCCTTCTTCCCTTCCCCACGAGCAACGCACCGAGCCGGCGATCCTCCGCCAACTCACACGCGAGCGCTTCCCAGCCGCCGATCGCCTCGATGTCGCTCCGCCGCACCGCGGTGCATGCGCCGAGCGTGAACGTCATCCGTCCAAACGCCCGCACCACCTCCAGCCCCGGCCACAAAGTCTGGATGATAGCCAGCGCATCCATCCACTGCGGCCACGTCTTCATCCCGGTGAAATGATAGCCAGCCGTGAGCACGTCCGCACCGCCCGCGCTCCACTCGCGGCGGAAGGCATCCGCAAACTCCGCGTCGATCAGCGCTTCCGCGTCCGCGAGAATCCAGCGCGAATGCGTCGCGCCCGGCGTCATCGCCAGCAGCTTCGCCACCTTCGGATTCGCCGCCGCTCCCCGCTCGCAAACGACCACCTTCACGCACGACCACCGCGCCGCCAGCACCCGGCACAACTCAACCTCCGCCGACGCCTCCTCGACGCCAAAAATCACTTCGTCCCCAACTCCGACGCACCCGAGAAACTCCTCCAACTTCCGCGCAATCCCCGGCACGCCCGGCTTCAACGGCCGCAGCCACGTCACGGGATCCATCCCGCCGTCCCCCACGCGCACGCGCTTTCGGCGCGCCGCGAGCCACACGGCCGCCCGGTGCAGGCACATCACTCCCAGCGGCAAGGCCAGAAACACCCCGGACTCCATCAGCGCGCGATTCGATGTTCGATATTCACTCCCCGCACGCTCCGCGCAGACGCGCCCGCTGCCAACGCCCGATTTTCCCCGCTCCTCGGCGAACCGGCTCCTTGCAACCTGCCGCGACTCTGCTGTCCTCTCCCAACCATGATTCGCGCGCTGCTCCTCTTTCTCCTCGCGTCCCTGCCAGTCGCCCTCGCGCAGTTCGGTGGCGCCCAGGATTTGGTGAAACCCGAACTGCTCGCCGACACGAGCGCCGTCGCGCCGGGCAAACCTTTCACCGTGCTCGTGCGCATGAAGATGAAGGCCGGCTGGCATGTGTATTGGCGCTTTGGCGGCGACTCCGGCGCGCCGCCGAGCATCGAGTGGAAACTGCCCACGGGATTCACCGCCGGGGAGATCCAGTGGCCCCTGCCGACGCTCCACCGCGACGAGGGCGACCTGATCACCAACGTCTATGAGGATGAATTGCTGCTGCCTGTGCAGATCACGCCGCCCGCAAAAATTGACGCAACCGAGGTGGCGCTGAACGCGGACTTGAAGTGGCTCGTCTGCGAGCAAACCTGCGTGCCGGGCAGCGGAGAAATCTCGCTAACGCTGCCGGTCGGCGCCGACGCAAAGCCCGCCAACGCGGAGCTCGTCGCGACCGCGCTCGGTCGTCTGCCGAAACCGGAACCGCCACCATTTCAAACGAAGTGGGACGTGAAGCCGGAAGCGTTCACCGTGAAAGTCTCCGGCCTGCCGAAGGAAGCGCGCGTCGAGTTCTTTCCGCTCCCGCCGAATTTCGACGTGAAGCCGAAGCCCGCGAAGGTCAGCGGCGACACGATCACCGTGCCGGTCGAGAGCGGTGGCGCGGCGAATACGGCGTGGCGGGGATTGATCGTGACACAGCTCGGCGACGGCCCGCGCAGCGGCTGGATGATCGCGCCAACCGCCGGCACCGCGCCGCCGAAACCCACCACGACCGCCGCCGCGCCAACATTCACGCTCTTCCGCGCGCTCTGGGTCGCGCTACTCGGCGGCCTGCTGCTGAATCTCATGCCGTGCGTGCTGCCAGTCATCGCGCTGAAAATCTTCAGCTTCGTAAGCCAGGCCGGCGAACATCCCGAACGCGTCTTCCGCCTCGGCCTCGCTTTCGTCGCGGGCGTGTTCGTCTTCTTCATCGGCATCGCCGCTCTCGCCATCGGACTGCGCTCCGCGGGGCAGGGATTTTTCTGGGGCATGCAATTCGCCGACCCGCGCCTCCTGCTCGGCCTCATCGCGCTCGTCGTGATTTTCGCGATGTCCATGTTCGGCGTCTTCGAGATCACGCTCGGCGGCGCGGCGGAGAATGCGCTCGGCAATCTCTCGCGCCGCGACGGCTACGGCGGCGCATTCGTTCACGGCCTCTTCACCACGCTGCTCGGCACCTCATGCACCGCGCCGCTCGTTGGCCCCGTGCTTGGCTTCGCAGTCACGCAGCCGCCGGTGGCGATCATCGCGATCTTCGTCGCGATGGCCGCCGGCATGAGCCTGCCGTATTTCCTGCTCACGTGGCATCCCGCGTGGATGCGCTTTTTGCCGAAGCCCGGCGCATGGATGGATCGCTTCAAGCAACTCATGGGCTTCGTGCTGCTCGCCGTCGCCGTGTGGCTGCTCGGCGTGCTCGGCAAGACGCGCGGCCCCGACGCGGCAACCGCTTCCGCGTGGCTGCTGCTCTTCCTCGCGCTCGCCTCGTGGATCTTCGGCGCCGGCCATCGCCGCTGGTGGGCGACGCTGATCGCGCTGCTCGTGCTCGGAGTCGGCGCGCACCTTTTCCTCGCCGACGCGCTGCACAAGACCACCCAAGCCGACGCGGAAGTGAAGGCGAACGCGGTCGGCATCGTGTGGGAGAAATTTTCGCCCGAGCGCGTCGAGCAGGCGCGCAAGGCCGGCCAGCCTGTGTTCCTCGACTTCACCGCCGAGTGGTGCGTGAACTGCAAAGTCAACGAAGCCGGCGTGCTCAACACCGCGCCGGTCGCCGCGGTGTTCAAGGACAAGGGCGTGCTCACGCTCAAGGCCGACTGGACCGACTTCGATCCCGTCATCACCGACGCACTCAAGAAGTTCGAGCGCATCGGCGTGCCGCTCTACGTCCTCTATCGACCGGGCGAAGATGCGCCCGTGCTCTTTCCCGAGCTGCTCACGACGAATCTCGTGCTCGGCGAACTCGCGAAGATCGCGCGCTGACCCGCGCTCGCGGCAAAGAAACGCGCCATCGAAGCGGTTAATCCCGCCAGCGTCTCATGCTTTTCCGACACACGACATTCCTGCTGCTCCTCGTCTGCGCCATCGCGCGCGCCTCGGAGCGCGAGCCGACTTTCGAGCGCGATGTCGCGCCCATCCTCAAAGCGCACTGCACTCACTGCCACGGCGAGGAGGAGAAGCCAAAGGCTGGCGTGGACCTGCGACTCCGCCGATTCATGGACAAGGAACTTGACGGCGGTTCGCGCGTCCTCGTGCCGGGCAACCCCGACGAGAGCGAGATGATCCTACTCGTGCGCGAGGGCGAGATGCCGAAGAAGGGCAAGAAGCTCCCGCCCGAACAAATCGCAGTGCTCGAGCGCTGGATCGCGCAGGGCGCAAAGACCGCGCGTCCCGAGCCGGTGTCGCTCCCGCCCGGCCCGCTCATCACGGACGAGGAGCGCGAGTTCTGGTCGTTCAAGCCGATCGCACGCCCGCCAATGCCGACGATCGAAAGCCCACGCACGCGCACGCCGATCGACGCCTTCATCCTCGCGAAGCTCCGCGAGCAGCAGCTCGACTTCGCGCCCGACGCCGATCCGCGCGCGCTCATCCGCCGCGTCACGCTCGATCTCACCGGCCTGCCGCCGACGCCGGAGGAAGTCGATGCGTTCGTCGCCGACACCGCGCCGGACGCTTACGAAAAGGTCGTCGATCGCCTTCTCGCATCCACGGCCTACGGCGAGCGCTGGGCGCGGCACTGGCTCGATGTCGTGGGCTACGCGGACTCGAACGGCTTCGCCGAAGCCGACTCTCCGCGCCCGCACGCGTGGCGCTATCGCGATTACGTCATCCGCGCGTTCAACGCCGACAAACCGTGGAGCGACTTCATCGTCGAGCAGCTCGCAGGCGATGAACTCGCGGGCGTCACGCACGCCGACACGCAGCAAGCGGTGATCGACCCGAAACGCCGCGAAGCACTCACCGCGACCGCCTTCCTCCGTATGGCGCCGGATGGCACCGGCGATGGCGTGCCGGACATGAAGCTCGCGCAGAACCAGGTCGTCGCGGAGGAGATCAAAGTCGTCACGTCGTCGCTGCTCGGCCTCACCGTCGCCTGCGCGCAGTGCCACGATCATCGCTACGATCCGATCCCGCAGGCCGACTACTACCGGCTGCGCGCGATCTTCGAGCCGGCGCTCAATTGGAAGGCGTGGCGCACGCCGGCCCAGCGCCAGTATTCGCTCTACACGCCCGAGGAACGCGCGAAAGCCGACGCGATCGAGAAGCAGGTCGGCGTCTTCAATCGCGAGGCGCAGGCGATGAGCAAAAAGTTCCTCGACGAGATCTTCGAGAAGGAACTCGTGAAGTTGCCGGAGAATGAACGCGAGCCTTACCGCGCCGCGCGCGCGACCGCGGAGAAGGACCGCACGGCGGAGCAGAAGGCGCTGATCAAAAAATATCCGTCGGCCCTCGCGCTTTACTCGCTCGATCTCTACGACGCGGCATTGCAGAAGAAGGTGCTCGAGAAGACCGCCGAGGGCACCAAACTGCGGACAACGCGTCCACCCGAGGGCATGGTGATGGCGCTCACCGAACTCAAGGCGCCGGCTCCGGCGACGCTGCTTTTTCATCGCGGCGATCACGACCAACCGAAGCAGGCCGTCACGCCGGGCGAACTCGGAGTGATCGAGCGCGAACCGCTCAAAATCGAGCCGACAGCATCCGGATCGACCGGCCGGCGCCTCGCGTATGCGCGCTGGCTCACGAGCGGAAAACATCCGCTCGTCGCGCGCGTGCTCGTGAATCGATTCTGGCTGCACCATTTCGGCCGCGGCCTCGTGAACACGCCCGGCGACTTCGGCGCGCTCGGCGAGCGACCCACGCATCCCGAGTTGCTCGACTGGCTCGCGAGCGAGTTCATGGACGGCGGCTGGAAGCTCAAGCCTCTGCACCGGCTCATGGTCCTCAGCGCGACCTACCGCCAGTCGTCGCGCGGCGAGGCGTCGATTAATGCCAACCCCGACAACGAATTCTACGGTCGCTTCAAGATCCAACGGCTCGACGCCGAGACCCTGCGCGACTCGATGCTCGCCACCGCCGGCACGCTCAACCGCGCGAGCTTCGGCGCGCCCTCGGACATCGCGCGCGACGTATCGGGCCGCATCGTGGTCGGCATCGACAAGGGCACGATCAGCGCCGCGAAAGTGGAAAGCGGCGGCAAGAACGACTTCCGCCGCTCGATCTACGTGCAGACGCGCCGCAAGACGCCGCTCACCGTGCTCGAGACCTTCGACGCGCCGACGATGCTGCCGAACTGCGAGATGCGAAGCACCTCCACCGTCGCACCGCAATCGCTTCTGCTGATGAACGACACCTTCGTCCTCGACACCGCCCGCGCACTCGCGACGCGGCTGCGCGCCGAGGTGCAAGGCGACGCGCGCGGCCAGATCGTGAAGGCGTGGCGCATCCTCTTCGGCAAAGCGCCGCAGGAAGCCGACGTGCTCCGCGGGCTCGCATATCTCGCAGAGCAAACCGAAGCCGTGCGCGCGTATCACCACGGCATCCAGCGCGCGAAGGATGCACCGCCGCCCGACCCGCAGCTCGACGCGCTCGCGAGCCTCTGCCAGGTGCTCTTCAGCTCGAACCGATTCCTCTACATCGAGTGACGTCGTCGCGCCGTCTGCGCGATGTGTAACCTTGCGGACCTTTTCCCCAAGGAATCATTGCAACCCTCATGCAACCCACCGAGAGCACCGGCTCATTCATGCCCACGCGCTGGACGCTCGTTCTCCGCGCGAATGCGTCGTCGCCGGAGGGCCGCGCGGCGCTGAGCGATTTGTGCGCGGCCTACTACCAGCCGGTCTTCGTATTCCTGCGGCGGATGGGCTTCGATCCAGACGCGGCGCGCGATCACACGCACTCGTTCTTCGCGCACTTGTTGCAGCGCGGATTTCCCGGGCCTGATCCGGCGCGCGGGCGATTCCGCAGCTACCTGCTCGGCGCGGTGAAATTTTTCGTCGGCGACCTGCTGGATCGCGCGACGACGGAGAAGCGCGGCGGTCATGCGGAGCGTCACGCGCTCGACGTGCAGGAAGGCGATTCGCCTGCGCTGAACGTCGGTGCTCCGTCCGCGGAAGCGTTCGACCGCGAGTGGGCCGTGGCGGTAATGAATCGCGCCGTGGCCGCGCTCGCCGCCGAGCACGACGGCGGACGCGCGGCGCAATTCGAGGCGCTGCGCCCGTGGCTGATGGGCGACGCCGCCGTGCCCCACGCGGAGACGGCGCGTGCGCTCGGCATGAACGAGGGCGCGGTGAAAGTGGCGGTGCATCGGCTGCGCAAACGCTTCCGCGAACTGCTGCGGCGCGAGATCGCGCAGACGCTCGACGACGAGGCCGATGTGGACGACGAGTTGCGTTACCTCTGCTCGGTGCATGGATGATTCGCTGTAACCTTTCGCTCCGCATCCCCAAGGAACAGGCATGACCACGAATGCATCACGATCCTGTCTCCAGTGCGGCGCGCTGATCCCGGAGGCATCCGCGGACGGTCTCTGCCCGCGCTGTGTCTTCGCGAAGGTCATGGCGCCAACGGCGGATCCAGCCGCCCCGCCGCACGTCCCGCCGGATTTGGAATCCGTGCGCACGGCGTTCCCGAATCTTGAGGTCGCGGAGTTGATCGGTAGCGGTGGGATGGGCGCGGTTTTCAAGGCGCGGCAGCCGCAGCTCGACCGCTTCGTCGCGTTGAAAATCCTGCCGGCGGAACTCGCGGGACGCGGCGGATTTTCCGAGCGGTTCCAGCGCGAGGCGCAGGCGCTCGCGCGGTTGAGCCACCCGCACATCGTCACGATTCACGACTTCGGGCAGGCGGGTGGATTCTTCTACCTGCTGATGGAATTCGTGGACGGCGTGAACCTGCGGCAGGCGATGCGCGCGGGCCGCTTCACTCCCGAGCAGGCACTCGCGATCGTGCCGCCGGTTTGCGAGGCGCTCCAATTTGCGCACGATCACGGCATCGTGCATCGCGACATCAAGCCGGAGAATCTGCTGCTCGACAAAGACGGGCGCGTGAAAATCGCAGACTTCGGCATCGCGAAAATGCTCGGCGAGGAATCAAGCACCGGCCTAGCCGAGTCGCAGCCCGCCGGCACGCCGCAATACATGGCGCCCGAGCAGCGCGAGCATCAGCGCACGGACCATCGCGCGGACATCTACTCGCTCGGCGTCGTGCTCTACGAACTGCTCACCGGCGAACTCCCCGCGGACAAACTCCAGCCGCCTTCGTCCCGAATTCGCGGGATGCAGATCGATGTGCGGCTCGATGAGGTGGTGCTGCGCGCGCTGAATGAAAAGCCTGAGCTGCGCTGGCAGACGGCGGCAGAGTTTCAGACGGGCGTGGAAACCGTGATCACGCGCCCGCAAACCCAGGCGGGGGCACAGCAGCGGCTTTATCACTTGATGGGCTATCACACACCGTGGGGTCGGCGGTTGCTGAAGCTATCGTTCATCGGGCTGCTTGGTTTCCTCGGCTTCGTGCCGGGGCTGGAATTCATGGCGGTGTGCAGCGTTTTCTTCGTGCTCATGGCCGTCGCGAGTTTGATCGAGTGGTGGTGCCGCCGCCGCCAGTTGGATCGTTCGCTCCCGGTCCGCAAATGGTGGCACAAAGCGCTCGTCAACGTGCTCCTCGCCATCATCATCGTCATCCCGCTGCAAGCCTGGGTGCTGCAGGCTTTTGTCATCCCTGTGAATTCCATGGAGCCAGAGCTGCCCGCGGGCAGCCGTGTGCTGGTCTGGAAGCTCACCCGACGCTTTACACCGGGCGACATCGTCGCGCACAAGCACGGCGATCGAGTGTGGGTGAGCCGCGTGGTGCGCGAGGAGAAGGAGCAGCTCGTCGTGCAGCGCAACCAGTGGCCCGAGGAGAAGCGGCCGCGCGCGGACGTCATCGGTAAAGTCGTGAGCGTGTTCTGGCGCGCATCGCCCGCGCCGAGGAGCGCCGTGCTCCGGGCTTTCAAACCCACGGACTCCCCGATCTCCAAACAGGCCGTGCCCGATGACGGCGCGTGGCGTGTGGATGCCGCCGAGGCGCAGGTCGTGAGCCTGTTCGAGTTGCCGCTGGCGGACATCGACGACCGCACGATCATCTACCGCGCCAAGATGAGATCGGAGAACGTCAAAGGCCGCGCGTTTCTCGAGATGTGGTGCCGTGTGCCTGGCCTCGGCGAGAGCTTCTCGCGCGGTCTCGACAAGACCATCACGGGCAGCAACGACTGGGGCACGTTTGAAATCCCGTTCTTCCTCAAGAAAGGCGAGAAGGCCGATCACTTGAAGCTCAACCTCAACCTTGAAGGATCGGGCCGTGTGTGGATCAAGGACATCGAGGTGATCGCGAACGGCGTTGGCGTGAGGCCATGAAATGCCACGTCACCCGCTGAACGCCCGTGCGGCAGGCGGGGGATGAGGGCGCGTTTGCGGCGCTCGTGCGGATGCATGAGAGACTTGTCATCGGCACGGAGGCGCGGCTAACCGTGCAATTCCATGCTGATGGTGGACCGATGGCGACGGTCTTCCCGGCGAACACCGGCGTCGGAGAACGGATCGTATTGCTCGTCCTCATCGCCGGCATCGTGCTGCTCGTCGTGCTGCTGCTTGTATTTGGTCTCGGTTTGGCCGTGTGGATCGCAGCGTATCAAGGCTGACGTGCCGAAGACCCCGCGCACGAGCCGAGACCAATAGGACGCCAAACGAAATGCGAGCCGGGAGGGTTAGTAGAGACGATGTCCCACTCACTCCTCTGCTCCCGCCGCCACTTCCTCCACGCCGGCGGATTCGGCCTCGGCTCGCTCGCACTTGCACAACTGCTCCGCGGCGACGGGCTCCTCGCCGCACCGATCAAGCCGCACGCCATCGGCGAGACGCCGAGCTATGACCTGCTGCCGAAGGCGCCGCACTTCGAGCCGACAGCGAAGGCGATGATCTCGCTCTTCATGATGGGCGGCCCGTCGCAGATGGATCTCTTCGACCCGAAGCCGATGCTCCAGAAATTCGACGGGCAGAAATTCCCCGGCGAGATCAAATACGACAACCTCGCGCAGGCCTCGGCGAAAGTGTTCGGCTCGCCGTGGAAATTCGCGCCACGCGGACAGTGCGGGATGGAGTTGAGCGAACTGCTCCCGAATCTTGCCGAGGTCGCCGACGACATCACGCTCATCCGCTCGATGAAGTCCGGCGTGAACAACCACGGCCAGGGCCTCTACGCGATGCTCAATGGCCGCGTCACCGCAGGCCGCCCGACCATCGGCTCGTGGCTCAGCTACGGGCTCGGCAGCGAATCGCAGGATCTGCCCGCCTACATGGTGCTCGCGCATCCCGGCGGCCTTCCCACGTTTCAAGGCGAGCACTTCACCAACGGCTGGCTGCCCGCGCTTTATCAGGGAACGCTCATCCGCCCGACCGAGCCGCGCATTCTCAACCTCGACCCGCCCGCGCACCTCGCCGGCCGCGCGCAGGACCGTCAGCTCGATCTGCTCAAGACATTCAACGAGGCGCACCTCGCCGAACATCCCGGCCAACTCGACCTGCAAGCGCGCATCGCCAGCTACGAACTCGCCGCGAACATGCAGACCGCCGCGAAAGAGGCGCTCGATATTTCCGGCGAACCCGAGCACATCAAGAAACTCTACGGCGTCGATGATCCGCGCACTAAGGACTACGCCACGCGCTGCATCATCGCGCGGCGGCTCGTCGAACGCGGCGTGCGCTTTGTGCAGGTGTTGAATGCCGGCCAGTCGTGGGACCAGCACGGCAATCTCATCACCGCGCTTCCCGGCAATTGCATCGCCACCGACCGCCCGTCCGCCGCGCTCATCATCGATCTCAAACAACGCGGACTGCTCGATTCGACCGTTGTGCATTGGGGCGGCGAAATGGGCCGCCTGCCCGTGCTGCAAAACGACGCGGGCCGCGAGAAATGGGGACGCGATCACAACACGCATGGCTTCTCCATGTGGGTCGCCGGCGGCGGCTTCAAGCGCGGGAGCGTGCATGGCGAGACCGACGAGTGGAGCCACCAGGCAGTAAAGGATATCGTCCACCACTACGACTGGCACGCGACGCTGCTGCACTGCTTCGGCCTCGACCACAAACAGCTCATCTACAAACGCAACGGCACCGCCGCGTCGCTCACCGACGGCCAGGAAGCGCGCGTCGTGCGCGAGTTGCTGGCGTAATGTAGCCACGTCGCTCTGCGACGTGCACGGCCCGGAGGGCCGTGGCTACAAATGGATCGGCCCGTCGCCGTCGGCGCGGTTGAAGTGCAGCGTCGGCAGAGACTCCGCGAGCGGACCGAGACGCTCCGCGAGCTGTGGTGATGCGGCGAAGATGAAGTTCGACGGCCCGCTCAAGTAACCGTTCGCACCGAGCGCGCCGAGCCACGCGACGTGCGATTGATTGCTCACGACGAGATCAGCGCCCTGCTCGCGCAGGTGCCGTGTCGCAAGCGCGACGACCGCCGCTTCCTCGCCCGGCAGCGCCATCGCATCGACCAGCGTGCCGATGCGCAGGTCGCCGAAATATTTGTCTCCGCTCATCGCAGTGAGCCGCACGAGCGCCCAGCCAATGTCGCGCCCGTCCCGCCGCGCGCGCAGGATCAGGTTCTTGTCCGTCGTCCCGCGAAAGGTCCCATTCAGCGCCGCGGCATCGCGCACCGCGCAAAAGGCATAGCCGCCACGCGCACGATCCCACACCGTGTCCGCCCACGCGCCAAACTCGTCCTGGCGGCTCACTTCGCCTCGCGGCTTCGTCTTGCAGCGCAGCCTCTGCACGAGCTGAAGCGCGAGCGGCCCGACGCCGGACCATGCTGCGATGTCCGCGATCAGCGATCGCGCACGCGTGCGGCGCAGGGGACGGATGTTCCGCAAAAACCGCGAACCTCGCAGCACGCGAAAGCGAAACGGCACCGGCGCAAGCGCCCATCCCGCCGAGGCGAGTTGCTTCGGGAGCGGCTGCTCCAGGCCGCCCATGCCGAGCGCATAAAGCAGCGGCTGCTCGCGTAGCGCGGCGCGCAGGAGTTGCACGCCGGCCATCATGTAGCGCCGGTCCCACAAGCCTTCCGAGAGCGGACCTTGATAGTTTGCCGCGTCCACGACTTCGCCGCGAAGCCAGAACTTCTGCCGCCGCAGAGTGAAGCCGCCGTGCACCTCACCGCCATCGAGCGCGAGAAAGAATTCGCGGAAAACTTCCGCGCCGTCGCGCTTCGGCAGCCAGCCTGCGAGCCACGTTTTGCTCAACCCGAACGGCGCACCGTTCGCCTTGCCGCGTCCATTGAACGCAGCGACAGCGCCTTCGTGTTCCGCGCGATAAGGCTCGATGAGCAGTGGCATGGATTAGGACGAACCGTGCCGCAATTTCAGCCGCAGCCAGCGCCACTCGAGCTCCGCGCGCTCGCGGTCGGTGAGCTGATGGATGCCGCCATTCTGCGCAGCGAGGTAATCGAGCAGCGTGCTCACCGGGACGAGCCAGCCGCCGAGCGAAGCGAGCCGTTTCATCAAGCTGACGAAGCGCTCATCGAGCCGGCCCTCGTCGTAAAACTTCTTCGCGAAGTGCGCATACACGATGCACGCGCCGCCATTCGCCGCGAGCCGGTCCTGATTCTTCTCGTGCAGCAGCGTGTTGAACGACGCGAGGTTTCCGCCCTCCGCCGACGCATACCACGCACGGGCGAAAGGCCGCGCCGGGTCGTGGTAGGGCATGAGCGGGCACGCGGCGAGTGTGTCGATGTCGCGGAAGACCCAGTTGCGCACGTAGCTCAGCCGCTCGCGGCAAAGGTCGCCCCAGAAATACGGACTGCCCTCGACGTGCCCTTCCGCGCGCGGCGCCGTTCGATTCGCAAGCCGGTATAGCGTCTGCCGCCACCCCGTCAGCCGAGCCGCGCCCCAGTAGATGCTGTCGTTGTTTTGAAAGTGATTCGACATCACGCGCGGATCCTCACCGAAGTGCTCGTGGAACCGCCGGAAGCCCTCGATCGTTTCCTCGCGCGTCGAGCTCGATCCCGCCGCGCCATGCCAGCCGATCTCGAAACCCTCGCGCTGGAGCGACTGCACCCACCCGAGGTAGGCCGGCTCTTCGCAACTCAATCCACTGAGCCGCGCGCCGGGCGCACCGGGCAGCAACCACGCGGACTTCGTCGTGCGAAAGCCGAGCTCGCCGAGGAAGTCATACACGGGCCGCGTGTTGTCTAGCCGGTCGTTATCCGCGTCGTCGAAGACGGTGAAAGCGAATCGCTTTCCCTCGGGCCAGGTCACGACTTCGCGAGGCGTTGCGCGATCGCCTCGATGCTCACGAGATCGACGACTTCATCGTCGCTGAACTGCACGCTGAATTCCTTTTCGAGCTCGATGATCAGATTCATGTGCGCTGCGGAATCCCATGCCGGGATCGTGTGCGGACCGCTGTCGGGCGTGAGGGATTCGGGCGCGACCTTGAAGACGCGGGCGAGGAGTTGGCGGAGTCGGGTATCCATTAAAGTTTCGGCTCCTCAATCGCGCGCTTGATCGCCGTCGCGAAGGCGTTCGCGTCGCCGCCGTTGATCACGCGATGATCGAACGCAACGCCGAGGTTGAGGTAACGCCGCGGCACCGGCCTGCCGTCAGCGTCAAGCGCCAGCTCGGTGAGCACTGCGCCGACGGAGACCATGCACGTCTGTGGCGGGAGAATGATCGGCTGCACGAAGACGGTGTCGGCGTCGAAGTTGAGGCTGATCGAGAGATCGCCGGCAGCGAGGTCTTCCGCTTTGAAAGTCTTGCGCAGCGCCTTCATGCGAAAGCTCATCAAGTCGCGCGCGACCTGCGCCAGCGACTTCTGAGCTGCGTCGCGAATGACCGGAATGAACAGCCCGCCGCCGAGATCGAACGTGACGCCGATATGACCGGCGCTCGATGCGCGGAATTCGAGCCCGTCGCGCAGTTCGCCGAAGAAAAACGGAAACTGCGCCGGCAGCCGCGCGATGCTCCAAACGAGCAGGTCCGGCAAACCGGCGACGACTTTAGCCTCGCGCGAAAACTCCGCGAGCGCGGCGAGTGCCGCATCGACCGCGATGCGCTTCACGAGAAAGGAAACCGGGATCTCCGCGTGCGACCGCGACACGACGCGCGCAATGCCACGCTGCGCTTCGCTCAAGCCTGCGCCGCCCGCGGGATCGCCGACGAGTGCCTCCACATCGCGCGTCTTGACGATTCGCCGGCCGAGCGCGGCGAGCTGCGCGTCGGTGATTCCATGCTTCAGCGCGAGAGCGCGCGCGGGCTCCGTGACGACAAACCCGTCTGCGGCCTGCGGCACCGCAGTCGCAACCGTCGCGCGTTCCGCGGCGTCCGCGAAGATCGTCCCAATCGACGAACCGAACGCGCAATGATCGCCGATCTTCGCAGCGGTCTGGAGCACTCCCTCCGCTTCCGCGGCGAGTTCGAAGCTCGCCTTCGTCGTCTCTAGAATGGCGATCGTCTCACCCCGCCGCACGAGGTCGCCGTCGGTCTTCGACCACGCGACGAGCTTCGCCTCGGTGTCGTTGTTATTGATGGTCGGGACGACGATGGGCTGCATGAAAATCGCCGGCGATGCTTTGCACGATCGTTTCCGGCTGGAGGAGGACTTCGGTTTCGAGATGGCGCGCAGATGGGATGATCGAATCGGCCGAGTGAAGGAGGCGCACCGGGCGCCCGAGCACGGCGGCGACTTCCGCACCCCACGTGCCGCCAGCGGTGCTCTCCTCGGCGACGTAGATCGGCACAGTGATCGCGCGCAGCGGCGCGGGATCGAACGGATGGAAACGGAACGGCACGAGGATCTGCACCTCGATCTCGTGCTCGAAGAACAAGCGCTTCGCGGCGGCGAGGCAGGCGGGGAATTGCCCGCCTGTCGTAACGATCACGGCGTGCGGCGACGACTCGATGGAGACGCGCGCGGTGTTGCGCGCGGCGTCGGCGAAGTCGCACGAGAACAAGTCGTCGAGCGCGCCCTCGCCGAGCTGCGGCTGGGCGTAGAGCGTCTTGCTCTCGAAGAGAATGGCCGGGCGCCCGCGCGCGAAGACTCGCGGGAGTTGCTCGACGGCATCGTGCAGCGGCGAGAGCTCGTAGAGGTCGAGATTCGGCACGCCGATGAAATGCTTTTGCACGCTCTGGCTGTGCGTCGCGCCGTAGCCCCGGTGGCCGCCGACGGGGCAGCGGAAGATCACGGGATGCGCGACTTCCTCGCCATACATCGTCACGGATTTCGCCGCGAAGTTCACGATCTGGTCGGTCGCGAGGAAGATGAAATCGCCGAACATGAACTCGGCGATCGGGTGCTGGCCGGCGAGCGCGAGACCGTTCGCGACTCCGGCGAAACCGAGTTCGCTGATCGGCGTGGAGACGACACGATCCGGATACGCGGTGGAGAGGCCGCGCGCGGCCTTGAAGGCGCCCCCGTAGGGGTCGAGGAGGTCTTCGCCGACCAGCCACACTCTGTCGTCCCGCGACATCAGATCGTGAAGCGCGCGGTTGAGGTTTTCGATGATGCGTTCGCTGCGGATCGGATGCGCGGGGGCCGACGCGGCTGGAGCCGCGTGGCTGCTGAGAAAAGGCTGGAGCCTTGTCGCTACGCACGGCGGGCGCGTGGAGACTTGCGCGACGAGTCCTTCAATCTGCGAGGCAACACGGCGTTCGATTTCGGTGAACGACTCCGGCGCGGCGGCGCGAAATTGCTCGGGCCAACTCTGCGCGCTTAGGACGGCGATTTCTTCCTCCGGTCGCGTGTCGTCACCTTTGCTGTGCGCGGCCAGGCGGCGCGTGATGCACTCGATGACGCACGGGCGATGCTCGGTGCGGGCGCGGGCGATGAATGGCGCGATGGCTTCGCGCAGCGCGAGCGGGTCGTCGCCGGTGCAGCGCAGGTAGTCGATGCCGAAGGCGCGCACGCGGCCTTCGATCGTGCCAGCGAGATTTTGCGCGCTCGTGGTCGTCTGGGAGATCGCGTTGTTTTCCACGACGACGACGAGCGGCACCTGCCAGAGCGCGGCCATGTTCAGCGCTTCATAGACGGCGCCTTGTCCCCATGTGCCGTCGCCGATGAATGGCACCGCGACACCGCCGCGACCTTCGCGCTTGAGCTGGAGCGCCGCGCCGACCGCGACGGGCAAACTTTCGCCCTGCACGCCAGTGGAATAATAGCGCCCGCGCCGGATGTGCTGGCTGCCGCCGACTCCGTGGCAGACCGCGCCTTCGCGGCCCATGATCTCGGCGAGCAGGCCCTCACCGTCGCCGAAACGCGCGAGGTAATGGCCGTGCCCGCGGTGATTGCTGAAGACGAAATCATCGTCGCGCAGGAGCGGCATGACGGCGACGGGGATCGCTTCCTGGCCGAGGCACGTGTGCGTGGTCCCGCTGAGCTTGCCCTGCTGAAAGAGGCTCAGCAGCGCGAGCTCGAAGTGCCGGATGAAGAGCATCTGTTCGAGCACATCCGGCGGCGGCGCGGTCGGCGCGTGGGGCTGGGAAGAAAGCGCGTTGGACAATTGAGGCGCGGACGCTACCGGCGGATTTCAGCGGCGCAAGGCCGCGAGCACGCGCTCGGCATTGCGGCGCCATGTGTGGTGCGCGGCGATCTTTGTGCGCGCAGCGGCCCCGAGCTGCGCGCGCAGGGTCGGCGGCGTGGCGAGCCTGGCGCCGAGTTCCGCGGCGCTCTCGGGGTCGAAAAGGAGCGCGTCTTCTCCGTCGGAGACGATGCTCGCGATCGCCTCCGTGCGCGGTGCGATCACGGCGCGGGCGCGGGCCATGGCCTCGAAGAGTTTGATCGGCGAGCGGAACTCGTTGCTGTGCGGGACAACGGCGATGTCCATCGCGTCGAGCCACGCGGGGACATCGCCGTGCGGCACGGGGCCGGGCCAGACGAGTCGGTCGGCGATGCCAAGCTGTGCGGCCTGCGCGGTGAGTGCGTCGCGGAGCGGACCGTCGCCGACGAGCATCAGGCGCAACGACGCGTCGGCGAGCGCGACCTTTGCAAACTCCGCAATAAGCCGGTCGAGCCGGTGCCAGTCCACGAACCAGCCGATGAATCCGACGATGGTCGCGTCGGCGAGCCCGAGGCGCGCGCGGATTTCTTCGCGGCGGTTAGGTGCGTTGAGGAAGTCGTCGCTCACGGCGTTTGGGATGACGCGAATCTTCTCCGCAGCCACGCCGAGCGACTCGATGCGGCGCTTGAGGTGAGGCGAGACCGTGATGATCGCGGAGGCGCGCGCGAAGGTGTGGCGATCCGCCCTGCGCGCGAGCGGGAGCAGCCACGGCGTCGCACGGATGCGCTCATCGCCGGCGAGTTCGTTGACTTCGATGACGAGCGGAAGATCGCGCGACGCGGAGGCCGCAGCATCGAGGAAGAAGGCGTGGCGCTCGTAGATGAAATCGAACTTTTCGCGCGCAAGCCGCGCGGCGATGCGGCGGCGGGCGACGAAGTTGTAGGCGATCTCCATCATCTCGAAGACGAACCCGGGCGCGTGCGCGGCGAGCGTGCCCAGCAGGCCGCGGCGTTTGCGCGCGAATGGATTCTCGCCGCCGCTGCGCCGCGGATCGGTGCCGGTCGGGCTGATGAACTGGACCTCGTGCCCGAGCTGCTCGAACGCGTTTGCGACGCCCGCGATGTGAACGCCTTCCGCGCCGGTGCCCTGCGTGCGGAAGTGGTAGAGGATCCTCACGTCGCGACGCTGAGCACGCGGTGGTAGGCGTCGGCGGCGCGTTGCCAGGTGAATTGCTCGCCGTGCGCGCGGATGCGTCCGGCGTCGGGCAACTCGCTGAGCACGCCGCCGAGCGCGCCGACGAGCGCGTCGAGATCGCGCGGCGGCACGAGTCGGCCGAGGTGCGGCGCGTTGTGGACTTCCGCGATGCCGCCGACATTGCTCGCGACGACGGGGCGCCCGGTGGCGAAGGCTTCGAGGATCACGTTGGGCACGCCTTCGTTGTCGCTCGGCAGGCAGAGCACGTCGGCGGCTTGCATGAATTTCGCGACCATCGGCGCGGCGAGCCGGCCGGCGAGCATCACGCACTCGCTCATGCCGCCGCGGCTTGCCTGAAAGGTGATTTCCCCCTCGAGCGGGCCACCGCCGATCATGACGAGCAGCACGTTTGCGAACGCGGGATCCTCGCGCAGCCGCGCGATGGCCTGCACGAGCAGCACGGGGTTCTTGATGGCGACGAAATTTCCGACGAAGAGAACGATGCGCGCGTCGAGCGGCAGCCGCAGTTCGCGGCGGATGGCGAGATGCTCGGCGGGATGGAAGAGGGCGAGGTTGATGCCGTTGTAGATCGGGTGCAGCCGGTCGCGCGGGATGCCGGCGTCGCCGAGCAGGCGGGCGAGTTCGGCGCTGCGCGTGATGACGCCGGAAGCCGCGGGCAGCAGGCGGCTGATGATTTCGCGCCGCGCGGGGATGCGCAGGTATTGATGCACGTCGGAGCCCTGGGCGATGGCGACGAACGGAAAGCGCAGCTCGCTCGCGAGCATCGCGACGGCGCACGAGTCGGGATAGATCCACGACACGAGCGCGACCTGAAATCCATCCCGCAACTGCGCGACCTTGCGGCGCAGCGCGCCGGCCATGAGCCGGTGATTTACGCGATGCCCGATCTTCGGGATGTATGGCGAGCGCACGTAGCGCGGGGCGAGCACGGCGTCTTCGTCGCGCGGCTTCCATTTCCAACCACGAAACGGCAACACCGGACGGACCGCGAGCGTAGCGATGTCCCACCGCTCGACGAGGTGCCGCAGGATCGTGGCATTATCGAGCCCGCGATACGGTTCGCTCTCGTCGGGGAAGAGGTTGGAAATAAAAAGCAGGCGTGGCTTGGGCATCGAAGCGGCCGTGATGTAGCGGGCCGGACTCACGCTGCACAAGACAACGATCAGATTCGATCATCCCGATCGGGACGCACCGAGCACAGCCCCACGCGCAGCGAACCGAGACGGCCCGGTGTGGCTGCGGCGGATTACTGGCCGCGAATGAGCGGCAGCAACTGGCTCACGTTCAGCGAACCGGCCTTCTGCTGGATGTCGCCGGCGTAGCGTGAGTGGAGCGTGCGCGCCTGCTCGGTGAGCGAGCCGAACATTTGCTTCATCTCGATGGCCGAAAGGCTGCGCCCGCCCGCGTAGTATTGATTCGCGAGCCGGCCCAGGGCCCACGTCGTCGCAAACGACATCGCGGAACCGGCGATTTGTTTTCCGGCGCCTTTGCCAAAGCCGCCGCCGATCTTCCCGAGCAAGCCACCGAGCAGTTTGCGCGCGTAACCTTCGAGCACCTGCGAAGTCAGCCCCAGGCCTGCCGCCGCAAGCAGTTCCTTGATGTGGCCGCGGCTCAACTCGTGGCCGTAAGTCTTGCCGATGCGATAGACCATCTTCATTTGCAGCGGGACGATCGCCATGGTCGCCAAGGACTCGGGCAACAACTCGAGCGCGCCATTGAGAATGGCGTAGTTCAAGACCATTTGCTCCACCTGCGCGTCTGCGGCGGGCGGCTGTGGGATCGCGGGGGGCATCGCTGGATCGGAGAGCGGCTCGAGGGCGAGGGCATCGGCCGAGCGCTCGAAGGCCGACGCCGTCCCGGCGTCGAGTTGCAGTTCCCGGCGCAGTTCGGACAGGAACTTCTGCTCGGAGTCCGACTGCGTGCGATCAGCGTCGCAGACGCAGACCGCCATTTCGTAGGCGAGTTGACGGAGTTCGGGCGACTGGAGCGTCGCGGCGGCCTGAGCCAGCGACACCTGCTTGAGGAGAACCCGCTGATAGAGCACCGCGGGTTGGACGCCGGTCTGCGGCAGACTCTCGGCGATGCGCTTGACCTCGGCCCGCTCCGCTTCGCCCTTCGCGCCGTCGGCGAAGGCCGCCATCAGCGACAACGTGAGAATGGATTCCTGTTCGATGGGAGTCA
The DNA here is from genome assembly GCA_040081625.1 of Chthoniobacteraceae bacterium. Taxonomy (GTDB): domain Bacteria; phylum Verrucomicrobiota; class Verrucomicrobiia; order Chthoniobacterales; family Chthoniobacteraceae; genus VFJQ01. The sequence continues at coordinate 27,409 of JBEBGD010000043.1, forward strand.
TGGATCAGCGCTGCCAGCGGAGTTGAAACTCGAGTTCCTCGCGCCCGCCTTCGCGTTCATGCTCGATGTTGAAAGCTGCATCGGAAGGAACGTGCAGTCGCTCACCGCCGACCTGGATCGTGAACGACTTGCCGGCCTCGAGCGCGTCGGCCAAGCGTCGCAACTTGGCGACGAAGTCAGCGGCCGGATAGACCTTCTCAAGATCGCGGTTCTTCTTTCGGGGTGTTTTTTGGTTCATTGGGTTGCCAGGCATTTCGTTGATTCATGTGCTCGCGTCACGTGGTCGGGTTTCGACGCGAATCGCATGCATTGGCGGGCGGGGTTAGCGGGTGAATTGGAAGTGGCATCCGGGATTTCGCTGCCGAACCATTCCGACACCGGGCAGCGAGTCAGGGCTTTCGCGCGTCGAGCGCCGCGACGATCGCTTTCTCGAGCGCGGCGTGGCCAGGCTCGCCGTCGAAGAATGCGCCTCCGCCGTGGATGTGGCGGATGGTGCCGTCGCGACCGATGAGGAACGTGACCGAGGTCCAGCCGCGGTCGGTCTTGTCGAGCCACCAGGCGTTGAGCGTGCGCCAGTCGTGGTCGATGGCGGTCGGGAAGTTGAACCCGAGTCGCGTTGCCTGCGCGGTAACGTGCTCGGTCGTGAGTGGCGTCTGCGCTTTGTGATGATACGCGCCGATGACGACGAGGCCGCGGTCGCGATACTTTTTCGCGAAGGCGTTGAGCGAGTCGGCGCTCGCGGAGCAGTAAGGGCAGCCGGGCGAAGTCCACCAGCGTATGAGGACCGCTTTTCCGCGAAGCCCGGCGAGCGTGAGCGGCGGCGAGCCCTGCCAGTCGGTGAAGGTCCACTCGGTCGGGCGCGAGCCGAGAAGGTCGCGACCGACGTCGGTGGGCGCGGAGAAGTTGGCGCCGAGTTCCGGGTGCGGGGCCGCAAATGCGACCCATGCGATGAGCGGTAGCAGCAGCCTACGAAACATGACGATGCGCGAGCTGACCATACAGCGACTCGTAGGCGGCGACCATCGCGCGGTGCCCGAAGCGGCTCTCGGCGTGGCGGCGGATCTCGCGGCGGTCGAGCTGGAGCGCCTGCGCGAGGAGGTCGGGCAGCGCGTCGAGCGATGCGGCGTGAAAGCCGGTGATGCCTTGATCGACGACTTCCTCGACCGAGCCGCGCCGGTGCGCGACGACGGGCGTGCCGCACGCCATGGCCTCGATCATCACGAGGCCGAAGGGTTCGTCCCACTGGATGGGAAATAGGAGCGCGCTCGCGTTGCGCAGGAGCATGACTTTCTGCGGATGATTCACGGCGCCGATTGCGCGGACCATTTCGCCGTCGATGAGCGGGCGGATTTGCTCGTCGAAGTAGGCGTGCTCCTTCGCATTCTGCGGCTGGCCGGCGAGGAGGATCGGGAGATCGAGAGCCTTCGCGACCTGGATCGCGCCGAGCGGATTCTTCTCCGGCGAGAGCCGGCCGAGGAAGGCGAGATAGTGGCCGGGCTCGTAGCGCGGTTCGTAGGCGTCGAAGTCGGCGCCGTTGAAGACGACGGGAAATTCGCGCCCGAGCTTGAGCGTCATCGCCTGCATCTGCGCGCGGCTGATGCCGTTCACGGCGACGTTCGGCCAGCGACGCATCGCCCATTCGTCGTCGTGATGCGGCTGCGTGTGCATGGTGAAAAGCGACGGAGTTTTCAACATCGTCGCGCCCGGCAGCCACGCGGTGGAGCAGTGAAAATGGATGAGGTCGAACTCGCCCTGCCGCGCGGCAACCTCGGCGAGCATCGAGTTCGTGTAATACTCGTAGCAGTAGCCGCGACCCTCGGTGAGCAGTTCGGTGAGGTTCGTGTCGACGACCGGCACGAGCCGCGCGCGGGTATGGCAATCGGCGGAGGCGAAGAGCGTCACGTCGTGGCTGCGCTCGACGAGTTCGTCGCAGAGCAGCTTGAGCAGCAACTCGATGCCGCCGTAGGTGCGCGGCGGGATGGGCGTCCAGAGCGGGGCGACTTGGGCGATGCGGAGACTCATGCGGCGGTGCGTCTAGCCGCGAACGGCGAGCGGCGCGAGCAGTTCGACGAGCGCGGCCACGACTCGGCCGACGAGCGGTCGAGTCTCGACCAGGCGCGGGTTCCACGCGACGGCGAGCGTGCGTCCGTAGTCGTCGAGAAAGGGCAGCGCGAAGCGGCGCACGAGCGAGGGATCGAAAGTGGCGGCGGCGATCGTGGGAAGGATCGCAGCGTGGCTGCCGTGGCGCACGGCGGCGGCAGATTCGGTGGACGATGAGCAGTGCAGGACGAATCGCAGCGGCCAGCCGGCACGCGCGGCGGAGCTTTCGAGCTGCGCGCGGAACTGCCCGCCGCGCGAGATCGCGATGGGGAGCGCGGCGATGCGTGTGCGGAGATTGCGCGGAGTGAGTCCGCCAGCGAGCGCCACAGGCACAAAAAGCGCGAAGCCGAGTGGCATCGCGGTGCGCGACTCGATCGGGGGCGCGACGGCGTCTTCGCGGATGAGCGCGACATCGAGAGCGAGGCTGGAGAGTTGCATCGCGAGGTCGCGCGTGCGCACCGCGGCGAGCTCGAACTCGGTATCCGGCACCCGCGCACGCAAGGCGCCAAGCTGAGGGACAACGAGCCAGTGCAGCACGCTCTCGGACGAGCCGATCGTGACGTGCTGCGGCTCGGCGCGACACGCGCGGCGGAAATCGTCGAGCGCCGCGAGCTGCACGCGGGCGAGGCGCGCGAGTTCCTCACCCGCTTTCGTGAGCGCGATCCCCTTCCCTTTTCGCCGCGTCAGCGCGGTGCCGAAGAAGGTCTCCAGCTCGCGAATCTGGCGGCTGAAAAGGCTCATCTGCGCGGCGTCGCCATCGGCGGCGCGGGAGAGTCCGCCGGCGTCGGCGACGCGGCAGATCGTGCGCAGCCGGTCGAGCGAGAGACCGCCCTGGGCGAAGAGGCTGGCAAACTTGTCCATGGAGTGAAGCTGCTTACGAAACGCGCCAGTGCGGGGCAATCCGCAATGCGACACTCTCGCGTCGTGAAAAAGACCAAACGATTCGGATACGTCATGAGCCAGCCGGCGGAGTTCGCCATTCATCGCCGCGCGGGCCGCACGCGGAAAGTCGGGCGCGGCATCGCCTTCTTCTGCCTGCCGCTGATCGACCGCTGCTACATCATCCCGGCGACGGCGCAGACCGTGAGCTTCGCGGCGGACCAGATCACCGCCGAGAACCAGGGAGTGGAGGTCGCCGGGTTCGCCGTGTGGAAAGTGAACGATCCGGAGAAGGCGGGCGCGAGCTTCGACTTCAGCGACAGCGCGGCGGCGATCGCGACGATCGGCGGGAATCTCAAGAACGTCGTCGAGTCGGCGATCCGCCACCAGGTCGCGAAGATGAGCCTCGAGGACGTGCTGCGGAAGCGCGGCTCGATCATCCTCGAGCTCAAGCAAGAGCTGGCCTACATCGCCGGCGAGTGGGGGCTGAACATCGAGACCGTCGAGATCCGCACCGTGCGCGTGCTTTCGGAGCAGCTCTTTGCGCAGATGCAGGCGCGGTTTCGCGACGCGATGCGGCTGGAGAGCGAGACGAGCACGCTAGAAACCGAACGCCTGCTCGCCGAGCGGCGGCTCGCGCAGAAGGAGGACATCGCACGGCAGGAGGTCGAGTTTCAACAACGCCGGTTCGAGCGTGAGCGCTCGCTGATCGCGCCCGAACGCGAACTGCAGGACGCGCAGGCGACGCTCGAAATCGCCCGCCGTCAGCACGTCGCCGCGCTCGCCGGGATCGACGACGAGACGAAGCGGCGGCAGATCGCGACCGCGAACACGGAGAACCCGGCGGTGGTGCTGGCGCGGGAGTTCGTGAACATCGCGGGGCTCCTGCAAATCAAGGAATTGAACCTCGGCGACGACGCGCTGCGGAGCTTAATCCGCAGATTCGGGACCCTCAACCACACGCAAGACTTATGAAGAACATCAACCCAACCTACGACCTCATCGGAGACATCCACGGCCAGGCGGACGCGCTGCGCGGGCTGCTCGCGCAGCTCGGCTACCGCGAGGAGCGCGGCGCCTTCCGCCACCCGGAGCGCACGGCGATCTTCGTCGGCGACTTCATCGACCGTGGCCCGCGCATCCGCGAGACGCTTCGGATCGTGCGCGCGATGGTGGATGCAGGCTCGGCGCTCGCGGTGATGGGCAATCACGAATACGACGCGGTGTGCCTCCACACCGAAAACGGGAGCGGTGGCTGGGTGATGGAACGCTCGGCGGCGAAGATGAGTTACCACCGCTCGACCCTCGATGACTTTTACGGCATCGAGGCGGAGTGGCGCGAGTGGCTGGGCTGGATGAAGGCGTTGCCACTGGCGCTCGATCTTGGCGGACTTCGCGTGGCGCACGCGATGTGGAGCGATGCCGCTGTGGCGGGCCTGCCACGAACCATCGACGACGACTGGCTGCGCGCATCGCGGGTGCGGGGAACAAACGAGTCTGCCGCCGCGAGGGCGCTACTCAAAGGGCGGGAGGTGGAACTACCTGAAGGCTGCACCTTCATCGACAAGGCCGGCAACGCACACGGCGAGGTCCGCGTGCGGTGGTGGCTCGACCCCGCGGGGCTGACTTATTTCGCAGCGTGCCTGCCACAAAGCGACGCCATGCCCGATGTGCCAATCCCCACGGCGCTCATCGACGGCTGGCGGCCTTATGCGCCGGATGCGCCGCCGGTCTTCATCGGCCACTACTGGCTGCCCGGGCCGCCGGAGTTGCTCGCGCCGAATGTGGCGTGCGTGGACTACAGCGTGGCGAAGGGCGGACCACTGGTCGCGTATCGCTGGAACGGCGAGCGCGAGCTGCGCGCGGAGAATTTCGTGTGCGGCCCGCGTGGCGTGTAGCGCCGGCGGCGGCTACATCTCGAAAGGCACGTTGTTCTTCCGCGCGAGGCTCCATGCGAAATACGCGTCGTCGTAAACGGTGAGCTTCCAGTATTCCTCATCCCCGCGGATGGCGTCCTCGAGCGAGAGTTCGTGGAAGCGGGGAAGCGCAACGTCAGGCACCGGGAGATCCAGATCCAGCGAGACGGCGGATAAGTTCGGCGCGGACGGCTGGGTTGGCATAGCGGTCCACTATCTCGCCGTATTCCGGTGAGGCAAGATCGACGTGGTTAAGTTGGACGAGCGTGATGACATCGCCCATGTCGAGTTCATGCCGGTGCTCGGCGCCGCTGGAGAGGGCGTGCAACTTCAGCGCGATGAGATGCGCGAGCGATGGCACGCGGACGGTGCAGTCGAGCACGGTCTTCTCGATCGCGCCGGCGCTTAGCTTGCCGAAGGTCTGCGCGTTCACGAGCATGAGATCGACGGGTGGCAGCGTGCGATCGATCGGGTGATACATGTGAAAGACTCGCGCGACCTGATACTGCTTGAAGCCGAACGACGTGATGAGTTCATCCCAACGGCGGCGATCGTTTTCGTGGACGAGCAAGTCGAGGTCGCGGGTCTGCCGCGGGTAGCCGTAGGCGATGACGGCATGGCCTCCGATGAGGAGGAAGGGCAGGTTTGCGGCGGCGGCGCGCTGGCAAAGGTCGGTGAAGAAGGACACGGCGGGCGCGACATTAAGACGGCGCTAGGACTTGCGAACATAATTTCCGCGCTACACTGCGCGCGATGATTCGCCCCGCCATCGTCCTGATCCTCTTCGTCTTCGCCGCGCACGCGCAGGAAGCCGCACGCCCTGGCCTCGTGAACGAGCGCGAGGTGATGACGCAGCTCCAGATTTTCCTCGATCAGCAGCTCTTTGGGCCGGGCAAGATCGACGGGCGCGGCGGCGAGTTCACGACCAAGGCGCTGTGGTGCTACCAGCGCGCGCACGGCCTTCCCCCGACAGGCCGGCTCGACGCGAACATCCCGCTCGATTCGGTCTTCCCGGTCTATACCGAATACACGATTCGCGAGGAGGATTTGAAGTTCGTCGGCGACCTGCCGGCGGCGAACGCAGCGAAAGAGAAGCTCAAGTATCTGCCCTACGATTGCGTGCTCGAGTTCCTCACCGAGCGCTTCCACTGCGACCCGAAGTTTCTCGTGCAACTCAACCCTTCGCACGGCGACCTGATGCAGCTCAAAGCGGGCGACGTCGTGCGGGTGCCGAATGTCGAGGAGTTCAAAATCGAGGAACTGCCCAAGCAGGGAAGCATGCCGCGCAAGCCCGAATACCTGCACCGCACGATCAAGATCAGCCGCAAGCACCGGCTGCTCGAGCTGCGCGACGGCGATGCGCTGATCGCGAGCGTGCCGATCACGCCCGGCTCGGAAAAGACACCGACGCCCGCGGGCAACTGGAAGATCGCGGGCATCGCGGCGATGCCGAACTTCCGCTGGGACGAAGGCGTGCTGAACTTCGGCGTGCGGACCGACGAGTCGTGGCTGCTGCCGCCGGGACCGAACAACCCGGTCGGCGTGCTGTGGTGCCAGCTCAACAAGCCGGGCATCGGCATCCACGGCACAAACTCCCCGCAGACCATCGGCCGCAGCGCGAGCCACGGCTGCATGAGGGTGGCGAATTGGGACGTGGTGCGGCTGGAAAAGATGATCACCGCGGGGATGCAGGTGGTGATCGAGTAGCGGGCAAAGGGGCATGGCGGTGAGCTACCGCAGGGTGCGCCGTGCGCGTGAGACCGAAATGCCGGTCGCGAGCACTTCTCCCCGCCGATGGCGACAACAACTTCCTCAAGCGTCCGCGCTATTTCGCCGGCGCAGGTGTGGAGAGGGGTGATGGCGTTGCTTTGGGCGGAACGACCACGTCGAGCATGCTCTTGATTGGCAGGGGTTGACCATCCGGTCCGAGTGTCTGGCGGGGCGGGTATTTGGAAAGATCGACGGATGGAGTGGGAAGGGGCGCGGCGCGCTGAAAGGAACGAGGATCGTTCGTCGCGGGATTGCGCACCGCCAACTGCACGCCCTCGTCGAATTCCCGCGAATGCTCGGCCCGGATCTTTTCGAGATGCTGGCCGATCAGTTCCGCGGGAACCACCTCCGAGCCCGTCTTCAAGGCAGCCTGAAACGCCTCGACGGCGAGCGCATACTGCTTCGCCTTCTGGAAGTTGAGCGCCGCGAGGAACTGGCTCAGCGCCGCAGAGTCGGCGGTCGGTGAAACAGAGCCGAGCAGATTCAACGAACGGCTCGTCGCGAGCACGCGCCCGACCAGCACCCAATCCTGTTGTTGCTGGCCTTCCTGTAGCATCCGCCGCAGGTAGCCGGACGGGTTCTCTCCCGGGCGCACTGGATGAAGGCCGTCCTCAAACTGGAGCATGCGCGGCAGCACAAACGCGAAGACCATCTCCCGCACCGGCGTGAGGAGGTCCGAACTCAGCCCTGAATTCGGAACGCGGAAGAATGCGGCCTGTCCGTCCTTCACTTTCGCGTAGGTGTCCGCCAGTTCGCGCAGGTCCGACGCCGCCTCGGATTCCTGGCTGGTCCGAATCTTCACACTGTGGCCGATCTGGCGCGCTGCGCCCGCGAGATCGTCGATGCTCTTGATCCCTGCGATCAAGGCGGTGATCGAACCTGCTTGTGGTCCCGGCGACGGGTTTTGCGCAGAGTGCAGGAGCGCGAGCAGCTTCGAGCGCGGGACGAAGGGATACTCGCGCCCGGAAGCAGTCAGGTTGTTCAGCGCGGATCGGGTTTGCTCGGTGTTCCCGGCTTCCTTGGCGGCGAGGTAGTCCTGCCACTGCGTTAGAAATGTGATCGCGTTGCGCAGTTGTTCCGTAGCGGACTGCATCTTGCGGCTCTCGCGGCGAACCGACTGCCGGCTCTGGGCCTTGTTCAACGCCGCCAGCGGCGCATCGATCTCTGCCGCGGTCCTGGCATTCAAGGCGGGAATCGCCTGGGCTTCGATCAACTTCTCGATCTCTGCCACGACCCGTTTCTCGCGCTCGGCAACCTCCCGGCTAGCTTCCCGTGCGAGAGCCTGCGCGATCTGTTCGATCTTCGGCGACGGAAATCCCTGAATGGCCGCCGCCAACTGACTCAAATCGTAGTAGCCGGAACTGGCCTCGTCTTCGTCTTCGAACGAGCGTTCGATTTGCAACAGCATCGACGAGAGCTGCCAGTGGCGGTCCACGCTGCGGACGTCATCACGCGCGGCTTTGACCTCGGCCTGCAATTCCGTGCGCATCTGCGCGATCAGCTCCTTGATGACTGGCGGGACTTCAGCGGTGGCGCGGGAGAGAAACACGGCGAGCGCGATGGCGCACCGGGGGGCTAGTCCGGGAAAATTGAGTGGGCGCATGATCGATCTACTTGGCTGATGGTGGGAGTGGATTCGGGGCAGAGGCGAACTGCGAGGCGAGCGCGATCTGCACTCCTCGCTCGTAGTCCGCGGGGTGCTCCGCACGGATTCGCTCGATGTGTTCGCCGATCGCCTCGGGCGGCACGATGCTCGAGCCGCTCATCAACACCGCCTGAAACGTCGCGACGGCGAGGGAAAACTGTTTTGCCTTCTCCTGGTTGAGGCCCGCCAGAAACTGTGTGAGCACCGCCGCATCGCTCGCGGACACATTGGTCGCCTCGGCCGTGCTGCTGATGCTGGTGCTGACGATGCGGCCGACGAGCGACCAGTCCCGCTTTTGTTGCGCTTCCGCGAGTTTGCGGCGGAAGTAGGCGGCGGCGTCTTCACCGGGCTTCACGGGGTGAGTGGATTCATCGAGCCCGAGCGCTCGTGCCAGCGCAAAGCTGAGCACCGCCTCGTGCAGTCTCGTGATCTCCTCCGAACTGGAGAAGAGCTTTGGCAGCCGCAGTGAGGCAAATCGGCCGCTTCTGGCTTGCGCGTAGGCATTTTCGAGACTGCGTAAATCCGAAGAGAGCTTGGATTCGTAAGGCGTCTTCGGCTGGATCTGATCCAGCAGCCTGACAGCCATGGAAAGCTGGTCGAGCTTCTTCACGCCCGCAGCGATCAAGCCCACCGTGGGTTCCGTCTCGTTCGACCACCCCACCGAGTTTTTGGCTAAATCCAGTTGCGGGAAAGTGACCTGCAACAGCTTCGAGCGCGGCACGACCTGCTCATAGGCACTATCGAACAGGCCGATGATGTGAACGCGGCTGAATGCCGAGTCGCCCGCCTGTCGAGCCACCAAGTAGTCCTGCCATTTGCGAATGAAGGTGATAGCTCGGTTGAGGCGTTGGCCAGTTGTTCGCGCCGGGCCGTAGGGCGTGTCGAGGGAATGCGGAAACCGTTCGAGTTTCGCCAGCAGCACATCGAGGTCGGCGGCTGATTTCGCGTCGAGCACCGACTTCATCTCCGTGTCCAGCAGCCCGGCGATCTCCGCCTCCTCGGCTTTTTTGCGCGCCGCGAGTTCATCGGTGACTTTGACCGCCAGCTCCCGGGAAAGTTGCTGCAGCTTCTCCGACCCGGCCTGGCCCTCGAATTCCCCGAGCAGCTGCGGCAGGTCCACCCCGGAGCCGTCGAGGGCCTGCTCGATCTTCATGAGCGTGAATAACCGTCGCCAGCGCTCATCAGCTCCACGTTTCGCGTCAGCGGACTTCATCTCCGCCTGCACATCTGCGAGGAGTTGCTCGATCAAGCTCTTAATGACGGGCGGGACCTCCGCAAAGCCGCTCTTCGCCACGCCGAGCGCGAGCACGAGAGGCAGAAAACGTCGGAGGAGCTTCATATGGAGGGCTTCTGCCGCAGGTGCCGGGAGAGTGCAATTCAGAAACTGCTGGCTACGGCGCGGAAGCGCGCGCAGTAGTCCCGCGCATGACCGAGACCGAAGCCTGCGTCGCGCTGAACATGGTGCCGAATCTCGGCCCCGTGCGGTTGCGAAAGCTGCTCGCGGCGCTCGGTTCGCCGGAGGCGGTGCTGCGGGCGGCGAAAAGCAAGCTGCGGCAGGTCGATGGCATCGGGCCGGAGCTGGCGGATGCGATCGGGGATTGGGAAAAGACGATCGATCTCGCGGCGGAGCTGGCGCGCGTGGCGGAGTTCGGGGCGGGCGTCATCACACAGGCGTCACCGGAGTATCCGCCGGGGCTGCGGGAGCTGCACAATCCGCCGATCGTGCTTTACGTGTGGGGCACGATCACGAGCGCGGACTTCAAGGCGGTCGGCGTCGTCGGCTCGCGCAAGACCAGCCACTACGGGACCGAGTGCGCGAAGAAGCTCTCCTACCAACTCGCCTACGCGGGGCTCACGGTCGTGAGCGGGCTGGCGCGCGGCATCGACACGGCGGCGCACCAGGGCGCGCTCGCGGCGAATGGGCGCACGATAGGCGTGATCGGCTCGGGCTTGATGGATCTCTACCCGCCGGAAAACGCGGGGCTCGCGGAGAAGATCGCCGCTTCGGGCGCGGTCGTGAGCGAGTTCCCGATGACCTTTCCGCCGAGCCCGCAGACCTTTCCGTATCGCAACCGCATCGTCGCCGGGTGGGGGCGCGGAGTGCTCGTGGTCGAGGCCGGGGCGAAGAGCGGCGCGCTCATCACCGCCGAGCAGGCGCTGGAAAACGGGCGGCTGGTCTATGCGGTGCCGGGGCAGATCGACCGTCCGACTTCGTTCGGGAGCAATCGGCTCATCCAGCAAGGGGCAAAGCTGATCACATCGGCAGGCGACATCCTCGACGACATGCACTCGCTTTTTCCCGAGCCGCGCAAGGTTCCCCCGCCAACGAACGCCGCCCCGCAAGCTCTCGGCGCGGAGGAAAGCGCGGTCCTCGACGCGCTCGGCGGGGACACTCTCGCGCCGGAGACGATCGCCGAAAAATCCAGTGTGCCGCTGCCGAAAGTGTCCGCCATTTTGCTGACGCTGGAGCTAAAGCGACAGGTCCGCCAGTTGCCGGGCCGGCAGTTCGTGCGGAGTGTCGCGCCGCTTGACGAATCGCCGTCACCCGCCGAGTAGAGCCGACTTTTCCCCGATAAAAATGTCCAAAACGCTCGTCATCGCCGAGAAACCCAGCGTCGCCACCGATCTCGCCAAGGCCCTCGGCGTGCGGAAGGCGGGCGAGTGGTATGAGGACGATAAATACGTGATCTCGTCGGCGGTCGGGCATCTTTTCGAGATCCAGCCGCCGGACGGTTTCGAGCCGAAAGGCAAGTGGAGCTTCTTCCCGTCGCTGCCGCCGCACTTTGAGCTGAAGGTCATCGACAAGAACGCCAACCGCGCGACGCTGCTGCGCAAGCTGCTCAAGCGAAAGGATGTCACCGCGGTCGTCAATGCGTGCGATGCCGGGCGCGAGGGCGAGTTGATCTTCCGCAACATCATGCGCGGGACCGGAGCGAAGCAACCGTCACAGCGGCTGTGGCTCCAATCGATGACGCTGGAGGCGATCCGCAATGCCTTCGCGCACCTGCGCAGCGACGCCGACATGCTCCCGCTCTCGGACGCCGCGCTTTCGCGCAGCGAGTCGGACTGGCTGGTCGGGATCAACTCGACCCGCGCGCTGACGAAGCTGAACACGAAGGCGATGGGCGGCTTCCAAAAGACGACCGCCGGTCGCGTGCAGACGCCGACGCTCGCCATCCTCGCCGAGCGCGAGGAGCGCATCCGCAAGTTCGAGTCGCGGCCCTACTTTGAAGTGTTCGGCGATTTCGGTGTCGCCGCCGGGAGCTATCGCGGGCGCTGGTTCGATCCGGCTTTCCGCAAAGGCGCCGACGAGGACGCGCGCGCCGAGCGGATGTGGGAACGCACGAAGGCCGACGCGATCGCGACGAAGTGCACGGGCAAACCCGCCACCGTCGAGGAAGAGAAAAAGCCGACGAGCCAGATTTCGCCGCAGCTCTACGACCTCACCACGCTCCAGCGCGAAGCGAACCAGCGCTTCGGCTTCCCCGCGAGGATGACGCTCTCGATCGCGCAGGCGCTCTACGAGAAGCACAAGGCGCTCACCTACCCGCGAACCGATTCGCGCTACCTGCCCGAGGATCACCTTGCGACCGCGAAGCAAGTGCTGGCGGGCTTCGAGGACCCGTCGCTCTCCGTCCACGCGATGAAGGCGCTCAACTCCGGCTGGGTGCATCCGAACAAACGCATCTTCAACAACGCGAAAGTCAGCGATCACTTTGCAATCGTGCCGACCGGCACCGCTCCGCGCGGATTGCAGGAGACCGAGCAGAAGATTTTCGACCTCGTCGCGCGGCGTTTCATCGCGGTGTTCTTCCCGGCAGCGCAGTTCGAGGTGACCACGCGCATCACCACGGTCGAGGGGGAGAAGTTCAAGACCGACGGCAAGATCATCGTCGATCCCGGCTGGATGGCCGTCTATGGCCGCGTGGCCGAGGGCGAGGACGGAGATCGCACGATCTGCCCGCTCGCTGCGGGCGAGACGAGCGCGCGCACCGAGGCGATCGAGGTGAAGGAAAACATGACCAAGCCGCCCGCGCGCTTCTCGGAAGCGACGCTGCTTTCCGCAATGGAAGGTGCCGGCAAGCTGGTCGATGACGAGGAGCTTCGCGAAGCGATGAGCGAGCGCGGCCTCGGCACGCCGGCGACGCGCGCGCAGACGATCGAGGGCTTGATCTACGAAGGCTACATCACGCGCCAGGGTCGCGAGCTGAAGGTCACCGCGAAGGGCCTCTCACTCATCACGCTGCTGCGCGACATCGACGCCTCCGCGCTTACGAAACCCGAGCTGACTGGCGAATGGGAGTTCAAGCTTCGGCAGATGGAGCGCGGCGAACTCTCGCGCGCGACCTTCATGGACGGCATCCGCGATCTCACCACCGAGATCGTGCGGAAGATCAGCGAGCGGATCGGCTCCGAGGTCGGCGGCCGCTTCGAGCCGCTTCTGGTGAAGTGCCCGCGCTGCGGAGGCGAGACCTTCAACGAAAGCTTCCGCGCCTTCGAGTGCGCGAATCCCGAGTGCAAGCTCATCGTGTGGAAGACGATGTCGGATCGCGAATTCGAGCGCGAGGAAGTCGCCGCCTTGCTCACGACCTGCGCGGTCGGCCCGCTCGACGGCTTCAAATCAAGATTCGGCAAGCCCTTCTCCGCGCCGATCGTGCTGAATGAGAAGACCGAGTGGAAAGCGAAGTTCGATTTCGGCGACGCCGACGGTGCCGCGTCCGAGCCGATCAACCCCGAGCCGCTGGGCAAATGCCGCGCGTGCGAGGCGGGGCAGGTCTTCGAGCACGAGAAGGCGTTCATCTGCGACCAGTTCCCGGCGAAGAAATGCACGTTCCGCCTCGGCAAGACGATGCTCCAGCGCACGATCACGCGCGAGGAGGCGACCGTGCTCGTCGCGACCGGCAAGTCGCCGATGCTTCACAAATTCATCTCGAACAAAACCAAGCGCGCCTTCTCCGCCTTCCTCAAGCTCGGGGCGGACGGAAAGGTCAGCTTCGAGTTCGAGCCGCGCGAGAAGAAGCCGCCGAAGACGAAGGCCGCGACCGCTCCCGCCTCCACGCCACCGGAGTAGCGATCGCTACTTGATCCAGATGCCCCTGAGCGGCTTGCCGGCGGTCTGCGACTGCGCAGGCGCACCGCCGCGACCGGGCAGCAGGCGCATCGCGGCGAGCGTTTCGAGATCGAGTTGGCCAGTGAGCGGGAGCGCGATGAACCGCTGGTAGCTGAGGAGGCCTTCCTCAAGCGCCGGGCCGGGCACGCCGTCGATGGATTCGCGGTAGAAACTCAGCTCGCGCAAAAAGCGCTGCGCGCGGCGAATCGTGTCCTGCTGCACTTCGAGCGGCGCACTCGCGTAGGGCGTCCGAGCGAAGACGCGACCGTAAGGCCCACCGCCCGAAGCCGGCGCACGCGGCGCGGGTGGTGCGAAGTCATCGACATCAGCCAGCGGCGGCTGCTGCTCGCGCCGCAAGAACTCGCGATCCTTTTGCTGCACGGTGTTGTCC
>JBEBGD010000044.1:0-40749 GCA_040081625.1 Chthoniobacteraceae bacterium
GCGCTTCGACGAGCGCGGGCGCATCTGGGTCGTGGGCTCGGCCACTTACCCGCAGATCAAGCCCGGCGAGGAACCCAACGACAAGGTGGTGATCCTCGAGGACACCGACGGCGACGGACGGGCGGATAAATCGACCGTCTTTGCGGATGGGCTGATGATCCCGACGGGGCTGGAGATCGCGCCGCCGGGCAGTTGGAAGTTGGACGTTGAACGTTGGAAGTTGAACGTTGAGCCCGCCGCAGGCGCCGCCGATTCCAAATCAACGCCCCTGCCGGGGGCTCAACGTCCAACGTCCAACGTCCAACGTTCAACGTTCAACGGCAACAACGCCGCTTACATCGGCGAGGGCAGCAAGCTCTGGCTGATGACCGACACCGACGGCGACGACAAGGCGGACAAACGCGAGGTGGTGCTGCGCGGCTTCGGCACGGGGGACAATCACCAGAACATCAATTCCTTTCGCTGGTCGCCGTCGGGCGAACTCGTGTTTTGCCAGGGGCTGCATGCGAACTCGCGCGTGGAGACGCCGTGGGGGGTCACGCGGCTCGATCAGGCGGGGATCTTCCGCTTTCGCCCGCGCGAGCAGCGGCTCGATGCGTTCTTCGGCGGGCCGAACGATCCGCAGAATCCGTGGGGCTGGACCTTCACGAAGTGGGGGCAGCCGATCATCAATGCGGGCAACAGCGGCGGCTTCTACATGGCCGGGCCGGAGTTGATCCGCGGCTGGCAGGGCGGGCGGCGCGATCCCATCCTGCTGCAAGGCCGCGGACGCAAGACGAGCAACCCGGAGATCATCGAGAGCGCGCACTTCCCCGACGAATGGCAGGGGATGCTGCTGCCGGGCGGCTACATCAACAACTCGGTATGGACGCTGCGCGTGGAGCAGGATGGCTCGGGCTTCAAGATCAGCGACGACACGACGCTGCCGCCGCTGATCCAGAGCCGGCACGGGAGCTTCCGGCCGATCGATGTGCGGCTCGGGCCCGACGGTGCATTATATATAGCCGACTGGTATAACCCGATCATCGGGCACTATCAGGCCAGCTTCCGGCATCCCGATCGCGACAAGGCGCACGGGCGCATCTGGCGGATCACGGCGAAGGGCAGGCCGCTGCTGAAGGCGCCGAAGATCGCGGGCGCGGAGCTGCCGGAGATCTTCGAGCTGATGCGGGCAAAGGATCGCTACCCGCGCGAGCAGTCGAAGCGGGTGCTCTTCGGCGGCGACAGCAAGGCGGTGACCGACGCGCTGCGGACGTGGTGCGAGCGGCTCGATCCGCTGGCGCCGGACCTGGACTTCGCGCTCATGCAGGCGCTCGGCGTCTTCGAGGCGCACGAAGTGGTGGACATCTCGCTGCTCAAGCGCGTGATCGCCGCGAAGACGCCGGAGGCGCGCGCCTACGCCGCCAGCACGCTGGCGCGCTGGGCCGAGCGGCTTCCGCTGACCTTCGATCCGCTCGAGCAACTCGCCGCCTTCGCGCTCGATGCCGACCCGCGTGTGCGACTGGCGGCGATCGTCGGCGCCGGGAATATCCCGCGCGCGGAATCGATGGTGGTGGTGCTGCTCGCCGCGGAGCGCGAGCGCGACCAGTGCATCGACACCGCGCTGCACGCCGCCGTCGCCGTGCTCAAGCCGCATTGGGAACCGGTCGTCGAGAAAGGCGCGCCGTGGTGGAAGCCGACGTGGCGCGAACTGGTGGCGACGCTCGACAAGAAGCGCCTGCCGCCCGCGCCCGCGAAACCCGCGTTGCAAAAGAAGGGCGCGCCCGTCGTGACGATCTACGGGCAGCTCCGCGCGTCGCCCTTTGTCACCGCGAACATCGCCGCCGAAGTGCTCACGCGCGGCGACGCGAAACGCGGCGAGGCAATCTACAAACGGCCCGAGCTGGCCTGCGTGCAGTGCCACCGCATCGGCGAGGAAGGCGGCCTCGTGGGCCCCGCGCTCGACGCGATCGGCAGCGCGCAGCCGCTGGAGTTCCTCATCGGCACCGTCATCGAGCCGCAGCGCGAGGTGAAGGAAGGCTTCGAGACCGTGCGCATCAAGACGAAGAAAGGCGATGAGATCATCGGCATCATCGTCGCCGGCAACGCCAGCGAACTGACGCTGCGCGACCCCGCCGGCAAGGAGCACCCCGTAGCGCAAGCCGACATCGCCACGCGCGAGATGATCGGTTCGCTAATGCCCGCCGGCCTCACCGACAGCCTCCCGCCCGAAGACCTGCGCGACCTCTTCGCCTACCTGACACAGCTCGGGAAGGCGAAGTGAGGAGACAGGATTATCAGGATTAACAAGATGAACAGGATTTCGCCGGGAGACTTGGCCCGCGTGAGCGCGAAATCCTGTAATCCTGAAAATCCTGTCAATCATGTCCTTCCCCATTCACGCGCCCTTCCTACAAATCCATCCGGTGGAATCTTCATTGCCGCCGCGGTCGTCTGCGCGACCATCCACATCGCCATGAAGCGCCTCATCCTCCTCGCCTTCACCTCGCTCGCCGTCGCCGCCGACATGCCGCCGGACTTCGCGCAGGTCTTCAGAATCCTCGATGAACGCTGCGTCGAATGCCACACCGCCGACGACGCCGAAGGCAGCCTCGTGCTCGAGACTTACGAAGGGGTGCTCAAGGGCGGCGAGAGTGGGAAGTCAGTCGTGCCCGGCCGGAGCGGCGAGAGCCCGCTGATTCATTGGGTGCGCGACGGCGTGGAGAAAGGCGGGAAGACGAAGTTCATGCCGCCGGGCAAACGCACGCGGCTCAGCACGGAGGACATCACGCTCATTTCCAAATGGATCGACGCCGGCGCGAAGCCCGGGACCGCGGTGGTGAAGCGCGAGATCAACGTGCCGAAGGTCGCGCCGAAAGTCGCCGTGCGCGCGAGCGTGAATGCGCTCGCCTTTTCGCCGCAGGCGAAGCTGCTCGCGATCGGCCGCTACGGAGTCGTCGAGCTCGCGAAGCCCGACACGCGCGAGGTCGTCCACAAACTCGTCGGCCACGACGGCAACGTGAACGCACTCATCTTCTCCGCCGACGGCAAGACGGTCTTCGCCGCCAGCGGCGAGAACGCGGTGAGCGGGCAGATCAAGATCTGGAACGTCGCCGACGGCCGGCTGCTGCGCGTCATCGACGGCCATCGCGACACCATCTACGCGCTCGCCCTTTCGCCCGATGGCAAGACGCTCGCGAGCGGCAGCTACGATCAGCAGATCAAGCTCTGGGACCCCGCGACCGGCGCGGAAAAGAAGACGCTGCGCGGCCACAACGGCGCCGTCTTCGGCCTCGCCTTCCGCCCCGATGGAAAGATCCTCGCAAGCGCGAGCGCCGACCGCACGGTGAAGCTCTGGGACGCCGCGACCGGCGCGCGCAAGGATACGCTCATCCAGCCGACGAAGGAGCAGGTCGCCGTCGCATGGAGCGCGGATGGAAAGCGGCTCGCCGCCGCCGGCTTCGACAACCGCATCCGCACCTGGTCCGTGCGCCCCGACGCGAAGGAGACGATGAATCCGCTGCTCGCGGCGATCTACGCGCACGAGCAACCGATCACGCGGCTCGTCTGGAGCGCCGACGGCAAGACGATCGCAAGCGGCGCGCAGGACGGCACGGTGAAGCTTTGGGAGGCTGGTGAGATCAAGGAGCGCGCCCTGCTCGAGAAGCAGCCCGACTGGCCGAGCGCGATCGTCTTCGCCGAACCGCATCTCATCGTCGGCCGCCTCGACGGCACCGTCGCCGCCTACACGCTCGCCGATGGCAAGCCCATCGCCGCCGCCGCGGCGAAGCCGGCGATGAAACCCGCGGCGAAAGCGATGCCGCCGAAGCCCGCGAAGGTCGTGGCCTTCTCCCCGCGCGGCATCGAGCGCGGCGCACGCCGTGAAGTGAGCGTGACGGGCGAGAACCTCGCGACGCTGAAGTCGGCGAAAGCGAGCAATGCCGCGATCATCGTCGAAGTCCTCTCCGCGACTGCAACCGGCGCGAAGCTCGCCATCACCACGCCCGCGGACTTTCCGCGCGCGGCGGTCGATGTGGCCTTCACCATCGCCGACGGAAAAGCCGCCGGCACGCTCAAGCTCCACGTGGACGATCTGCCGGTGATTGCCGCGAGCGAGGCGAAGGCGGAGGTGCTGAAGTTTCCCGTCGTGCTGTGGAGCGGGCTCGACACCCCGGGCGACAGCGACCGCTACGAATTCGACGCGACCGCGGGCCAGGCCATCGTCTTCGATCTCGAATCGAAAGGCCTCGGCGCGAAGGCCAACGCCGTGCTCGCGCTCGTCGATCGCGAAGGGCACGTGCTCGCGAACAGTAACGATTTCGACAACACGGGCGATCCGGTCATCGGCTACACGTTCAAGGCTGCGGGCCGGTTCGCGATCGTCGTGGGCGATCTCGAGATGGGCGGCTCCGCGGAGCACTTCTACCGGCTCACCGCCGGAGCGCTGCCGTTTGTCACCGCGTGCTACCCGCTCAGCGTCCCGCCAAACACGGAGAGCGAAGTCGAACTCATCGGCTTCAACCTGCCGTCGGGAAGCCGCGTGAAGGTGAAGGCGGGTGCGGCGGGCGAGATGCCGCTGATGCCCGATCCCGCGAAGTTCCGCGCGCGTCGCGGCTTCCGGCTCGCCGTGAGCGAACTGCCGACGGTGCTCGAAGTCGAACCGAACGACACGCCGGAGCGCGCGACGAAAGTCTCCGCGCCCGCGAGCATCGGCGGCCGCATCGAGCGGGCGGGCGACGTGGATTTGTTCCGCTTCGACGCGAAGAAAGGCAGCGTGTGGGCGATCGAAACCGAAGCCGCGAAGCGCGGCACGCCCGTCGATACAAAGATCGAGCTGCTCGACGCGCAGGGCCGCAAGGTCGAGCGCGTGCTGCTGCGCGCGGTGCGCGACTCGGCGATCACCTTCCGCGCGATCGACTCGAACATCGCCGACGCGCGCGTGGACAACTGGCGCGAGATGGAGCTGAACCAGCTCATGTTCATGAACGGCGAGGTCGCGAAGATTTTCCGGATGCCTGAAGGGCCGGACAGCGGCTTCCAGTTCTACACGAACGCCGGCAAGCGCGTCGGTTACTTCGACACCACGCCGATCGCGCAGCCGCTCGACCAGCCGACTTACATCATCGAACCGCATCCGCCCGGCGCGAAGCTCGCGGCAAACGGCCTGCCGGTGTTCACGCTCTTCTATGAAAACGACGACGACGGCGAGCGCGAGCTCGGCACGGACTCGCGCGTCCTTTTCACCGCGCCCGCCGATGGGGCGTATCTCGTGCGCGTGAGCGACAGCCGCGGCATGGGCGGCGCGCGCAATGTGTATCGGCTCGTCGTGCGCGAGGCGCGGCCGGATTTCAGCGTCACGCTGGCCGGCGGAAATCCCGCGCTGCCCGTGCGCAGCGGGCAGGAGTTCACGTTGAAGGCGGATCGCAAGGACGGCTTCGACGCGCCGATCGAGGTCGCGATCACCGGCGTGCCTGCGGGCTACAAGCTCAGTTCGCACATCGTCATCGAGGCTGGTCACACGACGGCGGAAGGCACGATCCAGGCGCTCGCCGACGCGAAGCAACTCGACGCCGCGGAGTGGAAGAAGGTGAAGGTTACCGCGACGGCGAATGGAATCACGCGTGACGTGGCCGGCTTCACCGGCGCGACGCTCGAGAAGGATCCGAAGGTGTGGGTCGCGCTCGAGTCCGTCGCACCCGGAGACACGCTCGAGAAGCTGAGCCCGCCGACGCCTTACGCAGACCAGGATCCGAACAAGCCGTTCGAGATCACGATCGCGCCGGGCGAGACGATTCCGGCGTGGATCAAGATCAAGCGCAACGGATCGAAGGACGCGATTCGCTTCGACGTGCAGGGGCTCCCGCACGGCGTCATCGTCGATAATCTCGGACTCAACGGCATCACGCTTCTGCCCGAGCAGAGCGAAGGCGAAATCCACATCAAGGCCGAGCCGTGGGTGCAGGAGATGGATCGGCTCATCTACGCCAAGACGCGCGGCGGCGGCGGGCGCGGCGCGGTCCGCGACATCAGCGACATCACGTCGATGCCGGTGATCCTGCATGTGCGGAAGAAGGAAGGCGTCTCGCGCACGGTGACGGTGAAGTAACGACGGCGCTTGCGGCGCGCTCCGCGGACCACTACACCCGCGCCCCATGAATCAATCTCCCCGGTCCAAGCTGTTCGTGATGATGGTGCTCGAGTTCTTCATCTGGGGCGCGTGGCTGCCTCCGCTCTTCCATCTCATGGGCGCGCCGGAGGGGCTGAATTTCAGCGGCAAGGAGCAGGCGCTGATCGGCTCGTGCTTCGCGATCGCCTCGGTCGTCGGCATCTTCTTCTCGAACCAGTTCGCCGACCGCACCTTCGCCTCGGAGAAGTTCATGGCGTTCAGTCATCTCGTCGGCGGCCTCGCGATTGGCGGGCTCTTTTTCGTGAAGAGCTTCCCAATGTTCTTTGCCCTGCTGCTTATTCACTCGCTGCTTTACGTGCCGACGATCTCGGTCGCGAACTCGCTCGCCTTCGCGAACCTGAAGAACCCGACGAAGGAGTTCGGCCTCATCCGCATGGGTGGGACGATCGGCTGGATCCTCGCGTCGTGGCCTCTCTACTTCATCCTGCAGGGCAAGACGGGCGCGGCACTCGCGAATGCGGAGAGTTACGCATTCCTCGTGGCCGGCGCCGCATCGCTCGTGCTCGCGGGCTTCTGCCTCACCCTGCCGCACACGCCGCCGAAGCCTGCCGCCGCAGGCGTGGACTCACTCGCGTGGCGCGAGGCGATGAAGCTGCTGCGGCTGCCCTTCCTGCTCGTGTTGTTCGTCGTCACGTTCATCGACGCGACGATTCACAACGGATACTTCGTGATGAGCTTCGGTTTCCTTGCGGACGTGGGATTCAAGCCGGAGAACATCATGCCGATCATGAGCATCGGACAGGTCGCCGAGATTCTCACGATGGCCGTGCTCGGCGCGATGCTCGCGAAGTGCGGGTGGCGCACGACGATGATCCTCGGCATCCTCGGCCACGCGGCGCGCTTCGCGGTGTTCGCGTTCTTCCCGCAGAATCACACGATCATCGTGCTCGTGCAGGTGCTCCACGGCATCTGCTACGCGTTCTTCTTTGCGACGGTCTATATCTTCATCGACGCCGCCTTCCCGAAGGACGTGCGCGCGAGCGCGCAGGGGCTTTTCAACCTGCTCATCCTCGGCCTCGGCGACCTCGCGGCGAAGTGGCTCTTTGTGCCGTTGATGAAAGCGTGGACGGTCACCGTCGCCGCGACCGATGGCGGCGTGGCGAGGGAGATGATCGACTACCACAAGCTGTTCCTCGTGCCGACAGGGCTCGCGTTGCTCGCGGCGATCGTGCTCGCCGTCGCCTTCCATCCGCCGAAGGAAGTCTCGGCGCGTGGCGTCGAGGTGACTTGAGCGTTTAGTTCACCGCTGCCGGCTGGCTGACTTGCGCGATGCGGGCCTGATGGCTGAGGAAGCTGTCGGAGATGTGGACGTGGATTTCCATCGTCTGCTCGAGCAGCCGTTGCAGCAGGGGCGCGAGGTCGGGCGCGCGGAGTCGGGAAGCCGCGTTCTTGAGCGCCTCGACACGATCCTCGTCGGTCGGAGGCTGCACGAAGAGCTTCCAATCCACGCGCTCGATGTCGCGTCGCAGCGTGTCGATCGCCTCCGGCGCGCTCGCGCGGAAATCCGCGTCGATCGATTCGCGCAGCAGCGCGCCGCAGCGGCGCAGGCAATAGACGACGCTGCGCGGCACCTCGGCGTGCTGCCAGAGCAGCTCGAGCACGGCGGGCGGCTCGGCACGCATCTGGAAGATCCGGCGATACGCATCGCGGCAGCTCATCAGGCGGAGGAACGCGCTCAGCTCGATCTCGGTGCTCTGGCCGCTGCTTTCGCCCTCGGGTGGCTGGAGTGCGTCGCGGATGGCATGGACGGAGTTCGCGGTGATGATCGCGCGCTCGAGGAGCTGGCCGATTTCGCAGAATCGCCATGCATCGTCCGCGAGCATCGTGTTCGCGCAGACGGCGAAGAATTGGGGGACGAGTTGCGTCGCGAAATCGGCGAGGCGGCGCGTTGTCCGCGCGGCTTCGGCTTCGGGGAGTTCTTCGCGAAACTTCGCCTTTTGAAACCGTGCGCGCAGATTGCTGAGCGTGGCGGAGGCCTCGGGGCTGAGGCTGTCCTCGACGCTGGCGGCATTGCGCATCGCGCGCAGGAATGTGCTCAGCACGCTGCCGGGCTCCGGCGCGAGCATGAGACGGTAGCGGTCGAGGCGCGTGGTGATGCTGCGGCGGCTGGTGCCCGCGCTCTTCTCGAGCGGCGGCAGCAGGCGATTCCAGACGGGTCGGTAGTGCCGGCGCTCGGCGGAGTTGAGCTCCTCGGTCTCGAGAGTCTCGATGACCGAGATCAGATACGCCTGGTGATGTGCGCGCTCGAGGTAGCGGCCCATCCAGTAGAACGACTCCGCGACGCGGCTCGTGACCTGACGCGCAGGCAGGCTCTTGTCGGGCACGCGGCGCGCGAGACGCGGCAACAGCGGCGTGGTCGTCTCATCGATGAGCACCCACGAGTCCTTGCTCGTCCAGCCGGCGCCGACGTCGCCGGGCGAGTCCGTCCGCGAAAAGACACGCGTGAGCGCGCCGGGAAAGACATCGAAGTCGCGGCCGCTGCGCGCGGCGAAGAGGATGTGATCCTGCGGATGCTCGACGCGCCGTCCTTGCTCGAAGCAGAGCGTCGTCGCGCCTTCGTCGCGCGGCTGCGCCACGAAGAGGCTCGCCTGTTTCTTGATCTCCGCGCGCAGGCTCGCCTCGTCGCCAGGCAGCGGAGGCTCCCACGAGCCGCTTGTGTTTTCGCGGAGGATCGGTCGCAGGCGGTATGCGTTCAGATTCTCGAGCACCATCTCGCGCCGATCGATGTCGCCGAGCCAGAAGGTCGGCACGGTCGGCAGGATCGGCGATTCGCCGAGATAGTAGCGGATGATCTGCGGGGCGAAGGCGAGCAGGCTCCTGTCGTCGGCGAGTTGCGAGCCGACGCCGTTGACGAGTGCGACGGTGCCTTTGCGCAGGCAGTGGACGAGCCCCGGCACGCCGAGTGTCGAGTCGGAGCGGAAGACGAGGGGATCGAGCCACGTGTCGGCGACGCGATTGTAGATGACCTCGACGCGATCGAGGCCGCGCACGGTCTTCAAATACACGCAATCATCGAGCACGAGCAGGTCGCCGCCGGCGACGACGGGGATGCCCATGCGGCGGGCGATGAAGCTTTGCTCGCTGGCTGTCGCGCTGCCCGCGCCGGGCGAGAGCAGCACGACGGTCGGGTCGCCTTGGAACTGCGGCGCGGCTTCGCGCAGTCGCTCGACGATGACGAGCGGCGTCTCGGCGAGCGAATGCACGGCGATGTCCTGAAACAGCTCGGGGATCACGCGGGCGAGCGCGCGGCGGTTCTGCATCATGTAGCTGATGCCGGTCGCGTGGCTGAAGTGGTGATGCTTCACCTGCCAGCGGCCGCGCGCATCGCGGCTCACGCACATGCCGCTGAGGTGGAGGAAGGCGTCGTGCGGACGCTGGAGGCCGATCGCGGCGAATTGATAGTGCGGGCTGCCGAGCACCGCTTGAATCGGCACGACGCCTGCGCGGAGGATCTCCTTTTTCCCATACACGTCGCCGAGGAAACACTCGAACGCGCGGAGTCGCTGGCGGAAGCCGCGCACGAGCAGTTCCCACTCGGCGGTCGCGAAGATGTGCGGGAGCAGATCGCATGACCACGGATGCCGGCCCCACGGGTCGTTGCGGATCACGTCGAAGGTGACGCCCATCTCGCGCAGCACCGCGGCCATGCGGTCGTCGAGGCTGCGGAGTTCGGTGGCCGGCAGTTCGCTCAGGTCGGTGAGCGGGCGCAGGAACGGGGCGCGCACGGCGCCATCGGGAGCAAGCACTTCGTGCCAGGGTGTGCTGGGCGTTGAAGTGGGTGCGTTGCGTTGCGTCCGTGCGGCGGCGTCCATGTCGTGCGCGGAAACTCCGTGGCAGGTGGAGACGGGTCAAGCGCCGAGCTACTTCACCCCGAGCGAGCGCAGGTTCTTCGCCGCGTTCGCGTCGCCGCCGGCGGCTGCGCGGCGGTAATACTCGATCGCCTTGGTGCGGCTGGCCTTCACTCCGAGGCCGCCGGCGTAGAGCACGCCGAGGTTGTTGAGCGCGCCCGGGAGTTCCTGCGTGGCGGCCTTTTCATACCATCCGCGTGCGGCGGCGTAGTCGCGCGTGCAGCCGGTGCCGTTGTGGAGATACCAGCCGACCTGGAGTTGCGCTCCGGGCAGGCCCAGTTGCGCGGCGCGCTCAAACCACGCGAAGGCCTCGCGATCGTTCTTCGCGACGCCGCGGCCGGATTCGTAGCAGTAGCCGAGCTGCATCTGGCCGGTTGCGTTGCCGGCATCGGCGGCGGCGCGGATCAGTGAAAAGCCGCGTGTGAGATTCTTCGGAGCGCCCCGGCCGGCCATGAGCATCGTGCCGAGATTGGTCTGCGCCGCGGGAAGGTTCTGCGCGACCGCCTTCTCATACCACGCGACGGCCTGCGCCTCGTCCTTGTCCACGCCGAGTCCGGTTTCGCACGCGTAGGCGTAGTGAAATTGCCCGACCGCGACGCCGCCATTCGCGGCCTGCGCGAAAAGCTTCGCCGAGCGCGGCACGTCCTTCGCGCCGCCGATGCCTTCGCGCAGCATCTCGCCGAGTTCGCACATCGCGGCGAAAAGCCCGGCGGCCACCGAGCGCTCGATCCACTCGCGCGCTTTCGCCGCGTCTGGCGGCGTGCCGATTCCGTAGCGGTGGCAGCGTCCGACGTAGAGCTGGCCGATGCGATTGCCGTCCGCGGCGGAGCGCGCGTAGCAACGCATCGCCTCGACTGCGTCCTTTGCAGTGCCGCGAGCGAACTCGTGCGAGACGCCGAGGCGCCACCACGCTTCGCTGTCGCCGGCATCGGCGGACTGGCGGAAAAGTGCGAGCGCGCGCTTCTCGTCGCGCACGAGCGGATCGCCCTCGACGAGCAGTTCGCCGAGCTTCCAAAGCGCGTCGGACGAGCCGGCCGTGATGGCTTGCTCGAGCAGCGACTTCGCCTGCCGCGCGTCGCGTGGGAGATTGCCGCTCGCGAGTTGCGCGGCGTGCTGGAGCAGGGCATCGAGCCAGCCGGTCTCGGCGGCGCGGCGGTAGAGGTCGATCGCGCGTGCGTCATCCTCCGCCACGCCGATTCCGCCGGCATACGCGTCCGCCAGCGCGACCATCGAGCGCGGATGGCCGAGTTTTGCGCCAGCCTCGAAGTCGCGCACCGCCGCCTGCAAATCGAGAGGAACGCCGCGACCTTGCGAGCGCGCCCAGCCGATCCAGAAATGCGCCTCGGCTTGTCCCTCCGCTGCGTCCGCCTGCATCTTCGCCATGGCGCGGCGGCTCAGGTCTTCCGCGCGCGTTTCGTCCTTGGCGACGCCGCGACCGTTGCGCAGGTAGTCGGCGAGATTGAGCATCGCGAGCGCGTAGCCGCCGCCCGCGGCGCGCTCGAGATGTCCGATGGCGCGCGTGAGTTCGGGGCCGGAGTAGCGCTGCCCGGCGAGGATGACCGCGGCGAGATTCGCGGCGACCGGATCGCCTTTGGCGGCGGCTTCCTCGGCGAGCTTGAGCGCGCGCGTTTCGTCTTCGCGAACGCCCCATCCGTAGTTGAGCAGTCGCGCCAGCCGCGCCGTGGCGGGGACGTGGCCGAGTTCTACCGCGCGCTGGTAGGATGCGGCAGCCTTCGCGGCGTCGAGCGGGCGACCGGTGGCGTTTTCAAAAGCGAGTCCCTCGCGATAGATGCTGTCGGCGGTGACGGCGGCGCGTGGCGCGAGTGCCGGACGGGACGGCTTGACCGGACCCGGCGCGGCGCCCGGTTCTGCGAGCCGCCAGCCGAGCCAGCCGCACAGTGCCACGAGCGCGGCGGCGCCGAGCACGAGCGGCCAAGCCGAACGCCGGCGCGCAGGCGGAGGCGGGGGCGTGATTGCGTGTGAGCGCTCGACTTCCGGCACGCGCAGCGGCGGCGCGAGGGTGCCGATCGCCGGCAACGTCAGGCGTGCGTCTTCCCGCGACGCGGCTGATGGAGCGGAGTCGAGGAGCATCCCGCGCAGTTCGCGAACACTCTGCGGACGCGCGGCGGGTTCCTTCGCGAGGCACGCGGCGATGGCGCGTTCCCATTCGGGCGGGATCGGCTGCTTCCCCTCCACGCTGAACTCGATGCGGCGCTCGCTCATCGGCGGGGCGATGACGTCGTAGGCCTGGAGCGCGATGTTGCCGCGATAGAATGGCGGCTTGCCGGTGAGTAGTTCGTAGAGCGTGGCGCCGAGCGCGTAGATGTCGTCGGTGACTGCGGGCGCATCGCCGCGCGCCTGCTGCGGGCTCATGTAGGCGAGCGTGCCGGAGCTGGCGGGCGCGTTCGTCATGCGGGTGAGCGAATCGGCGAGCGAGCTGGCGATGCCGAAGTCGGCGACTTTCATTTCGCCTGTGCTGGCGACCATGAGATTGCCGGGCTTGATGTCGCGATGCACGAGCATGGCGACTTCGTGGACGTAGGTGAGCACGTCGCCGAGCTGAGCGACCAGCGGGCGCAGATCGTCCACGTCGAGGCAGCGGCCGGGCGCGTCGATCTTGCGCTGGCGCAGCGTGGTGCCGTCGATGAATTCCATCGCGATCGCCGCGAGGTCGCCTTCGCGGATGAAGTTGTGGACGCGCACGATGCCGGGGTGGGTGAGGCGAAGGCCGCGGCGGATTTCGCGCTTGAGATCCTCGACGGCTTCCGCGTCGCGCGCGACGAGGTCGGGGAGGAACTTCAGCGCCACATCGATGCCGAGTTCCTCATCGCGCGCCTGCCAGACCACGCCGAAGCCGCCGCGGCCAAGCTCGCGAGCGAGCCGGTAGCGGCCGAAAATCGTCCCGCCTTCAGCGACCTGCCCGGGCAGCACCATCGGAGTGGGGCGCCCGCTCGGGGCGGGGGAGGCGGCATGTGCAGATGATTCCGGCATAAGACCCGAGTCCGACTATGCACGCCGCACCCGGCGACGACAAACGCTTGCTTCGCCGCCGCGAATCTTGTGAATCGTGCCATGCCCTCGATCTCCCGCCGCACTTTCCTCCACACCACGATGCTCGCCACCGGCACCGCCATCGCCGCCGAACCGAAGCCGAAGCTCAAGCTCGGGATCGACAACTTCGCCGTGCGCGCGATGGGCTGGAAGGCACCGCGGCTGGTCGAATACGCGGCGGAGCTGAAGTGCGACACCGTGCTCATCTCCGACCTGCTCGCGTTCGAGTCGCTCGACGACGCGTATCTGCGCGATGTGCGCGCGAAGGCCGATGCGCTCAAGGTCGAGGTGCTGCTCGGCTCGTGGAGCATCTGCCCGACTTCGGTTCGCTTCAAAAAGGACTGGGGCACGGCCGAGGAACATCTGCGGCTCGGGCTGCGCTGCGCGAAGACGCTCGGCTCGCCGGTCTTTCGCGTGGTGCTCGGTGGCGGCGAGGATCGCAAGACGCCCGGCGGCATCCGGGCGCGCATCGCGGACACGGTCGAGGTCTTGAAAAAATGCCGCAGCCAGGCGCTCGAGCTGGGCGTGAAGGTGGCGGTCGAGAATCACGCGGGCGACCTGCACTCGTGGGAGCTGCGGGACTTGATTGAGGCGGCGGGCGCGGATTTCGTCGGCGCGAATTTCGACAGCGGCAACGCGGCGTGGACGCTCGAGGATCCGCTCGATGCGTTCGAGACGCTCGGCAAATTCACCCTCTGCTCGAGCCTGCGCGACGACATGATCTGGGAGAGCGAGGATGGCGCCACGATCCAGTGGACCGCCGCAGGCGAGGGGCTGATCGACTGGCGCAAGCTGGCCGCGCGCTGGGCGGCGCTGTGCCCGAACGTGGCGATCAACATCGAGACGATCAGCGGCTTCGCGCGAAACTTTCCATACAAGAAGCCGGAGTTCTGGGAGCACTACGACAAGCAGCCGGACCGGCTCGCGAAGTTCGAGGCGCTGGCGAGACGCGGACGCAAGATCGAGCCGTTCAAGGCGCCCGAGGGCGTGGAGAAAAAGCAGGCCGAGCAGGCCTACCAGCGCGCGCAGCTCGAGAGCTCGATCCGCTACCTGCGCGGCGAGATCGGGCTCGGATTAAAGGCGTGATTTTTTGCTTGGCTTTCCGTTCCCCGGCTGCGCACTCTCCCGCCGCCCTATGAAAACCAAGCTGCTTCTCCCACTCCTCGCCGTCATTGCAGTGCCAGCTCTCGCGGGCCCGCCCGCGATGATGGCGCCCTCGAAAACCACGATCGCCCCGCCGAAGCCGGTCTATGGCGTCGGCTGGTATGGCGCCATCCAGGCGGGCATCAATGCGCATCAGAACATCGTCGATGATGGCGACATCACGCTCGGCGGCTTCCGCTTCAGCCTCGAGGACAACAGCGAAGTCGGCGGCTTCGTCGGCGGAAAGCTTGGCTACGTTTTCGGGACCGGCAGCATTCGCCCGGCGGTTGAGTTTGACGGCTATTACAATCACTTCGAGGCCGACATCGACTTCCGTGCATCCGGGGCGGGGGACGGCAATGTGAGCGGCGATGTCGATAGCGGCGCGTTCCTCGTGAACTTCCTGATCCGTTTCGATCTCGGCCGCTGTCAGCCCTACCTCGGCGGCGGCGTCGGCATGCACTACTCGCAGCTCGGCGACGGCTCGCTCCGCGGCGGCGGTTCGACGGTGGACATCGCCAATGACGACGTGACCGACTTCGCGTGGCAGCTCATCGGCGGCGTCGATTACTACTTCACCGAGAGGACCAGCCTGTTCCTCGAATACAAGTATCTGAACTACGAGGGCACCGGCAATCAGGTCATCGAAGACCGGATCGACCAGCACCTCGTCGGTCTCGGCGTGCGCGTGCATTTCTAAGCCCGCGCTGCCGGCGGAGTGCCGGCATCCACGGTAATTGTGTGGCAGGAAAACTCCGCGCTTGCGCCAGCGCGCGGCGGGCGTTATCGCCGCGCCAGTTCTTTACGAGTCAGCTTTTAGTCAGCGAACCGATGGAAGGAACTCCGTGTGAATCGGAGGCAGTAGCGCTGCTGTGACTGGATACGACTTCCCAGGAACCAATCGGCCGAAAGGTCGGTGAAGGTGGGAGGAAGGTGTGCGCGGGAACCTTGATGAACTCAAGGTCCGCGCCGGATGCCAGAAGCCAGAATATTTCCACGGGTCGCTCTCATTCGCGCCGGCGTTTGATTTCGCAGCACACGCTGCGAGACGGCGGCGCGCCAAAACTTCTTCGCCAAAAAAGAAGAATGGGAGTTCAGCCACTCGCGTCCCGGCGGCGTCCCTCGCGTCCGCCCGGCGTGTCCTGGTTTCTCTCGTTCGCCAAAGAGACCCATGACACCCATCCTTCACCGCCTCGGCGGCCTCGCGGCCGCCATCACGCTCGCCGTGTCGCCCGTCCGCGCGGCGTGGACATCGCTCAGCCTGCCGGACCTCGCCGTCGATTTCGGCTCCTACCAGGGCGCGCATTTATCCGACGGGCGCCTGATCTTCGGCTCGAAAAACGACCTCGATCGCCAGTCGCTGTTCCAGACTTCCGGCTCCGTGCAGCTCGACGACTACGCCAACGCCCTCACGTGGGATCCGTCCTCTGTCCGGCTCTTCGGCGACACGCTGGGCGTGATCGGCGCGGGCGGATTCCTCGGACCGTCGCAGCTCTTCACGTTCGATCCGTCGAACCTCTCGACGCCGTTCGCTCCGATCCCGGGCGTGACGTTGCAAAATTATTCCGTGCACTTCCGCGACGCGGCGAGCCTTTACGTCGGCGGGCAGAATGGCACCGGCGGCAGGCACTCGGTCTCCTACGTCACCCTCGCCGGCACACAGCGCGTGCTCATCGACGACATCTCGACCTTCAGCGGCGACATGGCGCTCGACGCCGCGGGCAATCTCTACGTCTCCGACAACGACGACCTCGCGCTCTACAAGTTCAGCGCCGCGCAGCTCAGCACCGCGATCGCGTTTCAGACGACGCTCACGCTCGCCGAGGGCCTGTATCTCACGACGCTCAGTCGCAACAGCAGCCTCGCGATCGATTCGCTCGGGCGCGTCTGGTCCGCCGGATTCCAGGGCAGCGGCATCGAGATGTTCGACCCCGGCAACGGCATCGTCACCGCCTTCACGCCCGCGCTGCCGAACACCAACTACGTGGTGAGCGCCTTCAGCGTCGCCGGAGCGGGCTATGTCGGCTTCATCAACGCCGGCGGATTCGCGCAGGGCTCGTCGCTCACCTACGGCTTCGACTTGGTGGAAAACCTCGTCCCCGAGCCGGGCAGCGCCGCATCGTTACTGCTTGGAATGCTGGTTTTTGCCCGGCGTCGGCGCGGGTTGCGCCCGCGTCTTGCTATGGCGGGTAGGCAGCCCAGTGAAAACATCGTCCTTCGTCTCCCGATTCCGCGCCTGCGCATTCACCCTGCTTGCCCTCGCGGCAGCCCTCCCGCTGCACGGGCAATTGCCGTCGCTCAACATCACCGAACCGGGCTACACGGGCACGCGCCTCTTCAACTCGACGGACGGCTACAACATCACCGGCATGGCTTCCGACAGCCTCGGCAACGTCTATTACATCGAGTCGGACCCGGGCTTCTTCGGCGACACCAGGCTCTACAAGCGCTCCCCGCTCGACAACTACGCCATGGCCACGCCCCTCTATAACCTCGGCAGCGGCATCAACGGCGCCTTCATCGTCGTCTCCGGCGGGAAGCTTTACTTCGGCGAAAACACCGCCGGCAGCATCTACTCGATCAACACAGACGGCAGCGGAGTGGACGTGCTCGGCTCACTCGCCGGCAATTACGACGCCGCCTTTTTCGGCGGGCGCCTCTACGTTTCCCACGATGTCGGCACCTACAACAGCCGCATCTCCCGCTTCGACCTCGTCGCGGACGGCTCCGGCGGATTGATGCTCGGCAGTGACGACACGATCGTGAATGCCGACGGCGACTACAATGGCGTGTTCGAATACTCCGGCGGCGAACTTTACTACGGCGCGAGCGGCTACAATCCCGTCAAGGGCCTCTACCGCTTCACCTCGTCGGAAGTCACCGGCGCGATTGGCGCCGGGGAACTCGTGCTCGATGTCGATCACAAGTTCGGCGCGACCACCACGAACCACGTCGGCGCGCTCGCCTTCGGAAATGGCACCGACTTGTGGAAAGACGACCCGTTCTCGACGAACCTGCTGCTCTTCGACCGCAGCAACGGCGGCGTGAGCACCATCGGCACCGCCGGTTCCGGCAGCACCCTCGGTCAGCTCGACTTCGCCGCAAATTCTCTCTTCGTGAACGTCACCGACTTCAACACCTCACGCTCCTCCATCTTCAAGGTCTCCGTGCCGGAGCCCTCCACCGCCGCGATCCTCTTCGCCGGCCTCGCCCTATTCCTACGCCGGAGACGCCCATTCCCGTGCGCTGCGCCATCCTCTGCCTCGGCCTTCTCGCCGAACTAGCCAGCGCCGGCCCCTTCCCAGGAGCGCCCGGCACGGCGGGCTCGACGGCCATCGCGCACAACGATCCGCGCATCGTCGCGTGGGGCTCGGCGGTCGGCGCCGTGAGTCGCGGACGGATCGACATCGAGAATCCGGACAGCCCCTTCGCGAGTTACGGCGAGCCGACGGATGCGCTCGGCCCGGCGAATTCCTTCGACCCGGAGATCGGCGTCGTGAGCCTCGGCGACCGCGGTTCGATCACCATCACCTTCGCGCAGCCGATCGCGAACGGCCCCGGCTTCGACTTCGCCGTGTTCGAAAATGGCTTCGACGACCGCTTCCTCGAGCTGGCTTTCGTGGAAGTCGCGGGGCTCGACGGCATCTTCGTGCGCTTCCCGAGCATCTCGCTCACGCAGACGGCTCAGCAGGTCGATATGTTCGACCCCGGATACACCGGCATCGATCCCACGGATCTAGACGGCCTCGCCGGCAAATACCGCGCTATGTGGGGCACTCCGTTCGACCTCGCTGTTGTCGGCCTCAGTATCGTCACTGCCGTTCGTGTCGTCGATGTCGTCGGCTCCATCGATCCGCTCTACGCCAGCTACGACACCTCGGTGCCCGCCCGCATCATCAACGATCCGTTCCCCACGCCGTTCTCGTCCGGCGGGTTTGATCTCGATGCGATCGCCGTCCTTCACCAGGTCCCCGAACCCGGTGCCGCGGCGCTTTTCGCGATGGGAGCATTGCTGCTTTTCCGACGACCGGGGCGGATGTCGCGGAGCGCCTTCACCCTCGTCGAGCTGCTCGTCGTCGTCGCCATCATCGCCGTGCTCGCCGGTCTTTCACTCGTCGTCGCCGGTTCCGCGCGTGCCCGCGCCGACTCGGCGAAGTGCGTCTCCAACCTCCGCCAGCTCGCCGCGGCCGCGCTCGCCTACGCGGGGGAAAACGGCGGCCAATACGTCCCCTCGCAGGAGCCCGGCAACCGCATCCGCTGGCACGGCGCGCGCGGCGGATCGACCGGCGCCTTCGACGGCACCAAGGGCCCGCTCTCGCCCTACCTCGGCTTGAGCCGCCGCGTTAAACTCTGCCCCGCGCTCCAGCGCGTGCTCACCGGCAGCGCGTCCTTCGAGGAAGGCACCGGCGGCTACGGCTACAACGCCGCCTACATCGGCGGCACCCCCGCCGATCCCTTCAAGCCCGAGCGCCTCGGCAACGTCCCCGCGCCCTCACGCGTCGTCATGTTCGCCGACTGCGCCTTTCCGCGGAAAGGCGGCGTGCAGGAATACGCCTACGCCGAGCCGTGGCGCTGGCCCGACTACTCCGGCAAGCTCCGCGGCGCGCTCGCGCCGAGCGTCCACTTCCGCCACGACGGCACCGCCAATGTCGTCTGGTGCGACGGCCACATCAGCGCCGAAAAGCCCAGCAAGCTCGGCGGAAAAAACGGCTACGGCGGCGACGCGCAAAAATGGACGATCGGCTGGTTCGGCCCGGAGGATCAAAACGGCTGGTGGAATCCGCAGCGCGTCGCGCCTTAGGAGCCCGTTGAAGAACTCGACGCCTCGGTCATTGTCCACAGATTGCACCGATTTTCACAGAGAAGCTGAACGGACTGTCGGGACGAATCTGTGTCCATCCGTGAAATCTGTGGACGATTTCAACAGGCTCTTAGAAGCAGGCCGCTACTTCACGCACCACAGCGCCGCGTGCGTGCGGATGAACAGCTCGCCCTCGCTCGGCACGATCGACGAATTGCTCGGCTCCCCGAGCGCGTTCACCGACAGCAGCTCGAACTTCAGCGCCGCCGCGAACACGAAACAATCCCCGCCCTGCGTGATCGTGTAGCACTTCCCATCGGCCACCATCACGCTGCTCCAGTTCGTCCCGCTTCGGCCCTCGCCCTTGAGCCGCTCGGTCCACAGCGCCTCGCCCGTCTTCGGGTCGATGCACATCGCCGTGCCCGGATCATTGTGAATGTAGATGCGCCCCTCGTGAACCGCGCCCGAGCCGATCCGCTGCGGGTTCCGCGGCAGATGCCACAGCCGGCGCGACTCCGTCACATCGCCGCTCCCGCCCGCGCGCACGCCAAACGCCGACCCACCAAACCCGCCCATCGTCACCACCGTATCGCCCGAGAAAATCGGCGACGTATAGACCAGCGGATTCAAGCCCGAGCACGTCCACAGCTCCTTGCCCGTCGCCGGATCGTAAGCCGCCAGCCGTCGCGGCCAGCTCATCAGCACCTGCTCCTTGCCCTCCACCTTCAGCACCACCGGCGTCGTCCACGAACCCACGAACGTCGGGTCCCCCTTCACGTCCGGCCCCTTCACCCCGTAGCCGATGTCCTCATCCTGCTTCCACACCGTCGCGCCCGTCTTCTTGTCCACCGCCAGCAGATAGTTCGTGTCGCCCGGCCCGAAGTTCAGGAAGCAAAGATCACCCGCGATCACCGGCGACGCCGCATTGCCCCAGATGTGGATTTGCTTCCCGAGATCCGTGCGCTTCCACAGCTCCCCGCCCTCCAGGTCGTAGCAGTGCAGCCCGTCCGACGCGAACGACACGATCACCCGCTCCCCGTCGGTCACCGGCGACGCCGAGCAAAACGGATTCGTCTTGTGCGTCGGCTCCTTCGTCGCGGTCGTCACGCCCTTTTCCCACAGCAGCTTCCCATCGGCGCGCGCGAAGCACATCAGCATCCGCCGCTCGCCCACCGGCTGCGTCACGAAGATCCGCTCACCCCACACCACCGGCGTCGAGTTCCCCGGCTCGGGCAAGGCCACGCGCCACTTCACACTCTCGGTCTTGCTCCATTTCACCGGCAGATTCTTCTCGGTGCAAATGCCGTCGCCCGTCGGCCCGCGCCACGCCGGCCAGTTCGCCGCGAGCAGCCCGGAGGTGGTGAAGACGAAGATGAGGAATGCTTTCATGCGCGCCAGCCTAGAAGCGCGCGGCCCGCATCGTCACTGCCGAAAGCGACGGTTGGCGTCACCGCATGATGCCCCGCCTGTGGCTCCGCACACCCGCTTCCCCGGGCGCGTGACCGCCTCCACGACATGCTCACGCTCTGCACCCTCGGGCTCTCGGCGATTAGTTTGGGCGCTGCTCTCATGCGCGCGCGGATGCTCCCCTCCCGCTGCGCCGACTGCGGCGAACACAACAGCGCACGTCGGGTCGCGGAGCCCGCCCAAGCGTAACGTCCCGGGGCTTGCTCGCTGGCGCGGGACTGGCTTCATTTGGCGCTCATGGCACCCTCGTATGAAATCGACGCCACCCTCCGTCTCGTCCGCCTGAACTACGGCGGCATCCACCCCACCATCTCGGAGTGGAAAGCCACGATGCAGACCATCTTCGCCGACCCGCGCTTCGGCCCCGGCTGCTCCTTTCTCTTCGACAAACGCGGCTGCCCGGCGGCCACCACGCAATACGTCAAGGACGCCTCCGAGTTCTACCTCGCCCACACCGACAAACTCGAGATCGCCCGCTGGGCAATCCTCGTCAGCGACCCGCTCTCCTTCGGCATGAGCCGCATGACCGAAGGCTACTGCGGGTCTCGCGAAAACGTCCGCGCCTTCATCGACCTCGCCGAAGCCGAGCGCTGGCTCGCCGCCGGCGTCCGCGCGTAGGCGCTGCCGCTACGGCTGGACGAGTTGGTGGCGCACGGCGTAGCGGACCAGGTCGCTCATGTTCTTGAAGCCGAGCTTTCGCATGACCGCGCTGCGCTGGGTTTCGACCGTCTTCACGCTGGTGCCGAGCAGTGTGGCGATGTCCTTGTTGCTCCGGCCTTCTGCGACCAGTTGCAGCACTTCGCGCTCGCGCGGGCTGAGCTTGCCGCCGACAGGCGGCGGGGTTTTCGCACCGCTGCGCAGGTAGCTGGTGAAGACGATCTGCCCGGTGTGCGAGCGGAGGTAGGGCTCGTGTTTGGCCAAGGCCTCGATGGCCGGCAGCAGGTGCTCCTCGGCGTCAGTCTTGAGCACGCAGCCGAGAGCCCCGACGGCGAAGAGTTCGTGGACGATGTCCTCCCGGTCGATGCCGGTGAAGCCGAGCACTTCGGTCTCCGGCAGCTCGCGCTTGATCTGCCGCGTGGCTTCGACCCCGTTCAGCCGGGGAAGGCCGACATCAATCACTGCGACGTCGGGCTTGTGCTTCAAAGCGAGGTCAACGGCTTCGCGACCGTCGGATGCCTCGGCGCAGATTTCCCAGCCGGGGTGCGAATCGATGAGCGGGCGCATGCCGCGGCGGACGATCTCGTGGTCTTCAGCGATCAGGATTCTGAGTTTTGTTTTCATGGGGATGCGGGGTGGAGCAGCGCGTGGAGAGCGCGCAGCAGGGAGTCGGCGCTGTAGGGTTTGGTCAGCACGGTCCCGACTCCGAGCGCCTTCAACTCCGCGAGCTGAGTCTTCTCGCCGAGGCCGCTGGACGCGAGCACGGGAAGCGCCGGCGTGATTCTCCGGACCGCGCGGATCAAGGCCATGCCGTCCATGACCGGCATCATAAGGTCGGTGAGCATGGCGGAGATCCCAACGGAATCACGCGCGATGGCGGCGACGGCTTCGGTGCCATCGCAGGCGCTGACGACGCGGTAGCCGTGGCGCTCGAGGATGAGGCGGGCGGCGGCGGCGATGCGTGGTTCGTCGTCCACGACGAGCACGAGTTCGCCCTGCCCACTCGGCGGGAGGTCGAGCGAGGGCGCTGCGGGAGCGGCGTCCTCGTCGGACGCGACGGGAAGGTAAACGTGAAAGGTGGTGCCTTCGCCGGGCAGGCTGTTGACGTGGAGGAATCCGTCGTGGCTCTTGACGATTCCGAGGACCGTCGAGAGGCCGAGACCGGTTCCGTGGCCGATGCCCTTCGTCGTGAAAAACGGATCGAAAATGCGCTCGAGAATCTCCGCGGGGATGCCGCTGCCGGTGTCGCTGACCTGCACGAGGACGAAGCGACCGGGCCTCGCGTCGGGCAGCATGCTCGCGTAGCCGGGATCGACGTCGATGGTCGAGGCACGCAAGCGCAGCTTGCCGCCGGCGGGCATGGCGTCGCGGGCATTCACGCACAGGTTGAGCAGGATCTGGTGGATCTGGGTGGCGTCGCCGAGCACACGCGGCAGGTCCGGCTCGATCGAGGTCGAGAGCGTGATGCTCCGGGGAAAGGTCTCGAAGCTTATCTTAATTATTTCCTTGATCAGGGTCTCGACCGGCAGAGGCACCTTTTCGCCCTCGAGCCCGCGACCGAAGGTGAGCACTTGCTTGACGATCTGCGCCCCACGCTCGGCGCTCATCTCGATGGTATCCACGATTTCGTCGCGCATCTCCTGGGGCATGTCGCCCCGCAGGAGCGGCGCGGACATCATGATCGGGGAAAGAATATTGTTCAGGTCGTGCGCGATTCCGCTGGCGAGAGTGCCGATGCTTTCCATCCGCTGCGCGCGCAGGAATCGGCGCTCGAGATCCTTCTGCTCGGTGATGTCGAAATAGATGACAAGCGCGGACCTCGGAACGCCGCACGAGTCGCGCACGAGCGTGGCGTGGCAGCTCACGACGAGCTGCCTGCTGGCCCTGGTGATGTGGTTGACTTCGCCGCGCCATTCCCCGTCCTCGAGCAGAGCCTGGGTGATGCGGTCCGGGCCGGCAGCGTCGGCGAAGATCAGCTCGCCGATGTCCTGCCCGGCGGCCTCCTCCGCTTTCCAGCCGTAGAGTCGTTCGGCGCCCTTGTTCCAGAAGGTGACTTTCCGTGTGTGGATATCGCGGACGACGATCGCGTCGTGCGCGTGGTCGAGCATGGCGGCTTGCTCGCGAAGTCGCTCCTCAGCCTGCTTGCGCGGGGTGATATCCCGCGCGACTCCGACGACTCGATGGACTTTGCCCGCGGCATTGGTCACGGGGAAAGCGCGATCCCGAATCCATCGAATCGAGCCGTCCTGCCTGACGATGCGGTATTCCTCATCGTAGGTGCCCTGGACTTGCTTGCTCAAGGCGGCCTCGAGGACACCCGCGCGATCGTCGGGGTGAATCGCATCGAGCCAGTTGCGCGGCGACGCGTAGAGATCCAGACAAGTGCGACCCCAGATCTTTTCGTATGCCGGGCTGACGTAGAGCATCTCGTTCTTGGCCACGTCGGTCATCCAGAAGACATCGGCGATTGTCTCAGCCATCTGCCGAAAGCGCTCTTCACTATCGCGCAACGCGGCTTCGGCAGTCTTGCGCTCGCGGCGCAACTTTCCCGTTTGCAGTGCATGCTCGACCGCCGGACCGAGGCGCGCGAGCCGGTCCTTGAGCAGGTAGTCCG
The DNA here is from genome assembly GCA_040081625.1 of Chthoniobacteraceae bacterium. Taxonomy (GTDB): domain Bacteria; phylum Verrucomicrobiota; class Verrucomicrobiia; order Chthoniobacterales; family Chthoniobacteraceae; genus VFJQ01. The sequence continues at coordinate 23,748 of JBEBGD010000044.1, forward strand.
TGGCGCCCAGCTTCATCGAAGCGACCGCTGTCTCCTCGCCGATGCTTCCGGAGACGATGATGAAGGGAATCTCCAGCCCGCTCTGCTGGAGAAGCGCGAGTGCGCGATACGCCGAGAAGCCCGGCATCGTGAAGTCGGAAAGGATGACTTCCCAATCGGGGTGGAGCGCGGCGGCGAAGTCGTCTTCGTTATCGACGACACGCGACTCGGGCGCAAAACCGGCGTGGCGCAGCTCCCAGATCATCAGCTCGGCATCGGTCGGCCGGTCTTCTGCAATCAGCACTCGGAGCGGACGCGTCATTCGTTACTCCTCCAGCTTCGGCGGCTGATTGAGCAGCAGCCAATACATGCCGATCTGCTGCACGGCCTCGGTGAAGCGCTCGAAATTCACCGGCTTGACGATGTAGCTATTGACGCCCAGTTGGTAGCTCTCGAGCACGTCGTTTTGCTCTTTCGATGAAGTGAGCATGACCACCGGGATCGCGCTCGTGCGCGGGTCGGCTTTGATCCGCTTGAGCACTTCGAGCCCGTCCACCTTCGGCAGCTTGAGATCGAGCAGGATCACATTCGGCGAATCCTCGATCTTGCGCGAAGCATGGGAACCTTCGCAGAAGATGAAATCCAGCGCCTCGGCGCCGTCGCGCGCGACATGGATTCGGTTGGTGAGGTTCGCGTTGCGCAGCGCGCGCTGCGCGAGTTCCAGGTCCTGCGGGTTGTCTTCGACGAGCAGGATTTCGACGCTTCGTTGTTCATTCATGGCTGAGTTCCTCCCCCGAGGGTGAAATGGAAAGTCGCGCCGCGATCGACGGCGGCATCCGCCCACACGCGGCCGCCGTGGCGATGGATGACCCGCTGCACGAGCGCGAGCCCCACACCCGTGCCCTCGTAGTCCTCCGCCCGGTGCAGCCGCTGGAAGACGCCGAACAGCTTGCCCGCATAGCGCATGTCGAAGCCGGTCCCGTTGTCGCGCACGAAAAAGACATCGCCCTCCGGCGTGCGTTCGCAGCCGACCTCGATGACCGCGACCTCGCGCCTGCCGGTGTATTTCAGCGCGTTCGAGAGCAGGTTCAGCCACACCTGCGTGAGCAGGGCGGGATCTCCGCTGCACTCGGGCAGAGGTGTAATCCGAAGGTCGATGTTCCGACCCTTTCGCTGCGGAGACAGATCATCGAGAACGCTGCGGACCATCGCACCGGTGTTCACGTTCTTTCGGCGAAGCGGTGCCCGGCTCAGGCGCGAGAAGGTCAGCAGATCGTCGATGAGCATCCCCATCTTCTGCGCCCCTTCCCGCACCGTGCGGAGATACCGCTGCCCCTCCTCGGGAAGCATCGAGCCAAAATCCTCGAGCACCGCCTGCGAGAATCCGTCCACGGCGCGAAGCGGCGCGCGGAGGTCGTGCGAGACGGAGTATGAGAACGCCTCAAGCTCCTTGTTCGCGGCCTTGAGCGCAGCGGTGCGGTCGGCCACGCGCTGCTCCAGCTCCGCATTCAACTGGCGAACGTCGTTCTCGGCCTGTTTCCGATCGGTCACATCCACCGCGAGGCTGAGCAGCACACGCCGGCCTTCGCTCAGCTCTCCGAGCGGCGTCGTCTGGAAATCCCAGATTCGTTTCGAGCCATCCCTGGCCGTGATCTCAAATTCTCCGTTCGCCACGGTTTCGCCGATCGCAAACAGGTCATCGATATACGCCTTCATCGTCCCGGTGCGCGCCCCATACGCCTTCTCCGTCCAGTCGGAGATCGTCGGCAGATCGTCGATCGTGTAGCCGGAGAATTTCGTCCATCCCTTGCTCAACAGCAGGATGCGATCGTCTTCGCCGTGGATGATCATCGGGATCGGCGACTCTTCGATGGAGCGGTGCAGCCGGTTCTCGCTGTCGCGCAGCGCCGTCTCGGCCCGCTTCCGGTCGGTGATGTCGCGCGCCACCTTCGACGCACCGATCACCTTCCCTTCGCGATCCTTGATCGCGGACACCGTCAGCATGACATCGAGCGTGCTTCCATCCTTGCGCACGCGCACGGTTTCGAGCTGCTGCACTCCTTCACCGCTGCGGACCTTGCCGAGGATCATCTCCTCCTCGTCCTGATGCTCCGGCGGAATGAGCCGCGTAATCGGCTGCCCGATCATCTCCGAGGCCGAATAGCCGAAAATCTTCTGAGCCCCGACGTTCCAACTGGTGACGACGCCGGTCAGGTCCTTGCCGACGATCGCTTCATCGGACGATTCCACGATGGCCACGAGCCGGGCCGCTTCCTCCTCCGCCCGCTTGCGCTCGGTGATGTCGGCGCGAATCGCCACGTATTGCCGCGGCTTCCCGTTCTCGCTCAGGAACGGCACGATCGTCGTGTCCACCCAATAGAAGGAACCGTCCTTCGCGCGATTTTTGATCTCGCCCTTCCACACCTTGCCGTGCGCGATCGTAGTCCACAAGGCGCGGATGAACTCGGTCGGGTGGAAGCCCGAATTGATGATGCGGTGGTCCTGCCCCATCAGCTCCTCGCGCGAGTATTTCGAGATCGCGCAGAACTTGTCGTTCACATACGTGATCCGCCCCTGTGGATCGGTGATCGCCACGATCGCGTGCTCGTCGAGCGCCGACTTCAAGTCGTTCACCTCGCGGAGCGACGCGCGAAGCTGCTCCTCCACGCACTTGCGCTCGGTGATGTCGGCGCGGATTGCCACGTATTGCCGCGGCTTTCCGTTCTCGTTGAGGAACGGCACGATCGTCGTGTCCACCCAATAGAACGAACCGTCCTTCGCCCGGTTCTTGATCTCGCCACGCCACACCTTCCCCTGCGCGATCGTCGTCCACAAGTTGCGGATAAACTCCGTAGGGTGGTGGCCCGAATTGATGATTCGGTGATCCTGACCCAGCAACTCCTGGCGCGAGTATTTCGAGATCGCGCAGAACTTGTCGTTCACATACGAAATGCGCCCCTGCGGATCGGTGATCGCCACGATCGCGTGCTCATCGAGCGCCGCCTTGAGGTCGCCCACGTCCTTGAACGATGCGCGGAGTTGCTCCTCGATGCGCTTTCGCTCCGTGATATCGGCGCGGATCGCGACGTATTGCCGGGGTTTTCCGGTCTCGCTGAGGAACGGCACGATGGTCGTATCCACCCAATAAAACGAACCGTCCTTCGCGCGATTCTTGATCTCCCCGTGCCAGGTTCGTCCGTGCGTGATCGTCGTCCACAAGTCGCGGATAAACTCGGTCGGGTGGAAGCCCGAATTGATGATCCGGTGGTCCTGCCCCATCAGCTCCTCGCGCGCGTATTTCGAGATCGCGCAGAACTTGTCGTTCACATACGTGATCCGCCCCTGCGGATCGGTGATCGCCACGATCGCGTGCTCGTCCAGCGCCGACTTCAAGTCGCCGATCTCCTTGAGTGACGCGCGAAGTTGATCGTCGGTCTGCTTGCGCTCGGTGATGTCGATGATCGCGCTCAGGATCAGCGGACCTTCCGGCGTTTCGATGGGGTTGAGCCCGATCTCGACCGGCACCTCCGCGCCGTCCTTTCGCAGGGCAAACAGCTCGCGGCCCTTGCCCATCGGTCGCGTCTCCGCATGGCCGGCGTAGCCTTTGCGATAGCCGGGATGCGCCGCTCGAAACCGCTCGGGCACCAGCATCTCGACCGGCTGCGCGATCATCTCCTCGCGGGGGAAACCGAAGAGCTTCTCAGCTCCAGCGTTCACCAGCAGGATTCGGCCTTGCGTGTTGGCCACCACGATCGCGTTTGGAATCGCCTCCACCACGAGGCGAAAGATTTCATCCGCCTGCCGTCCGCGCGCGATCTGCCTCCGAAGGTCTTCGTTTGCGTCAACCGGAGTTGCCGATCCGTCAGCGCCTGCCCTTTTCATCGCTCCGTGTTCCTCCGTTCGTCTCGCGCAGCGGCCTCTTGAGCACCCAGTCCAGGTGCAGCAGTGGTGTTACTTCGCTGAAATTCTCGAAGCCGACCGGCTTGACGATGTAGTGCGTGGCGCCCAGGCGACGGCACTCGGCGATGTCGCGGTCGGAACTGGAACTGGTGAGCACGACGACCGGAATCGCCCGCGCGCGCTTGTCAGCCTTGATCCGCTCGAGCACGGATTTGCCGTCCAGTTTCGGCAGGTTCAAGTCGAGCAGGATTACGCCTGGCAGCGGCTGGTTCTTGCGTCGGTCGTGGCGCCCCGTTGCGAAGATGAAGTCGAGTGCCTCCTCGCCGTCGCGAGCGATGTGGATGACGTTCCCGATTCGCGCCTTCCGAAACGCGCGGAGTGTCATTTCCACATCGCGCGGGTTGTCCTCGATGAGCAGGATTTCCACGAGTGGATCCGCGCCAGCTCCGTTGCCGCTGCGCCGAAAAAGTTCCGAGACGGAGATCTCCAGCGCTTTCGCGAGGCGCTGAATGCTTTCGAGCGACGGGTTCCGCGCGCCGCGCTCGACGTCCGAGACGTAGGTGCGGTGAAGCCCCGCTCGATCAGCGAGTTCCTCCTGCGACAGCCGAAGGTCAACCCGCTGCGTTCGAATCGTCGCTCCGAAGCTTCGTTTTACGTCACCGGTGCTCATTGGGGATAACAGGTTAATCAGAATCGCCCGTCGCTCACTACAGACGATAAGTGACAAATTGCGTAGCGGCCCGATCGAGCCTTCGCAGCAAACATCCGCCCGTTTCGCGACGGATAAAGCGCTAAACCCGGCGCTGTGTGTCACGCGGGCCGGGCGCGAGGTCGAGCATCCGCAGCACGGCGGGCACGTCGGCGAGGTCGTCGAAAAGAAAATCCGGCCCGCACGCCGCCAGCTCGGCGCGCGTGTGGCGGCCGGTGGCGATGCCGACGGCGACGGCGCCGATGGCGCGCGCGCAGGTGATGTCGTGCGGTGTGTCGCCGAGCACGAGGATGTCGCGCGGCGCGAATTCGATGCCGTGCTTTTCCCGCGCACGGGTGCGGGCGACGGGGCCGAGGGCGTTGCGGTCGGCGGAGTCGTCGGCATACGCGCCGAACTCGAAGTAGTGCCAGAGCCCGTAGTGCGTGAGCTTGAGCCGCGCGCCGCGGACGAGGTTGCCGGTGAGCAGAGCGAGTACGCAGTCGGGCCGCACGAGGAGCGCGTCGAGCAGCGCGACGACGCCGGGCAGCAGCGAGCCGTCGGTGATCGGCAGCAGCCGCGCGAGGTGCGCGAGGTAGCAGTCGTAAAAGGCCGCGAGCACTTCCGGCGACGCGGCGAGGCCGGCGCGCGCGTAGAGCTGCTGCGCGATGGCGGAGTCGGTGCGGCCGGCGATCTCGATGCCGAGCAGGTCGGTGGTGCCGACGATTTCGAGCGCGGCGGCTTCCAGCGCGCGCACGCCCGCGCCGCCGCTGGCGAGCAGCGTGCCGTCGATGTCGAAGAGGAAAAGTTTGCGGGTCAAGGCGCGGGATTTAACCACAGAGGACGCAGAGGACACGGAGAAAGAAGAAGTAGGCGCTCCCGTTCCGCGTCGTGTCCTTCGTGGTTGTTTCCACACGCCGGGTGCGCTTAGACTCGGCGCATGGAAATTGTCACTCAACTCTCGGTCTTCCTCGCCAATGAACCCGGCACGCTCGCAGCGGTCTGCGACGAACTCGCCAAGCACAAGATCAACATCTATGCGCTCACGATCTCGGACACGGTCGATCACGCCGTGGTGCGCATGGTCTTGAGCGAGCCGATCAAGGCGATCCATCTGCTCGAAAGCCGCGGCGTGCTCGTGGTGGAGAACCGCGTGCTGATGATCCACAACTCGAACAAGCCGGGCTCGCTCTCGAAGATCGCCGCGAAGCTCGCGAAGGCGAAGATCAACATCGAATACGCCTACCTCGCGACGGCGCCGGGGGAGAAACGGGGACTGCTGATCCTGCGCACCAGCGACACGAAGCGCGCGCTCACGGTGCTGAAGAAGAAGTAGCGTGGCAGGAAAACGCGCGGTCTGGCCCGGCCAGGCGTATCCACTCGGCGCGACGCTCACGAGCGAAGGCGTCAACTTCGCCGTCTTCTCGCAACACGCGAAGGCGGTGTATCTGTGCCTGTTCGATTCGCCCGACGGGCCGCACGAGGAGCGGCTGCGCCTGCACGAGGGTGCGTCGGGCGGTGTGTGGCACGGCTTCGTGCCGGGCCTGAAGGCGGGACAGCTCTACGGCTTCCGCGCGAACCGCAAATACGACCCGAAGCACGGCCACCGCTGCAACAGCGCGAAGCTGCTGCTCGATCCGTATGCGCACGCGATCACCGGCGGCATCCGCTGGTGCCCGGAGATGCTGCCTTACAAGCTGAGCGACGATCGCGACCGCGACCTGCAGAGCGACCAGCGCGACAATGCGTTTGCGATGCCGAAGTGCGTCGTGGTCGATCCGGCATTCGATTGGTCCGGCGAGACGCGGCCCGCGACGCCGCTGGCGGACTCGGTGATCTACGAGGTTCACGTGAAGGGTTTCTCGAAACTGCACCCGGAGATCCCCGAGCACCTGCGCGGCACCTACGCGGCGCTCGGCTCCGAGCCGGCGATCGCGTATTTCAAGAAGTTCGGCATCACCGCGGTCGAGCTGCTGCCGGTGCATCATTTCGTGAACGATGGTTTTCTCGAGGAGCGCGGGCTGACGAACTACTGGGGCTACAGCTCGATCGGGTTCTTCGCGCCGCATCATGCGTATGCGGGCGACCCGCGCGGCGGGCAGGTTGCGGAGTTCAAGTCGATGGTGAAGGCGCTGCACGCGGCGGGCATCGAGGTGATCCTCGACGTGGTCTATAATCACACGGGCGAGGGGAATCATCTCGGACCGGCGCTGTGTTTCCGCGGCCTCGACAACGCGAACTACTACTGGCCCGCGCCGACCGATCCGCGACACGTGATGGATTTCACCGGCTGCGGCAACTCGCTGAACATGCCGCACCCGCGCGTGCTCCAGCTCATCATGGATTCGCTGCGCTACTGGGTGCTCGAGATGCATGTCGATGGCTTCCGCTTCGACCTCGCGACGACGCTCGGGCGCGAGCGGCACGGGTTCGATCACGGCAGCGGATTCTTCGACATCCTCCGGCAGGACCCCGTGCTCTCGCAGGTGAAGCTGATCGCCGAGCCGTGGGACCTCGGGCATCCCGACAGCTACCAGGTCGGCGGATTTCCCGAGCCGTTCGCGGAGTGGAATGGGAAGTATCGCGACAGCGTGCGCGCGTATTGGAAGGGCGACGAGGGGATGATCGGCGAGTTCGCCAACCGGCTCACCGGCAGCAGCGATCTCTACCAGCACGCGCATCGGCCGCCGTCGGCGAGCATCAACTTCATCACCGCGCACGACGGCTTCACGCTCGCCGATCTGGTCGCCTACAACGAGAAGCACAACGAAGCCAACGGCGAGGAGGGCCGCGACGGCGACAGCCACAACCGCTCGTGGAACTGTGGCGCGGAGGGCGCGACCGACGACGCGGAGATCAACGCGCTGCGCCGGCGCCAGCGCCGGAACTTCCTCGCCACGCTGCTGCTCTCGCAGGGCGTGCCGATGATCTCCGCGGGCGACGAATACGGCCGCACGCAGCGCGGCAACAACAACGCCTACTGCCAGGACAATGAGCTGAGCTGGCTCTCGTGGTTGCGCAGCGAGGAGGAGCGGCAGTTCGAGGATTTCGTCGTGCGCCTCGTCGCCTTCCGCCACGCGCACCCGATCTTCCGCCGCCGCAAGTTTTTCTCGGGCCGGAAAATCCCGCGCGCGCGGGTGAAGGACATCATCTGGATTGATGCCGACGGCATGGAGATGAACGACTCGCGCTGGACTTCGTCGCAGGCGCGCTGCATCGGCGTGGTGCTGGTGGGGCCGTCATCGGATGCCGTCGATGCGCAGGGCCGGACGCTCGAGGACTCGACGTTCATGCTGCTCTTCAACGCGCATCACGAACCGGTGAAGTTTCGGCTGGCCGGTCGCGAAGGCGTCGGCTGGCGGCGCCTGCTCGACACGCGCGACGAGGCGGGCTTTCTCCACGAACCGGACATGCACGCGGCGGGCGACGATTTCGAGATCGAGGCGCGCTCGCTGTGTCTCTTCGAGCTCGCGACCGGCACGCCCGAAGACGCCCGCGCCGCGACGTGGAAACCGCGCGAGCCGGCGGACGAGTGATCGTGCGCCATGGAATCTCGCGAAAGCGGTTTGTGCGGTGGAGTGATTTGTCGCGGAGCGACAGCCGGGGGGAGCCCGGCACTTCAGTGCCGGGTTTCACCTCCTTCGCGCGCACGTCGCGGAGCGACGGCTGGGCCTCACTGCGGCTGTTTTCGCTCGTCGCGACGCGACTCGCCGGGACGGTGCTGGATTTCCCGGCACTGAAGTGCCGGGCTAGCGTCAGGCGTTCGCTCCGCGAACCACGCCGCGTTCCCCGGTTCGTTCGCCACTTTCGCGAGCTTCAATAACGCGCCGCGACGCGCTCGGTGATCTCCTTCGAGTTTGAGCGCACGACTTCGATGCCGGAGAGCACCGCGTCTTCGCCGGACAGCTCGACGAGGAGATTATCGGTCACGGCGACGTCGCGATACTCGCGGACGAGCGCGGACTTCGCGCCGCCGAGCGCCGCGGGATCGAAGCGCTCCTCGACCGGCTTGCCCTGGAGCTTGATGTCGAAGGCGCGCTGGCCGGGTTTGTCGTCCTCGAGTGCGGCGAAGTAGAGGCGCACCGTGTAGGTCGCGGACGGCTGGTCTTTGCCGATGAGCGGCAGCTCGCAGCGGCTCATGCCGCGCACGCCGCTGGTGAAGATCCACGGCGTGTCGGTCTTCGCGATCGGGTAGGACTCTTCGTTGAAGCTGAAGTAGCCGCCGGCTTTCGCGATCTTCGGCTTGATGTCGAGCGGCAGGTCGATGCCGGCGCGCGAGCTGGGACGCGGGTAGCCGAGCCATAGCTTGCCGTGCGCGTCGCGGCGGTCGCCGGGCGCGCCGAGATTGAGCGCCATGTGCTGCACGGGAAGTGTCGCGCCCGTCGCGCTATAGACGCCCCACTGCATGCGCTTGTCGCGCGGCTCGAAGACGATCGTCGCGGCGATCGAGAAGAGGCACACGCAGCCCGCGCTCGCCTCGGGGATCATCACGAGGCCGTTGGCGGGGATCGTATTGATCCAGCAACCGAGCCGCTGCCCGGCGAAGTGCTCGGTGCCTTCGTCCGTCTCGCGGTTGTAGAAGGCGGTGAACTTCGAGCGGAAGAACATCATCGCCGGCGTCGCGGAGATCGCGCCGCAGTGATGGCCGGGGCGCGCAAACATCCACGCCGTCTGCTCGCCGGTGAGCGGATGTGTGCGCATCTTTTGGTCGCCGCTGTAGAGGTCGTAGGCCCACGGTTCGGCGACGATCTCGTTGCCGATAATGATGGGGCGATGGCGATAGTTCGCGTCCTTCGCCCACAGCTTCTGACCGTTGTTTGCATCGAGCACGACGAGCCGGCGCCGCGCAAACTCGCCCTTCAGGAACTGCTCCCAGTAATGCCCGTTCGCATTTGCGCCGCCGAGGACGAGCTGGTTGTTGTGGTAGATGAGATTGAGGCTGCCGCCGCCGATGCCGATCTCGCTGCAATCGGTCACATCGACCGGATTGGCCCACAGCTTCTTGCCGCTGCGCGCGTCGAGCGCCACCGCGAGGCGGAGGTCGGCTTTCTTCACGCGATCTTCGGCGATGTCGCGCTCCTTGCCGGTGAGCTTCGCGAGAGCGGTCTTGTCCTGCGCGAGCATGTCCGCGCGCTGCTCGGGCGTGAGCGAGCTGTCGATGAAGAACACGCGTCCATCGCCGATGGCCATGGTGACGTAGCTGATGCTCTTGCCCTGATAGGTCCAAAGCAGCTCGCCGCTGCGCACGTCGTAGGCGAAGACGCGATCGGTAGCGATGCTGGTGGCGTTGCCGCGCCGGACCTTCTCCTGCTCGATGGTCTTGCGCTCGGTGATGGTGCCGAAGAGCACGCCTTTGTCGTAAGCGAGAAAGCCCCAGCGCTTGTCCTGCTCGCCATCGCTGGGCGGCAACGCGTAGGTGCGCTGCACCTTGCCGGTCGCGGCGTCGAACTGGAAGCACTTGTCGAGTTCGACCATGAAGAGGCTGTCGTCGCTCGCGGCGAGATTGCTCGCTTCACCGGCGGCATAGACGCCCGCGCGAATCGCGGCGGGATTCTCCACCTCCCAAAGTGCGAGGCCGTTGTAGGCGTCGTAGGCCATCACGCTTTTCTCGCCCTGGATGAAAAGGCGGCCATTGGTCGAGACGGGGCCGACGGCGCCGTTGTGGCGGTTGAGCATCTTGCCGGGGCCGGGATCGCCATACCACAGCACGCCGAGGCCGCCCTTGATGCGCGTGTCGCTGTTGCTCGAGGTGTTGCCGGCGTTGCCGTATTGATGCGACCACGAGTCCGCGCCGGGGAGCGGCCCGCGCACGAGCCGCGACCACGCGCCTTGCGTCGTGATCTTCGCGTCTTCCGTGCTGAGCTTCGTCGCGGCGAGCCACGCGGCGATGTTCGTCCTCGGCTTCACCGAGTCGGCGACTCCGAGGACGATCGTGCCGCCGATCGGCTTGAGGTTGCGCGCGACTTCCGCGGCGATGCCGGGGATTTCGCCCGTGATGAGCAGCGTGTCGGAGACGATGAGATTCGCGAAGTAGCTCGAATACGGGACGACCGAGAGGTCGAGGTGATCGACGGTGATGCGCGAGCCGTAGAGGCCGGTCTTGAGGAGCGCTTCGCGCGAGGACTGCACTTTTCGCTCGTCGGGCTCGACGGCGAAAATCGTTAGGTCGCTGCGCTTCGCCAACTCGTAAGCGAGTCGGCCCTGCTCGCCGCCGATGACGAGGCAGAACCCGCGCTTGATGCCCGTCTGCGCGAGGATCGTATCCGCGGCGCTCGCGTAGATGTCGGTGAGTGCGTCCTTCGGGAAGGGATCGCCTGGCTTCGATTCAGCGGCGAGCGTCGTCGATGCGTTCTGGGTTCCGTCGGCGAAGGCGTAGATTTTCCCCGTCGTCGTGCTGACGATGAGATGCCCGCCGGCGGCCGCGAGACCGCGTGCATCGCCTTCGATCGCGGATTTCCACACGGGCTTGCCGGACTCGACGTCGAGCACGACGACTTCGTTGACTCCGCCGACGATGAGAGTCTTTCCCGCGAGGATGAGCGCGGAGATGTGCGCGGACGGCCAGCGCCACTTCACCCCGGCGTCGGTAAACTGCGCGGATTCCGTTTTCAGCGCCGCGAGCTTGTCCTTCCTGGCCTGGTAATCGGCGCGCTTGATCTCGTATGCGGCGCCGGCGGCCTCGGGCGGGTTCGGTCCGAGCGCTTGCAGTTTCTTGAGTTCCGCGAGCGCGGGATGGGTTCTTAGCTCCTTGGTCAGCTTGGTGATTTCCGCCTCGATCGCGAAACGTTTGCGCGTGCCCTCGGCGTGGCGCACGCGATCGATCGCGACGATTTCCTTTCCCGTGGCCATGTAGCCCATCTCGCCGGCGAGCGTCATCTGCTTGCCGACAAACCAGCCGAAGCCGGTCTTCCCGGTCTGCTGGTCGGCGGCGAGGATCTGATGCTCGCCGACGGAATAAAGCTGGTCGTCCGCGAGCAGCGCCTGCGTCCCGCCGATGCCCCGCCACGCGGCGGTGTTGCGCTTGACCGGTTGGCCGGTCGCGCGCTCAAAGGCAGACGCGAGTCCGCGGCCCGAGGGCACGAAGAGAGTGTCTTTCGACGCGAGCATGTAGCCTTGCGGCGAGAGGTCGTTGCGCCCGGCGTCGTCCTGGCTGATCGCGTCGTTCTTCCACACGACTTTGCCGGTCGCGGCCTCGACGGCGTAGAGATAGACATTCTCGTGAGGAAATACGCCGGCTCCGAAATACGCGGTGCCGCCATCGACGAGGATGCCTGTGCGCACCGGCCAGCGGGAAATCATGCGGCCGCGCGCCAGGATGCGTTCGTCATTCGGGCCTGCGCGGAGTTTCCATGCGAGCTTCCCGGTCGCTGCGTCGAGGCAGTAGGCGTAGCCGTCGTCCGAGCCTATGAACACGCGGCCATCGGCGACCATCGGCGCGAGCCGGATCGGGCCATCGGTGAAAAAGGTCCACTCGTCGCGCCCCGTGAGGAGATTGCGACAATGGACGCGGCCATCGACCGACGAGCCGAAGAACACGCGCGCGCCGACGATCGCGACGTGGAAGACTTCGTCGAAGCGCACACGATTGGTCATCTCGTAGCCCTCATAGACGCGCCCGTCTTCACCGGCCCATGCGAGCTTCGGCGCCGTGGGCGATGCAAAGTCCCAGCGCTTCGTAAGCGGTGTCGTGAGCGCTTCCGGCGTGTAGCCGACGCGCGACTGGTCGTGCAGATACGTGGGCCAGTCGGCGAACACGGTGGAGGCGGCGAGAAGGACGGTGGCGAGGAGTTTCATGGCAGGACGGATTGGTGGGTGGGGAACGCTTGATCGTGTCGCGACACACGGACGAAATGAAAGCCGCCCATTCCGGTAACCGAAAAATGCTTCTACGACTCGTCGCCTCGCTCCTCCTGATCACCCTCGCTTCGGCAAACGCGTGCTCCGTGCCGGTCTTTCGCTACGCGCTCGAGCATTGGGCCGCCGATCCGTTTGAAGCGCTCGTCTTTCACCGCGGGCCACTCACGCCCGAACAGCGAGCCCTTGCGGACAAGCTCAGTGCCGATGCCGGGAAGATGCGTGCGAACCTCACCGTTCGCACAATCGATCTCGATCGCGAGCCTTTGCCCGACGCGCCGGGCCAACTGCCTTCACTCTCGGTGCGTTTTCCCGGTGCGCGGGGTGCGACGTTCTGGTCCGGTCCTCTCGCGGAAAATTCCGTCGAACGACTCGTCGATTCCCCGGCGCGCCGGGAGGTCGCGCGTCGCCTCGGTGAAGGCGAGAGCGCCGTGTGGCTGCTGATCGAGAGTGGCGACCGTGCGAAAGACGATGCCGCCGCAACGACGTTGCAGGCGCGGCTCGACTACCTCGTGGGCACGCTCGAACTTCCGAAGCTCGAAGCGCAGGACATCGCCAACGGGCTGGTCTCCATCGCGCAGGAAGACCTGCGTCTCGACTTCTCCATTCTTCGCCTCCGGCGCGACGATTCGGACGAGGGCGCGTTCATCAAGATGCTTCTCACCGCCGAGACGGACCTCGATGAGGCGAAGGAGCCGATTGTCTTCCCCGTCTTCGGCCGAGGCCGCGCGCTCTACGCGCTCGTGGGTGAGGGGATCAAGCGCGAGACGATCGACCGGGCCGCGAGCTTTCTCATCGGCAAATGCTCATGCGAGGTGAAGGACCAGAATCCCGGGATCGACCTGCTGTTTGCGACCGACTGGGACGGGCTGGTGAAAGCGAAATCCGTCGCCGCACCCGATCTACCCACACTTGCGCAACTGACCGCCGCTGCGCCCGTCTCGGTCACGATCTCCGGCGCCGACGTCCCACTTCCGGCAAAGACGCCATCGTTTCCGACCGCCGCCGCTCTCGCCGTCGGTGCGCTCGTGCTCCTGCTCGGCGTCGCCGCGCTTCGGAGGATTCGCGGGAAATAAAGCTGGAGCCAGTGGCGGGGATTGAACCCGCGACCTGCGGTTTACGAAACCGCTGCTCTACCACTGAGCTACACTGGCTTTCAGGCCCGCGGAAAGCGGGCGGGACGTATCGCAAATGAGCCGCTGCCCGGCAAGTGACATTTGCCGGATGCTCGACAATCCCCGTCATTTGCCGAGTCCGAGCATCTCCCGCGACATCTTCATCTGCACTTTCATGAACTCGAGCTGCTGCTGCTGCACCTTTTCGAGCGTCGCGACTTGATCCGCGTTCAACACGTCGCGCGCGCGATTGAGCACGCGCCGGTTAAACTCCTCCTGGCTCGTCATAAACTTCTGGACCCCGGCGTCGGACTTGAGCGTGTCGAACTGCTGCTGCGGGTTCGTGCTGTTCATGAGGTTGTCCGGCGACTTCGTTCGTTCCTCGCGCATGAGCCCGAGCAGCGAGTTCTTTTGCGCCGCCTCCAGCGGCGCGCCCGCGGCAGCGAACTGACCCTCGAACTGCTGGAGCATGAACCGATCGCCGATCGAGCCTTCATAGCTCTGGAACTTCTTGAAGTTCTCCTCGCCAAGGACCGCCTTGAGTTGCTCGTTATAGCGTTGCTGCGTCTCCGCCAGCTTCTTCGTCTTCTCGTCCCTGTCGGGTGCGTTCGGATCCATGTTGCCCATTGCTGAGGCGCTAAGATCCATCTGCCGGTCGGCGAGCATCTCCATCAACTGCTCGGCGTCCGCCGCCGATAGACCCAATTCTTTCGCGAGGTCGCCATAGATCATCCGGAGTCCCACCATCTGCTGCACGCGCATGGATTTCTTCATCTCAGGATCAGTGAACATCTTCGCCAGCCCTTTCATGAACTGCTTTCCATCCGCCGGCTTCGTGTCCGCAGCTCCAGTGGCTTGCGGATCGCCGGTTGCCGGCGAGGCAGACTTGGCGGATGCGAGCTGAGCGCGCAGCGTCTCCGACTCGGCCTTGAAGACTTCGAGCTGTTCGCGCAGGCGACGGATCTCCTCGCGATCGCGGTCGCGCTGAGCGGCGAGATCAGCGGTATCGGTGAGGTATGTCGCTGAGGCTTGTTCGAGGCGCGAAACCTTTTGACGCTCGAGATAAATGACGGCCCCCAAGCCGACCGAGATTGCGACGAGAAGGCTCAGGAAGGATGCTTTCATGCCCGCCGTCTAACGCCTGTCGCGGAGTCTGCAAAGCAAAACAGGCGCCCCCGTGAAAGGGCGCCTGTCTTGAAATTATCGATGTGGATTTACGCCGGTCAGCCGGCGAATTGATAAGTCGCGGGCCCGACCTTTTTCACCGCCGGGTTGCGCTTGCCGGTCGTGGCGAACCACACCTGGATGTTGCGATAGGGCATCTTGAACCTGGCGGAAAGGCTCTTGACCGTCTCGCCATTCGTCCCCGCAGCCTTGAGAGCATCAATAATTCGCGCCTGGAGCGCGCCACGCCGATTGCCGCCCTTCGAGGCTTTCGCCGCCTTGACCTTCGGCGCCTTGGCAGGCTTTGGCCCGGGCTGCTTCGCGGCTTTCGCAGGTTTCACGGGCTTAATAGCCTTCGCGGCCTTGGGCGCCGGGGCATTTCCCACGAGTCTATAGGTTGCCGGGGCGACGCGCTTGACGACGGGATAGCGTGTCTCGGCTGCATGGAACCATGCGTAGATATTCGCGGGATTCGTGCTGAGGTCCTTTGCGATGTCGAGAACCTTGACTCCGGTTGAGCCGGCTTTCTCGAGTGCGGCGAAGATGCGGCTCTTGAGCGCGGCGCGCGGGGCTTTCTTCGCGCGGGTGGGTTTGGCAGCGGCCTTGGCCGGCTTGGCTTTCGGCGCCGGGGCGGGGGCGCGGTTGCCAGAGATCAGTTGTCGCTTGAGCGAATCCAACTGGCTTTCGAGCGCGCTGAGCTGCTGCTGGAGCGCCGCCCGTTTCTCTTCGAGGCTTAGCATCTTCTTGAGATGCGCGATTTGTAACGTTGAGGAGTTCATTAAAGCGGATGCATATCCAAGGTGGCCCCGGATTCAAGCAAACGATTGCTAATGAGCGTCGAGGCTGGCGTGCGAGTAGTGCGGGATGCGCTTGAAAGCGCCGTGCGGACCGGATGGACTCCTCTCTTCTCAAATGCTTCATGTAGTCCTCGTCGAACCAGAGATCCCCCCAAACACCGGAAATGTCGGCCGGCTTTGTCTCGCCGCCGATGCGGACCTTCACCTGATCAAGCCGCTGGGCTTTTCGCTCGACGACAAGGCGCTTCGTCGCGCGGGCCTGGACTATTGGCCGGAGGTGCGTCTGACGCTCTGGGATACGTTCGAGCAGCTGCGCGAGGCGCATCCGGCGGCTCGGTTTTGGTTCTTATCGACCAAAGCTGAGCGCGCATACTGGGATGCGGATTTTTCCGCGGGCGACTTTCTCGTCTTCGGCCGCGAGACCAAGGGGCTCCCTGAGTCGATGCTCGCCGCACACGCGGACCGGACGCTGACGATTCCGATGGCGCCGCAGGCGCGCAGCCTGAATCTCGCGACGGCCGTCGGAATCGTCCTTTACGATGCCGTTCGCCAGCTTCGCGCAGGGCGGTGATTGCGCTGCGGATGCCACTGGCTATTGTGCCGGCCCTTTTTTATGTCCGTTATCGTCGCCGTTCGCAAAAACTCGTCCATCACCATCGCCGCTGACTCCCAGGATAACTTCGGCGACCTGCGTCCGCCGCCAGAAAACCACGACGCGCTCAAACTTCGGTCCGTGGGGGACGCGGTGCTCGGCTCATCGGGGTGGGCGCTCTACGACGACATCTTCGCGCACTATCTCAAGCGTCGCCGCGTGAGCCTTCGCGACCGCCATTCGGTGTTCGATTTCTTTGTGAAGTTCTGGAAGGCGCTCCGGCGCGAATACCCGTTCGTCAATGACCAGCCGGGCAAGGAAAACGAGACGCCTTTCGCCAATCTCGACGCGAGTTTTCTCGTCGCGAGCCCGGGCGGGATCTTCCTCATCTCGTCGAACATGAGCGTCTCCGAGTTTCGGCAATACTACGCCATCGGCTCGGGCAGCGATTACGCCATCGGCGCGGTCCATGCACTCTACGACGAAGTGAAGGATCCCGCCGTCATCGCTGAGCGGGCGGTCCGCGCGGCCATCGCCTACGACAATTCGTGCGGCGGCCGTGTCGCCACGCGCACAGTGAAGCTGCGACGCAAATGAGCGAGCCCATCATCAGCGCGCGCGATGTGCGACGCTCCTTCACGCTCGGTTCGCGCCGCATCGAGGTGCTCCGCGGGATCAGCCTCGACATCGAGGCCGGCGAATCGATCTTCCTCGTCGGCGCGAGTGGCGCGGGAAAAACAACGCTGCTCTACACACTCGCCGGCCTCGAACGGCCCGAGAGCGGCAGCGTGACGCTCGGTCGGGGAGCCGAGTGCGAGGTCAAGATCGATGACCCGTCGATCTCCCGGCGCCACGTCGCACTTCACCTCGGACCGACGATCACGGTCGAGGAGCTCGGCTCGCACAACGGCACGAT
>JBEBGD010000143.1:0-11675 GCA_040081625.1 Chthoniobacteraceae bacterium
CGGCTTCACGCTCACCGTGATGGACGGCACCAACTACACGCGCACCGGCAACGCGATCACTCCAGCACTCGACTTCAACGGCACGCTCACCGTGCCCGTGAAAGTGAGCGACGGCGCGGCGGACAGCAACGTCTTGAACCTCAGTGTCAGCGTCACGGCCGTGAACGACCCGCCGGTGATCACCGGGCAGAACTCGATCTCGACGCTCCCGGACACCGCGCGGACCATCGTCCCCGGCGATCTGCTCGTGAGCGATGTGGATAACAGCTACCCGACCGGCTTCACGCTCACCGTGATGGACGGGGCGAACTACACGCGCACCGGTAACATGATCACGCCCGCGAGCGGCTTCACCGGCAATCTCTCCGTGCCCGCAAAGGTCAACGACGGCGCGGCGGACAGCAACGTCGTCAACCTCGTCGTCCACGTCGGCGCGCCGAACACTCCGCCGAGCATCACCGGGCAGAACACCGTCTTCACGCCGCAGGAAACGGCGCGCACGATCGTCTTCGCCGACCTGCTCGTCACCGATCCCGACGACACGTATCCGACCGGCTTCACGCTCACCGTGCTTGCGGGCACGAACTACACCTTCGCCGGCAACGCGGTCACGCCCGACGTGGGCTTCACCGGCGCGCTGACCGTGCCAGTGAAAGTGAACGACGGCACGAACGACAGCAACGTCTTCAACCTCACCGTCACCGTCACGCCACCGAGCACCGATCCGGTGAAGACGGTCGTTTACGTCACCGGCGATCCCGTGCCCGGCGAGCCCGCGGGCACGGTCTTCAAGACCTTCGGCCCGCCGCAACTCGACGGGAGCACGCTCTGCTTCCTCGCGACGATCGTGCCCACCGGCGCGAAGCCGCTGGGAGCGATCATCAGCGGTGCTTCGCCCGCCGTCCTTTGTCGCGTGGGCGGTCCCGCGCCCGACTTGAACGGCGCGACGTTCTCGAAACTTCTCGATCCCGTCGCCGCGGGCGGAAAGGTCGCCTTCATCGGCGCGGCGAAAGTCCGCACCGGCACGCCAGCCGTGACGCCCGCGAACGACACGGGCATCTGGGCGGACAACTTCGGCCCGCTCGCGCTGGTCGCACGCGAAGGCGATGGGGCGCCGGACGCCGGCACCGCCGTGTTCAAGTCGTTCTCCGCGCTCGCCAATCATCCCAACGCCATCGTCTTTGTCGCCAAACTCCGCGGCGGCGGCGTCACCGCGGCGACCGACACCGGCGTGTGGCGGGCGACGAGCGGCGGCGTGTCGCTGCTCGTGCGCGAGGGCGATCCGCTCACCGTCGATGGCGGTGCGCCGCGCATCGTGAAGACGATCGTGGCCTTCTCGAAAGTGAGCGGCTCAGGCGACCACAATCGCTGGCTCGATTCGACCGGCGCTTTCCACTACGTCGTCACTTTCACCGACGGCAGCAGTGCCGCCTTCACCGCTCCACTGGCCGGCGCGGCGACGCTCGATCTGCTCAGCAACGCTCCCGCCACCGCACCCGCCGGCGCGAGCATCAAGAAGTTCGGAGTCCCCGCCGCGAACGGCTCGGGCGCCGCGCTGCTCGGCACGCTGACCATCGGCTCCGGCGGCGTCTTGAGCACGAACGACACGGGCATCTTCACCGGCGACAGCGGGACCGGTTTCAGCGCCGTATTCCGCGAGGGCGATCCCGTGGCCAGCGCAGACGGCGCGACCTTCCTCAAATTCAAAGACCCCGCGTCCATCGGCGCGAATGCCACGACCTTCAACGCGTCGCTCAAGATCCGCAGCGGCACGCCCGCCGCGACGCCAAAGAACGACACCGGGCTGTGGACCAGCACCGGCAGCACGCTCTCGCTACTCGCACGGGAAAGCGGCGCCGCGCCCGAAACCGGCGGCGCGAAATTCCTCGCCATCACCGGCTTTGAAGTGAAACCCACCGCGACGCCCATCCGCGCCAACGCTTTCACCGCAACGCTCGCTCGCGGCGGCGGCGTGAAGGCAACGAACAGGGTCGGCCTGTGGGCTGCCGACAAAACGGGCGCCGTCCGTCTCCTCGCGCGCACCGGCGATCCGCTGACGACCCTCCCCGCTTCGCCGAAGATCAAGACGATCCTCGCGTTCACTCCCGCCAAGGGCTCGCCCGGCGCAGGCCGCGCAGTCAACGCGACCGGCGGAGTCACCTTCCGTGCGAGCCTCGGCACCGCCGGTCAGGCCATCGTCGTCGTGCAGATGCCGTAGAAGACCGCCGTTGCGGGACGCGGATCGCCCGCTACGGTCCGCGCCCTTATGCTTTCAGCCGGAATCGTCGGCCTGCCCAACGTCGGAAAATCCACCCTCTTCAACGCCGTCACCCGCACCCGCAAGGCGCAGGCGGCGAACTACCCGTTTTGCACGATCGACCCGAACGTCGGCGTGGTGACCGTGCCCGACCCGCGGCTCGCGGTGCTCAGCAAACTCTCGAACTCGAAGAAGCTCGTGCCGGCGGCGATCGAGTTCGTCGATATCGCCGGGCTGGTCGCCGGTGCGAGCGCGGGCGAAGGGCTCGGCAATCAATTCCTCAGCCACATCCGCGAGGTCCATGCGATCGTGCAAGTCGTGCGCTGTTTCGAGGACTCGGACATTCATCACGTCAGCGGCACGGTCGATCCGGTGCGCGACATCGAGGTCATCAATACCGAGCTGGTCCTCGCCGATCTCGCCGGCACCGAGAAGCGGAGGGATCGCGTGACCAAAGGGGCGCGCTCCGGCGACAAGACCGCGAAGGCCGAACATGCGCTGTGCGAGAAGCTGCTCCCGCATCTCGACGCCGGCAAACCCGCGCTGACGATGGAACTCTCCGACGAGGAGAAGAAGCTGATGAAGGAGTTCTTCCTCCTCTCATCGAAGCCGACGATCTTCGCGTGCAACGTGAGCGAGTCCGACCTCGGCGCGCTGGCAAAGGGTGAGCCGTGCGACGCGGCGAAGTTCGTGCAGGCGGTGAAGGACTACGCGGCCGCGCATTTCGCGACCGAAGCCGTCGTAATCAGCGCGCAGATCGAGAGCGAGCTGGTGGACTTGAGCGAAGCGGAGGCGACCGAGTATCTGCGCGGGCTCGGCGTCGAGAGCAGCGGCGTGAACGAGTTGATCCGCGGCGTGTATCACCTGCTCGGCCTGCGCACCTACCTCACGACCGGCGAGCAGGAGACGCGCGCGTGGACGATTCACGCCGGCGACAAGGCGCCCGCGGCGGCCGGAGTCATCCACACCGATTTCGAGCGCGGCTTCATCGCCGCCGAGACAATCGCCTTCGACGACCTCGTCGCGCTCGGCTCGAACGCGAAGGCGCGCGAAGTCGGCAAGCTGCGGATCGAGGGCAAGGAATACGTCGTGAAGGACGGCGACGTGATGGAGTTCCGCTTCAACGTGTGAGCGACGAAAACAAAATCGAAGCGGAGAAGGAGCCGGCGCCGTCTCCCGATTCCGTCTGCCCCGTTTGCGGCGGACCGCTCATCTCGGAGAAGTGCAAGGTCGTCTGCCGCAGCGAGCGCTGCCGCTACCGCATCGTCTTCAACTGCGCGGAGTTTTAGCCGCGCTCACTTCTTCACCGAACCGCCGTAGTAGGGATACTCGTCCCACCGGTCGTAGGCCGGATCGACGCGCGGGTCATCGGTGTCGCGCATCCACTGGTCGAGGCGCGCGCGCAGTGCATCCTTCGCGGCGCGATGCTCCGGCTTGCCGGCGACGTTGACGAGCTGCTCGGGATCGGCGCGCAGGTCGTAGAGTTCCTCGGCGGGACGCTTCGCGAAATTCAGCTCGTAAAAGCGCCGCACCGCAGGCTCGTCGCGATGCGCGAGGATGTAGTCCTTCGCGAGCGATTGATCGACATCGCCATAAGGACCGACGGCGAACCACACATCAGGATCGCCCGCCGGCCAGCGATCGGGGCGCAGGTTGCGAAGGTAGAGATGATCGCGGGTGCGGATCGCACGCATCGGGTAGCTGAGATTCCCCGCGCGCACATTCGCGTGGCGCTCGCGCTCGAGAAAGACAGCGTCGCGCGGCGCGGGATCGTGCTCGCCGCGCAGGAGCGGCGCGAAGCTGCGCCCCGTCATCACCTGCGGAATGAGCCGCCCGCCCACGTCGAGAAAGGTCGGCGCGAAATCCGTAAGGCTGATGAACTGGTCGAACACCTGTCGCGGTTGCACCACGCCGGGCCAGCGGATCGCGAGCGGCACATGCGTGCCGGTGTCGTAGCAATTCGCCAGGCCGCGCGGCATCTGCCAGCCGTTGTCGCCGGTGTAAACGACGAGCGTCGAGTCCGAGACGCCCTGCGCGCCGAGAAGCGCGAGCGCCTTGCCCGCGAGCGCGTCGAGCCGCTCGACCGATGCGTAATATTCGAGCAGCGCCGTGCGCACCTCGGGCACGTCGGGCATATTCCCCGGCACTTGCACGGTCTCCGCGCGCAATCCGCGCCGCGCCGCCTCGCCTGCGTGCCACGTGTGCCGAGCGGGCAGCGTGATGCCGAGCCAGAAGAAGAATGGCCGCCGTTTATCGCGCTCCTCCATGAACTCGCCAAACCCTCGAATCATCTGCTCGTCCAGCTCTCGGGGCGTCGTCGCCTTTCCCTTGGCGCGAACGCGCGGCCACTCGGTCCCGACGGGATTCATCTCGCCCTCGGGTCGTCCCGGCGACCAGCCTTTCGCGCAATAACCCGTCTCGTATCCCGCCGTGCGCAGCGCCTCGGTGAAGACCGTAAACTTCTTCGGAAAGCCGCTCCACAAGCTCGCCGCGTCCTCGAGTTGATGCGCGACGCGGCCCGTGAGCAGGCACGAGCGCGTCGGCGAGCACGACGGCACCGGGCAGAATGCATTGCGGAAAAGCGCACCTTCACTCGCGAGTCGGTCGAACACCGGCGTGCGCACGGTCTTGTCGCCGAGCACTCCGGCGTGCGGCGACGACCAGTTGTCCGCGAGGATGAGCAGGATGTTCGGACGCTCGGCTGCGAAGCCGCCCGCCACGATCGTGAAAACCAGCAGCAGTGCGCGCAGACTCACGCGCGACCGTTCGCCGCGAGCGCTGCCGCGGCCTTCGCCTTCGCTTCCTCGGCCCGCCGCGCGATCTCCTCGGGTGCCGGGAGCGACATGAGCACCTCGGCGGGGATGTCGCCGGATTGCGCGAGTTTGACGAGGCACTTCTGCCGTTCCGACAGCGCCTTGTCCGAGTCGCGCTCCTTGCTGAAGCGGCTCTGCGCCTTCTCGCTGCGCAGGCGAAGCATCTCATACACGTCGCCGCCGAGCAGCGCGCTGATATCGACCTTCATCTTCTCGCGGTTGAGGTCCGACTCGCTCACGAGGTCGCCGTTGATCGGGCCGCTCTTGTATTTCGGAAACATGATCGCCGCCTCCGGGCAGACGCGCGAGCACGCGGGGCAGTTGGTTTTGCAGTTGTCCTGGTTTTGCACCTGGATGCGCGAGTCGGCATCGACGCCATAGACGCCGAACAGGCAGAAGCTCAGGCACTGCATGCAGTTCGTGCAGCGGTCGTAGTCGATGACCGGGAACCACGGCTTCCACGCGCCGTGCGTGGCGGCGTCGAGTTCTCCGCGCGCGGCATCGGCGAGATCGGCGACCTGCATCGCGCTAAGGCCGCTGATGTCCCGCGCTCCGCCACGCGCGAACGTGACGGTGCGATCGTTCGCTTCCGCCGGCGAAGAGCTGCGCGCGACGGTGTAGCCGCGTTCGAGCAGCGCGGTGAGCGTCGCGAAGCGATCCTCCGGCGGGAGCGGTTCGGCGTCTTCGCCTTCGTAGAGATGGACGTGGAGTGCAGTCGCGGTGAGGGCCATGGGTCAGGCGGGTGTGGGGATCTGGATCGTTTCTTTTCCGGTGGGAATATTCGGCTGCATGTCGGGCGCGAGAGCGCGCGTGACGACATCGTCGGCGGTCTCGGTGCGCATGTTCAGCACCTCGGTAGCGTCGGCGGTGAGATCGGCGGCGGCTTGATGAAAGAGCCCCTTCACGGCACGGGGAAAACACGCGGCGATCTTCAGCGCGCCGCAGCCGCTCAGCCGCGCGAGCGCCGGGTCTATGCGCGCAGCCATCTCGCACAAGTCGGCGACGGCCTCGAACTCGACGCCGCTCTCACACAGCCGGCGCAGCACGGCTTCTTTCACGTCGCGCGGGACGACCTGCGCATACTGGCAGTGGCAGTAGAGAATTTTCGGCGGGGCTTCGCTCATGGAGTCGGGGCGGGACGCTAGGAGGTGTTCGGAAACTTACAACTACCCGTCATTCCGAGGAAGCGACCAGGCAGGGGTGCCATTTCGTGCGGGACGAACCGGCGAACGTCCGCGTATCCCTCGCGTAGCGAGCCGAGCGAGTCGCTCGCGTAGCGAGCCAATGATCGTAGCCGTGGGCTTCAGCCCACGGCCCTCGCACACCGCGATGCGTCGCGTAGCGACGGCTGAATGCCTTGCCTCAACCGTCTCTACGCGACGCGATGATGTTGCGGACGGGACCGTGGGCTGAAGCCCACGGCTACGATCACGAGGTCGCTCCGCGACCGCAGAGCCGGCGAATGACTTTACGCGCATCGCATCTTCACAAATCGAAAGCGCTCGTCGTAGCGCCCGCTGCTGTGCTTGCGGCAGCAGGCGAGGCAGGCAGTGGCGCGGCGGAAGGGGCGCACGCGTCGGATCTCCGACTCGCACGACGGGCAGCGATACGCGTGGCGACGCTCGACCGTGCGACGCGGCAGCGGCAGCGTGTGGCAGCGCTTTTCGTCGTTCAGGCCGAGGTCCGTGCAGGCGCGACGCCATTCGCGGCCATGCGGCGCGATCTTCCGACGACCGACACGATGGTGCGCGAGCAGGTGCGCGAGTTCGTGGCGCAGCGTGCGATCGATCTCGTCGTCGCCGAACTCACGGAGCCGCGGATTAAGTTTGATCATCGCGGTCTTCGGATACGCCATGCCTGCCGTGCTCCGCATCCGGCTGCTCCAGCACACGCGAACGCGGCCCGCGAGTTCCGCATATCCCATCGGCATGAGCCAGTCGCCGCAGCGCGCGGTGAGCTCGGCATCGGCACCTTCCGGAAGCGCGACGGGCTTCGGCTTGAGGCGCTCGATGAGGCGCGAGAAAAAATCGAGCTGGCTCATGCCGCGGCGGCCAGGCGCGCGAAGACGCCGCCCATCCGCACTAGCGCCTCGTCGATTTCGGATTCGGTCGTCGGCTTGCCGAGCGAGAAGCGGACGGTCGCGCCCGCGATCTCCGGCGCGACGCCCATCGCGAGCAGGACGTGCGAAGGCACGACCGAGCCGACCATGCACGCACTGCCGCTGCTCGCCGCGATGCCCGCGAGATCGAGCGCCATGAGCAGGCCCTCGCCGTCGAGTCCGGGGAAACTGACGTTGAGCGTGTTTGCGAGCGAGTCCGCCGGGTCGCCATTGCGGATCGCTCCGGGAAAGAGTCGCAGCACGCCGGACCACAGCCGCTCGCGCAGCGCGGCTTGCCGCTCCGCGTCGAAATCCCGCGCCGCGACTTCCGCGGCTGCGGCCATGCCAGCGATGGCGGCGACGTTCTCGGTGCCGGGCCGGCGCTCATTCTCGTGCGAGCCGCCGTGCTGGAGCCGGTCGAGATTCAGCCCCGTGCGCAGATACAAAACGCCAGCGCCTTTCGGTCCGTGAAACTTGTGAGCGGCGAGCGAGAGCGCGTCGAAGTCCGCCGCGCGCAGCGGCTCCTTCCCGAAGGACTGGATCGCGTCGGTGTGAAACAACACGCCGCGCTCTCGGCACAGCGCGCCGATCTCGCGGACTGGCTGGCGGGTGCCGGTCTCGTTGTTCGCCGTCATGATTGAGACGAGCGCCGTGTCAGGCGCGAGCGCCTCCGCGACCTGCTCCGGCGCGACGCGCCCGGCGCGATCGACCGGCAGCACCGTGAGGCGGAAGCCCTCGCGCTTGCGAAGATGCTCGCACGCATGGAGCACGGCGTGATGCTCGGTCGCGCAGGTGATGACATGCCTCCACTGCCCCGCCCGTGCGAGCCCGAGAATGGCGAGGTTGTCGCTCTCGGTGCCGCCGCCGGTGAAGATAATCTCGTGCGGCTTCGCCCCGAGCAGCCGCGCGATACGGTCGCGCGCGTCGTCGATCGCCGCACGCGCCTCGCGTCCCGCGGCGTGGATGCTCGACGGATTGCCGAAGTGCTCCTCGAGAAATGGCCGCATCGCCGCGCGTGCTTCGGGCGCGAGCGGAGTGGTGGCGTTGTAGTCGAGGTAGATCATCGGCGGGCGCACTAATGCACCAAGCCACTCGCGACTTCCAAAGACTTCCCTCGCTCGTGCATTAGTGCATCACTGTCCCATGCCTTCCCTCACCCGCCGCCATTTCCTCCATCTCTCCGGTCTCGCCGCGCTCTCCGCACACGCGATCGAACCCTTCAACCGTAAAGGCGCGCCGCGGCTGCGGCTGAGCCTCGCGGCGTATTCCTTCCGCGAGTATTTCAAGGACGCGACGAGCAAGCGGAAGACTGAAGTAGCGCGCACGCTCGATATGGCGGGCTTCATCGACTACTGCGCGGAGCAAGGCTGCGACGGTGCCGAACTGACGAGCTACTTCTTCCCGAAGGACGTGACCCGCGAGCAACTGCGCGCCGTCCAGCGGCACGCCTTCCTGCGCGGCGTCTCCATCAGCGGCACGGCAGTGGGGAATAATTTCGCGCGCGCAAAAGGGCCGGAGCTCGACAAGGAAATCGCCGACACCAAGCGCTGGATCGACAACGCCGCGGTGCTCGGCGCGCCGCACATCCGCGTCTTCGCCGGCGCGGCGCCGAAAGGCACGCCGCTCGACGAGGCGACGCGCAACTGCATCGCCGCGCTCGAGGAGTGCGCCGCATACGCGGGCCAGCACGGGATTTTCCTCGGGATCGAAAACCACGGCGGCATCGTCGCCGAACCCGAGCAACTCCTCGCGATCGTGAAGGCCGTGAAGTCGCCCTGGGTCGGCATCAATCTCGACACCGGCAATTTCCACACCGCCGATCCCTACGCCGATCTCGCGAAGTGCGCACCCTACTCGGTGAACGTGCAGGTGAAGGTCGAGATAAAGCCCGCGGGCGCGAAGGAAAGCGTGCCGTCCGATCTGCCGCGGATCGCGCAGATCCTGCGCGACGCGAATTACCAGGGCTGGGTCGTCCTCGAATACGAGGCCGCCGAGGATCCCTACAAGGCCGTGCCCGCGTGGCTCGCGAAGATGAAGCCGCTGCTCGCCGGCACCGGCGCCGCGCCGGATGGCCAGGCGCTTTTCGACGGCAAGACGCTCAAGGGCTGGAAGCCGACGCAGTTCGGCGCCGACGGGGAAGTGAAGGTCGAGGATGGGAAGATCGTGCTCGGCATGGGCGAGCCGCTCACCGGCATCACCTTCGCCAGCGAGCCGCCGGCGCGGATGAACTACGAGATTTCGCTCGAGGGAATGAAGATCGCGGGCGACGACTTTTTCTGCGCGCTCACGGTGCCGGTCGGCAAGGAGTGCGGCACGCTCGTGCTCGGCGGCTGGGGCGGCGCGCTCATCGGCTTCTCGAGCATCGACGACCTCGACGCGTCCGAAAACTCGACCACGCAGTTCAAGAAGTTCGACAAGGACAAGTGGTATCAGATCCGCCTGCGCGTGACGCCCGCGAAGATCGAGGCGTGGATCGATGGCGAGCAGTGGATCAATGCCGACATCGACGGAAAGAAGGTCTCGATGCGCCCAGGCGAGATCGAGATGTCGATGCCGCTGGGCATCGCGTCCTTCCGGACCGCATCGGCGTTCCGCAACATCACCTTCCGCAAGCTCTAGGTGACTCTCCGCGCGACCGCAGCGCTGCTGGCCCTCGCGGCCACCAGCCACGCGTGGGATCTCGCCGGGCACATGCTCGTCGGCGAGATCGCGTGGCAATCGAGCACGCCCGCCGTTCGCGAGCGGGTGACGGAGTTGGTGCGCGACCTCGACACGACCTTCTCCGGCGGGCAGCGATACAACTTCGTCACCGCTGGCGCGTGGCTCGACGACATGCGCGCACAAGGCCGCAAATACGAGTGGGGCAAGTGGCACTACGTGGACATCGCAAAGACCGACGACGGCGCCGCCTTCGCGCTGCCCGAGCCGCCGCACGTCGTGTGGGCGATCGGCGAGTCGCTGAAAAAGCTGCGCGACCCGAAGACTCCGCGCGCGGAGCGAGTCGCGGCGCTCGGCACGCTCATGCACTGCGCGGGCGACATCCACCAACCGCTGCACGCCTGCACGTGGGACGACCGCGGCGGCAACGGCTACCTCCTCGGCGGGGTCGCCTTCGCCGATCTCTACAAGGGCGGGCGCGGCAATCTGCACGCGTTTTGGGACGAGTCATATCGCGTCGAGGCGCGCGATGGCAGGATCGTCGAGACCTTCATCACTCCGCCGATCACCTCGCGGCCCGCGCCGGCAGACGGCGGAGTGATCGCGACTGCGGCGAAGCAGATCGCCGCCGAGTTTTCTGCAGAGGCGCTCGCGGCGGAATCCCGCGTGCTCGACCCGGTCGCGTGGGCGCGCGAAAGCCATGTCCTCGGCTGCACGAAGGCGTATCCGCCCGGCCCGCATCCGGGCGACAACGTGGTGCGCACGCTCGCGCCGGAGTTTGCGACCATGGCGCGGGAGATCGGCGCCCGGCGCGTGGCGCTCGCCGGCTACCGGCTGGCGCGGGTGCTCGAAGACCTCTTCGGCAAGCCGTAGCCCCGGCTGCGACTTGCGCGCTCCGCCTTTCCGGCGTCGAGTGCGCGCGTCCATGGAAACCGCCACGCCAGCGCACTCCGCACCGCCGCTCGACGAGCGCGATGGCAGCGACCCGCTCTTCCGGGTGCGCGACCTCTCGAAGATCTACACGAGCGGCGAAGTCGAAGTGCGCGCGCTCGACGGCGTGGACCTCGATCTTTACAGCGGCGAACTCATCGTGCTGCTCGGCGCGTCGGGCAGCGGAAAATCCACGCTGCTCAATCTGCTCGGCGGCCTCGACGTGCCGACCGCGGGCACGATCAGCTATCGCGGCGCCGACCTCACCACCGCGACCGAGGATGAACTCACGCAGTTCCGCCGCGACTCTGTCGGCTTCATCTTCCAGTTCTACAATCTCATCCCGAGCCTCACGGGCCGGGAGAATGTCGCGCTCATCACCGAGATTTCGCGCGAGCCGATGACGCCAGAGGACGCGCTCGCGCTCGTGGATCTCGCCGACCGGATGGATCACTTCCCATCGCAGATGTCCGGCGGCCAGCAGCAGCGCGTGGCCATCGCGCGCGCGATTGCGAAACGGCCCGAGGTGCTCCTCTGCGACGAACCGACCGGCGCGCTCGACGTGAAGACGGGCATCACCGTGCTCGAGGCGATCGAGAAGGTGAACCTCGAGCTCGGCACGCTCACGGTCGTCATCACGCACAACGCGATCATCGCCGACATGGCCGACCGCGTGATCCATCTCTCCGACGGTCAGATCATCGACATCCAGCGCAACCGCACGCGCCGACCCGTGCGCACGCTGGCTTGGTGATGGAAGCGCGCATCTCAAGCCCCGCACGGCATTGCGGAGCGAACACCGCCGACTATTTGCTGGTCGCGGAGCGACCCTGTGAACGTAGCCGTGGGCTTCAGCCCACGGACCCGTCCAGCGTGGCGCCACGTCGCGTAGCGACGGCTGAGTGCACACGCTCAACCG
>JBEBGD010000144.1:0-11365 GCA_040081625.1 Chthoniobacteraceae bacterium
GACTTCCAAGTCTGCTGTGCCGCGGGTTTCCAACCCGCAATCCGTGACGGTCGCCGTGCCGACTTGGAAGTCGGCGATACAGCAGACTGGGAAGTCTGCGCTACGGCGGCGCAACTTTCCCGAAAATTCCGCGTCACGATCGGCGGCGAGACCCCTATCCGCGTGGTGAAGACCGATCATGACCTTTACCGGACTCGCGCAGAACTTCTCTCACCGCCCGCTGGATCGCTTCCAACGCGCGTTGGATTCAAGCCCACGTGCGTTGGGTCGGTTCTTACGCACGTCAGGTCCGTCCCAACGCGCGTTGGGCTCATTCTTACACGCGGCGGGTCCGATCTTACGTGCGTTGGACTCGACCCCACGCGCGTGGGGTCGGTCCTTACGCGTGTGGGGTCCGAGGTTACGCGCGTTGGATCCATTCTTACACGCGTTGGAATCGACCCAACACCCCGGTTTCCAACAGAAGCGCTCCAGAAGCGGCCGACAGGAGGCTGAGAGGCGGCTCGGTCTGGCCGAAAAGCGATCCTCCCATGCCTTGGGATGAAGGCACCTACGACAGCGGCTTCTGGGACTCGGACGCCGCTCAGCCCCTTTCCACCACCACCACCAAACCGAAAAAACACACCATGCCCAAAGGCCCCTACATCAAACTCAACGACGAGGCGTTTTCCGCACAACTCCTCCAGTTCAAGAACAACATCGGCGCCTACGCCACCCTGCTCAACGTCACCGCGCCAGAGGTGACCGCACAGGCGGCGGACGCCGATTACTTCGCCTACCAGCTCGCCTGCCACGACATCGCCCTCTCCTACGCGCAGCAATGCACCGCGTGGAAGACACTCATCCGCAAAGGCGGCACCCCGCCCGCCTCCGGTGCGCCGGCGATGCCCACCTGGCCCGCCCCAGTCGCCGCGGTGGCGCCCGGCGTCGAGCCGCGCCTCCGCGCGCTGGTGCAAAAACGAAGAAGCAGACCGCCTACAACGACGGCATCGGCGAGACGCTCGGGATCGAGGGCGACGAGCAAACCGGCCCGGACCTGATGACAGTGAAGCCGGTCATCGATGCGGCCAAATCCGGCAACCACGTGGAGATCGATTGGGGCTGGCAGGGCAATCGCGCCTTTCTGCAAGGCATCCGCATCGAGGTGGACCGCGGGGATGGGATCTGGCGCCTGCTCACGATCGACACGACGCCCGGCTACAACGACACCGAAGCCCTCCCCGCCACGACCACCAAGTGGAAATATCGCGCCATCTATCTCGTGGACGACCAGCAGGTCGGCGAATGGAGCCAGACGGCGGAGGCGACCGTCGGCTGACCGCCTTCGCCCGGGTGATCGGTAAACGGTGATCGGCTAACGCGCTCGCCACTGATCACCGATCACCGATCACATCGTTTCATAAATGCCCTTCGATCCTAACAAGCCCGCCGCAAACTCGCCCGACTCCTCGGCGGAGATGCGGGCGCAGCTCAACGGCTTGCATGAGCTGATTCAGGCCGGCATTCCCGGTCCGCAAGGCCCGCAGGGAGAGCAAGGTCCAGTCGGTGCCACTGGTCCACAAGGCGAGCCCGGCCCGCAAGGCATCCCCGGCGATCCCGGCGGCCCGCCAGGACCCCAAGGCCCGCAGGGCGATGCCGGGCCGCAAGGGAGTCAAGGCGACCCCGGCCCGCCCGGCGACCAAGGTCCGCAAGGCCCGCCCGGCGAAGTGACCCAAGGCCAACTCGACACCGCCATCGCCGGCACCGCGCGCAATCCAAACACCCTTTCCCCGCTGACTATCATCATCAGCGACCCACCCACGCAGGCCGAAGTGCAGGCCATCGTGGATGCTTACAATCTCCTGCTCACGAACACCCAACGCTAACAAACCGCCTCCATGAACCTCATCACTCGACTCCAGACCAGTATGGCCAACGCTCCGCTGGCCGCCATCCTCCCGCAGGCGATGCGCCTCCCCTGCACCGCCCTGCTCGCCGCGCTCGGCATATGCGGCTCCGCCGCGAAATGCGAGCAACTCGCTCTCGTGCGCGCGCCGTGGACGATCGCGGGCAACGGGCAAACGCAGACCGGCACCCATGCGCACGTCAATGGAGAAGCGCATTTCGATGTGCCCAACTGGGACACGGACGAAGTGCAGCGGGGGATGGTGAAGTTTGATTTGGGGGCCAACCCGGCCGTTGCCGGGACCGCGATGCTGGCTTTCAATCTTGCGGAGGTGTCCAGGGACGCGGGGTTCGTGGACAGCCAGTTTCTCATCGTCGCCTATGCGGCGAATGCGAATACCACCAATGATGTCGCTGATTATCATGCGCCGGCGCTGATGACGGTGGCGACCGTCTCCACTTCAGCCACGGTGGCAGGAACGCAGTCCATCGAGGTCAAGGATGCGCTCAATTACGCGCGCGCCAACGGCATCCGATATGTCGGCTTTCGGTTTCAAGCGGTCACGGGGCTTTACGCAACGACCAAGGTCAGCAAGCGAGCGACCGCGTTTAGCCTCAACGCGTATCCCGTGGGGGAAGACTGGGTGCAGCGCTACAACGGGCCGGCGAATCTCAACGACTATGCATCCGCGACGGCGGTGGATGCGGCGGGGGATGTGATCGTGACCGGGCAATCCACCAATGCCGGCGGCAATGCGGACTATTACACGGCCAAGTATGCCGCCGAGGACGGGGCGCTGCTTTGGGAGAAGCGGTATAATGGGACGGCCAACGGCTCCGACCAAGCGTTGGCGCTGGCCTTGGATGGTGCGGGCAATGTGATCGTCACTGGCCTCTCCTTGAATGCCGCTGGCAATGTCGATATCTACACCGCGAAATATGCCGCTGGCGATGGGACGCTGCTCTGGGAGAAACGATATAACGGGCCTGCCAATGGCAGTGACGTAGGTTACGACCTCGCCGTGGATAGCGCAGGTAACGTGGTGGTGACCGGCTTCTCTCACGGGAATATCAGCGGCAATGATGACTACTACACGGCCAAGTATGCGGCGGCGGACGGAACGCTCGTGTGGGAGAAACGCTACAACGGGCCGGTTGGTGGCGTGGACTATGGGTATAGCGTAGCTGTGGACGCCGCGGGCGACGTGGTGGTCACCGGACGCTCCTTCGGGACCGACTTGGATTACTATACGGCGAAATATTTGGCTGCTGATGGAACGCTCGTGTGGGAGAAGCGTTACAATGGTCCGGGTAATGGGGGCGACGAACCCTTCGACGTCGCGGTGGATGCCGCAGGCAACGTGGTCGTCACGGGCGTATCTAACAACGTGGGCGCCAACCCCGACTACTATTCGGCCAAGTATGCCGCCGCCAACGGGGCGCTGGTCTGGGAGGTGCGTTACAACGGACCGGCCAATGGCTACGACGCGGCCCATAGCCTGGCAGTGGACGCCAGTGGCAATGTGGCCGTCACGGGCCTTTCCGTCGGGATCGGGAGCAGTAACGATTTCTACACGGCAAAGTATGCAGCAGCGAATGGAGCCCTGATCTGGGAGAAGCGCGGCCCCACGAACGCGAGCGATCAGGCGACCGACTTGAGGATGGACGCGGAGGGCAACGTGGCCGTGACAGGTCAATCTTCCAACGGCAGCAACCACGATTACTATACAGCGAAGTATGCGGCAGCGGACGGCGCACTGCTTTGGGAGCAGCGCTACAATGGCCCAGCCAATGCCGATGACGTAATGGTCGCAGTGACCCCGGAGGGCGGAAAGCTCGCGCTGACGCCAGACGGCGGCGCGGTGGTAACGGGCGCTTCTTCCAACGGAACCAACTACGACTACGCCACGGTCAAATACGGTCCCGCCGACTCGATCACGCTCGCGCCGACGCTGATCGCGCCGGCGGCGAATACCCGCTACACCAACCCCGTTCCGGTCTCCTTCACCCTGCCCGAGGCCGCGCTGCCTGGCAGCCTCAAGCTGACCTTCGACAACTCCATCCGCCAGCGCATCTACACGCTCGACGACGCGCTCGGCACTGCGGGCGCGCACAGCTTCACCTTCAATGCCAGCGACCCAATCGCGGCGGCGGAGATCATCAGCGGGGTCGCCGTGCCGGATGGTTCGGCAGCGTCCATTCCCGACGGTGGGAGCTATACGGTGACTCTCGCCTATCAGGATGCGCTCGGGAATCCGGCGGCGAGCGCCGTTTCGACCTTCGTCGGCATCGATACGGTGACCGAGACACCCGCCTTGTGGACGCTGAAAGTGGATGAAATAGAGGGGCACCCCAGCTACGTCGCCCGGCAGATGAGCCTGAGCTATACGCTCTATGAGAACACTCCTGGCGCGGGCTCGCTCAAGTTGCTCTTCGATAACGGGAGTTCGGTCATCGAGTGGACCATGAGCACCGCGCGCTCCACGGCGCAGACCTATCACACGCCCTTCGTCCTCGATCCGAAAGATCCCACGGCCACGGGTGATGTGGTCAGCGGAGCGCCCGTGCCGGATGGCACTTACACGGTCCGGCTTTCATTTCAGGATGCCTTGGGTAATGCGGCGGCGCTCTCCAACGCCAAGACGATGGTCGAGGATACGGTCGCGCCGGAGACGAGCATCAGCACCGCACCGCCGCTGGTGAGCAGCAGCGCGACGGCGATGTTCACCTTCGGGTCGAATGAATCGCCGGTGAACTGGGAGGCGACGCTCGATGGCGGCACGCCGGCGTTCGTCGGCGGCAGCGCAAGCTATTCATCGCTGCCCGATGGCCCGCACACGCTCTCGGTGCGTGCTCGGGATGCGGCGGGCAACTTCGATCCCTCGCCGGCCACGCATGCCTGGACGGTGGATGCGAGCGGGCCGGCGGGTGGCACGTTTGCGATCAGCCCGCCTTCGCCAGTCTTCGCCGGGACGACGTTCACCGGAACTTTCTCAGGCTGGAGCGATGCGCAACCGCCGCTGACATACGGCGTGTATGCGGGGAGCGGACCGGAGGTGACGATCGTGGTGCCGGGGAGCAATGCGGCGCCGACGTTCACGCTGCCGGTGGGAACGCACACCGTGCGCGGCCGGATCTTCGACAGCCTCGGCAATGCGACGGTAACCGGAGACGCGACGGTGGTGGTGAATGGCGTGGTCAACGGCGACTTCAACGCGGGAAACACCGGGTTCACCTCCGGCTTCACCTACGTCGCTGGCACGAGCACGCTTCCGGGCCGCTATTCGATCAAGACGAACCCGCAGCAGTTCAATCCGGCGCTGGCTTCCTTTGGCGATCACACGACGGGCAGTGGATCGATGATCGTCGCCGATGGCGCCGTCGGGACGATCTGGGAGAGCATCATCGGTGTGACGAAGGGCACGTGGTATCGGTTCTCGGCGTGGGCCGCCTCGACCTCCGCAGGCAATCCGTCCAAGCTGGAACTCTCGGTCGGCACGACGCCGCTGGGGCCGGCAAAGACGTTGCCGGCGGCGACAGGGCAATGGGTGGAGATCGTCGGGTATTGGTATGCGGGAGTGGATACCTCGATCGCCATGCGCATCCGCAGCACGAATGCGAATACCTCCGACCGGAACGATTTCGCGCTGGATGACATCGACGTGCGGCCGATCACCGTGCCGACCGATCCCGGGCTGTTGGACACGACGGTGCCGACGGTAGCCATCACCGCGCCGACTGCTGGCACGGTGACGGGGGACTTCGCGATCACGGGGACGGTGAAGGAGAACTTCTTGCTCGCATCGCTGACGGTGAGCCTCAACGGCGAGGTGCTGCCGCTCAGCGCGCCCCTGAACTTCGCGCCGAACGCGACGGTGCCGTGGAGCGTGACGGGCGTGGCGCCGGAGAATGGGCCGAACGTCATCTTCGTGGAAGCCATCGATACCAGCGGCAACCGCAAGTCGGCGACGAAGACGGTGAATTACGTGAACAACCGGCCTGGACTCGCCGGGAGTTTTAGCGCGCTGCTCCAGCCCACGGGCACGCCGACTCACGACACGGTCGGGCTGGTGGCGGCGACGGTGACGGCGACGGGCACTTTCACGGGCAAGGTGACGATCGGCGGCGTGGCGATTCCGTTCAGCGGCGTGCTGAGCAACGCGGGCGAGGCGCGCTTCAAGCCGGCGCTCGGGACGAGCTTCGACCTGATCGACAAGACCGAGTTTGATAGCTATCTCGGCGCGCTCACGCTGACCGTGAGCAATCCCGAGGGGATGGGCGTGGGGCTCTTCACGGCGGCGGGCGGTAGTCTGCTGGCGGAGGGGCTCGCCGAAACGCCGGCCTACAGTGCCGCCAATCCCGTCCCGCAGGGTTTGCTCAACCTGCCGGCGACGGGCACACGCACGAAAGGCGTCTATACGCTGGCATTTCCCTCGAAGGCGCAGAGCCCGGCGATGGCGCACGCGCTGTATCCGCAGGGCGATGGCTTCGCGACGCTGACGCTGAGCAACACCGGCAATGTTTCGCTGTCGGGCTACCTGCCGGACGGAGCCAGATATACCGCCGCCGGAAAGCTCGACGGCGGACATTTCGTGCAGCTCTACACGCAGCTCTATCGCAAGGAGGGATCGATGAGCGGTGTCCTAAGATTCAGCGCGCTGACGAACGCCGACGTGGATGGCACCGGCTGGATCTGGCTGCGGCCCGTGCGCAACCGCGCGCGGTATTATCCGGCGGGCTGGCCGAATTCGGTGCGGATCGATCCGGTCGGCGCGAAGTATAGCAACCCCGCATCGCTCGACTTCGGCCAGGGCGCGGCAGACATCGTCAACGGCAACGCGTCGCTGGTCTTCAGCGACGGCCTACTCAGCCTCCCGGTGACGAAGGCGGTGAGCGTGAACCCGGGGCCGGTGTCGGCGGGACAGGTAAAGCTCATCCCAGCGACGGGCGCGCTCTACAAGCTGAGTCTCGCGGCGGGCACGGGCGCTTTCAGCGGCACCTTCACGCACGACGGCGTGACGGAGAGCTACCGCGGCATCCTGCTCAACAAAGGCGCGAACAAAGGCGGCTTCGGTTACTTCCTGAGCACCCCTCCGCTGATCTACGGCACGGGCGGGCAAAGCGGCGGCGTGTCGATCGAGCCGTAGCTCAGCGTGGACGCTGTGAGCCCATCAGTCGGCTTAAGTGCCGACGCTACACGTAATCTGCCATCTCGTAGAGCGTCGGGTCGCGCGTGATGCGCGGTTTGCGGGCGCGGAGTTTCGCGATGGCTTCCCTCGCCTCGGGCGCGTCGTCCATGCCGTCGAGTGCGTCGCCGAACTCGGCGTCGAGCTTCTCGGGATCCTCGCCCTTTTCGAGCCGCGCGATCATCTCCTGCATCTGCGGCGGCACCTTCTCGCCGGCGAGGTCGGTCATCTTTCGCATCATGCGGGCGAGCATCCGCGGGTCGGGATTATCCGTGTCGCCCATGCCGGAAAACTCGCGCTCCATCTCGGCCATCGCCTGCTCCATGCGCGGGTCGTCCGGCGCGTCTGGCGCGTCGGACTTTTCCTTCGCGCGGCCGGTCACCGCGAAGTTGCTCACCATCTTCTCGAGCTTCCACTTCGCATTCTCCGGGCAGCGCGGGGTCTTGCCGGCGTAGCTCAGGCTGCGGGCGAAGAAGCTGTAGATGCGCTGGTTGCGCGGGCAGAAGAATTCGTAGATCGGCATGGCTGCGGCGTCAGCTCACGAACTCCAACTCGACCGGCGCCGGGATGAATCCACCCGCATGCGCCCGCGCGAGAAACTCGCGGATCGCCGCGCGCCCGCGCTCGCCGTAGTCGAGCGTCAGTTCGTTCACATACATGCCGATGAATTTGTCCGCCTCCGCCGCATCGAGCCCGCGGCCGAGCGGCAGCGCGTGCGCGACGCCCTCGGCGCGATGTTCGAGCCCGTAGCGGATGCTCTCGCGCAGGATCACGTTCACTTCGCTGCGCTCGGCGGGCGTGAGGTCTTTGCGGATCACGTTGCCGCCGAGCGGAAGCGGCAGGCCGGTTTCGCGCAACCACCATTCGCCGAGATCGACGACTTTCGTGAAGCCCTCGCGCTCGTAGGTGAGCTGGCCTTCGTGGATGATGAGGCCCATGTCGGCGCGGCCCCCGGCGACGCACGCGAAGATCTCGTCGAACGGCACCACGACGAAGTCCCGCGGCTTCGCGCCGAGGTAGAGGCAGAGCGCGAGGTAGGCGCTCGTCATCGTGCCGGGCACCGCGATGCGCGAGCGGCGCACCCAGTCGCGCTCACCGCCGGGCGTCGAGAGCGTGGTGTCGAAGGAAGTGACGAGCATCGGGCCGTAGCCGTCGCCAATCGATGCGCCGCACGGGAGCAGCGCGTATTTGTCGAGCACGTGCGCGTAGGCGTGGATGCTGATCGCGCTGATGTGCAGTTCGCCGCGCGTGGCGCGTTCGTTGAGCGTCTGGATGTCCTGGAGGATGTGCTCGAAGCGCCAGTCGCCCGTCGGGATTTTTCCCGCGGCGAGCGCGTAGAACATGAAGGCGTCGTCGGGGTCGGGACTGTGGCCGAGAGTGAGCGTGCGTGGTTCGGGCATGTGCTATGGCTTCGGCGATAGACCGCGCGCTTTCAACCAAAGCTCGAGCCGGCCTGACCAATCGCCGGGCGCCTGCGTCTCGTTCGGCCTCATGCCGAAGCCGTGACCGCCCGTGGAGTAGATGTGCAGTTCGGCGGGCACGCCGGCCTTTCGCAGCGCGAGAAAGGCGAGCGTGCTGCCCTCGGCGAGCGAGCCTTTGTCGTCGTAGGCCTGCGCGATGAAGGTCGGCGGCGTCGTGGCGTCGATCTTGATCTCGGGCTTGAGCGCGGTCGTGGAATTGTCAGCGAGGATCTTCCACGCGTAGCAGAGCATGAGAAAATCGGGGCGCGCGCTAACCGCGTCGATCGCATCGGCTGCTGGGTAAAGGCGCGCATTGGTCGTGGCGATGAGCGCGACCTGGCCGCCGGCGGAAAAGCCGAACAGGCCGACTCGATCGGGCTGCACGCCGAGATCCGCCGCCTTCGCGCGCAGCAGGCTGATCGCGCGCTGCGTGTCCTGCGCGGGAAAATCCCACGGCTTCGGCAGCGCATTGGTCGGGCAGCGATGCTGGAGCACGCCGGCGACGAAGCCGCGATCACGCAGCCACGTGCACAGCTCGGAGCCTTCGTGCTCGGACGCGAGGATGCCAAAGCCGCCACCGGGCACGACGATCACCGCGGCGCCGTTTGGATTCTTCGGCAGGTAGAGATCGAGGCGCGGTTCGCTCACGTTAGTGAGGCGCGAGATCGGCGTCTTGTCCGTGGGCTTCGGTGGCGTGAGCGTCTCCGGCCCGGGCGCGGCGAACTCGCCCGGCGGCTTGCCCTCCCAGAGCTTGAGCACGCGGTCGGGTTTGGCGGGCTCGGCGAAGGCGAGGACGGGGAGGAGCAGGAGGATGCGGGCGAACATGCGCGCAAGAGCGACACAAACCCCGCCCCATGACAAGCCGCGTGCGTCATTGTGCAAACAAGGGGCGGCGCGGAATCGCGAGGCGTGCCACTTTCCGGCCCGCATGTTTCGTCCGCTCTCGATCCTCCTGCTCCTTTCGGTCGCTGCCGCGCTCGCGCAGTCGAACGACTACGACCAGGCGCCGATCCGCTACTCGGACTCGACGCCGAACGATCCCGTCTCGCGGCTGCAGGCGCGGCTCAACGCGCGAAAACTGACGATCACCGGCACCGAGAAGCAGGCGCTCGCGCAAGTCCTCGCCGCGCTTGGCATCTCGCCGAAGTCGCAGGTCATCGTCTTCTCGAAGACGAGCGTCCAGCGCGTGCGCATCTCGCCGCAGAATCCGCGAGCACTCTATTTCAACGACGACTGCTACGTCGGCTGGGTGCCCGGCGGGCTCATCGAAGTCGCCGCCATCGATCCGCTGCTCGGGCCGAACTTCTACAGCATCGATCCGCTCGAGCGCGGGAGCGAGCCGCAGCGATTCCGGCGCGATCCGAACTGCCTCTCCTGCCACGCCGCGAATTTCACCCGCGACATCCCCGGCGTATTCGTGCGCTCGGTCTTCGCCGAGGCC
Organism: Chthoniobacteraceae bacterium; assembly: GCA_040081625.1. Classification (GTDB taxonomy): domain Bacteria; phylum Verrucomicrobiota; class Verrucomicrobiia; order Chthoniobacterales; family Chthoniobacteraceae; genus VFJQ01. Next base: position 9,972 of record JBEBGD010000144.1, read on the forward strand.
ACCGGCTCGCCGATCTTCAGCGCGGGTTCCGAGGTCGTGGACTACACCACGCCGATCGCGCAGCGGTGGGGAGGCTGGTATGTCACCGGCCGGCACGGCTCGGCGCGGCACCGCGGCAATGCCTTCGCGCGCGAGGACGCGAGAGACGTGCTGCTCGACTCCGAGCGCGGCGCGAACATCGAGAGCCTCGCGGAGTTCTTCGACCCGAAGCTGCACCTCGAACCGACGAGCGACATCGGCGCGCTGATGGTGCTCGAGCACCAGGTCGCGTTTCACCAGGCGCTCACGCGCGCCCAGCACGAGGGCCGGCGGATGCTGCATTACCAGCACGGCCTGCAGGAGTCGTTCAAGGAACCGATCACCGACGAGCCCCACTACGACAGCGTGAAGAGCGTCTTCGCCAACAACGCGCAGGCCGTGCTCGACGCGCTGCTTTTCAAGGATGAGGCCGCGCTGCCCGACGGCGGACTCCGGGGCTCGGCGGATTTCGTGAAGGCCTACGAAGCCGCCGGCCCGCGCACAAAGGACAGTCGCAGCCTGCGCGAGCTCGATTTCAAGACCCGCATCGCGCGCTACCGCTGCAGCCCGCTCATTTACACGGAGCAATTCGCGAAGCTCCCCAAGCCGCTGCTCAAGCGCGTGCTCGACCGCCTGCACCGCATCCTCACCGACCCGCAACCGGAGCCGCGCTACGCCTACCTCGGCGCCGACGAGCGCAAGACGATCGCCGCCATCCTCGCGGAGACGCTGCCCGGCTTCGCGCCGTAGCGCATCGTTGTTCCCAAGCATTGACGCGCTCGCGAGTTTCTTCCGATGCTCGCACCTACCTCGCCATGATCCCTCACACATTCCGTCTCGCCCTCATCGTCGCCCTGCTGCACCCCGCATTCGCCGCGGAAGAAAAAGCCGATCCCGGCGCGAAGCCATCGGCGGAGGAGGAGAAAGCATACGCCGAATTGGTCAAGCGCGGCGCGTCCGCGCAGCCGCTCGCGGCGAACCTCAACTGGCGCTACGTGAATTTCCGCGGCGTCGAGAAACCGGATGCCGCCCTCTTTGCGCTGCTCAAGCCATGCATACTCATCGTCGATCTCGATCTCTCGGGAGTGAAGTTGAGCGACGCTGACCTCGCGAACGTCGCCGGCTTGAAGAATCTCGCAAAGCTCAGCCTCGCGCGCTCGGCCGTAACCGATGCGGGCCTCGCGCATCTGAAGGGCCTCGAGAAACTCGAGTCGCTGAATCTTTTCCATACCGACGTGACCGACGCCGGCCTCGCCCACTTGCGCGAGCTGAAGAAGCTCAAGCGGCTTTACGTGTTCGAAACCAAGGTGACCGACGCCGGTGCCAAGTCGATGCAGGCCGCGCTGCCCGGTGTGAAGATCGACCAGGGCTGGAAG
>JBEBGD010000145.1:0-11331 GCA_040081625.1 Chthoniobacteraceae bacterium
GGGGTAAGACACATGGGTGAGTTCAAAGGCTTCGATTTTATCACCGTATTTCAGGGTGTAACCGATATCATCCAGTCCTTCGACCAAGCATTTCTTACGGTAAGGGTCAATTTCAAACAATTGTACGGGCTGGCCGGGGAGGGTGAGGGGGACGAGGGCGCGGCCAAAGGCATCGATCTGCCCGCGGAAGGACTTGGCCACCGCGCCTTGCATGAACTTCCCGCTGAAGGCGCCCGTGCGCCCGAGGCTGAGGGTGACCTGCCCCCCGGCGCCGGTGCCACCGAGGAAAGTGCCGCTGAGGGTGATGGCGGGCAGGCGGATGGGGTCGTTGTCGAGCACCTCCACCTCGCAGGCGATGAAACCCAATCCACGGGTGTAGAGGCCGGCACCTTCGAGGATGTTGAGCGTGTAGCGCCGACCGGGGGTGAAGACTTCGTCGTCCGGCGGGGTGATCTGGGCCGGGAGCACGAAGCCCCCGAGCGCTTCGCCGAGGGTCTGGATGGAGGTCGCGCCGCTCGGGTCGGTGACCTGCACTTCGACCGGGAACGGGTCGCGGTGGATGAAGGCGCGGACGAGCTGAACGAGAGTGGTCTGGCCTTCCACGGCCTGCACGGTGGGGAGGGCGAAGCGGACGTGGTCGGCGGCCTGAAAGGCGACGGAGACCCGGGCGATGCCGGTGGTCGGGTTCGGGCCGCCCTGCTTGCCTGCGACCATGATGAGGTAGCTGCTGGCGGTGAGCGTGGCGCTGCGGCTGGTGGCGTCCCCGCCGCCATCGTCGTCGAGGGAGAGCGTGGCGCCGCTGAAGCCGTCGAGCACGGCGAGCACGGTATCGAAGGTGGAGCCCGCCGTGGAGAAGACCGCGCGCCCCGGGCCGGGGGCCGTCCAGCGGAACCAGACGCTGGCGTTTTCCATGCCGCCGGTCACGCTCGGGTCGGTGGAGAGGTTCTTCAGCGCGCCGAAGGTATCCACCCGCGGGCTCACGGTGCGGCCCGTGAAGTCGAGGGCGGTCTCGCGTTCGTCGGGCAGGAGGCGGTAGTCGAGGCGGTCGCCGGTGACGACGTAGGGCGCGGAGCTGTTGCCGCCGGCAAAGTGGGGCTGGAGGCGGCGGGTGCTGCTCTGCCCGCCCGGTTCGCGGAGACCAAGGGTGGCGCTTGAGGCGAAGCTGGAGTTGGCGTTGCCGACCTGGGTGTCCGGGTAAAAGCAGGTGATGGAGCCGTCTTCGCGGAGGATCGCCTGGAAGGTGATCGTCTGCCCGCCGATGCCGACCACGCCCACGCGATCCCACTCGAGGACGATCTCCTTCACGCCATCGACCGTGCGCTTGAGCAGCCAGAGCCCGCCCGGCTGGCCAGCGCGGAAGATGAGGTCGTCCCAATAGGCGGCGATGGCCGGGAGATCGGGGGAGAGGGCCACGAAGGTGAAGTCCACGTTGGCGAAGCTGGTGCTGCCCACCGTGCCGGGGAAGATGAGGCCATTGCTGCTGAAGGAGACATGGGTATAGTCCACGCCGTAGAAGGGGAAGGTGAAGCCGAGGGGCAGGTCGCGGACGATGTCGTCCTGGTCCTGGATGGGGTTATCCCCCGCCACCGGGAACGCCCCCGGCGTTCCGACGATGGAGGCAAAGGGCTGCGTGCTGGCCGCCCGCGTATAGACGTAGCCCGCCCCATCCGGCCCGCCGCTTTCCGCAAAGGCGAGAGAAGTGATAGCGAGGAGCAGGCAGCGCAGCGGCGTCTTCATGGCGCGCGCAGAGTCGCACGGGAACGCGCGATGCCAAGCCAATGGAGCGCCGCCGTCCCCGGTGGCCACGAACACTCCTTCCCGCGCAGCGGGCCATTTCCTCGAAGCGTGGCGCTGCGCGCGCCGCGGATGGCCGGCAAGGACGCCGGCGCTCCATCGTCGCCGGCTACTTCTTCAGCCGCTCGACCAGATACGCGTCGATGCTCGCGTGCTTCACGTCCGGCGCGCCGGGATACACCAGCTCGCACTCGACGCCGATCTTGCGGCAGTGTTTCTTCAGCATCACGCCGTAGTTGGCAGTGTGAGTCGGGTCCTTCTGCTCCTGCCCGATCGCCGGCGGCGCGCTGTAGATGAGATACACCGGCGGATCGTCCACGCTCACGTGCTCGTAGGGCGAGTATTTCTTGATCCACGGCAGCACCGTCTCGCGCGCGGCGAGGAACTCCGCGAACCGCGTGTCGCGCGTCTTCGTGTCCTTCGGGTCCATGAAGCCGAACGCGTGTCCGCCGTAGCGGCTGTTCGGCGTCCACTCGACGAGCTGCTTCGGGTCGAGCGAAGTCTGCGCGCCCGTCACCGCCGCGCACCACAGCCGGGTGGATTCGCGCGCGACCGGGTCGCTCGATTTCGGGTCCGCCATGTCGCGGTGAAAGGCCAGCCACAGCGACGAGCACGCGCCCGCCGAGCCGCCGCTCGCGCCGATGCGTTTCTTGTCGATGTTCCATTCCTTCGCCTTGCTGCGGACGAATTGCAGCGCGCGCGCCGCGTCCTCGAGCGGCGCTTTCACCGGCGGCTTCACGCCGTCGATCTGCGCCTGCCACGAGTAGCGGTAATTGATCGAGACGACCGAGATGCCCGCGGCGAGATAAGGCTTCACGCTCGCGCCCGTGCGCCCGCCTTTATCGCCGCCCACCCAACCGCCGCCGTGGATGAAGAAGAGCAGCGGCGTGGGCTTGTCGGACTCGGCTTTGTAGAAGTCGAGCACCTGCCGCTCGTGCGTGCCGTAGGCCACATCGGCGAGCGTCGGCTTCGGACCGGACGCCGGCGTCGGTGTCGGGTCGGCCGCGTGGAGTGTGGCGACGGCGAGGAGCGGGAGGAGGGAGCGGCGGAGCATGGCGGGTGAACCCGCGCCGCGTGCGCGCTATTTGACCAATTCGCCCAGCAGCAGAATCGCGCCCGGATAAAATGCCGTCCCGACGAACCGCTCCGGCTTGTCCATCGTCATCGCGCGCTTCGCGAGGATCGCGACCTTGTCCGGCTGCTCGGGATGAATATCGATCTTCACCGTGTGCACCGCGTCGGGCAGATCGGTGCCGATGAGCAGCGTGTTGAGCCGGAAGGATGAGCAGTAGGGATCGAAGCCCGTCCGCACCGTCGCCTTGCCATCGAGCGTGATAGTCACCTGCCCGCTGTCCGGCCCGACGATGTGAAAGATGCCGGCGCGCGTGCCCTTGAACTTGAAGCTGATCGACTCGCCCGGCTTCGTCGCACAGTGCAGGTCCTTGAGCCGGGTGAACCGCTTCGCCAGGTCGTCCTTCGCCGCGTCGGCTTTCGAGAAGCCGGACGAGAGCGTCGCGGCGCTGATCGGCACGAGCTTCGCGTGCTCGTAGTTGTCCGCTGCGAGCGGCGTGCCGAGCGGGTGCGCGCCCGCCTTCCCCGAAGCCGCGCGGATCGGCCCGAGCGAACGCACGATCGCCGCGAGGTAAAGCTCGTGCCCGGTCTCGGGATACGGATGCACGCTGTCCGGCGCGAAGACGAACTTGCCGCCCAGCGCCTTCTTCTCCTCGTCGGTCTTCGGCAGCGCGGCCTTCCACACGAGCCGCCGTTCCTTCACCAGCTTCGCGACCTCCATCGCCATGTGGATGGATGGGATGCCGTAGTGCTCCGCCACGCGCTCCATCGCGCTCGCCGCGCGGGGAAATTGATCCTCGGTCAGCGGCCGCACGAGTGCCTCGGTGATCGTATAGACGAAGCAGATGTCGCTCTCCGGGAGCGCCCGCCACGCCTGCCGCACGATGCCTTCCATGCAGCGGATGACCTGCTGCGGCACCGCGCCGCCGTCGTTCACCGCGAACTCGACGAAGATCAAATCGGGCGCGTGATCGAGCACGTCCTGCTTCACGCGGAAGACGCCGAGGTCCGAGCCCGTGCCGCCGATCGCGGCATTGACCTCGCTGAACTTCGCCCCGGGAAACGTCGTGCGCAGATGCTCGAGCGACTTCACGCGCCAGCCCGGCTGCGCGGTGATCGATCCGCCGAGATACGCGATCTTGAGCTGCGCGCCCGGCTTCGCGGCCTTCGCGAGGAAGTTCGGCAGGCCTTTTCGCGGCGTGCATTCGACGGCCGGCGCGAGCGGAAAATCTTGGGCGCGCGCGACGATGGCAAGCGCGAGGATGAGGAGCGTGGGGGTTGGGGAGGACATAGCGCCCGGGCAGACTGCGCGGGGGAGGCCAGCGACTGCAATCATTGAATCCGGGCTTCTAACGGCCTGTTGGAAAACTCGACGCCCCGGCGGTGGTCCACAGATTGCGCCGATTTTCACAGAGAAGCTGAACGGATTGCCGGGACCAACCTGTGTCCATCCGTGAAATCTGTGGACGACTTCAACAGTCTCCTAAAAATCGATCGCCTTCGGCGGCGCGAGCTTGATCGGCACTTCCGGTCCAGTCGCTTCGGCGCCGCGCACCGGCTCCGCACGCCGCACCTCCGGGCCGGCGGCTTCACCGGGCGCCGGGACCTGCCCGGTGTTGTCCATCGGCGCGAGCTGGCCGCTGAGTGCTTTCAAGGCGACGGCGTTGTTGAGCGCGAGGGTCGAGTTGTAGGGATCGAGGTCGCCGACGACGGTCGGGCCCTGCATCGCCACCGGGGCCCGCGTCGTGAGATCGACGACGGCGGTGGCGCGCGGCCACTCGCCCGCGGCGACGCTGCGCACATTGCTGCGCACGCCGCCGCCGTGGATGTCGCAGAGGTCCTTCGGCGTCTGCTCCTCGGTCGCCAGCTCGAAGTAGGTCGTGCGCCGCTGCACCGACTCGCCGGTCTCCGCGTTCACCAGCGTGTCCGAGCATTTCGGCGTCGCGCGCAGTCCGCTCGACGAGCAGATCTCGATGCTCTTCAAGCCCGCGGGCCGCGCGATCTCCCCGGGGTGATGATCGACGAAACTCGCGCGCATCACTTCCGCCCACACCGGCAGCGCGATGTCGTGGCTGAACGCGCCGCGGTAGATCGTGCGCGGTTTGTCGAAGCCGATCCACACCCCGCACGTCACCGCACTCGAATAGCCGAGGAACCACAGGTCGGTGAAGTTGTAAGCCGTGCCCGTCTTGCCCCCGAGCGCGAACTTCTTGAGCCCGAGTTCGGTGAACGCGCTGTCCGCCGTCCCGCGCTCGAGCACGTCGGCGAGGCACGAATGGACCTCGAACGCCGCCGCCGGCCGCAGCACGCGCACCTGCTCCGGCTTCGCCTTGTAAATGGTCTGCCCATCCGGGTCCTGGATGCTCGCGATGATCCACGGCTTTTTGGGCCGCACGCCGCCGGTCGCGAACATCGTGTTCGCGCCCGTCATCTCGAGCAGCGTGACTTCGCTCGAGCCGAGGAAGCTCGATGGATACTGCCGCAGCGGGCTGTCGATGCCCGCGGCCTTGGCGAGCGTGCCGAGGCGTGCGAGCGAATCCTTGAGATCCTTTCCGACCATCATCCCGAGCCGCACCGAAGCCGCGTTCTTCGATTTCACCAGCGCCTCGCGGGCGGAGATGTTGCCCTCGTATTTGTTGTCCATCCGCTCCGGTCCCCACTCGCCGAGGATGCCCGTGAGACCGCCGATCATCACCTGCCGGTTGTCCATCACCTCGTCCTTCACGAGCGAGCCGGGGAAGAGCCCGCTCTCGAACGCCGCCGCATACACGATCGGCTTGAACGCCGTGCCCGACGGACGCCGCGCGAGCAGCGCGCGGTTGAATTCGCTGTGCGAAAAGTCGCGCCCGCCGACGACGGCGAGGATGCCGCCATTCGTGTTGTCGAGCACCACGATCGAGCCCTGAAGGTATTCCGGCGGCGCGATCGTGTCGATCTCACCATCCGGTCCCGGCGGCTTCTTCGCCCACGCCTTCCACTTCGCGTCGTAGTCGGAAAACTTCTGTCCCTCGAACAGCTCATGCCGCTCTACGCTCGCGAGTTGCTCGCGCAGGGCCTGCTCGGCTTTCTTCTGCAGCCCGGTGTCGATCGTCGTGAAGATGCGGTAGCCATCGCTCACGGCCGCATCGCGCCCGACGAGCTTCTCGACCTGCGTCGCGACGAGATCCGCCGCGTAGCTCTCCTGGTGCGTGGGCCGGCGGTTCTTCACCGCGAGATCCTCGCGCACCGTGCGCTCGTATTCCTCGCGCGTGATGAAATCGAGTTCACGCGCGCGCTGGAGCACGTAGTTGCGCGAGTCGATGCACGCCTTGCGGTCGCGCCATGGCGAGAGATTGCTCGGGCTCTTGAGCAGCCCCGCGAGCGTCGCCGCCTCCGAGAGGTTCAGGTCCTTTGCACGCTTGCCGAAGTAGCCGCGCGCCGCCGCCTCCGCGCCGTAGAATCCCGAGCCGAAGAAGACCCGGTTGAGATACAGCTCGAGGATCTTCTGCTTGCTGCCGAGCCGGTCCTCGATCTCCCGCGCCACGAAAATCTCGAGCAGCTTGCGCTGGTAAGTGCGGTCATTCGGCGGGAGCTGCGCCGGGAAGGTGTTGCGCGCGAGCTGCTGCGTGATCGTGCTCGCGCCCTGCTTGGATTTCTTGCTCCGAAAATTGGTCACCGCCGCCCGCACGATGCCGATGAAGTCCCACCCGTGGTGTTTGTAATACCGCGCATCCTCCGCTGCGACCACCGCCGTGATGAGGTTCGCGGAGATCTCCGTGATCGGCACCTGGTCGCGGTTCTGGATGAAGATGCGCCCGAGCACGTTCCCGCCGCGGTCGTAGATGATCGACGCCGACTCCATGTCATCAAGCCGCGAATAATCGAAAGCCTTCGCCATCGTCTCCCAGCGCCCCTTTTCCACCAGCCCCCAGATCCCGCCCGCAAAGAGCAGGATGAAAAGCAGCGTGAGCGTGGCGAGAAACCACGGACGGCGATAGAAGCGAGGGCGCGCCCGGATGAGGTCCAGCATGGAATCGGGGGGCGTTACTCACACGGGAGAAAGGTGGACGCAAGCGGCGAGCGCGTGACACTGCCCGCAATGACGCTCACCGAAATCCTCCGCGCCGAGATCGCCGCCAGCGGCCCGATGCGCTTCCGCGATTTCATGGCACGCGCGCTCTACGATCCGCAGCACGGCTACTATGCGAGCGGCCGCGCGCGGATCGGGCGAAAGGGGGACTACTTCACGAGTGTAAGCGTCGGCCCGCTCTTCGGCACGCTGCTCGCCCGGCAGTTCGCCGAGGTCTGGGAGAAGCTCGGCCGCCCCGCCGACTTCACGCTCGTCGAGCAAGGCGCACACGACGGCACGCTCGCCGCCGACGTGCTCGCCGCGTTCCCCGCTCACCTCACGATCATCGAGCCATCGCCGCATTGGCGCGCCTTGCAGCAGCAAAAGCTCGCTGGCCGCGACGTGCGCTGGGTCGAGAGTGTCGCCGCGCTCGAACCCTTCACCGGCGTGCATTTCTCGAACGAACTGCTCGACGCATTCCCCGTCCATCTCGTCCACCGCGCCGCCGACGGCCTGCGCGAGCGGGCTGTCGCGCTCGAGGGCGACCGCTTCGTCTTCGTCGATGTCCCGCTCTCATCCGACCGCCTGCACGAGGGCGAAGTGAACCTCGCCGCGCTAGACTGGATCGCCTCGCTCGCCCCGAAGCTCACCCGCGGCATCGTCCTCATCATCGACTACGGCCACACCCGCTCCGCACTACCCACCGGCCCCACGCTCGAAGCCATCGCCTCGCACCGCCGCGTCGATCCGCTCGCCACGCCCGGCGAAGCGGACCTCACCGCGCACGTCGATTTCACCGCGCTCGCCGAAGCCACCGATCTCGAAGTGCTCGGCTTCACCGACCAGCACCACTTCCTCACCGGCCTCGCGCGCCTGCACTTCGTGGAAGGCACGCCGCCTGATCCGCGCGACGCGCGCGCCTTCCAGACGCTCTCGCATCCCACGATGCTCGGTCGCGCGTTCAAAGCCCTCGCGCTGGGTCGCGGGGTCGAAGGTCAGCTCAGCGGCTTCGCCTTCGCCCGCGACCCGCGCGCGGAACTGGGTCTGACTTAGATCGGCTCCGCTCCTACGGCTGCGCCGCGCTTGTCGCCGACATGACGACGAGAACATTCAGCACGATGCCGCCGAGAATCAGCCCGGTCCAGATGAGCATGATCTGCTTTTTGGCGAGGCGCTCGGCATTCATCCATCCCCAGATGAAGGTGTAGAGGCCGCAGAGAATGCCGAGGATGCCGTGGAGCACGCCCTTCTCCTTGAAGAGCGGAATGACCATGATGATGAAGCAGACGAGGCTGCCGAGACCGAACAGTTGAGCGACGAGTTGGAGCATGATGGGTGTGGGGTATGTGTTGGTGTTGAGGCGCCCGTTTAGTGCAAATCAACCACCGGCGTCGAGCATCATTCTTACGACCCAGAACGCGATCAACGCCGCCAGCAAGACCGCGCTGCTTCGCCCGCCGGCATCGAGTCGCGCCACGAAGCTGAGCATTCGCTCCCGCGCGCCGTCGGCCAGCACCGCGCCGGCCAGCACGAACCCGAGTGCGATGACGACCGCCGGCGCGAAGGGATGCGTCCGCATCGAGCCGGAAAAATCGCCGCTCAACAACTGCACGCTCGCGCGAGTCAGCCCGCAACCGGGGCAGGGCAGGCCGGTCGCCGCATTCCACGGGCAGATCCAGCCGGGCACTCCGATTGCAGTCGCGGCGAGGTGCGCGCCTACCGCGCCGACGATCGCGAGGCAAAGCGGACGCTGCCGCAGCAACGCCGCTGCAAAGCCGGAGTTGTCAGCTCGCGCGGATGGCATGACGACGGCGCGTTGGTTTTACACGGACCTCTGAAAGCACCTCGCGGAGGAACGGCGCTGTGCGGCTCGTCTTGCTGCGCGCGATTTCCTCCGGCGTGCCGCACGCGACGACTTCCCCGCCATCAGCGCCCGCCTCCGGGCCGATATCGACGACGTAATCCGCGTCCGCGATCACACCGAGATGATGCTCGATCACGATCACCGTGTGGCCGTCATCGACGAGTCGGTGCAACACCTTCAAAAGCTCCGCCACATCCGCGGGATGCAGCCCGATCGTCGGCTCTTCGAGCAAGTAGAGCGTCGATTTCCCGTCGCTCACTCCGCGCAGCTTCGCCGTCTCGCTGCGCCCGAGACCGCGCGTGAGTTCGCTCACGAGCTTGAGCCGCTGCGCCTCGCCGCCGCTCAGCGTCGGGCTCGCCTGGCCGAGATGCAGGTAGCCGAGGCCCGTGTCGCAGAGCAGTTGCAGCGGCCGGTGGATCTTCGTCTGCGCGCGGAAAAACTCGGCGGCTTGCTCAAGCGTCATCTCCATCACGTCGCCGATGCTGCGCTCGTTCCAGAGCACCTCGAGCGTCGCCGCGTTGTAGCGCCGCCCGCGGCAATCGCTGCACGCGATGTAGCTCGTCGGCAGGAAATTCATCTCGATCTTGATCACGCCCTGCCCCGCGCACGTCTCGCAACGGCCGCCGTCGGTGTTGAATGAAAACCTGCTCGCCGTGTAGCCGCGCATCCGAGCGAGAGGAACCTGCGCGTAGAGCTTCCGAACCTCATCGAACACGCCGAGATAAGTCGCCGGCGTCGAGCGCGAGGTCTTGCCGATCGGCGACTGGTCCACTTCGTAAATCGCAGCGAGCAGTTCCGCGCCGCGCAACGCGTTCGTCTTCTTCGCGCCCCTCGCAAGCGCCGCGGTCACTGCGGGCTTCAGCACGCCGCGCATGAGCGAACTTTTCCCTGAGCCCGACACGCCGGTGATGACGCTGAGCCGCCGCAGCGGGAAGCGCACGTCGATGTTCTTGAGGTTGTTCGCACTCGCGCCGCGCACCTCGATCCATTGCTCCCCCGGCCCTCGCCGCTCGCCGCGCGACGGATGCACCATCGGCTCGCGCAGCCAGCGCCCCGTCGCCGAGCGCGGCGCACGCTGGATCTCCGCGAGCGTGCCACACGCGACGACTTCACCGCCGCGCGTGCCCGCGCCGGGGCCGAGGTCGATGATCGTGTCCGCCGCGCGCATCGTGTCCTCGTCATGCTCGACCACCACGAGCGAGTTCCCTTTCGCCTTGAGCGCGGTGAGTGTTTCGAGCAGCCGCACGTTGTCACGCGCGTGCAGGCCGATCGTCGGCTCGTCGAGCACGTAGAGCACGCCGCGCAGGTTCGATCCGAGCTGCGCCGCGAGCCGGATGCGCTGCGACTCGCCGCCGCTGAGCGTCTTCGCCGCGCGACCGAGCGCGAGGTAGCCGAGCCCGACCTGGCTCATGAAAAGCAACCGCTGCCCGATCTCCGGCACGATGTCCGCGGCGATGATCTTCTCGCGTCCGGCGAACTTGAGCGTCTTCACCCACGCGAGCAGTTCCGCCGCCGAGAGCGCCGCGACTTCGCCGATCGCGCAGTCGCGCAGCCGCACCGCGCGCGCGACCGGATTCAGCCGAACTCCCTCGCAGCTTCCACACGGCTGTGCCTCGCCCTCGTCGAGCCACTGGTGCTGCCGCTCCTGGTCGAGTTCGATGTCGAGCTGCGAGTCGAGCCGCGGATCGACGCGCACCTTCCACACCTCGCCAAACCCCCGGCACTCCGCGCACCAGCCATGCGGCGAGTTGAAGGAGAACAGCCGCGGGTCGAGTTCCTCGAATGATTGCCCACACGACGGGCAGCTCATTTCGGTGCTGAGCACGTGCAGCTTTTTCTTCGCGTCGAGAATGCGCGCCGTGCCCTTCCCTAGTTCGAGCGCGCGCCGCACGTCATCGACCACCACATCGATCGAGTGCTCGCGGAAACGTTCGAGCTTCGGGAAGCGATCGACGTGCTCGATCTTTCCATCGACGAGCAACTCGGTGAAGCCCTGCCTCTTCGCCCACGCCGCGACCTCGGTGTGAAATCCCTTCCGCGCCTTCACCAGCGGCGCGAGCACCTTGATGCGCCCGCGCTTCGCGAGCTGCGCGGCCTTTGCGATTGCCGAACTGACGCTCTGCTTCTCCACCGCCACGTCGCACTTCGGGCAGAACTGCGTGCCGACTTTCGCGAAGAGCAGCCGTAGGAAGTGATACACCTCCGTCACCGTCGCGACGGTCGATTTCCCGCCGCCCTGCGTGATGCGCTGCTCGATCGCCACGCTCGGCGGCAGCCCGGAGATCGAGTCGACGTCAGGCTTCTCAAGCTGCTCCACGAACTGCCGCGCATACGTGCTCATCGAATCAAGAAACCGCCGCTGCCCCTCGGCAAAAAGGATGTCGAACGCGAGCGTGGATTTCCCCGACCCGCTCAGCCCGGTGATGACGACAAGTTCGTCGCGCGGCACCTCGACGTGGATGTTGCGGAGGTTGTGCTGCCGCGCGCCGTGGATGGAGATGCAGCCGGGTAGGGTAGGCGTCCCGCCTGCCGCGCCGGGCATCCTGCCCGGTGC
>JBEBGD010000200.1:0-2991 GCA_040081625.1 Chthoniobacteraceae bacterium
GCGACGATCGACAGCATCAGCCGTCGCTACGCGACGAATCCGTCTTTCACGCCCGATTCCCGGCACTGAAGTGCCGGGCTATTCCCGACTCGTCGCTCCGCGACGGAAGGACGCCTAGCGTTGCAGCTCCGGGCGCCTACGCAAACTGCCGCCAGAAAAAGTATCCCGAGATCGCGAGGCCGACGCCGATGATCACTCCGCGCACGGTTTTCTGCGGCAGCCGCTGCGAGTAGTGCGCGCCGAGGAAGTAGCCGCCGAGCGCGCCGACGGTCATCACCGCCGCACGCGGCCAGTCGATGAGCCCGCTCGCGACGAACCACACGGCGGCGGTGAAGTTGATCAGCGACGCGAGCACGTTCTTGAGCGCGTTCACGTCGTGGATGTCGCCGAGGCCGAGGAAACCGAGCGAGGCGAGCATGAGGATGCCGATCCCTGCGCCGAAGTAACCGCCATACACCGCGACTCCGAACTGGAAAACGATCGCCGCCCAGACCATGCGCCGATGCGGATGCTCCGGCGCGACGAACCGACGGAACGCGCCCTGTGCGAGAAAGACGACGGTGGCAAAGAGCAGGAGAAACGGAACGAGCTGCGAGAAGACGCGCTCGCTCGTCTGCGTGAGCAGCACGCTGCCGACCAATCCGCCGAGCACGCTCACCGGCACGAAGCGCGCGAGCCACGGCTTCACCGTGTCGAGCTGGCGGCGGAAGCTGAAGACGCTGCCGATGGCGCCGATGAACAGCGCGAGCGTATTCGTCGCGTTGGCGACGATCGGCGTCGTTCCGAAAAATATCAGCGCCGGGAAAGTCAGCAGCGTGCCGCCGCCGGCGACCGCATTCACCGCACCCGCGAGCGCTGCGACTGCGGCGAGCGTGAGGATTTCGAACAGTGACATGACGCTCTCGCCGGAAGCCGGCGCCTGCTTCCGCTTCGCCACGCGAAGCAGGAGAAGGAATCGGCTACAGCCGCGGGATGGTCAGCGTCTTGCCCGTCGCCTCTTCCTTCACGACGACCTGATCGATCCGCAGGTCGATGACCTTGTAGTTCGAGCCCGGCTCGGCCGGCCACGAGAAGTTTTCCCCTTCGCGCACCTTGATCGAGTCCTTGCCGTCCGCGCTCACGAGCGTGGCGAAGCTCGCGCTGGTGCGCGTCGGCATGTCCTTGAGCGCGACGACGCGGTCGTTCGTGTCGGCGTCGGTCAGCGCGACATTGGACATGTCCACCTTCTCCCCGTTCTTGTCGCTATCGGTGCGGATCTCGACGCGCTCGACCTTGAGCTTCGTGCCCTTGATCGTGTCGCCCTTGCGCACCTTCTCGCGCGTGCCGGTGCCGTCCGCGTTGAACTCGATCGTGGCGACCTCGCCCTGCACGTCGCGCAGCACGAAGGGCAGCCGCACCTCGGTGTATTCCTTGAGCCGGATCGTGGCGTGGATGCCGGGGCGCACGTTCGGATCGAGCGGATTGCTGTCGGCGAGGAATTCGTCGCGATTGCTGAAGCCGTCGCCATCGGCATCGGCGTCGAGCATCTTCGGGTCGTTGAGGTCGAGGTTGTATTTTTTGAACCACGACTCGAAGTCCACGTTCGTCTTCGTCTCGTCTGGCAGCGCGGCGACTTTCGCTTCCGGCGCCGGCGCAGGCGTGGGCATCTGCTCTTCCTTCGGCAGCGCCTGCTCGGCTTCACCGGCGACCTCCGCTTCCTTTTTGCCGCAGCCGGAGAGCAGTGCGGCGGTGGCGAAGACGACGATGAAAAGACGGAGAGCGGGTTTCATGGGCGCGGGAGTGTAGGAATGTCGGCGCGGTGTGCAATGCTGCGCTCGCCCTCCGTCCCGAATCGAGGACGAGGACGAGACTTGCTTCGCTGCGCGGCACACGGTTCGTTCACTCCGATGCGCTGTCCTGCCTGCCAGAACGAAAATCCAGTGTCCGCGAAATCGTGCGAGAAGTGCGGCGCGGCGCTCGTCGAATCGGCGGCGGGGAGCGGGCTCGCGGGCACGGGCGGGTTCCTGGATGGGCCGATCAGCAGCGGCGAACCCGCGCGCCCGATGCCATCGCCGCTCGCGCCGGGCGAGATGCCCGCGCGCTTTGAAAACTACGAGATCATGCGCAAGGCCGACGGCACTCTGTGGGAGCTCGGACGCGGCGCGATGGGGATCACCTACAAGGCGGTCGATGCGGACTTGCATGTGCCGGTCGCGTTGAAAGTCATCAACCCGAGCGTGCTCGGAAATCGCGACGCGGCGGAGCGCTTCCTGCGCGAGGCGCGCTCGGCGGCGAAGCTGCGCCACGGGAACATCGCGTCGGTCTATCGGCTCGGCCGCGTGGGCGAAGTGCATTTCTACGCGATGGAATTCTGCGAGGGGCAGACGGTGCATCAGCTCGTCGAGCGGCGCGGCCCGCTCGAGCTGAAGCTCGCGCTGCAGATCACGCAGCAGGTCACCCTGGCGCTCGTCGTCGCGCAGGACCACGGCGTGGTGCATCGCGACATCAAGCCCTCGAACCTCATGCTCACGGGGCGCGTTCCCGAGGAGTTCACGGCGAAGGTGATCGACTTCGGACTCGCGAAACATACCGCCGCGGACAGCGAGGCGGCAGACATGACGCTCGCGTCGGACCGCCGCGGGTTCGTCGGCACGGCGCACTTTGCGTCGCCCGAGCAGCTCGAGGATCGCCCCGTCGATTTCCGCTCCGACATCTACTCACTCGGCGTGACGCTGTGGTTCATGCTCACGGGCAAGCCGCTCTTCGAGGGCTCGCTCACGCGCGTGGTCACGCAGCACCTCGTGCAGAAGCCGCCGCTCGAAAAGCTGGCGTGGCTGCCCGCGCGGATCGCCGCGCTGCTCGAGTCGATGCTCGCGAAGGATCCCGAGCAGCGCCCCACGAGCATGCGCGAACTGCGCGACCAGCTCGGCATGGCGATCGAGGAAAGCTCGCTCGATGTGACCGCCGCCGCACCGTCGGAAGTCGCCGCGCCCCCGCCGACCCGCCCGCCTG
>JBEBGD010000045.1:0-39468 GCA_040081625.1 Chthoniobacteraceae bacterium
TTTCGAAGTCGCCGATGACTTCGCGCGCGCGCGGAGTGACGCTCGATGTGGTGACGACGAAGGATGGCGCGCGATCTTCCGTGGCGCCGTGTGGGGCGAGATCCTGCTCGGTCTCTCGCGCCTCCGCGCAGCTCTCGCAGATGGCACCGTCGGGCGCGTCGTCGGGCAACGGCGCGGCGCAGGTGGTGCAAATGCGGTTGAGGGGCATGGTGGGCGAGGCACCGCAGTAACAGCCGTGCCAGTTGGAAGCAAGCCAGACGGGTGGGACGGGCGAGTCGCGCGTTTCATCCAAACAGAGGCTTTCAACCGCACGCGTGACGCACTACACGTCCCGCCCCGCGCCATGCCCGACGCTCATCTCGATCTGCTCTTCGACTTCCTCCGCTTCCCGAGTGTCTCGACCGATCCTGCGCGCAACTCCGCGACCGCCGCGTGCGCGCAGTGGCTTGCGGAGCGGCTCACGGACTTCGGGCTCGCGGCGCAGGTGCATCCGACGGCGGGGCATCCCGTCGTCGTCGCGCGCAACGAGCACCGCGCGGGACGGCGCACGGTCTTGATCTACGGGCATTACGACGTGCAGCCGGAGGATCCCGTGAGCGAGTGGAAGTCGGCGCCGTTCGAGCCGGTCGTGCGCGATGGCGTGACCTACGCGCGCGGCGCGACGGACAACAAAGGCCAGATCCTCGCGCACATCCTCGGCGTCGCGGAGACGTTGAAGACGAAGGGCGAGCTGCCGGTGAATCTCATCTTCCTCATCGAGGGCGAGGAGGAGATCGGCTCGAAACACCTTGAGGCTTTCCTCACCGCGCATCGCGACGAGTTGAAGTGCGATGTGATCGCCGTGAGCGACACCGGCATGGTCGCGCCGGGCGTGCCGACGTTCACCTACGGGCTGCGCGGCATTCTCACGATGGAGCTGCGTGTGAGCGGGCCGCGCACCGACTTGCACTCGGGCATCTACGGCGGCGCGGTGGCGAATCCGCTCACCGCGCTCGCGCGCCTGCTCGCGACGCTGCACGCAGACGACGGCCGCATCGCGGTGCGCGGCTTTTACGACAATGTCCACGCGCTCGCCGAGTGGGAGCGCGAGGCGTGGGCGCGGCTGCCGTTGGGCGATGAAAAGATGCTGCAACTGACCGGCTCGCCGGCGCTCTTCGGCGAAGCCGGCTACACGAGCATCGAGCGGCTGTGGGCGCGGCCGACTGCGGAGGTAAATGGATTCGGCGGCGGCTTTCAGGGCGTCGGGTCGAAGACGGTGCTGCCGCGCGAGGCGTTCGCGAAGCTGAGCTTCCGGCTCGTGCCGGCGCAGACGCCGCAGGAGATCGCGGAGAAAGTTTCCGAGCATCTGCGCGCGCATTGTCCGCCGGGCGTCGCGCTCGACATCCAGCCCGGTCACAGCGGCGAGTCGTATCTCGCCGATCCGCACTCGCGCTTCGGCAAGGCAGCGCAGCGCGCGCTAGCCCGGGCGTTCGATACGCCGGACGTGGCGCTCATCCGCGAAGGCGGCAGCATCCCGATCATCACCACCTTCAAGCGCGTGCTCGGCGTGGACACGCTGCTGCTCGGCCTCGCGCTGCCGGACTGCGCCGCGCACGGGCCGAACGAGAATTTCCCCGTCGCGAACTTCGAAGCCGGGATTCGCCTCAACCAATCGCTCATCGAGGAACTCGCTCGCGCATGAAGCTCCGCGAGGTGCTGTGGTGGTGTGCGCCGGCGTTCGTCGTCGCGTTCGTGCTCCGCGCGCTGCTCTCGACGGCGATGCCATTTGCCTACGTCCAGCACGACTCGAGTCGGCTGCTCATCGCGCCCGAGGCGTGGTTCGTGGTCGGGCCGACTGACACGTTCAGCGACACGGTGCCGCCGCTCGTGCCGTCGCTGTGCCGCCTCGCGCAGCGCGGGCCGATTCCGGCGCTCGTCGCGATCCAGCTTGTGCAGCACGCGCTCGGCTTGCTTCAGGTGCTGATTGCCGGCGCGCTCGTGCGGCTTTGGTTTGTGCGATGGAAGTGGTGGATCATCCCCGCGACGATCCTCTTTGCGGTGCATCCGTCGTTTCTGTGGTTCGAGCACACGGTCATGCTGGAGACGGCCTACGTCTTTGCGCTGATGCTGCTCGCGCTCGCGGGCACGTGGCTCCTGCGCGCGCCGTCGCTGCCCGCGGCGGGTGTCGTGTGCGGCGCGCTTTTGCTGGTCGCATTCACCCGACCTGAGGGGAAACTCTTCGCTGCATTTGGCGCGCTCGCGCTGGTCGTCGCGTTCTGGAAGGATTGGCGTTCGCTGGCGGCAAGTGCCGCGATCTTCGCCGCCACGCTGGCCGGCATCGCACTCGGCACGGTGCCGGGCGAATCGGGCCTGCTCCTCTACTCGAGCGTGCTCCACCTCAGCCCGGAGACGCCGCGGAAGTTTCCCGAGGTCGCGCCCTACGTCGCGACCCTGCGGCGTGAAGCCATCGAGAGTGCAAAGCAGGGGCCGGCTTTCGTGTCGCGGCCGCAGCGCGAGGCGCTGGAGGCGGTGCTCGGGCGATACGTGCAGGAGCATCCCGGCGCGGGCCGCGGGGAGAACATCTCGCGGCGTGTGAATGCCGTGGCGAAGTCGCTCGCCTTCGAGACATGCCTGCGCGCGCCGTGGTCTTTGGTGCCGCTCGCGGCGCAGAAGTTCCGCGCGACCGCCGATGAACTCGCGAACGGAAGGCTCAACGGGGCCTGGCTCCACGAGCGGCAAATTTCGCGGCTCAGCGCCGCGTGGATCTACGTGCAGCCGATCGCGCCCGGTCTCTACGGCCGCGCGTTCACGGATCGCGACGGGATGGCGGCGTTCATCAAGGCCTCATTCCCTCCGGGCCGTGTCGCATGGTTTGAGTGGCTGCACGAGGCGTGGGGCGAGTTTTACGATCGGCGTCTGCCCGACACGCGCTTCCAGGGCGACCGACTGCACGGCCTGCCGTGGGTATATTTGATCGCGCTGGCGGGCGCGACGGCTGCGGTGCTGCGCGCGCTACCCACGCGTCGTTTTCAAGTGTGTTGGGTGCTGATGCTGGGCGGCCTGTGGTTCGTCGTGATGGTCACCGCAAATGAGCGGGCACGCTTCCGAATGGGATTCGAGCCGTTTGTGTTTCTGTATCTGCTCGTCGCGCTGGACGAAGTCGCGACCGTCGTTGCCCGGATCAGTCGAGGTCTTCGCTCGCGCCTTTCTCGTTCTTGAGCCCGCGCAGCTTGCCCTCGATGAACTCATCGATCTCGCCGTCCATCACCGCGCTCACGCCGCTGGTCTGCACGCCGGTGCGCAGGTCCTTGACCATCTGATACGGCTGGAAGACGTAGCTGCGGATCTGGCTGCCGAAGGCGACCTCGGATTTCTCGCCGTATTGCCTCGCGAGCTCGACGTTCTGCCTGTCGGTCTCCATCTGCTGGATTTTCGCGGCGAGCAGGCGCATCGCGCGGACTTTGTTTTGCGCCTGGCTGCGCTGATCCTGGCACGCGGCGACGAGCCCCGTCGGCAGATGCCGGATGCGCACGGCCGTCTCGACCTTGTTCACGTTCTGTCCGCCCTTGCCGCCGGCGCGGTAGGTATCGATCTCGATGTCCACTTCGTTGATCTCGATCGGCGCGCTCTCGGGCAACTCGGGGACGACATCGACGGCCGCGAAGCTCGTGTGCCGGCGCTTGTTCGAGTCGAAGGGCGAGATGCGCACGAGGCGGTGAACGCCGCGTTCGCACGCGAGGTAACCGAACGCATTTTCGCCCTGCACGTTGATCGTCGCGGACTTGATGCCTGCCTCGTCGCCGACCTGGATATCGACGATCGAAGTCTTGAAGCCGCGCCGCTCGCACCAGCGCTGATACATGCGCAGGAGCAGGTCGGCCCAGTCGCACGCCTCGGTGCCGCCGGCACCCGATTGCACGGAGAGGAAGGCGTTGCAGCGATCGGTCGGGCCGCTGAGCAGGGTCTTGAGTTCGAGTTCGTCGAGCGTCTTGGAAATCGCCGCGAATTCCTTTGCGACCTCGGCCTGCGCTGTGGCCTGGTCGGCTTCTTCGGCGGCGAGTTCGACGAGCACCTCGAAGTCATCGACCTGCCGCTCGACGGCGAGCACGGGCTGGATCTTGCCGCGGACCGAGGAGACTTCCTCGACGTCGGCCTGCGCTCGCTCGCGGCTGTCCCAGAAATCCGGCGCGCTCATGCGCGTTTCGATTTCGCTCAGGCGACTTTGGAGTTTCGGGAAGTCAAAGGAACCTCCGCAGTTCGGCCACGCGGGCTTTCAATGCGGAGGGCGGGAAGTTGGCGAGTTCGGTGGACATGGAGAAAGTGAGTGAATGATTTGCGGCGTCGGATGCGGCTGTAGCCGCGTCGCTCTGCGACGCGCACGGCGCGCCGGGCACCGTGAGAAGCGATGCGTCAGGGATTCCTGCGCAGCTTGGCCGGGTCGATCTTCGGCGGGTCGAGGCGGTAGATCGTCTCGCCTTCCTTCATCAGGTCGAGTTTGTCGCGCGCGATCAGTCCGGCGTAATCGGAGTCGCGGCGCATGAGCGTCTCTTCGCGCTCGAAGCGGGCGAGTTGCATTTTCTCCCGCTCGAGATCCGCCTTCAGCGACTCGATCCGCTGGCGCTGTTCCTTGCGCTTGGTGACTTCCGGCAGAAAGGAATACGCCACCGGCACGCTCGCGCACATGAGGATGAGCGCGATGACGAGTCTATTGAGGGAATTCCAAATCCCTCCGTTGGGTTGGTTGTTGAGGTCGCGGGCGAATACGCTCACTCAGGCGCGCATCTTACCGCCGTAGATGGCGTTGTCACCAAGTTCTTCCTCGATTCGCAGGAGCTGATTGTATTTCGCGACGCGGTCGGTCCGGCACAGCGAGCCGGTCTTGATCTGCCCGGCGTTCGTCGCCACGGCGATGTCGGCGATCGTCGTGTCCTCAGTCTCGCCGGACCGATGGCTGATCACCGAAGTGTATCGGTTTTCCTTCGCGAGCTCGACCGCGTCGAACGTCTCCGTGAGCGTGCCGATCTGGTTCACTTTCACGAGGATCGAGTTGGCTACGCCGAGTTCGATGCCCTTGCGCAGGAACTCCACATTCGTCACGAAAAGATCGTCGCCCACGAGCTGCACGCGGTCGCCGAGCGCGTCGGTGAGTTTCTTCCAGCCGTCCCAGTCGTTCTCCGCACAGCCGTCCTCGATCGAGACGATCGGGAACTTCTTCGCGAGGTCCGCGTAGTAGGCGATCAGCTCCGCCGCGCTGCGCCGGGAGCCGTCGGATTTCTTGAAGACGTATTGTTTCTTCGCCTTGTCGAAGAACTCGCTCGCCGCCACGTCGAGCGCGATGAAGACCTCCTTGCCGAACTTGTAGCCGGCCTTCTTCACCGCCGCCGCGATCGTCTCGAGCGCGTCGTTCGCGTCCTTGAAGTTCGGAGCGAAACCGCCCTCATCGCCGACCGCCGTCGAGAGGTGCCGGTCGTGCAGGATCGACTTGAGCGCGTGGAAAATCTCGACGCCCGCGCGCAGCGCATCGCGGAAAGTGTCGAAGCCCTTGGGTAGCACCATGAACTCCTGGAAGTCGATCGGCGCATCGCTGTGCGCGCCGCCGTTGATGATGTTCATCATCGGCACCGGCAGCACCTTCGCGTTCGGTCCGCCGAGATATTTGAAAAGCGAAAGGCCCATCGCATTCGCGGCCGCCTTCGCCGTCGCGAGCGACACGGAGAGGATCGCATTCGCGCCGAGCTTGCTCTTGGTCGGCGTGCCGTCGAGCGCGAGCATCGCCTTGTCCACACCCACCTGGTCGCACGCGTCCATGCCCTCGAGTTCCTCGGCGATGAGCTTGTTCACATTCGCCACGGCCTTCGTCACGCCCTTGCCGAGATACACCGCCTTCACTCCGTCGCGCAGCTCGATCGCCTCGTGCTCGCCCGTGCTCGCGCCGCTCGGCACCGCCGCAGTGCCGATCGAACCGTCCGCGAGTTTCACATCGGCTTCGACGGTTGGATTTCCACGGGAGTCGAGGATCTGGCGGGCGCGGACGGCGATGATGGTGGTGGTGGTCATGAGCGAAGTTTCGAGTGTCGGTTGTCAGGTGCTCCGGAAGGAGCGAGCGCGGTGACTAGACGTTGCCCGCTCCCGACGCAAGCGCCGCCTCACTGCACCGTCACACCCGGCGGCTGATAGGCGACGGCCTGGCCGTTCTTGCTCAGCCGCACGGCTTCGGGCTCGCGGATCTCGATGTAGAAGCGCGTGCCCTTGAGCTTGAGCGCGCCGACTTTCGGGTAGAGCACGTCGTCGAAGATCGGCTCGGCGTTCGGGTCGTCGCGCCGGATGCGGATCCACGTTTTCTTGAGCGGCTCGACGATGAGTTCGTTCACTTGCGGCAACGACGCCGGCTGCGGCGTGGCGGGTGTGTTCGCGAGAAAGGCGCGGTCCGGGTTGTTCGCGAATGGCGCCGGAGTCGGTTTCGGCGGGATGATGCTCGTGGTATTTGCGGCGGTCTCGGGAGGTTCGACGACGGATGGGGCGGGGGTGGTGCCGGGTTTGACCGATTCGACGTTGGACGCGCCTTTCGCGTCGTTCTCGAGCCGCTGCGCCTGGAGGTAGAGGTGGAAGGCGAAGGCGCCGCCGCCGACGAGCAGGATGAACACGATGAGCGGCGCGATCGACGGGCGGCGGTTCTTGGGCGCTTCCTCGCGGCGGCGCGGAGTGGAGCGGCTCGGCTCGGCGTCGGGAACGACGTTGAGGTATTGGTATTCCTCGATGCTGATCGGGTTGCCACTTTGCAGGCCGCGGGCGACTTCGCGCACTTCGACGCCGAGGAATTTTCCGTAGATGAGCAGGAAGCCGCGCGCGTAGGTGTTGCTCGCGAAGCTCGAGTAGTCGTCGGCTTCGAGCGCGGCGATCTGTGATTTTCGGATGCGGGTCTCAAGCGCGGCTTCCTCGACGGTGAGGCCGCGCGCTTCGCGGGCCTTGGCGAGTTTTCTGCCGACGGGTTCGACCAGTGGTGTCATTTCGGAAAGAGGTGGCCGGCTCACAAGGCGTCCAGGTCGCGGAGAATCTCGCGTGGTTTGGCTCCTTCGCCGGCACCGACGAAACCGCGTTGCTCGAGGATGTCAAGAATGCGGGCGGCGCGCGTGTAGCCGAGCCGGAGGCGGCGCTGAAAGAGTGAGGTGCTGGCTTTTTTCTCCTGTCGCATGACTTCGATGCACTTCTCGACCAGTTCTTCGTCTTCGTCGCTGACTTCTTCCCCATCCGCTGCGGCGGCGGAGCTGAGCCGCTCGTGGATGGCGACTTCAAATTGCGGTCCCTGCTGCTGCTCGGCGTGTTTGACGAGGCGGTGGACTTCCTCGTCGGTCACGAGCACGCCTTGCGAGCGGGTCATCTTCGCGGTGCCGGGTGGACGATAGAGCATGTCGCCCTGGCCGAGCAGTCGCTCGGCTCCGTTCTCATCGAGGATGACGCGCGAATCGAGCGGGCTGCTGACTTGAAAGGCGATGCGGCAGGGGACGTTGGCCTTGATGACGCCGGTGATCACGTCGGCGCGCGGGGTCTGCGTGGCGATGATCATGTGGATGCCGGCGGCACGCGCCTTTTGGGTGAGGCGCGCGATGGCGCTCTCGACATCGGCTGGCGCGGTCTGCATGAGGTCGGCGAGCTCATCGACGATGATGACGATGTAGGGCATCCGGTCGGGGATGAAGAGTTCATCGACTTCGCGGGGGACGGCGATCTTCGGCTTGGGCGCGGGGGCGTCGAAGATCTCGGCATCCGACATCGCATCGAAGTCGATGGTGGGCTGTTCGATGATGGGCTCGCGTGCGGGCTCGGGCTCGGGGGCATCCGCCTCGTCGGCGTCGGCGTCGAGTTCGGCCTGCGTCTTCGGCAGCGGTCGGGCGTTGAAGCTGGTGATGTTGCGCACTTCAGCCTTGGCGAAGATCTCGTAGCGTTTGTCCATCTCCTCGCAGGCCCAGCGCAGGGCGAGCAGAACTTTTTTCGGGTCGGTGACGACGGGGACGACGAGGTGCGGGAGCGAGTTGTATTGCTGCATCTCGACGACCTTCGGATCGATCATGATCAGCCGCAGGTCGGCAGGCGTGAAGCGGTAGAGAATGCTGGCGATGATCGCGTTGATGCAGACGCTCTTGCCCGAGCCGGTGGTGCCGGCGACGAGCAGGTGCGGCATCGCGGCGAGGTCGGCGATGACGGTTTTGCCATACACGTCCTTGCCGAGCGCGAGCGGGATTTTCGCCTTGGTGTGGTGGAAGTCGTCGCCTTCGAGCAGCTCGCGCAGCGTTACTTTTTGTTTCTTCGAGTTGGCGATCTCGATGCCGACGGTGTCCTTGCCGGGGATGGGCGCGAGGATGTTGATGCGCTCGGCGCGCGTGGCGCGGGCGAGGTCGCGCTCGAGATTCGAGATGCGGTCCACGCGAATGCCGTAGGCGGGATAGACCTCGTAGCGGGTGATCGTCGGGCCGCGGGTGATGTCGCCCGGCGACGCGCCGATGCTGAATTGCGCGAGCGTATCGATGATCTTTTGCTGCACGGCGAGGAGCTCCTCGGGGTTGGCCGCTTCGCGCTCGGAGAGGTCCACTTCGTCGAGCAGCGAGATGGAAGGCAACTCGTAGCCTTCGGCGGAGATCGGCGTGAGCGGCAGGAATTTGTCGGTCTTCTTTTTCGCCTTCTTTTCCGGCGTGGAAGCATTCGCGTCGATGATCTGCGGCGCGGGGCGCGGCGGCTCGACCGGCTCGTCGGCAGGCTCGGCGATGAGCTTGAATTCCTCGTCGGCCGTCGGCGGTGCATCGGACTCCGGCTCGTCGGCCGGCACCGGGACTCCTCGCTTTCGCATCGAGCGCTCGAGCCTGCGCGCTTGGCGCTCGAGATCCTGCGACTCGAGGGCGAGCCGTTCCTGCTCGTCCGCGCGCGCGATGCGCCACGCGAGGATTTTGTTTCGCACCCGGGACGGGACGGCGGCGATCCAACGCGCCGCAGCGATCGGACGCACGCCGGTGGCGAGCGTGAGGCTGACAAAATAGAGGACGATGACGATGAGCGTGGCGCCGACGGTGCCGAGCAGTTTCTGGAAGACGAGTGCGCCGAGCCATTTTCCGATCCATCCGCCTTCGCTCTCGAGACTCATGAGCCGCGCATCGATGAGGGCAAAGGGAAGGATCTCCGCGAGGCACGCGCCGGTCAGCACGAGCGCGACGGCCCAGGCCGCGCGCCGGCGGAGCTCGAACTCGGGATTGAGCAGCTTCACGCCGCCGTAGCCGAGCAGCAGCGCGGTGACCAGGTAGCTCGCCGCGCCGAGCAGCGAGTAGAGCGAGCAGGCGAAGATCGCGCCGACGGGGCCGATGTAATTGACCGTCTTTACGTTCGCCGGATCGTTGCTGTGGAGGGGAAACCACGTGGGAACGTCCCGCGGATGATACGAGATCAGTGCGAGGAAAAGCAGGAGACCGAGGCCGAGCAAGCTCAGCGCGACGGCTTCATCGACGGAATGCGAGTGGGACTCGCGGGCGCGGGCCATCAGGCGCGCAGAGTAGTGAGATTGCGGCGCGATTCAATGCTGCTCCGCAGCGAAATAAATCAGGCGGCCAGCGAGTCGGCTGTGCGGGAGAGCACGGCGCACAGTTCGTCGAAGGCGACCGGCTTGGTCAGCCAGCCGTCGGGTTGGCAGCGCCGGGCCGAGGGGAAGTCGGCCGAGACGAGCCCGCTCATGAAGATGATCTTCGCGTCCGGGATTCGCGACCGGAGCTGCCCGGCGACGGTGAATCCGTTCAAGCGCGGCATCACGACATCGAGCAGCAGGCAGTCGGGCCGATGCCGCTCGTAGCTCTGCAGGACGGCGAGGCCGCCCGCGGTCTCGATCCCCACGACTTCGTGCCCGGCAGCCGCGACGAAGGCTCCCATGAACTCCGCGCAAAGCTTGTCGTCGTCGGCGATGAGGACTCTCATGGCCGGGTCAGGCGGCAAGCAGCAGCTCGCGCAGTTCGACGAAGGCGAGCATCTCCTGGATCTCGTCCATGTGGAATGGCTTGATGAGCACCATGCCGTTCACCGAGTTGATGAACTCGTTGATCTTCTGGTTGCCCCGGTAGCCGGTCATGAAGATGAACCGCTCGCAGAGGTGCGGCCGCATTCGCTCGACTGCGCGGTAAAACATGTCCCCCGGCAACGTGGGCATCTGCATGTCGCACAGGATCGCGTCGAAATCGCCGGCGAGAACCTCGTGGACGCCCTCGACTCCGTTTTGCACCGTCACGACCGAGAGCCCCTGGTCGGTGAAATAGCAGTGCATGATGTCGCGGAAAGCCTGGTCGTCTTCGAGCACGAGAATCTTGCGGCAGCGCTTGTCAGCGGGATTGGGATTTATGCGGAGATTTGCGACGGACGCCGGTTTGGCGTCGGGCAGGGAGGGGAGACTCAAAGCAGCGGTGGCGGACATGGCGGTGATTTGGTGTGATGTATTTTCTATAAAGCAGGGCATGTGCCCCAATCGCCTCGAGATTTCATCGCTCGAAATCCCGGTTCCGATCCGGGGTTCGTCCCGAAACCTGACCTGCCCACGTGCCGCAAAAATAGTCATTGACCGCGGGCGCCAATTCCTGCTTTTACGGCACCCGGCGCCGAGTGGTGCCCCAACCAATCAACTAAATCGGAACCTATATGATTCAATCCAAGACAACGCTTCACGCTCTCGCGCTGGCGGTCGCCGCCGTGTGTGGCAGCCCGCTTCATGCCGGGCATGAGATCACCGACAACGGCAAAAAGCAGATCATCGAAGAGCCCGAGAAACAGCTCTCCGGATCGGTCAGCGCCGGCTACAGCAGCAAATATATCTTCCGCGGCACGAACTTGATGCCGAGCGCCGACGGAATGGTTCACGCCGACATGCACGTAAGCTACGGCGGATTCACCATCGGCGCGTGGATCGGCACACAGCAGGGCTCGGCCTCCGTCCCCGGCGCGTTGGCCATCGGCGAAGGCGGCGGCGGCGGTTCCGTCAATCTGGACGTTGCCCGCGGCGCCGGCCTCGGCGCGCTCGGCAGCCAGTCCGTCACCGGCGACGACCTGGCCAGTTTCATCGGGACTAATTTCGGCCTGCGCCCGGACGAAGTCGTCGCGGCCTTCCAGCAGATCCTCGGCGTCCAGATTCCGAAGCAGATCACCAGGATCAAGCAGTCGAGCGAAGCCTACCAGAACCGATTCAACGAGATCGATCTTTACGCACAGTTCTCGTTCTCCGTCGGACCAGTGGACGTGACGCTGGGCAATATCTTCTTCTACATCGATCGCGATTCGGAGACCCGCATCGCCTCGCGTGAATACTTCGCCAGCGAGGACGCGCGTGACTTGATCACCGCGCTCGCGGGCAATCCCGGGCTGCTCCCGGGCAGCACGCGTCCCGGCCACCCCGAGGACTTCCTGCTCAACAACGGTCGCAAGGTCGGCCGGACCTTTGAGGGCATCGGCGACGAGCGCTTCGACCGAATCTTCGTCTCGATGAGCACGAGTGCCATCCCCTACATCGTGCCGCGCGTGACCTACTACCACACGATCTACAGCGAAGGCCAGAACCCGGGCGCCGAACTGGGAGTCTTCCGCAACGACCGCAAGGGCGGCTACCTAGAGGCCAAGGTCAACTCCGAGATCCCGATCATCAAGGACCGGGTCAACCTCGACCCTTACGCGCTCGTCGCCTACAGCGCCGGCGACCGCAGCGACAAGAACGGCAACTCGCTCGACGCGTGGAATCACTTCCAGGTCGGTGTGGAGCTGGTGATCCAGATCACGGACAGCTTCCGCATCGTCCCGCAATTTAACTACATGGCCCACATCGCCGACCCGCCGCTCGGCACGAACGAGGACGACTGGTGGGGTGGTGCTAAGGCTGAGGTGATTTTCTAAATCCCGCGGCAGCATCCGTTTTGCGCGAACCCTCCCGGCGTCATCGCCGGGAGGGTTCGTTGCTTTTCACCCGCTGCCGACGTTAGCTCCGGCCATGAGTTCCAAACTGAGCGATGGGCTCGACAAAGCCGGCATCGCCAAGGCTGAGCGCCATCTCCTTCTCTGCATCGGCCCGGATTGCTGCGACTCGCGTGAGGGCGGGATGCTGTGGGAGGTCGTAAAAATGCGCGTCAAGGAAACCGGGCTGCGCGTCATGCGCACCAAGGCCGGGTGTTTCCGCATTTGCACCGGTGGCCCGTGGCTGGTCGTCTATCCCGAGGGAGTGTGGTATGGCGGCATCACGCCCGCGCGCTTCGAGCGCATCCTTCAGGAGCACCTGCTGGGTGGAAATCCCGTGCGTGAGTGGGTCGTCGCAGAAAACGATCTGCGCCCGCGGGGTCCTGACGCCGGGGCTTGAGCTAGTTCGCGAGCGCTTCGCGCAGCGCTTCGAGGCGGCCCGCGACCTCCGCCGGCGCGAGATACGTCGTGCGCACCGCCCACCATACCGTCGCCATCCCGCGCGGCGCCATGAGGCGTTCGACCAGTCGAGCCGTGATCTCCGGCCGCGCATACGCCGCGACAAACGTCGTCGCCAGCTCCAGCCAGCGGTCGCGCGGGAGCCGGCCGAGCGTGTCCTGGAGGAAGACAAGCACATCGTCGGCGTGGCGCGCGTCCGCCGGAATCGCGCCGAGGTGCCGCACCTCGAAATCGAGCAGCCGCGCCCGCCTG
The DNA here is from genome assembly GCA_040081625.1 of Chthoniobacteraceae bacterium. GTDB lineage: Bacteria > Verrucomicrobiota > Verrucomicrobiia > Chthoniobacterales > Chthoniobacteraceae > VFJQ01. The sequence goes on from JBEBGD010000045.1 coordinate 12,652, forward strand.
GCCGTCTCGTCGAAGATCACGTTGCCCGAATGCGGATCGCCGTGCGACCAGCCTCCGCCGAACTGCGCGCACTCGATCGCGTGCGCGCGCCTCAGCTCCCGCGCTGCTGCCATGAACATCTGCCCGGTCGCCGTCCCCTCATCGAGATGCGCCGAGATGCTGCGCCCCGGCAGTTCATCGGTCCACAAGGTCCCGTTCGCGCCGCTCCACGCGCGGAACTCCGCGCCGTGTAGCGCCCGCATCGATGCGATCTCCCACCCATGCCATGACCGCGGCTCGGTGAGGATCGTCACCGGATTGTTGGCGATTCGGAAAAAACCATTCGCCATCGCGATCACCAGCGGCGCCGAGCGGCGCCGCCGCTTGCTCCACACGGCGCGGCCATCGGTTTGATGGCGGTGCAATGTGTTGATCTTGATCCGGTCCACAAAGCGTCCGGCGGCGGCGAGGAATCGACTCATCCGCGCGCAGTGTAGGCGCCTCGCGACGATTGCCAAGTGCGCGCCGCTCAACGCAGGCGATGGCGGCCGTCGGCCTCGAAGCCCACGGCCGGCACGCGCTTCTTCTTTTCAAAGCCCGCGTAGATCGGCGCCAGCTCCGCCCAAAACGCAGCGTGCTCCGGGTGCGCCGCGCGCAGCGTCTCCCACGCGGGACCAACCATGCGCGCGGGAAAAATGTGGACGGCGATCGGCTTCACGCGCGTGTCCAGCGCGAGCAGATACAGCTCCTCGATCGCATCGTCGCCGAGCGCGAGGCAGCCGATGCTCACCGCCCTGCCATGGATGTAGATATCGCCGCCGGGCTTCTGCGGATCGGATCGCACGCGATCCGAGGCGTTCGGATAATCGAGCCCGAGCGAGAGGTGAAACTTGCTGAGCGGATTGAAGACTGCGACGCGGTAGCAGCCCTCGGGCACCTGCCGGTCGCCCTCGCGCCGCTTCGGACCCGGCTCGCCGGATGCCGCGAGCACGGGCCACGTCGCGATCAATCGCAACGCGCCTTCGCCGCCCCACACCTCGATCTCGCGCTCCGCCTTGAATGCGCGCAGAAACAATTCGCGCGGCGGATACTTCACGCCGGCATCGATGCAGCGCTGCCGCACCGCGGCACCGTGTCGCTGGCGCGCGGGTGCGACGCGGTCTTCGGCAGCGGGAGCGGAGTCGTGGGCAGACATGATGATGAGCAGCGCGATCAAGTGCGGTCGCATCGCCGCGAAGTTGATTGCCTACGTCCGCGCGCGCCAGCGATAAGGCGACCATGCAATATCGCCGCTTCGGCCGCACCGATCTCCAGATGCCCGTCTTCTCCTGTGGCGGGATGCGCTACCAGCAGTCGTGGGACGACATCGCGCCCGAGGCCGTGGAGGACGCCGGGCAGCGCAATCTCGAGGCGACAATCCTTCGCGCGCTCGAGCTCGGCATCAACCACGTCGAGACCGCGCGCGGATACGGTTCGAGCGAGATGCAGCTCGGCTGGCTGCTGCCCAAGCTTTCGCGTGAGAAGTTGATCGTGCAGACGAAGATCGCGCCCTTCGCCACCGCGCGGGAGTTTCGCGAGACGTTCGACAAGTCGATGAAGCTGCTGAAGCTCGACCACGTGGACCTGCTCTCGCTGCACGGCATCAACAACGCCGAACTGCTCGACTGGTCGCTGAGCAAGGGCGGCTGCCTCGACGAAGCGCGTCGGCTCCAGCGCGACGGACGCTGCCGTCACATCGGCTTCAGCACGCACGCCACGACCGACGTCATCGTGCGCGCGATCGAGAGCGACGCCTTCGACTACGTGAACATCCATTGGTATTTCGTGAACGACTTCAACTGGCCCGCGATCGAAGCCGCCGCCGCGCGCGACATGGGCGTCTTCATCATCAGCCCGAGTGACAAGGGCGGAAAGCTCTACGCGCCGCCGCCGAAGTTGCGCGAGCTGTGCGCGCCGCTGTCGCCGATCCAGTTCAACGATCTCTACTGCCTCGCGCGGCCGCAGGTCCACACGCTGAGTGTCGGCGCCGCGCGTCCGGAGGATTTCGACGAGCACGTCGCCGCGCTCGCGCACTACGACCGGGCGGCGGAGATCGCCGCGCCCATCGCCGATCGCCTGCGCGCCGAGACCGCGCGCGTGCTCGGCGAGGACTGGCTCGCGCGCGGCCTGCGCGACCTGCCGAATTACGTCGATGTGCCCGGCGAGATGAACCTCTCGGAAATCCTGCGCCTGTGGACCTACGCGCGCGGGCTCGATCTCGTGGACTGGGGGAAGATGCGTTACAACCTGCTCAACGGCGCCGGTGGCCACTGGTTTCCCGGCACGACTGCCGCGCAGTTCGACGAACGCGCCATCGTGAGCGCCCTCGGGGCGCATCCCTTTGCGGAAAAGATCCCCGGCTTCCTGCGCGAAGCGCACGCGCTGCTGGGCGATGCGCCGAAGAAGCGCCTGAGCGAGGGCGGGTAGAGTGCCAAGGGGGAGGATCGAACTCCCGACCTAGGGCTTATGAGTCCCCCGCTCTACCACTGAGCTACCCTGGCGTTTCGTGGGCGCGGAAAATAGTGAGCCGCTCCCGGCGCGCAAGCGGGGAAAGTGGGACCGGGGCGGCCGCTAGAATCCGCCGGAGTTGCGCTGCTTCGCCTGGTCGAGGACCCCGCGCGTGCGGTCGATCGGCGCGCGCAGGCCGGTGGTGGCCGGCGCGGGAGGGGCGGGTGGCGCCGCCTGCGGGCGCGGCGTGGCGACTACCGCGTCGGCTTCCTTCATCGCTTCGGTGGCAAAGCCGGATCGACTCTGGCGCGAGACGAGGAGATAGATGATCGCGAGGACAGCAAGCAGACCGACGAATTTCATGCCCGAACCAAAAAGCACGCGACGCACCAAACGGCGCACCGATCTCAAGGTCGCGCTCATCCACTACACCTCGGCGCCTGTGATTGGCGGGGTCGAGGCGGTCGTGTCGGCGCACGCGCTTTTGTCGTCCGGGATGAGACATGATTCGCGCGTCATCGCGCGGCGGGGGAATGCCGACGTGATCCTCACCCAGCGCGATCCACTCGATGAACTGCGCGCGGCGGTGCGTGGTTTCGATGCGGTGATCGTCCACAACGTCCTCACCATGCCCTTCGACCTTCCGCTGACGAATGCGCTGTGGCGACTGGCGGAGGAAATGCCGGACACGCGCTGGATCGCGTGGGTTCACGACATCGCGGCGTGCAACCCGGACTACGATCACCCGTGGCACAAGCCGCCGTGGAAGCGCCTCGCACGAGCGTCGCCGCACTTCACTTACGTGGCGGTGAGCGAGCATCGCGCGCGGCAGTTTGCGGCGCTCACCGGCGTCGAGGCGCGGGTGATTCCCAACGGCGTCAGCCCGAGGTCCGTGCTTGGCGTGGAAGCTGACGTCTTTCAGTTCGCCGAGACGCACGCGCTGTTCGCGCGCGACATCGTGCTCATCCAGCCGACCCGGCTTCTGCGGCGGAAGAATGTGGAACTGGGACTCGAAGTCGTCGCTGAGTTGCGGCGGCGCGGGAGGGATGCGGTGACGCTGATCACTGCGGCGGCCGATCCGCACAACGCGAAGAGCAACGCATACGCGAAGCAGATGCGCGTGCGCCGGGACAAGCTGGGCTTGAAGACCGCCGCGCTATTTGTTGGCGATTCCCTGGCGGTCCGCGGCGACATGATTGCGTCGCTCTACGCGATTTCGGATGCGCTCTTTTACCCCAGCCGCCACGAGGGCTTCGGCCTGCCGGTGATCGAGGCCGCGCTGCACCGGCTGCCGATTTTCTGCACCGACATTGAGCCGATCAAGTCGCTGCTCGATCGCGGGGTCCATGCCTTTGCCCCCGATGCGTCGCCGGCGGACGTCGCCACGCTCATCGAGCGGACGCTGGATCGTTCCGCGCCGCACCGCGCGCGGTGGGAGGCGCTGCGGCGCTACTCGTGGGAGTCGATCTGGCGGGAGCACATCGCGCCGCTATTGTCCGGGAGATGAGCGCTTGGCGCTTGGCGATGCCGCGTCGATAGGGTTGCATCCCTTTCACATGAAGCTTTCGAACGCGTGCCAGACGATCGACGACAGTGCCCTGCAGGCGATTATCGAGGCCCGGCATGGCGATCCATTCGCGGTGCTCGGGATGCACAAGGCTGGAGATCTACTTGTCGTGCGAGTCTTTCGACCGGATGCGCGCGCGGTGACGGTGTGCAGCCTCGACAATCCGAAGCTCTCGTGGCCGGCAGGAGCGGTGAATCGCGACGGTTTTTTCGAGGCGGCGATCGACGATGCGAGCGAGCGCTTTCGCTACACACTCGAGTTCATCGGGCACGATGGTCGCGCGTGGACACAGCGCGATCCGTATTCGTTCGGCACGATCCTCGGGCCGCTCGACCTGCACCTTTTTGCGGAAGGCCAGCACTGGGATCTCTGGAAGAGGCTCGGCGCGCACCTCGCGACGATCGACGGCGCGCAGGGCACGGCTTTCCACGTGTGGGCGCCGAACGCGCAGCGCGTGTCGGTGGTCGGCGATTTTAACGGCTGGGACGGACGCACGAACCCGATGCGCAAGCTGCTCGGCTGCGGCGTGTGGGAGATCTTCATCCCGGAGGTCGCCGAGGGCGCGCATTACAAGTTCGAACTGCGCGACTGCCACGGCGCGGTGCGCGTGAAGAGCGACCCGTTTGCATTCTTCGGCCAGCACGGCACGGCGACGGCGTCGCTCGTGTTCGATCTCGATCGCTACACTTGGAGCGACGACGCATGGATCGCGCGGCGCGCGAGGCAGGAATGGAATCGCTCGCCGGTGAGCATCTACGAAGTCCACCTCGGCTCGTGGCAGCGAAAGGCGGACGAGGGCGACCGCTTTCTCAGCTACCGCGAGCTCGCGGACACGCTGCTGCCTTACGTGATCGAGATGGGCTACACGCACGTCGAACTGCTGCCGGTCTCGGAGCATCCGTTCGAGGGCTCGTGGGGCTACCAGGTCACCGGTTACTTTGCGCCGACGTCGCGCTTTGGAAATCCGGACGAGTTCCGCTATCTCGTCGATCGCTTTCACCAAGCCGGCATCGGAATCATCCTCGACTGGGTGCCGGGACATTTCCCGAAGGACGAGTTTGGGCTCGCGAAGTTCGACGGCACCGCGCTCTACGAGCACGCCGACCCGCGGCAGGGCGAGCATCAGGATTGGGGCACGCTCATCCCGAACTTCGGTCGCAACGAGGTGCGCAACTTTTTCATCGCCAACGCGCTCTTCTGGCTCGCCGAGTATCACATCGACGGGCTGCGCGTGGATGCGGTCGCGTCGATGCTCTACCTCGACTACTCGCGCCAGCCCGGCGAATGGGTGCCCAACCCGCATGGCGGACGCGAAAACCTCGACGCGATCTATTTCCTCAAGCGGTTCAACGAAGTCTGCTACGAGCGCCATCCGGGGATCATGACCATCGCCGAGGAATCGACCGCGTGGCCCGGCGTATCGCGGCCGACCTACCTCGGCGGACTCGGCTTCGGCTTCAAATGGAACATGGGGTGGATGCACGACTTCCTCGAATACATGCAGAAGGATCCGCTCTACCGGCGCTACCACCAGGGCACGGTCACCTTCTCATTGCTCTACGCGTTTCAAGAGCACTTCATGCTCGTGCTCAGCCACGATGAAGTCGTCCACGGCAAGGGCTCGATGCTCAACAAGATGCCCGGCGATGTGTGGCAGAAATTCGCGAACTTGCGGATGTTTTACGCGTGGATGTTCGCGCATCCCGGCAAGAAGCTGCTGTTCATGGGCGGCGAGTTCGGGCAGTGGCGCGAGTGGGATCACGACACGTCGCTCGACTGGCACCTGTGCGGCTATCCCGAGCACGACGGCCTCAAGCGGCTCGTGCAGCACCTCAACTGGCTCTACAAAAACGAACCCGCGCTCTGGGACCTCGACGACAGCTACGACGGCTTCGAGTGGATCGATTTCTACGACAGCGACAACTCGGTCGTCGCCTTCATGCGCAAGTCGCGCGGCGGCGATGCGATCGTCTTCGTCGTCAATGCCACACCCGTGCCGCGCGAAGGCTACCGCATCGGCGTGCCGCACGCCGGCTTCTACGAGGAGGTGCTCAATACCGACTCGAGCACCTACGGCGGCGCGAACTTCGGCAACTTCGGCGGCATGCACGCCGAGGCGGTCGCGTGGCAGGGGAGGGAACACTCGCTCATGCTGCGCCTGCCGCCGCTGGCGACGGTGGGGTTCAAGTGGAAGCGCTGATTTGTTCCCGTCGTGTTACCGCGGCCTTCCGGCCTGGAAATTTATCGCGGCATCCTCGACAAAGGCATTGCGCTCCGATGCACGGCGCTGTTTTCTGCGTCTCAAATCCCTCGCAAAATACCCTCATGAAAACCATTCGCTCCAAAGCATTCACCCTCGTCGAACTGCTCGTCGTGATCGCCATCATCGCGATCCTCGCGAGTCTCGCCATCCCGGCGATGACCGGCGCGCTCACCAAAGGCCAGCTCACGCAAACCTTGAGCAACGCCCGTCAATTGCACATCGCCACCTTCAATATGGCGACCGACTTCACCACCACCGGCGACCCGCACTTTGGCTGGCCGGGAGATCTCACTGAGCGGAGCGGGGGCGGCACTGGCGATGGCGGCGCCGACAGCCCGCGTATCGCCAGCGTGCGCGAATTCATCATGCGCCTGGTCGATTACGATTACATGAAGCTGGTGGACATGCCGAAGATCCTCGCGGCGCCGGGTATCGAACCGTGGAACGTCAGCCAGCAGTTCAACGCCGACAAGAATTGCCCGTTCAAGATCTACAAAGTCAAAGACAACGATGGCTCCGCGAACATCTTCCTCGCCACGCGCAACTTCACCTATGCGAAAGGCCTCGAGGCGGAGAAGGCGCCCTATGGTGAGAAAGGCTTCGTAGTCTTCCGCAAGGGCGGCGACGGCTCGGTCTTCACCAGTAAGAAGCAGGCGATCTCCAATCTGAACGCCCTCGGCCTGCTGCCGGGCCGCAAGGATTTCCAGAGCGACACGACCGAGACCTCGGGCGACTACCTCTCGATCGAATAGCGTAGCGCCGCGCGACTGGGCGCAAGTTTTCAAAGCGCCTCCCGGTTCTCCGGGAGGCGTTTTTGTTTTGCCGTCGCGGGTTACGCGAAGACCGGGTCGATCAACCCGAGTCCGCCGTCCTTGCGGCGGTAGAGGATGTTCACCTGCTCGCTCTTCGCGTTGAGGAAGACGACGAACTGCCGGTTCGACATCTCGATCTGCAGCGCCGCTTCATCGACGAACATCGGCTTCACCGGGTAGCGCTCGGTCTTGATCACCTGCGGCTCGGACTCCTCGGTCTGCTCGAAGGCGGCGTCGAGGTGCAGCACCTTCTCCTCAAGGTGCCGGATGTCCTGCCCGCGCGGGCGGTGGCAGCGCAGCAGCTTGGTTTTGAATTTGCGCATCTGCCGCACGACCTTCGCGGTCACGCCGTCGATCGCCGCATACATGTCGTCGCACTCGTGGCTCGCCTCGATCGTGATGTGGTTCGAGCAGTGGAGGATGATCTCCGCGAAGTGCCGGTGCTTCTCCACATCGAGAATCACGTGCGCCTCGATGATGCGCGGGTAATCGAGGTGGATGTGCTCGAGCCGCGATTGCGCGTAGGATTTGATCGCATCGGTGATGCTGACATGACGGCCGGTGACCTGGATGGGGACGTTGATGTTCGTGGTTTGCATGAGAGTTACATTTGGAAGCTCTCGCCGAGATAGACGCGGCGGGCGGTGGGATCGGTCAGGAGAAAGTCTTTCGTGCCCTGCGTGACCACCTGGCCCTCGAAGATGAGGTAGGCGCGATCGACGATCGAGAGTGTCTCGCGCACGTTGTGGTCGGTGATGAGGATTGCGAGCCCCTGGTCGCGCAGGTTCGCGATGATCTGCTGCACGTCATTGACGGCGATCGGGTCCACGCCGCTGAACGGCTCATCGAGCATCAGCAGGCTCGGGTTGGTGACCAGCGAGCGCGCGATCGTGAGGCGCCGCTTCTCGCCGCCGGAGAGCGTGAGCGCGAGTTGCTTCGCCACGTGCTCGATGCCGAACTGCGTGAGCAGTTCCTCGCAGCGCGCCTTGCGTTCCTTGCGGCCGAGCTTCGTCGTCTCGAGGATCGCCATCAGGTTCTCCTCCACGGTGAGCTTGCGGAAGATCGACTCCTCCTGCGGCAGGTAGCCCATGCCCATCCGCGCGCGCTTATACATCGCGAGGTCGGTCACGTCCTCGTCGTCGAAAAAGACACGTCCGCCATTCGGCTGCACGAGGCCCACGATCATGTAAAAGCTTGTCGTCTTGCCCGCGCCATTCGGCCCGAGCAGGCCGACGATCTCGCCGCGCTTGCAGTTGATATCGACGCCGTTCACGACCGCCCGTCCGCCGTAGATTTTTACCAGCTTGTCAGTGCGCACGAGCGGCTTCTCGTCGCTCTTGCGGGAAGCCGGCGTGGGGAGGGGTTCGGTTTGAAGCACGGTCTTCAACGCGAGGCGTCGGCGGCGTTGGTGTCCTTGATCGTCGTCCGGTGCGGCCCCTCCACGCGCATGCGGCCGTTGCGGTTGAGGGTCATCACCGTCTCCTCGGACTGCGCGACGCACAGGTTGATTCCTTGCTGCACGCTCGGATTGCCCGTCAGCACGATGTCGCCGGTCTTCGTGTCGTAAACCGCCTTCTTCGCCCGCCCGACGTTCTTCGTGATGCTGCCGTCGGACTCGAACTTGTCCTGCGTGATGAACACCTCTTTGCCGGGGTTGGACTCGGCGATCGCGTGATCCAATCCGCCACCCACGCTCTCCGCAGGTGCGGCGTCTGCCTGTTTCGGCTCAGGCTCAGTTGGCGGTTCATTCGCGGCCGTCGCCTTCGGCGGAGCCTTCTCGGCCGGCGTGCCTTTGCTATTCTTGAGGTGTGCGGTGAGTCGGTCGCATTTCACGGAAAACTCCGGATCGATCACCACGACGTCGCCGATGAACACCGCCTGCCGGTTCTTCTGATCGAAGGTGGACATGAGTGCCGTGATCTCGGTCTGCCCCTTCGCCTTCTTCTCGGTCTTCGGCGCTTTTGCCGGCGCGAGCGGCGTGCCCTCGAAGCCGAGTTGCGGACCCTTGCGGCCACCGAATACGTCGAGCCGCGGCAGCTTTTGATCGTCGCCCGACTGGCCGACAGCAGTGCCGCCACCGAGCAGAGCGGCGGTGACGAGTGACGATACAGCGATCAGTTTCACGATCCTTTTTTCCCCGTGTTGGGCGCGGTGTCGCCGGTTTCTTCGCTAAAGTCGTGGATGATCATTTTGACGTTGCCCTTGACCCAGCCTTGCTTGGTCTCGGTGTTGAATTCCATGGTGTCTCCGGTGAGTTGAAAGTCGTTCCGCTCCACTGTCACGTTCCGATCGCCTGCGATGACGCGTGTGGCCAGGTTCATCTGCGACGATGGCAGCGTGATCGTCATCTCCTTGATCCCGTCCTCGTCATAAGTCTCGATCACCAGATCGCGCATCTTCACGCGGTCGTCGTCGAGTCGCGTTCCAGTCCCGATGCGGAAAAGCATCGTCTTCTTGCCGGTCGGGTCGGTGTAAGGGATCACAACGCCCTTCGATTCGAGCCCTCTCGGAAGCGGCAACGTCAGGCGGGTCGGCTTCGGCGTGGTCTCGGGCGCCGGTGGCGTCTCCGGTGCCGGTGTCGCGCGGGCAGGCGCGGGTGTCGCGGTCGGCACTTTTGCCACCGGCTTCTTCGTCGGGGTCGCGGCTTTCTTCGCAGTCGTCGCCTTCTTCGGCGTGGATTTCCCCTTCACTGGTTTCTCCGCCGCGACCGCACTCAGGCCGAGCGCCGCGCACGCAGTGAGCACGAGAATCTTACGCGAGGAGAGCATTGATGGACCGCAACTGTGACAGCAGCCGCGGAAGTTCCGCCAGCGGAATCTGATTCGGTCCGTCGCTCAACGCCTCCGCCGGATTCTCGTGCGTCTCGATGAAAACGCCGTCGCATCCCGCCGCCATCGCCGCGCGCGCGAGGACCGGCGCCAGCACTCCGTCGCCGCTCGTCTTGTCCCCGCCGCCGCCCGGACGCTGCACCGAGTGCGTCGCATCGAAGACCACCGGGTAACCCATCTCGCGGATCCAGTAGAGCGAGCGCATGTCGGCCACGAGATTGTTGTAGCCGAAGGTCGTCCCGCGCTCGGTGAAGAAATACCGCGCGCATCCGAATGCCGTGAGCTTGTCCGCGATGTTCTTCACCTCCCACGGCGAGAGGAACTGCCCCTTCTTCACGTTCACCACGCGCCCCGTGTTCGCCGCCGCATGGATGAGATCCGTCTGCCGGCAGAGGAAGGCGGGGATTTGCAAAATGTCGATGAACTCCGCCGCGGCCCTTGCGTCCTCGGGCGAGTGGACATCCGTCGTCACCGGCACCCCCAGTTCCGCGCCGATGCGCTGCAAAAGCCGGCACCCCTCCTCGAGCCCCACGCCGCGAAACGACTTCGACGAAGTGCGGTTCGCCTTGTCGTAGCTCGCCTTGAAAACAAACTGCACGCCGACTTCATGGGCGATCTCCCGCAGCCGCCGCGCGATGCGCCACGTGAACTCCTCGCTCTCGATCACGCACGGCCCGAGGATGAAAAGCGGTTCGCCAGCGCCGAAAGTCCACGGCCCGATCTCGAAGCTCATCCGGTTCATTGCTGGCCTCCGGTGGCCTCCACGAACTTGAGCCGCAGCTCCGCGAGTGTCGTGTCGAGCACGCGCTCCTCGTCCGCCGAGAGATTCCCCCGCGTCTTCTCGCGGATCATCCCGAGTTGATCGATGAAGGCCTTCGCCAGCGCGGTGTTTGGCGGCGGCGCATTCGGCGGCGCGCTCGGATGCGCGCCCAGCGCAAAGAGCGTCTGCTGGTGCTGCATCATCACAAACTGGATGAAGAGCTGCGTCATCTCGCCGGACTGGTCGGTCTTTTGCACTTGGGGCATTGCTGAACCGTAGCGGCCGGTCGGCGAATCCGAAATACAAATGCACACCGCGCCACCTTCATTCTTCAAAGATTCAGTGCTGGGATAAGACCCGGCCCGCGAGTGCTTGCGTTGGCGGCTGACTCCGCCATTCTCGCGACCGCATGAGCACTCCCGACACGGCTTTTCTCTCCCATTCGAGCGGCGATTCGGAGTTTGTTGTCCAAGTAGCCGGATACCTCACCCGCTGTTTCGGAAGAATCTATTGCTATGAGGAGTGGCAGCGTGCCGGAAACGTCGTCGCCAAAATGCAGGAAGAATGCGTCGAATCGACATTCCTGATCTTTTTCATCGGGTCGGCTACGAGCGTGAGCAACTGGCAGAGGGAAGAGGTCAACGCGGCCCAAAAACTGGGAAAGAAGTTTGTCGTCGTGCAACTACCCGATGGCGACGGCAATCGGTGTGAGGTTCCCGGGTGGGGAATTTTTACGGGAAACGTCAATGCCATCAGAGTCGCGGAGAAAAGCACGGAGGCCGCCCGAAAAGCCGCGGAGGAAATCTGCCGGCGCTGCAATCTCACTTGGCAGGGTGCCGATGGGCTACCCGCGGAGCCAAATCTATTCAGCTACGAGAAACAGATCATTGATTTTTATGTCCGGCTTCGCTCGGGAAAAATCGACGACCCTGAGCGCGAAGCGGATCGTGAGATGGTGCTCAAAGGCTGCTCGCTGCACTGGCCCACAGTGCCGCGACGGGCGGAGACACCGAGCATTGAGAATAAACTCGTTCCTAAGGTCGGAGAGGCGCGTAAGGACGACGCATGTGTTCGAGTCAAGGCGCTCGAGTCAGCGACCGAGTGCGGCTTGGTGGACTTCACTTTTCCAGAGGCGGGTCCCCGCGAGTATGTCTGTTTCCCTAAACCAGAGCGTGATCGAATGAAGGTCGCAGTGCTCGTGGTTGGCGGTATCGCGCCCGGCATAAATGCCGTCATTGATGGGATTGTGCAACGCCATTACCTCTATGCGACCGAGGGTGGTTACGGCCCGAAGCTCGACATCTACGGACTGCTTAACGGTGTGGAAGCATTCAAAGACTGGGACAACTCTCATCGCTTGTTGGTTAACGACTCCGAGCACCACAAAGGAAGAAACCGCCGGCTTGAGACTCCCCAGCACGCACATGAAGGCGGTTCAATTCTCGGCACCTGCCGCGACGACGAGTTGATCAAGGAGGCTACTCGCCATTTTGAACTCGATCGGGTGGTTAGACGCCTCAACGACCACGACATTCTTTACGTGATTGGCGGCGACGGCGGCATGCGGCTCGCGCACGCCATTCGCAGCTACGCCATTCACGCCGGCCGCACCGGAGACCGGGAACTGACCGTCGTTGGGATTCCGAAGACGATGGACAACGACATCCTTTGGGTTTGGCAATCGTTTGGCTTTATGTCGGCGGTGGAAAAGGCGCGCGAGGTCATCGAGCATATCCACACCGAGGTTACTTCGAACCCCCGTCTTGGCATCGTTCAGTTGTTTGGCTCGGTTTCAGGCTTTGTCGTCAGCCACGCTGTCCTGGCCGGCTCAACGCCTGATTGCTATCTGGCCCTAGTGCCGGAAGTGGCATTTAAACTCCGTGAAGTAGCCGGATACCTAAGAGGCAAGCTGAACAAGCACGCGCCTCTGGTTCGGGGATTAATTGTGATGGCAGAATCGGCGTTGCCGGAGGACGCGTTGGAGGTTCTCGCCGAACTCCGCGAGGCGCAGGTCCACTCAGGGGCTCATCCAGATCCGATTCTCACCGACGCCGAAGAGAACGCGGTCAATGCCTACCTCCAGTTGGGCAAGGCTGGCAAGACGCTCAGCGGCCAGACTTCCGATCATCTCCGCACCGCCTGCCTGAAGCTGGTGAGCAAAGGGCTCGAATTTTTCCTCAAGCGCTACAGCCTCAGAAAAGGCGATGGTTGGGAAAAGTTGCGCGTCGTCACCAACGAGCCACGCCATATTATCCGAGCCATTCCACCCAGCTGCCAGGACATTATTACTGGCCGCCGCCTTGGCAGTCTTGCGGTGGACAACGCCATGGCCGGCTACACCGATTTCATGATCAGCCAGTGGCTGACGGAGTTCGTCCTCGTTCCGCTGCCGCTGGTGATCCTCGGTCGCAAACGGATCCATCGCGACGGCATTTTTTGGAAGTCTGTCCTGGCTAAGACTGAAAGTTGGGAGTGCTTCCGCTAGTTACGACCACTGCATCGACGACCCCGAAGGCGCTGGAGCGGCGATTCTTCCTCACTGAACTTCAATTCTGGACCAATCGAGTTGTTGGGAATCGTCGTCCCTCCATTGATTTCGGGCGTGTCTCCGACGTCAGACTCGTGGTCCCACAAGGGCTCACTCCCATTCGGCTGGCGGCGCGGCTTTGTGGCTGCTCCGGGTTTTCCGACTTGCTCATAGCGCTTTGGTTCCGTGGAGATGATGCGTGCCCACGTCCAATGCCTGTGAGATCTCCACCGACCCTGCACGGCTCGACGTGGAGTTGATCCACGAGTTTCTGCGCGCTTCGTATTGGGCGAAGGACATTCCGCGCGAGGTGGTCGAGCAAGCGATCGAAAACTCGCTCTGCTTCGGTGCGTTCGCCGAGGGGCGGCAGGTCGGCTTTGCGCGTGCGGTTACCGATTGCGCGACCTTCGCTTACATCGCCGATGTCTTCGTCGTGCCTGAGCATCGCGGGCGCGGGGTGGCGAAGGCGCTGATGTCCGCCATTCGCGCGCACCCGCGGCTGCAAGGTCTGCGCCGACTGTTGCTCGCGACGCACGACGCGCACGGGCTCTACGCGCAATTCGGATTCGAGCCGCTCGCGCACCCGGAGCATCTCATGACGATCCACGACCCGCTCGTGTATCGGCGCAGCGACTAGCCCGGCACCGTCCACCCCTCGCCCGCGCGCAATACGCGATACGGCTGGCCGAGCCGCTCGCACTCGGGGACGAACAGCTCGCGCGGGTCTGCGGTGTTGAACTCGAACATCTCGTAGTGGCACGGCACGACCCAGCGCGCGCCGATGTCGTGCGCGAGCTGCGCGGCTTCGCACCCGTCGAGGTTGCCGGCGACGCGGCGCTCGGGATTCGCGCCGTTGATGGGCAGCAAGGCAACGTCGATGCGGAACGGGCGCAGCGTTTCCACCATGCCGGGAAAGAGGAGCGTGTCGCCGCTGTGGTAGATCGTCCACGCGCCGCACTTCACGACGTAGCCGAGGAAGCCGGGCGCGAGTTCATCGTGCGCGGCCGGGACGGCGTGGAGCGTGAACGCGCCGAGCGTGAGCGACTCGCCTGCGTTCATCGTCTGTAGCAACGGCCCTCCGGGCCGTGCACGCCGCAGAGCGGCGTGGCTACAATCGAAGCGTTGCGCGACGAATGCGCGGTTCGCTTCCGGGATGACGACTCGCGCGTCGGGGTTCGCCGCGAGCAGCGGGCGTAGCGTATCGGCGTCGAGGTGGTCGGTGTGGTTGTGGCTCGAGGTGATGACGCTGATGCCGCGCAGCCGCTCGGGTGCGATCACGCGGTCGGTCATGCGCACGTGCGGCTTGTCGGTGTGCGCGTATTTGAGCGTGAGCGAGTCGGAGAGATACGGATCGAAGAGCAGCAACTCGCCGGCGTGGCGCACGAGGAAGCCGCTTTGCCCGAGCCACCACAGGCGCAGATCGCCCGGCGTCGCGAGGTCGGCGAGGAAGGCGTCGTCGCGGAGCAGCGGTTCAATCATTTAGGACAGGATTAACAAGATTGGCAGGATTCACAGGACTATGCGGCAGGAGTTCCACGTGGCCCTCGCGGGACGTGCGGCTCCGGCGAGGACGTAATCCTGTAATCCAAAAAATCCTGTCAATCCTGTCCCAACTCCTGTCGCACGATCTTCACACCGGCGACCATGTTCGCGAGCTTCTGCTTCGCGGCCCAACGCGCGGTCTGCGAGAGGCCGCAGTCGGGCGCGAACGCGAGGCGCTCGGCGGGTGCGTGGCGCAGGCAGAGGCGCACGCGCTCGGCGACTTCACTGGGCGGCTCGATGTAGTAGCTCTTCACGTCGATGATGCCGACGGCCACGTCTTTCACCTTCGCGATGTCGCCGATGATCGCGATTTCGCTGAACTCGCGACTCGCCATCTCGACATGAATCTCGTCCACGGTGAAGCCGAGGAACGCCGGGAACATCGGCGCGTAGCGGCGCAGGCCGACGGCGCGGGCTTTGTAATTGCCGAAGCACAGATGGGTGGAGAGCCGGCACTTGCCGACGACGGGCGCGACGGTGCGGTTGAAGATCTCGACGAAGTGCGCAGGGTCTTCCTTGTGCGCGTAGCAGCTCATCGACGGCTCATCGACGGTGATCTCCGTGCAGCCCGCCTCGACGAGCGCGACGAGTTCGCGCTGCACGATCGGCAGCAGCGCGTCGGTGAGCGCGAAGCGATCGGGGTATCGTTCGCACGGGAGCAGGCGACCGCTGAGCGTGTAGGGGCCCGGGACGGACGCTTTCTGCGTGGGATCTGCGGGCGCGAGGCGCTGCAGCCGCTGGAATTCCTCGACGACGCCGAGCCCGCGCGGCGCGCGCAATTCACCGGTGACGCCGTGCATCCCGCGCTGGTCGTGCGCGGGCGGTCCCCATCGGCGGGGCGATGCGCCTTCCAGCGCGAGGCCCTCGATGAAGCCGTAGAATGAGAGGTTGAAGTCGAGCCGCGTCTGCTCGCCATCGGTGATCACGTCGAGCCCGGCGGCAAGTTGATCGTGCAGCGCAGCGATGACTGCGTCGTCCTGCATCTCGGCGAGGTCGTCCTTCCCAAACTCCCCGAGCCGCGCGCACGCCGACTCGAGCCACGCGGGGAAGGGATAGCTGCCGATGACGGTGGTGCGGAGCGGGTGCGGTTGCATGAGAGCTTGTCGTGCCGGCAGCGGCGCAGGCAAACGGCGCGCGATGAACTATCGTGCAGCCTTCTTTCCGAGCTGGGTTGCCAGCCGGTCGGTGATCATGCGCGCGGTGCGCGCGGCGTCGTCGCTCACGCCGAGCCGTGCCTGCAGCGCCGCGCTCGGTGCGCTCGAGAATGGGATCGGGTTGGTCGCAGCACCCGGCATCGAGCCGCTTCCGCCGCTCGTGCGGAACTGCAGAAACGCCTTCCGTGAGGGAAGGCTCTGCACGGAGACATTTGTTTCGAGCTTCGTGCCGCCCGCGCCGAGGCCGATCGCCATGCGCAGGAAGCGGCTGCCTTCGTTGATGCGCGTGATCTCACCCGTCACGAGCCAGCCGTCGCGCCCTGCTGCAGTCGGCGACGAGACGCGCGTCGCCGGCGCGACACTTTTGCTGATCTCCGCGACGAGGAAGTCGGCGAGAAGTTGCTGCGCCTCCGCGCCGAGCTTGCCGGGGTGTTTGCGCATCGGGTGTTCCTTGATGTTCGCGCCCGCGAGCGAAAACGGCGCGACATACACTTTGCGCGGGGCCTTCGTCGTCGCTGCGCCGGCGGGAGTCGTGTCGGTCACCTTTACCGCAGCGCACGAGCAGAGGCTGAGGGCTGCGATGGCTAGTGCGAGGCGGGGGAGCAGTCGGGCGTTCATGCCCGATGAGAATCAGACGCCGAGCTTTTCGTAAAGCTTCGCGAGCCGCCGCGCGTGCTCGTCGTAAGCGCTCTCGAACAACGCCGTCGCCCGCTCACTGCCGACGAGCGCAGCAGCGGTGAGCACCTGGGGCGGCTGGCCGGCAACGGTGAGACGCGCAGCGACTTCCGCTTTGATCATGTTCACCAGCAGGCAGCCGCCGACCGTCGAGCCCGGCGCGACCGGAGTGTCGAGTCCGGGCACACGCACCATCGCGTCGCCGACCGGCGCGCCGGTATCGAGTGTGAGATCGGCGAAGTCGGGCAGCTTCTTCCCGTCGTCCCGCCGGCTTGTGCTCGCCTCGCTGTGAGCGCGGGAGACGATCGCGACGACGCGCACGCCGCGTCGCTGAAACTCCGCCGCGATCTCGATCGGCACGACGTTGCAGCCGCTTGATGAGATCACGAGCGCGCTGTCCTGCGGCGAGAGATCGAAATTGCGCAGGATGCGCTCGGCGAGGCCGCTCACGTTTTCGAGGAACATCGCCTGCCGCTGTCCGTTCGCGCCGACGACCAGATTGTGAAACGAGAGCGAGAGCTCGACGATCGGATTGAAGCCGGGGAACGACCCGTAACGCGGCCACATCTCCTCGACCATGATCCGCGAGTGCCCGCTGCCGAAGACGTGGACCATCCGCCCCGCGAGGATCGTCTGCGCAAACCAATCCGCCGCCTGCCCGATCGCGGGAAGCTGCTCCCCGACCGCATCCGCGAGCGCGCGGGCGCGGGTGAGATATTCGAGCGCTGGGCTCATCGCCGCGTCTCGTCGAGAAACTCCCCGATGCGCTCCATCGCGACTTTGATCTGCTCGAGGCTGGTCGCGTAGCACGCGCGGATGAAGCCTTCGCCGCTCGGGCCGAACGCGCCGCCGGGGACGCAGGCGACTTTCTTTTTCTCGAGCAGGCCGAGGCAGAAATCGCGGCTCGTCAGTCCGCTCGAACGAATGTCCGGAAAGACGTAGAACGCGCCGACCGGCTTGAAGCACGGGAGGCCGAGTTCGTTGAAGCGCGTGACGATGAAGTTGCGACGCTGCTCGTATTCGCGGCGCATCGCCTCGACGTGCCGCGCGCCGTGCTCGA
The DNA here is from genome assembly GCA_040081625.1 of Chthoniobacteraceae bacterium. Taxonomy (GTDB): domain Bacteria; phylum Verrucomicrobiota; class Verrucomicrobiia; order Chthoniobacterales; family Chthoniobacteraceae; genus VFJQ01. The sequence goes on from JBEBGD010000045.1 coordinate 30,306, forward strand.
GCGCCTCGATCGCCGCGTCCTGCGCCATCACGCTCGCGCAGAGGATCGAGTATTGGTGGATCTTCATCATCGCGTCGGTGATCGCCGCCGGCGCGCACGCGTAGCCGATGCGCCAACCGGTCATCGCGAAGGCCTTCGAGAACCCGTGGAGGAAAATGCAGCGCTCGCGCATCCCCGGCAGGCTCGCGATGCTGGTGTGCTCCGCCTTGTCGTAGGTCAGCTCGCAGTAAATCTCGTCAGTCATCACGATCAGGTCGTGATCGATGCACAGTCGCGCGATCTTCTCGAGTTCCGCGCGCGATTGCGTCGCGCCGGTCGGGTTGCAGGGGAAGTTGAGCATCAGCACCTTCGAGCGCTTGGTGATGCGCGCGGCGAGCGCCTCGGCGGTGAGGCTGAAGTTTTCCTCCGCGCGTGTCGGGATCGCGATCGGTTTGCCATACGCGAGCAGGACGCTCGGCGAGTAGCTCACGTAGCACGGCTCGTGATAGAGCACTTCGTCGCCGGGATTGATCAGCGCGCGCAGCGCGAGGTCGATCGCCTCGCTGACGCCGACGGTGATGATGACTTCCGTGCGCGGGTCGTAGGCGACGCGAAAGTGCTTGTTCACGTAACGACTGATCGCGCTGCGCAGCTCGGGCAGGCCGAGGTTCGACGTGTAGTGCGTGCGGCCGTGCTCGAGCGAGTAGATCGCCGCTTCGCGGATGTGCCAAGGCGTGTCGAAGTCGGGCTCGCCCACGCCGAGCGAGATCACGTCCTTTTCCTGCGCGACGATGTCGAAGAACTCGCGAATCCCCGAGCGCGGCAGGTCGCGCACGTGGTCTGCGATCTTGGAGGTCATGGTGTGATCGCCAGCCGCTGCGGCTTCTCGTCGCGCGTGAGCGGGACGCCGTTTTCCTTGTAAGCCTTCAGCCGGAAGTGTGTGCCGGTGCTGAGCACGCCTTTCATCGTCGCGAGCTTTTGCGAAATGAAGCCGGCGATTTGCTGAAGCGTCGCGCCTTCCACCACGACGAGCAGATCGTAGCCGCCGCTCATGAGGTAGCAGCTCTGCACTTCATCAAAGCGCGCGATGCGCTGCGCGAGCCGGTCGAAGCCGCCGCCGCGCTCGGGCGTGATTTTTACCTCGACGACCGCCGTGACGAAATTAGCCGCGCGCTTCTCCGCATCGACGATCGCCTGGTAGCCGAGAATCACGCCGCTGCGTTCGAGATGATCGATGTGCTTCGCCACTTCCGTCGGCGACAACGCGAGTTCGCGCGCGAGGTCTTCGAGCGAGGCGCGCGCGTTGTGGCGGAGCAGGTTGAGCAGTTGGTCCATGGCGTGGGGCGCGGAGAATACATGGGAAGCCGGGGTGGTCAGGCGGAAAAGTGCTCACGCGAAATACGTGTCCTCGTGCGCATAAGGCGGCGCGCAGCAGCACAGGAAGCGCAGGTCTTCGCCCGCGGCGATCGTGTGCCAGGCGCCGGGTGGGATGAGCACGCAATCGCCGGGGCCGACTTCGCGCGTCGCGCCGTCGAGTTCCATTGTGCCGCGGCCTTCGAGGATGAAGTAGAACTCCTCGGCGAGCTTGTGGTGGTGCCGCTGCGTGGCCGAGCCCGCGGGCACGCGCGCCTCGGCGAGGCTCTGCTTTTGCACGGGCGCGTTGGTGCGGTCGAGGATGCTGCGGATGGTCGAGCCGTCCTTTGTCGTGAATGGCCGCTGGTCGGCGAGATTCTGGATGATCATGGTTCGTGGCTCCGATTACTTCACACGATGAATCTTGCCGCCACCACCATCCTGATCACCGGCGCTTCGAGCGGCCTCGGCGCGGAGTTCGCGCGTCAACTTGCGCCGCGCGCGAAGTGCCTCGTGCTCGCGGCTCGTCGGGTTGACCGGCTCGATGCGCTTGCGGCGGAGATCGCGCGCGAAGGGCTCGTGGTTCGCACGCTCGCGGTCGATCTCGGCGACGAATCGGACACGGAGCGCTTTCTTGGCGAACTCGCGGCGCTCGGAATCGAGGTCGATGTGCTCATCAACAACGCCGGGGTGGGGGATCACGGCCTTTTCGAGGCGAGCGACTGGGCGCGGGTGAAGGCGATGGTCGATGTGAACGTCACCGCGCTCACGCGGGTGACTCACGCGTTGCTTCCGGGCATGGTCGCACGCGGGTGCGGCGCGATTCTCAACGTCAGCTCTATCGCGAGCCTGCTGCCGCTCCCGCAGATGGCGGTGTATGCGGCGACGAAGGCCTACGTCACCAGCCTCAGTGAAGCGTTGCGCGCCGAGCTACGCGGCGCCGGCGTGAACGTGACTGCGCTCTGCCCCGGGCCGGTCGATACGGAGTTTTCCGCTGCCGCCGAGCGTCCGGGATCGACGGGCGCGCAACTGGCGCCGTCGTATTTCAAGGTGTCCGCCGCACAGGTCGTCCGCGATGGTCTGCGCGCGGTCGAGGACGATCGCGCGCGCGTCATTCCCGGCTGGTTCGTCTTTCTCACGATGACGCTGACGGCGCTCGTTCCGTTCTTCGTTGTGCGTTTCGCGCTGAACCGCCGCGGCCGCGGCTACACCGGCCACTGACCCGCTACGACCGGCGGAGAGCCAGCGCCAGCCAGCCGCCGAGCAGCGCGAGTCCGCCGATGGGAGTGATCGCGCCAAGCCAGCGCGCGTTCGTGAGTGCGAGCGTGTAGAGTGTGCCGCTGAAGATCACGATCCCGCTAGCGAAGAGCCAGCACGCGACGCGCGGAACCGTCGCGCTGCGCGAGATCGCCACGAGCACTGCGGCGTGGACGAGATGGTAAAGCACGGCCGTCTCCCAGTTCGCGACGCGCCCGGTTTTCTCCAGCAGATCCTTCAGCCCGTGCGCGCCGAACGCGCCGAGTGCGACGCCGAGAAAGCCAAAGACAGCGGCGAGGCGGAGGGCGGTCGTGGGATTCATCGGCGCCGAAAAGAGTCGTCTCCCGCGAAACGTCCATCATAAATCGCGCGACATGGACTGGACCGACTGGACGCCGCGCGAGCGGGCCAACCTTTGCTTCATCATCAAGGACGACCGCGTTTTGCTCATCCGCAAAAAGCGCGGTCTCGGCGCGGGCAAGATCAACGGCCCCGGCGGCAAGCTCGAGCCCGGGGAGACGGCGCTCGTGGCGGCGATCCGCGAAGTGCAGGAGGAGATCGGAGTCACGCCGCTACACGTCGAAGATCGCGGCGTGCTGCACTTTCAGTTTACCGACGGCTACTCGCTGCACTGCGCGGTCTTTGTCGCTCGGGATTTCTCCGGGGAGCCGATCGAGACGGTCGAGGCGACGCCGCTTTGGTTCCCTGTCGCCGCGCTGCCGCTCGGCGAGATGTGGGAGGACGATCAGCACTGGCTGCCGCAAGTGCTCGCCGGCGGCAGCTTCGATGCATGGTTCGTTTTCGACGGCGAACGGATGCTCGAGAAGCGGATCGTGTGGCGGGTTTCGTAGCCGCTCAGTTTGCCGGCCACTCCGTCGGCATCCACGGCGGGAGCGACGCGATCTCGGCGCGCGCGCCGTCGGTCACCGGCACGCCCCAGCCGTCGAAGAACGGGCCGAGATTCCGGCCGACGGTTTTGCTGAAGCGCACCATCCACTGGTCGCGCTTGGCTTGATCGGTCTTCGGACGCGCGGCGGCGGGCAGGTCGCGGTATTCGGCGAAGACTTTTTGATAGGCCTCCCAGCCAAAAGCGGCGCGGAGCTGTGCATACATCGTGAGCGCAAGGAAGGGGTCGCCTTTCCATCGCGCAAACTTCGCCGCGCTCTCTCCACGCAAATGCTGCTCCATGCGGCGGAGAACCTTGCCCGGCTCCATCGCGTCGTGCCCGGTTCCGGGAGGTTTGCCGCAGAGCTTCTCCACCACGTAGAGGGCGAAAATATTGCACGTCACTTCGCCGGTGCCCTCGAAGGTCCAGTCGGCCGATTGCTGGTTGTGGCCGAGTTCGTGGAAGTGCCCCCACGAACCCGCGCGCATTTTCTCCACATCGACGGAGGCTGGAATGACATCCATCCACGTCATGATGGGATATCCGCTATGCATGTAGCCGGCGCTGATTTGCACGTCGGGCACGATGCGTTCGGGGCGGTTGCGCTTCGCGAGAGTGCCGGCGAGTTCGTCCTCGGCCGCGACGATGCTGTCCCAGAATCTCGCGAGCGGCTCGGGGTCTTCGAGTGCGCGGATCGCGGACGACGGCACGCTGAGGATTACGCGTCCGCACTCGATCTCCGCCCACGGGCCGGGCTTCGCGCGCTGCTGGAGCCAGTCGAGCCGCGTGGTCTTGCCGAGCGCGTAGTGCGGCGCGGCGACGGCGCCTTCGATCGCGACCGGCAACGTGAAGCCGCGTCCCTTTTCCGGAACCTCGATATAGACCGACCCGCCGAACGAATTTGCCGCGGCGGTCTGCGCGGCATCGAGCGGCGTGCTCACGGTGATGTCCGGCACGCGCCGCCACTCGGCGAGGTGCCAGAGCTTGTCGTTGTGGCAGCCGATGCGAACGCGGAAGCCCTGGCGCGCGGCGTCCGCGGGAATCTTGATGCGCAGCAGCGCGCCGGGCGCGGCGTAGAGGCCGGTCGAGTGCCAGCCGGGGACCGATGTGTCGAGGTTCAGGTTTCGGGTTTCGGGTTTCGCGTTGCGGGGGACTTCGCCGGGGAAGGAGGCGGCGGCGGGATGCGGCTTTAGCGCTTCGGGCTTCGCGCGCTTTAGCTGCTCGCCGGCGTAGGCGAGGAGGAGGCGCGCGAGCGGCTGGTCGGATTTGAGCGGCTGCTTTTCGGTCGGCAGCACGAAGGCGCCGGGGCGCTTGGCGAGTGCGGCGATGCGGGTGGTGAAAGTCGGGTCGTCGCCGGGTAGCGATTGCAACGCGGTGCTGATCGTGTCGCCGGCCTGCGCGAGGGCTGCGGCTTCGAGCGGCGTGCGCTTTTCCTCGTGTGCCACGAGTGCATCGAGGGCGCGCGTGGTATTGAGAAGCTCGAGGCTTTCTCCGCCGGCGATGTAGCCGCGCTGGCCGGTGCGGTCGGGAGTGCGGGAGTTGAAGACGAGGCCCGCGGGGCGGAGCAGCGCGTTGCCGGGGAAGTCGTCGGCGAGGGTCTTGCCGGGATGCGTCTGCGCCCAGCCCCAGCCGGTCGCCGCGGTCACGAGCCCGCCGCCTTCGCGCACGAACGTCGCGACCGCCTGAACGTCGCGGACCATGTCGAGCGAGTGGGCATCCACGCACAGCGCCGCGAGGCCGCGGAGCTTGAGCGGCCAGTCGATGCCCTCGAGTCGCTCGACCTTGAAACCTTGCGCTTCGAGATGCTCGGCGAGTGCGTTGTTCACGCGAACGCCGACCTTCGCTTTCGCCCCGCCCGCGGCCCAGGTGACGGCGTTGGTGAGCAGGCGCGCCGCGTCGGGATCGCTCGTGAGGCCGAGGTAACCGTTGTGCCCGAAGGCGACGACGCGGCCCATATCCCAGCGCGTGGCGGCGACGACTGGCGAGAGCGTCTTGCCTTCCTTGCCGGCGATCACCGCAAATGCCTCCGGGCCGACGGCGCACACGCCGCCGGGCGCGCCGGTCGTGGGCAATTCGTTCACCCCATCGAGCAAGGTCGCGCGATCGTCGGCGTGGACGAAGGCGGTGAGGATGAGCGGGGCGAGGCGGCGGAGGAACATGCGCGCGGACGCTGCCGCAATCCGCGCGAAGCTCCAGCGGCGAATTACTGCGGGGCGTCCGGTGGTGGCGGCTTCGGGGAGGGCGAAGCAGCGGGCCGCCACCTCACATGCACGCGGCCGATGATCTTCTCGAATCTCTCGCGCTGCTGGCTGTCGAGGATCACGCGGATTTGATCCGCAGCGTCGCGCAGCGTGGCATCGACCTCGGGCTGGTTCTTCGACTGGATGGTGCGCAGCTTGATCTGCGTGCCGGTGGCGATCTGCGCGAGCATCCGCTGCTGGTCTTCGTCGAGCTTCAGCTCGTCCTTGAGCCGCCTGGCGACCTTGCTGACCATGGCGTCCGGGCCTTGCACGATGATCTGGCCGACTTCGTTCCACAGGCGCGCGCCGGACATCGCGCCGCCGACGACGACACCGAAGACGAAGACGAGGAAAACGCCGAGAACGCCGCGAAGCCGTTTCCAGTTCACGGCGCGCCGGTGAGGTAGCTGACGAGCGTCACTTCCGCGCTGCCTTCCGACGCCTCGGCCACGAGGATCGCGAGCGAGTCTGCGGTGGCCGTCGTGGAGTGGCTCCAGAAGCCGGCGACGATCGCGAGCACGGCGAAGAACGGTGCGAGTTTCCACGCCCACGCGAAGACGCTCGCGTTCCGCTCCTCGCGCAGGCGGGCGAGCAGGCGCGTCTCGAACGCGAACTCGAAACGCGAGGTGTCCGGCGCATCGGCGCGCGCGGCGCTCAGCAGGCGGTCGAGGTTGGAATCAGGATTCGTGGGCATGGTCTTCGAGGATTCTTTTCAGCGCGTTGCGTGCGCGGAAAGCGCGGACTTTCACATTCGCCTCGCTCCAGCCGGTGAGCCCGGCGACTTCGCGAACGCTGCGCTCTTCGATTTCGCACAGGGTGAGGATGAGCTGCTCGTCGGGGCGCAGTTGTTTCATCGCCCAGCCGACGACTTCGCGCGCGCGACCGGCGGAGATGGCGCGCTCGACTGAGCTGTCGCTCATGTCGAAATCGACGGCGTCGAGCGGCGCGGTCTCGCGATGCTTTCGCTCGCGGCGCAGGAAATCGTAGCAGGCCGAGACGGTGATGCGCGCGAGCCAGTGCTCGAAGGGCGCATCGCGGCGGAAGTTTTGCAGGTTCTTGAATGCGCGGATGAAGACCTCCTGGGCGATGTCGTCGATCTGATGATCGTTGCGCGCGAAGCGGGCGGCCGCGCCGAAGACGCGCCGTTTGTGCCGGCGGATCAGTTCCGCGTAGGCGTCGTCATCGCCGCCGAGCGTGGCATCGACGAGGGCTTCATCGCTGGGCGGCGCAGCGTCGAACATCGCCAGGCATCTATCGGCCCGAAGCGGTAGGAGCAAGGCGGCGGTCATCGCGAGGTGGGATCATTCTGGCAGGGAGACGCATGGGCGGGAGGAAAAGTTACGCCTCGAGCCGGTAACCGTGGCCGTGGACGGTCACGAGCCAGCGCGGCTCGTGCGGGGTGTCCTCGATCTTCTGCCGGAGTTTGACCACGAGCTGATCGAGCGTGCGCGTGGTGCCGTAGTAGTCGATGCCCCACACTTCGTTGAGCATGGCGTCGCGCGCGACTGCGTTGCCCCGCTCGCGCCAGAGCACGGCGAGCACCTTCAACTCGCGCGGCGTGAGCGCGAAGGTCTCGCGGCCGCGTTTTCCGCGCAGGGCGCGGGAATCGATGCGGACATTTCCGAAGGCGATGCCGTCCGGGATTTCGCTCGCGGTGGCTTCCGGCGCGGCGCGGCGCAGGAGCGCTTGCACGCGGGCGAGGAGTTCGCGGAGCGAGAAGGGCTTGGTGACGTAGTCGTCGGCGCCGAGCTCGAGGCCGACGACTTTGTCGATCTCCTGGCCCTTCGCGGAAAGCATGAGGATGGGGACGCGGCTCTTCGCGGCGCGCACTTCGCGGCAGACCTCGTAGCCGCTTTTGCCCGGCAGCATGATGTCGAGCACGACGAGATCGGGAGTGCGCTGGCGGACGAGCGCGATGGCTTCGCCGCCGTGGCAGCACTCGGTCACGTCGTAGCCTTCGGCGCGCAACGCATCGCACAGGCCGAGGCGGATGTGGGCGTCGTCTTCGACGACGAGGAGGTGTTTTTTCATCGGATAGGTCCTATGGGTCACATGGGTCTCATGGGACTCATGGGACTCATGGGCAGACGTAGAGTGAACGCGCTCCCGCCGCCTTCGCGCGGGCGGTATTCGATCTCGCCATCGTGCTCTTGCGCGAGGCGCTGCGCGAGCGTGAGGCCGAGGCCGCTGCCCTGGATGCCGCTGCTCAGCGAGTCGTGCGCGCGGTAGAAGGCGGCGAAGATTTTGCGCTCGCTGCCGGCGGGGACGCCGGGGCCGCGGTCGAGCACGCTCACGCAGACGTGCGTGTCGTCGAGGTAGCTGTGCAGTTCGATCTCCTTGCTCGCGCCGCTGTATTTCTCGGCGTTGGAGAGCAGGTTCACGAGGATTTGCGCGAGCGCGTCGTCGTCGCCGGTCACGCGATAGGGTGGGGGAGCGGCTTCCCACTTGGTCGCGAAGCCGCTCTCGCGCAGGTGCAGCTCCTGGCCTTCCCACACGCGGGCGATGAGCGCGTGCAGGTCGAGCGACTTTTTGTCGAAGCGCTTCTGCCGGCGCTCGAGCCGGGCGAAGTCGAGGACGTTGTTGATGAGGCGCGTGAGCCGCTCGGCTTCGACCATGATGATGCGAAGATACTGCGGCGTCTTCGCTCCCTCGGCACGACCGCCGAGCATCAGCTCGGCGAACATTCGGATGCTCGTGAGCGGCGTCTTCAGTTCGTGCGAGACGTTCGAGACGAAGTCGGTCTTCTGTTGCGCGAGCGCGAGCTGGCGGCGGGCGTCGGCGACGACGAGCCAGCCGCCGAGCGCGATGGCGCCGAGCATCGCGACGATGAGGAAGACGAGGGTGCGGCGCAGGCTGAGGGCGCTCTCGCTGAGCTGCTCGGGGCGCATGAGGTAGAGCGCGGCTTCCCAATGCGGGAGGGCTTCGCCGATCTCGCTCGCGACGAAGGGGCGCTTCCACTCGCGGCCGTTTTCCGCTGGCGGCGAGGTCGCGACGGGGCGTGCGCGGTCGTCGAGAAGTGCGATCACGAACTCCGCGGCATAGCCTCCGTCGCGAGCCGCCATGATCGGTGGCCAGAGGTCCGCGAGGTCGGCTGCGTCGATCACGCAGCCGAAGATTACGCCGGATGACTGCGCGGGCCGCATCCAGAGGATGAGCGCGAGTTTGTCCTGCACGAAGCGGGTGAGGATGCCTTCGCTCTGGCCGGTGGTGAGCGCGTTCCATGTGGCGGTGGCTGGCGCGAGATTCGAGACGAGGCCGCGCTCCTGCTGCTCGAAGACTTGCTGCGGCTGGACCATGCGAAACTCAACCGAACCGGCGCGGTCGCCGGGCGGCGCATCGAGCTCGGCGAGGAGCTTCCCGGCCTTCTTCGCTCCCGGCTGCGGCTCCGCGGGTGCCGGAGTCGCAGCCACCGCAGCGTCGGGCGGCGGAGCGGCCGCGCGTCCGGCGG
>JBEBGD010000046.1:0-39431 GCA_040081625.1 Chthoniobacteraceae bacterium
TCTTCACCGCGTCGGCGCCCATCGCGGTGATGCGCTCGGCGAAGGCCGGGCTGACCCACGGCGCGTCCTGGATCATCCCGCGATACATATCGACGACATAGAGGCAGCCGTCCGGCCCGGTGTGCGTCGAGATGGGCCGGCAGTAGAAATCCTCCGACATGAAGAACTCCGCGTTCTCGTGCGGATTGCGGAGCGTGAGCCGGCCGTCGGCTTCGCGGGCCACGACGCCACGCCGCACCGCGTGGCCGCACGGCTCGGCGAGGAATAGATCGCCGCGGCATTCCGGCAGCGCGTCGCCGCGGTAAATCGAAAGCCCGCACGCGCTGGTCCAGCTTTTCTCGCACACGTCTGCACGGTCGCCGATGGGCTGCGCGCGGTAGGTGAGCTGGAAGGCTTCGTCGGTCTCCGGTCCGAGGCTCGGCCGCGCGAAGCGTTTCCACTTCAGCCGCTCGCCGATGAGGCTCCACTCGTGCCAGGGCTGGTTGAAGCCGCGACCGGGGATCGAGTTTTGCGAAAAGAAGAGCGTGCCGGTGTCGTCCATGCCCATGCCCCATTGGTTGAACTCCTCGAGCACGCGCTCCGTCTCCCACTTGCCGCGCGTGAAGCGGTGGCGGCGTCCGCCCTGCGCGGTGTAGATCCAGTTGTCGAGATTCCACGTCAGCGCACTGTCCTGATGCTCGACGCTCGCGGACGCGGGATTGCCTTTCCACATCAGCGTCTTCTCGTCGGCCACGCCGTCGCCATCGGTGTCGCGATAGGCGAAGAGGCTCGTGTCGTCGGTCTCCTGCACGAGGATGCGTTCGTCGAGCGCGAGGATCATCCGCGGCAGCAGCAGCCGGTCGATGAAGACGGTCGCGCGATCCATCACGCCGTCGCCGTCGAGATCGACGAGTCGCTTGATGCGCCCGTTGCGCTCGGTCTTCGTGCCCGTGCCCTTCGTGTCCTGCATGTAGCTGTTCATCTCCGCGACGTAGAGCGCGCCGTCCCCGTCCCATGCGGCCCACACGGGCTCCTGGATCATCGGCTCCGACGCGATCACTTCCGCGCGATAGCCTGGCGGCAGATGGATGAGCTTCGCCGACTCCGCGGGCGGCAGCGGCTCGAAGCGATGCACCTGCGCGTGCGCGGCGGCGGAAAGCGCGAGGAGAGTGATGAGCTTCATGGCGCGTGGTTGTAGCATCGCGCCGACGGCGCGCGAGTCCGGCCTGCCGCCGACGCTTGTTGCCGAGTCGCAAAGGAGCGACTACAACGCGCTCCCATGTTCGACCTCATCAAGAATTCCTACCTCATCTACGGCATCATCGTCCTCGCGGCAGCGATCCAGGGCGGCTTCAAAGGCTCCGCTGTTTCCGTCCTCGCGGGCGGCATCCTCGGCGTGCTCATCGTCGCCGGCGGCGCCTTCCTCGGCGCGAAGCCGGAGCCGAAGCTCACCGCGGGCCTCATCTGCGGGCTCATCGGCGCGCTCGGTGTGGCGGGGAAATTCCTGCCGGACTTCTTCAAGAAGGGCTATGTCATCTGGCCGGCGGGCGTCCTCGGCTTCCTCGCGGTCGCCTGCGTCGCGCTGTCGATCGCCGGGTTCGTGAAGAAGTAGCGCGTGGTGAATCGCGCCTGGCGCATCGTTCTTTGCGGCGCGTTTGCGTTCGCGCTCGCCGGCTGTCCGCGTCCGGTGCCGCCGGAGCCGAAGCCCACGCCCGCGCCCACGCCGGAGCCGAAACCCACGCCGACTCCGCCGCCTTACGTGCCGGCCAAGCGCATCGAGTTCGGCAAGGTCTTCAACGGCATGCAATATAAGGTGACGCTCGAAACCGAGCACGGCACCACGGCGGCGAAGGATCGCACCGACCCGGCCAGCTACACCGCGGAGGTGACCGTGAAAGTCAAAGTGCCCAAGCCGCACAAGGAACTCGCCGAGATCACCGCGCTCAGCCCGAAGCTTCCCGAGTTGCTGCCGCAGCTGCCGCAGCTACTCGAACGCGCGAACGTGTCGCCGTTCTTCGACGACCTCTACCGGCTCAAGGTCGAGCACACGCAGTCGAGGCTCTACCGGCTCGACGTGCTCCTGAGCCGCGCGAACTTCTACGACACCGAGACCATCCTCGAACTCCAGCACCCCGAGACCAAGCGCCGCGCGCTGCTCGTGCAGGCCGACATGGACGTGGACGAGGACGGCTCCGACCCCGAGCGCGTGCCGTTCGTCGATGGCTCGTCGCTCACGTTCCAGCCGTTCACGAGCTACAATTGGCGGCGAAAGACCGACGCGCCGAATCCCTTCCTCGCCGGTCGCGAGCAGTCGCTCGACAACGCGAAGCGCGATCTCGCGGTGCCCGGCCTGAGCGCGGACAAGACCAAGTCGCTCAAGACTCAGATCGAAGATCTCAAGGCCGAGGTCCACAGCCTCAAGACGTTCAGCTTCCTCGTTGGCGCGATTGATCCATTCATCGTGCTTCCGTTATGCGTCGTGGGAAAGAAGTCCGACTTCTCGCCGCGGACGGGCGACTACTGCGTCGTCGTCCACGACGGCACCTTGTTCCCGGCCATCGTGGGCGATGTCGGGCCGACTTACAAAATGGGCGAGGCATCGATGCGCATCTGCAAGGAGATCAACGCGCGCTCCAGCTCGATCAACGCCGCGACGAGCGACTTGAAGATCACGTATCTCGTCTTCCCCGGCAGCGGCGACCGTCCCTTCGCCGCGCCCGATCTCGCGAAGTGGCGCGAGCAGTGCGCAAAGCTGCTCGCCGAACTCGGCGGCGCGACCGGCGAACTCTTCGCGTGGAAGGACCTCACGACTCCGCCGCCCCCGCCCGCGACGCCCGCTCCGTCGGCTGCCACGCCAACGCCGGTGCCGGCTCAGAAATGAAACGCCGCCCGGCTGACCACCGGGCGGCGCTCCGAACCAAACAAGGCGTGTTCCGTTAGAAGGTCATCTTCACTTGCACGTAGCCAAAGTCGGCGTCGTCGCTCGGGCCGGTGTCGGCGAGGTAATCGCCGGCGAAGAAGTGCGAGTAGCCGGCTTCGACTTGCAGCCACTTGTTCACGTTCCACGTCACGGTCAGGTCGGCCTCGGAGCCGCCGTAGTTGCCCGCGGCGCGCGCGGCGGCGTTGAGCGGGCGCACGGTGGCGACGCCGTTGGCGCGATACCACGCGTCGTCGGTCGTCTCGAGCCAGAAGGCGTGATACTCGGCCTTGATCGTCACGGCTTTGAGCGGCTGCACTTTCACGCTGAACTCGAGGTCGTGGATGTTCTGCCACGAGAAGACGTCCATCTGGCCGTAGAACTTGTGGTTCGTCGGGAAGAGGTTTTGGAACGTCTGGATCTCGCGATCGGCCGGGTCGTCGTCGCCGGTGCCGAAGTTGTAGGCGACGCCGAGCCGCGGCAGCCATGACGCGTCGAACGTGTAGCCCGCGCCGGCGTGGACGGCGAACGCGGTGAGGTCCATGCCGCGCACGTTGCCGGTCTGGAACGCGAACTCGCCATCGTAATCGAAGCCGACCGGCTTCGGCGGTTTCGGCGCGACGGCGGTCTTGCCGTCCTTGCTCAGCGCGGTGTCTTCGCGCGGGGCGAAGGCGCCGGGCTTGGATTTCACGCGCGCGCCGAAGGTGAAGAAGTTCGTATCGCCGAGCGGATTCGATTGGTAATCGGGCCCGTTGTTTTCGTGCAGGTGGAGCACGTAGAGATCGGTCGTCTGCACCGGGATCGCTGTGGTGCTGAAATACAGGCCGCTGAAGATCTGCTGACGATCGCTCTCGGTGCCGTTGTAGAAGTCCGACTGATTGTAGCTGGCGCGCTCGGGCACGACGACGCTCGCGGCGAAGGCATCGAGCGACCACGTCTTCTCCTCCCAGCGCAGCTTCGCGGCGTCGAAGGTGCGCCCGATGTTGTTCCAGTCGAATGCGCCGATGACGCGCTCATCGCCGTAGCTGAGGACCTGGCGGCCGAGCTTGAGCGTAAGCGGAAACGCCTTCACGTCGCCGAACTCGACCCACGCCTGCCGGAGGTCGAAGCTGTCGTCGCCCTCGGCGGCGAGGAGCCCGGGAAAGTCGGCGCGGTCCGAGTTGATCTCTCGCGAGTCCTGCGCCTGCACATAGACCTTCAGCCAGTCGGCGACGGCCAGCTTCATGCCGATCCGCGCGCGCTGGAGGAACCAGTTGTCGTCGGTCGGGACGTTAACCGCGTCGTTGAAGTCGAAGTTGTTGTCGCGAATCTCCCATCGGAAGCGCTCCTCGAGGTCGAAGCAGAGTCGGCCGTCGAGGAAGCAGAGCGGATTGGCCGGCGGCTTCGGTTCGAGGACGACTTTTTTTCCGGCGGCTCCATCGCCCGCGATGGAGATGAGTGGGCTTCCGGCAAGGAGCGCCGCTGCAAGCAGCGCTCCGCGTATTGTGCGATGTGGTTTCATGGTTTGGTTGGGTTGTTGGGTCATGTGGTTGGAGTCAGGCGGGAGCAGTCGCCGCCGAGCCGGATACAGACTCGGCGGCGTCAGCACCGGCTTCTGCGTTTCCGCCGAGCGGTTGGCGATGCGCGCGGTGCTCAAGAAAGCTGATGAGTTCGTGCCGCAGGCGCGGGTAGTCAGAGTGTTCCATCACCGCCTTGCGATCGCGCGGACGCTCGAAGGGCACGGTGAGGATTTCGCCGACCGTCGCCTCGGGTCCATCGGTCATGCACACCACGCGGTCGCTGAGGTAGAGCGCCTCGTCAACGTCGTGCGTGACCATCATCGCGGTGATGCGCTCCTTGCGCCACAGTGCGAGCAGCACGGCTTGGAGTTCGTAGCGCGTGAGCGAGTCGAGCATCCCGAAGGGCTCGTCGAGCAGCAGCATCTTCGGCTTGAGCGCGAAGGCGCGGGCGATGCCGACACGCTGGCGCATGCCTTGGGAAAGCTCGGCGGGATATTTGTCCATCGCATCGCCGAGGCCCACGACGGTGAGGTAATACTCCGCGATCTGCCGGCGCTCTTCCTTCGTCCCGGTGAAGAAGACCTGCTCGACTCCGAGCATCACATTTTCGAATGCGGTCATCCACGGCAGCAGCGAGGGCGACTGGAAGACGATGCCGCGATCCGGGCCCGCGCCGGCGATTTCCTTGCCGCCGATCACGATCACGCCCTCGGTGATCTCCGTGAGCCCGGCGAGCATCATGAGCTGCGTGCTTTTGCCGCAGCCGGAGTGGCCGATCACGGTCACGAATTCGCCCTTTGCGATCTTGAGGTTGAAGTCCTTCACGATCACCGCCTCGCCGCCGCCGGGCTTCGGGTAGGACTTCATCAACTGCGAGATCTCGACGTAGGCGCTCATAGTTCGACCTCCACCTTGACGACCTGTTTTTCGCCCGGGCGCTTCGCCTTTCGCTTCGCGCCGAACAACGCGCGCGAGGTGGTGATCGAGATGTCCTCGGGTTGAATGTCGGGCAGCACGAGCTTCTTCGTCAGCGCGGCGGTGGGTGTTTTCTTCGAGCCTAGAAGTTGGTCCACGATCTCGTTGCGCAGCCGCTTGAACTCGCGGTCTTCGAGCAGTGTGCGGCGGTCGCGAGGACGCTCGAGATGCACCGGGATCGACTCGAGCAGCGTCGCGCCCGGCCCGGCCGAGAGCGGAATCACGCGATCGGCGAGCAGCAGCGCCTCGTCCGGGTCATTCGTCACAAGCACGACCGTCTTGCGCGACTCCTGCCAGATGCGGCTGATCTCGTCCTGCAAGCTCGCGCGGGTGAGGGCATCGAGCGCGCTGAGCGGTTCGTCGAGCAGCAGGATGTGCGGCTCGAGCGCGAGCGTGCGGGCGACCGACACGCGCTGGCGCATCCCGCCGGAAAGTTCGCGAGGCACTTTGTTCCGCGCCGGCTCGAGGTTCACCATGCGGATGTATTTCTCCGTGTGCTTGCGCCGCTCGTCGGCGGTCCACTGCGGGAAGACCTGGTCCACCGCGAGCGCGACGTTTTCATACACGGTCAGCCACGGAAGCAGGCTGTAGTTCTGGAAGACGATGCCGCGATCCGGCCCCGGCCCGGCGATCTCGCGGCCTTCGAGCTTCACCGTGCCGTGGTCGGGCTTGATCAGCCCCGCGAGCAGCGACATGAGCGTCGTCTTGCCCGAGCCTGAGTAGCCGATGATCGCGACGAACTCGCCCTCCTCGATCGAGAGGTCGATGTTCGCGAGCACATGCGCGCCGGCGTAGCTTTTGCGGACGTTGTGGACTTCGAGGAATGACATCAGGCGGTCTTGAAGCGCGCTTCCACGAGCGACATCAGCCGGTCGAGCACGAAGCCGACGACGCCGATGGTGAGGATGCAGAGGATGATGTGCGCGTAGCTGAGCGCGTTGTATTGCTGCCAGAGAAAGCCGCCGATGCCGGGTTTGCCCGTGAGCATCTCGGCGGCGACGATCACCAGCCACGCGATGCCGAGCGAGAGCCGGAAGCCGGTGAACATGTAGGGCAGCGTCGCGGGCACGAGCACCTTGAAGAGCGTCTTGGTCTTCGAGAGTTTCAGCACGCGCGCCACGTTCAGGTAGTCCTGCGGGATCGCGCGCACGCCGACCGCAGTGTTGAGCACCGTGGGCCACATCGAGCAGATGGCGATGGTGAAGAGCGCCGCGAGTTCGGAGGCCGTGTAGATATAGCCGCTGATGGGGATCGTGACCTTCGCGCTGAGGAAGAGCACCATGCCGAGCGGCAGCCACGCGAGTGGTGAAACCGGGCGCAGGATCTGGATGATCGGGTCGCAGACCTTCGCGAACGTCTTCGACAGCCCGAGGCAGAAGCCGAGCGGCGTCCCGAGCAGCAGCGCGATGACGTAGCCTTGCGCGACCAGCTTCAACGACAGCCACGTGAAGGCGAGGATGCCCTGGTCGAGTTCGCCGCGCTTGGCGAAGGGCTTCACGATGTATTCGCGGCTGGCCGTCCACGTCTCGGCCGGCGTCGGCAGTTCGGCGGAGAGGCCTTCGCGTTTGGTGATCGTGACGACATCGCCCCAGTCGTCCTTCGTCTGCGTGATGGTGGACTTGCCCGCGATGATCCACCAGACGAGCACGCAGAAGGCGATGCCGATGAATGGCAGCAACAGGGATTCGAGTTTGGACTTGTTCATGGTTTAGCTGGCGATGTTGTTTTTCTCTGCCCACGTGCTGGCCGCGGAGACGAGAGCGACGCTGAAGGTGACAAGCGGACTGATGATGGTTTTCACGAGGATCGTGGCGTTGACCGTGTGGGAGACCCAGTAGTCGCCCTGGTTGAGCACCGCCTGCAGCACGCCGACGCTGAGGCCGAGCGTCGCAGCGCGCTTCCACACGGAGGGCTGCTGCAAAGCGAGCGACCACAGGCGACGGCGGTTGCGAGGAGTGCTCATCGACGGAATCAGCCCTTGATGCTGTTGACGGCGGCGCTCTTCGCGAACGCGTCGAGATCGCTCTTTGGATCGAAGGTCACGCCGTCGAACAACGTCTCCGGCTTGTCGTCCGCGCCGCCGTGGGCGTAGCCGATCTCCTTCATCGCCTCCTCGTAGATGTCGGGGCGCATCACTTCCTTCGTCACGCCTTCGTAGTCCGGCGCGCCTTCGGTGAAGCCCCAGCGACGGAGCTGCGTGAGCCACCACTTGCAGAACTTCGGCTGCGGATAGTTGCAGTTCCGGTCGCTGAAAATCATGTAGTCCGGGTCGCGGAATTTCCGCCCGTCGCCCATGTCGTATTTGCCCTGCAAACGGCCGAGGATGACTTCCGGCGGGCAGTTGATGTAGGTCGGCGCGCTGACGATCTGCGCCTGCTCCGGGCGGTTCTCCATCTTGTCGAGCCACACGCTCGCCTCGTGCAGGCCTTTCAGCACCGCCTTCACCGTCTTCGGGTTCTTGTCGGCAAACTCCGCGGTGAACGCGCACACCTTCTCGGGATGATCCTTCCAAATTCCCTGCGTGTTGATCGCCGTGAAGCCGATCTCTTTCGAGATCGTCAGCGCATTCCACGGCTCGCCCACGCAGAAGCCGTCCATCTTTCCGGCCTGCATGTTCGAGACCATCTGCGGCGGCGGCACCGTGATGAGGGAAATGTCAGCGCCACCTCCCTGCGCGTCGCCCGGATGAATGCCACCCGCCGCGAGGTAGTAGCGCATCCACATCGCGTGCGTGCCGGGCGGAAAGGTCATCGCAAACGTCATCGGCGTGCCCGCGGCCTTCGCCTTGTCGGCGAGCGGCTTCAGCGCCTTCGGGTCGTCCCTCACGATGCCTTTGAGCTCCTTCTTGAGCGTGATCGATTGACCGTTCCGATTCAGCAGCCACGGCGCGATCATCGGCTTCTTCGGTGAACCGCCGAGGCCCATCGTGGAGGCGATCGGCATCCCGATCAGCATGTGCGTCGCCTGGTTGTCGCCGTTGCTGAGCGAGTCGCGGATCGCCGCCCAGTTCGCGCCCTTCGCCACGGTCGCGTTGATGCCATACTTTTTGAAGAACCCCTTCTCGTGCGCGACGACGATCGGCGAGCAGTCGGTCAGCGCGATGATGCCGAACTTCATGTCCGGCGTCTCCGGTGCGTCGCTGGCGAAGGCCGAGCCGACCCAGCCGCGCGGCAACCCGCCGAGCAATGCGGCGAGGGCGGTGGCCTTGGTGGTCTTGGTGAGGAACGTGCGGCGTGTGTGGGTGTGGTTCATGGTGTGATGAGTTGTTGGGCTTGGTGAAAAATGTCGGCGCGGAAACAGCGCTCCGCGGTTCCGGCCTCGATGAGGGCGGGGTCGGCGATGGCACCGGAGCGGACGAGGTTTGAGATGACCCACTCAGCCTTTGCCGGGTCTGGTTCGTTCGCGTTGCCGGAGTGGAAGACGTGCTGGCTGCCGGTCTTCTCGATCCGTTCGTTTCCGTAGTCGAACGTGCCGCCAAGGCTCATCCGCACGGCCTGGATCGGCGCGTTGACGAACTGCGGCTGCGCGAGCGTCTCGATCACGCGCTCGCGATTCTCCGGCGCGTCGCAGAAGCGGCACGCTTCGATCAGCGCGGCGACGAGCGCGAGGTGTTCGTCCTCCCGGGCGCTCGCGAACTCCTCCCGGACCATCAGCACTTTCTCCGGGTGCCCCGGCTCGAGCTCCGCGCTCGTCGCGGCGACCCATCCGGTGCGCGACATCACCGCGATGGAGTTCCACGGCTCGCCGACGCAGTAGCCGTCGAGGTGCCCGGCCTTGAGGTTCGAGTGGACCTGCGCCGGCGGCACGACCACGAGTTGCACATCTCGATCGGGATCGATGCGGTGCGAACGCAGCCAGTTGCGCAGCATGAAGCCGTGCGAGGAATACGGATAGACGATGCCGAAGGTCGGGCGTTCGGGTGCGCCGTGGATGTAGTCGCGCAAAGTCAGGCCATCGCGGACGCCACGTTCCCAGAGCGTCTGCGAGAGCGTGATCGCGTTGCCGTGCAGGTTCAGCACGAGGCCTGTGACGCAGGGCGTCTGCACGGCGCCGATGCCGGAGCTGACAGCAACGAGCATCCCGGCCGGCGCGTGCGCGGCATCGAGTTCTCCCTGGATGATCTTGTCGCGAATCGTCGCCCAGCCGACTTCACGCGTGAGCACCGCGTCGATCCCGAGCCGGGCAAAGAGTCCTAGCTCGTGCGCCATGACCAGCGGCGCGCAGTCGGTCAGTGCTGTGAAGCCGACCCGGAGCTGTTGATGGCGTGAGTGTTTTGGTTTGCGCACGAGTGTTCGAAAAACTGTCGGGCGCCCCGTTAGCCGCGTGCGTGCCATTCGTGCCGCGGATGATGGAATTAGCGGCTTGAAAGATTTCATCTGGTGAATGAAACGAGTTCATACATGTCTCAACCCATCGATTCACGCCAGCTCCGCGCCTTCGCGTCACTCGCCCGCACGGGTAGCTTCACGCTCGCGGCGAAGGAACTTCATCTCACGCAAAGCGCGGTCAGCCATTCGATGAAGGCGCTCGAGCGCGAAGTCGGTTGTCGGATTTTGGACAAGATGGGCAAAAAAGTGGTGCTCACCGAGGCCGGCGAAGGCCTGCTCGTGCATGTCGAGCGCATCCTCGCCGAGATGGCGCTGGCCCGCGCGGAGCTCGACCAGCTCGGCAAGTGGGGCCAGACGCGGCTGCGGCTGGGCGCGAGCGCGACGGCCTGCGCGCACATCCTGCCGACCGTGCTGCGCGAGTTCCGCGAGAGCTTCCCGCAGTGCATCATCTCGATCGAACCGGGCGACACGCCGGAGATGATCGCCGCGCTGCGGGACCGGCGCATCGATCTCGCCGTGAACCTCGAGCCGCGCCGCGACGAACCGCTGACGTTCCGTCCGCTCTTTACCGACGAGCTGGCGTTCGTGCTCAGCCCCGCGCATCCGTGGGCGCGTGCGGGGCGCGTCGAGCGGGCGGACATCGCCACGCAGCACTACATCCTCTACGGCAAGCGCAGCTACACCGCGGAGATGATCGACGAATACTTCCGCGATGAAGACATCGTGTTGCACAGCTCGATCGATCTCGGCTCGATGGAGGCGATCAAGGAACTCGTGAAGCTCGGCCTCGGCATCTCGATCCTCGCGGCGTGGATGTGCCGGAAGGAAATCGAAGCGCGCTCGCTGGTGGCACTCCCGCTCGGCAGACGAAAGCTGCGCCGGCGGTGGGGCGTGCTGCACTGGCGTGGGCGCCGGCTCTCGCTCGCGGAGGAGACTTTCATCGGGCTTTGCGAGCAGGTGGCGGAGCGGTTTGAGTGATTCACGCGATGCCCGCGAAGAAGAAGACGGACCAACCGCTCGCCGGCGCAGCCTTGATCAAGGAAACTTGCCGGCGCATCCGTGCGGCGCGCAGCTACTGGGACGCGCACAACAACCGCGCCTGTCGCGGAGAACGCGGGAAGGCGCTCGCGCTCTACGAGTGCCTCAGCGACGCCGAGCGGGAAAAGGTGCCGCAGGTGCTCCGCGTCTGGCTGCGCTTTCGCAGTGAGAAATACTTCGGCACGCGCCGGACTAACCCCGGTTTGGTGAAGACCCAAAATGCGCCGTGTGGCGACAGTCGTCGCTGAACTCAGTCGCTACGTTGAGGCGTCCCAGCGCCAGCCCGCGTAGCTGTAGGCGGACGTAAAACTTTCTGACTTTTCCCGTGTCCAATGTCCGCGCGGCGAGGGAAAATCGAAAGGACCGCCACGCGGGCGGCTCTTTGAATTGCCAACAGTTTGCAGACGTTTAGTGGGAACTCAGCTCCGGCTCGCCGGCCGGGCGCACTTCTCGCGTATGCGGGATTGAAGGCTCGGCTGGGACCGCTGGAGCGGTTTCGCGGGCACCGGTGACAAAGGCGTGGCTACGGGCGCTGGCACGTTTTGGCTTTGGAGAGCGATCGGCGGGCGTTGCGAAAGCGTGCGCGAGGGCGAGGTCGGATGGCGCCTTGCGATCTTCGATCGCACGCACCGCATCGGCCAGCGTCACGCGCTCGCGGCCGGCGTCACGCGCAAGCTCGCGCGCCTCGTCGATGGCATCGCGGACGGCGGCAAGTTGAAGCTCCGCGCGCAAGGTCGCGTAGGCTACGACTGCGCGCACCGCCTTGCCGTCGGCGTCCACTTCGCCGATGATCCAGCGCCGCTGCGCTTCGCTCCATGCTGCCGTCAATAGCAGCTCGGCGACGGCGCGGAGATCGGCTGCCGCCGGCCGCTCGGGAAGTTTCGTGTAGCGTTTAACGCGGTGCATGAGCTGCTCGCTTGTCCAGCCGGTTGCCTTTTCCACCTGGGCTTTTAGCCGGGTAAACTGATCGGTGCAAATCAGCGCCACGGGAGCGCCGGCATTGACGAGCGCCGTGTTTATCCAGTCGATGATTTCAGGCGCCGCCGACACACGCCGCCCTTTCGGCCATGCGTGGTGCGCTTCATCGATCACGAGCATCAGGCCCGACGTTTGGAAAAAGGCTTCGATCTTCGCCTGTAGCTCGCAGCTCTTGCGCTGGCACGTCGCCAGGCCGATCGCTGCCCCGATCTTTTGGAAAAATCCAGTCCGGTGCGTGATGCCGGAGAGGCTCACAAAGCGCGCCTGCCCCGGATGCCGGCGCACCCATGACTCTGCGGCAGTCGTCTTGCCGCTGCCGGCGAGTCCCTCGACGATCACCATTCGGCCCGTGCGGAGTGCGTAGTCAAGCGTCTCGTGGAGTTTCTCGCCAAGGCTCGTCGTCACTCCCGGCACGCTGTCCCTTTCCTCAGTCTGCGTTCTCAGCGCCGCGAGGATCGTCCACAGCCTCGCGACGTAGCCTCCACCTTCGATGCATCCGCCAGCCTCCAATTCCCGCAAGTCGAGCGCGGGATTGATGCAAAGCTCTTCCAAGAGTTCGGCGAGCTGAAGGGAAGGCTCAGGCGTGCGGCTCGTGCGGTGGCGCGCCGCAAGCTGCGCCTCAGCGCCGCTTGCCTTGAATCGGCAGGCGTCCGCAAGATACTCGACGCTGTTCTTGTCCTGGATCTTCGCAGCGGTCGCGCGGCCTGGGTTTTCTGCTTCCGAGCGCAGCGCCTTCAATGCATCGTCAAGCCCGTCGCAACTGCGGAAATGTTCGTAAGCGGAAAGGTTCAGCTCAACACCGATCTTCCCCATCGCCTCTTCGTTGTAGCGCGTGCCGGGCTTCATGCCGAGCCGGTGCATTGTGGCGCTGCCAAGCAAGTGCGGAAACTCCGCGACGATTCGATCGGCCAGCGCCCGAAACCCGCCGCGTTTGAGCGACTCGGCTTGCAGGAAAAACAGCATCTCACGGTAAGGCGCGAGGTCGTAGAGCTGCGCTTTCTCGGCGACGAGGTTTCCCGCGATGCCCCGCCGCTCGGCGAACTGCGGCGCGGACATGTAGCGCTCGAATGCGGGGGCGCTGGAATCGGTTGCGTGTCGGGTGCTCATTTTTGTTTTCGGTGGGGTTTGGAGAGGGTGATTTCGCCGGACTCGTGAACCTCGGAACTGAGCGCCCGCAGCTCGTCGAGCGCCGCAAGCGTCTCGTCGGCACGATCGGCGCCGCTGGCGACGAGTTGCTCAGGCATTCCAGCCGCCCGGCTCGCACGCGAAATCTTCTGCCGTGTGATTCGTCCCTGCCGCTCGGCGGCGCCCGCGTCCGCTGTGCGCTCGGCGATCTGCTCGCCGCGCGCGGCGGTGCGGCGGTCGATGATGTTCGTTCGGAAGGCCGATGGCGGAAGGACGTTTTGCGTATCGGCGTAGAGCGCGCGCTGGTAGCCGAGGTGCGCATCGATCTTGCCTTGCTCGCGCGCGAAATCCTCGGCGCTCGCATCCATCGCCGGCAGCGGATTCAATCGGCGGACGGTGAAAATCTCGCCGCCATGCCCCGGCTCGCAAAAGGCAACTTCGGGCTCGTCGGGATTCAGATAGACCACGACACGCTGCCCCACACGAGCGCCGGTTTCCGGGCCGACAAAGACGTGCTTCTTTCCGTTCAACGAAAAGCGCAGGCCGTCGGCGCGAATCTCCAGCGGCACCGTGCGGACGTGCGAAAGCAGGAAGGCGCAGCGGTCATTGAATAGGGCTCGCGGCTCGCCGCCTTGCAGCTTGATCCATCCTTCCAGCGGCGACATTCCGCCGAGCATCTCGCCGCGCTGCGGCGTGCGGTTGTAGTCGTCCACGATGCTTTGCAGAGATCCGAGCATCTGCGGCTTGGAGTAGAGGTGCGCGTCGGCGGCCTCGCGGCCGGTGCGCACCTCGCCGAGCATCCGCTGCGCGCGTTCGTAGCAGTCGTGCCGCTCGTCGCGCCCGACGTAGCCAGGCAGCGCCTCCATGCGATTCTGCAAATGCCCGAAGACGCGCTCGACGGGCTTGCCGCGCGGAAGCTGCGCGTGCCGGAAGACAAGGCCGAAGTCTTTCTGGAAGCTCGATTCGAGCACTTCCCACGGCACGTCCTTCGGCCCGGTGACTAGCCGCGCACGCTGCCAGATGTTTCGCTCGAAATAGAAGCCGCGACGCGGCAACCCGTGTGCGCGCATGGCGCGGGTCATCAGGCCGCGCACGTGGACGGCGGAGTAAGCGGCCTCTGGAATGAGAACGTGCGCAAGGATGAAAAGCGATCGGAGATCGATCATCACGAGCCACTGCCCGCGCATCACTTCCGGGCCGCTCTCTCTATCCTCCCACCAATAGACCGGCGCCGTGGTATCATCGCCCTGCATGAAATCTCCCGCGCACACTCCGCTCCAATCGCGCGTGTGATGCGGCCCATTGAGCCGCTGCTGGCGCGGTCCGTGGTGAATGTCGCGCAGCGCTTCCACGTCGCACTCGACGGCGCGGCGAAGGGCGCGAGGTAGCTGCCGTGCCGAAAGAACAGCATGGGTGATTGGCTCGGAAAACAGACCGCCGACGGCGGCTCGGCGGAAGCCTTCCTCAATACGGCACCCGGCTTCATCGACGATGAAGGCCACGGCGCGCTTGCGCTCCGGTTCGCTGAGCACGTATCGCGGCGCGGCCCCAGAGCGACCCTTGCGCTTGTCGCACAGCACGCCCGCGTTGCCGCCGGCTTCGCGCCACTGCTGAAACTTCCGCTTCACTGCCGCCTTCATCGCCTCGGGGCTTTTTGCCAGCGCGATGCCGGTATCGCACAGCACGCGCGCCACAGCACCACGGACCGTTTTCTCGCGGGAACCGTCGGCGAGCCTCGCGGCGATCTGCTCGCATACGATCGCCCAAATGCGCGCGGCCTCGGCGACGGTTGGGCGGTCGGGTTGATTCACGCTCACGCACGCCGAGTAGATTTCCCGGTCGCACCTGCTGAGCTGCGAGGGCGCCACTGGATTCCGTCGGCAAACCACTTCGCGCACGTAGAGCGCGGGATCGTCGAAGCACTCCGCGCCGCCGTCGCGTTCGATCGCGCGCTCAAAGAGCCGGCGCCAATGCCGATCGGTGATCGGCCCGACTTCGCGCGCGTAGTCTTCCATCCCGATGCGCAGCCGCCCGGGCGCGTCCGGTGAGTCGCGCAGCGCGATGGCGCGGGCGAGAGCGGCGCGGAGCCGCTGCGCCTCGTCGAGCTGCGCAGGCGCCACATCGCTGAGCGGCACGGCGCGGCCTTGCGCATCGTGCGGCGTGAAGCGCTGCGCGCTCTCAGCGAGCAGGTGCGCAGCGTCGCGGTAGCCGCGCCGCCGGGCGGCTTGCACGAGCTGTTTGCGCCAGCCCTGGGGAAGCCGGGCGAACGTCCATCCGGGGGCGAGTTGACCGCGCGTGAGCGGCGAATCTGAGATGCCGTCGGGCTCGATTCCGGCAGCGCTCAGCGAGCGCTGCACTGTGCGCTTGCCCTTGCCGAGCGCGGCGGCGATTTCCGCAGCGCTGAAAAGCGCGCGCGGCGGCAAGCTGGTTCGGCCTTGCGGCTGGTGATCGATCTCGCCGCCGTTGTGGTCGAGTGAGTAGCTCATTTGCCGAGCATCGACTGCGTTGTAGCGATGTCCTTTTGCGCCTTTGCCACCGCCTGCGCCATCACGACATCGTTGGCTGCGAGCTGTGCGAGCACCGCCGCGACCGAGTCGAGCGCGGCGGAAAGCGAGCCAATCCCAGGAACCGCCGATGCGATGTCCGCCGCCGCGCCATCCAACTGCGCTGCCTCTGGCGCCGGCCCCGGCGCAGGGCCTGCCTTTGGAAACCGCTTGCGGAACGCATCCGCGTCCGGTGCGCCGATGTTGCGCGATGGATCGGCCACGCCCGCCGGCCCCCCGAAGCGCCCGCGCGCCCGCCGCATGTCATGGTCGAACTGCGCCCGCTTCGCCGCCGCCTCCTCTGGAGTCGCCCCGCCGCGTGCCAGCTCCCGCTCGAACTTCTCCCGCGCCTCCTTGCGCGCCGCGATGCCCTTGCTCCCCTTCGCGCCGACATCGGTGAAGTCCCCGCGCAAGTCTTCGAGCGCCCGCTTCGCCCGCTCGGCTGCGTCCGCCGCGCGCTCACGCGACTTTGCTTCCTTCTCGGCATCGTCCGCCGCCTTCTCGGCAGCCTTGGCAGTTTCCTTTTGGTCGATGAGCTGCTCGCGCAGCGCCGCCGACTTGCGCATCTGCGCTTCCAGCTCCGGGTCGCTCACGCCACTCCGGCGCAGCGCCACGATCTGCGCCTCCAGCTTCTGCTTGCGCTCCAGCGCTGCCGCCTCGCGCTCGTTCCCGGACAGCCGCAGCCCGAGCACCGCCTGCTCATCCGCAGCCCCAGCTTTCAGAGCAGCGATTCCCTCACGCCTTTTCGCGAGCCACCTCTCCGCCTCCGCCTCCGCCTGTGCTTGCATGGCCAGCCCTTTTTGCTGCGAGGCAAAGTCCTCGTCGCGCGCCTTCTGCTCGGCCTCCATCGTTTCGTTCTCAGTCTTCCATCGATCGGCGGCAGCCTGCGCGGCTTGTCCGTGTGCGGCGATGAGCGGCTAGATTCTGGCAGCGAGTTCCTCCCACTTTTGCCCATCCGTTTTTTTATTGAGCGCGCCCTGCTGGGCTTCCAGTTCCGCGATCTTGGCGCGCAGCGCGTCGAGCTGCGCGACCGGCGTGCCGGTCTTGATCCCGGCCAGCCATCGCTCTGAGCTTTCGGCCGCCTCCAGTATCTTGATCCGCTGCTTCTCGGTCGCATCGAATACGCTCCTGAGTTGCTCCTGTTCCTGCTCGCCGAGGTTCTTGAGGCCATCGAGCCGTCCGCGCACGGTGTCGGTAATCCCCAGGGTCACCAAACTCATCGCCGCGCCATGATCGCGCAGCAAGGTGAGCGTCCAATCGAGCGCCCCCTTCGCCTCGCCGGAAGTTTTCCGCAGCTTCTCGGTAAGCGCGTCGAGCTGCTGTTGGCTCTTTACCGAAATCTCCGCCACGTCGGCGCCGCTTG
Organism: Chthoniobacteraceae bacterium; assembly: GCA_040081625.1. Classification (GTDB taxonomy): domain Bacteria; phylum Verrucomicrobiota; class Verrucomicrobiia; order Chthoniobacterales; family Chthoniobacteraceae; genus VFJQ01. The sequence continues at coordinate 16,746 of JBEBGD010000046.1, forward strand.
TGGCGGCGAGCGCCGTGCGCTGCCACTCCTGCGCCTGCCGCCCGATCGCGTTGCTGATCTCGTTCACCTGGTCGAGCAGGCCAGTCAGGTTGTCCGCATACTCGAACAGCGAGCCTTGCAATGCCTTCCCGGCCGCCAGCGCTCCGCCCAACGCGATCTGCGCCTCGACGCCGGCCATTTCCGCCGCGCCGCCGACTTCGGGCGCCTTGAACAGATCGCCCCCCGCCGCCGCCGGCTTCTCAGCTTCCTCGCGGATGTCCCGTATTGCAGCCTTCGCCTTCTCCGCGCCGCTCGTGTCGGCCGTCGTGCGAATGCCGATGTCGATCTGGTTGTCGGCCACGGATCAGCTCGGCAGCGCCCCGCCTCCGGTTTCATCCACGCCCGCACGATGCGGCGATGGAAATGACAAGGCGCCAACGAGACCGCGCGCGGCGAGGATTCCGCTTTTCACATTGGCGAGGGCGTTCGCTGTCTCCGATTCACACGCGGCGATCGTGCTCGTGAGTTCAAGCGCCTCCGCGCTGAGTCCGAAGCCCGCGCACGCCCTGACTTGCGAGATCTCCGCAGCCGTCGATTTAACGGCAGTCGAGAACGCCCGCGCCTCATTCTCAATGACGCCGGCAGCGCGGGCCACGCGTTCGATGAATTCGAGGGCAGCGGTGCGAGCCAGCGCAGGCGGCGCGGTGCTCAAAATGTGACAGACGCGCGGACCATCAAGGACCAGTTCGGCAAGATCAGCCCTGAGGACATCCAGCCTTTTGGCGCGGGCGGCGAGTCTTGGGAGCTGGGCGGTTAGCGCGGCAGCCCGTGCGACGACAAGAGCGATGTCGCGATCTTTCATGGCGTCGCGACGGCTGGCTTTAACGGCTTGCGGGCACGCGGATGCGGCACGTCGCGGTCATCGAGGAAGGCATCCATTGAACATGTCGCAGCACCGCCAGCCAGTTTTGCAATTGCCCGCCACCGGTGCAGGTTTCGTGGGCACATCGGCCTGCCGATCTGGCGGAAGTATTCGGCGCTGCCCAGGCGTGCGGCGCGATCCCGCCCGCCGCCAGCCGCGATGACCTGCTCGGCTGCGAGAACCGCCGCCCGCCGTGCTATAGCCAGCGATTTTCCGAGGGTCGATCTGCGCTCGAATCGCGGCGACGTGCGCGCGCCTTCAGGCAGCGCCAGGGCGGCGGGTTGTGGCGGCTTGGCGAGCCTGTCGGCGAGGCGCACGATGGCCTCGCAGGCCGCGCGGAACCATGCCGGCGCTGCGAACGTCACCCGCGCTGTGATGCTGCCGCCACGGGCCGCTGTGGCGCGCCGCCGGGCCGTTGAGTCGGTTGCAAGGCGCGGTTTGCTCATCGCGCCAAGGCGCCTCCGGGGATGCCGGCCACGGGCGCGGCATCCCCGGTGCGCAGCAACCAAACAGAACGGTGAATAAAGGAGCAGCGGTCCTCGCTCACGATGCGATTTTTACAATCTGCACACTCTCGGGGGTGATGATCACCTCCGCGCCGGCGAGGATCTTGTCGCACTTGTCGGCCAGCTCGACGAGGACGGTATGTGCAGAGTCGGTGTTCTCGAGGGCGTAGTGCTCGGAAATGCCTGGAATCAGCGCGTGGAGCTTCCTTCCTGCGTCCGAGAACGGGAGAGTTTCCCGCACGCGCGCCTGGATGTTCACTGGCGAATAGAATGGCGCCAGCGCTTCGGCGGGCGAAAGCCCAAGTTCACGAGGAACTGCTCCTGCACATGGAGACGCTTGATCCGGAAATTGCCGCAGCTCTCGACACGCGGCCAGAAGCGCCCGGCCCAGACGCAGAAGAGTGGACGCCCCCCGATGAATCTCCGCCTCCGTAATCGTGATCGTGAACGGCTCGCTCATCGCCCGGCCTCCGTCGGAGGTTCGCCCTTCGCGGCGTAGTAGGCGGCTCGCGCCGCGTCCAGTCGCGTCGCTTGCACGTCGGCCACCACGACCGAGCGCAGTAAGATCGCCGTGAGTTCGTCGAGCCACACTTCCAGCTTTGTCGCTTCCGATGCCGCGTGCGTGGCTTGGCTCTCTGCGCTCATTTCGTATCGCGGAGTTTTCGCCCGCCGATGCTGCGGCGGGTTGTGGAGTGAGGCACGGCGGGCTGTGGACGGTCGCCGCCCTCCAACGCGAGCAGCTCGACGAGAAACTCCTTGGCCTTCGGTAACACCGTGAACGCCCAAGCGGTGCCAGCGGTGCGCGATTGGCGCCGAAATGCCGCCGCGAAGCCATCGTCGAGAAGCGCGCTCGCCTTGGCGCGAATTGCGGCCCGAGCGTCGGCATCACTTTCGGCGCGAAGCTCAGCTCCGAGCGATTCGAGCCGTTCGAAAACGGATTCTAGAGCAGCTAGCTCTTCCGCACTTGGCGGGAGTTCGTGGGGCTGTGGCGTGATGCCCCAATCGGGAATCGGCACGCCAAGAAAATCGCAGATGCGCTGCCGCGCTTTCGGCGAGTCGAGCGCGCCGGTAATGACGTTTCGCAACGTGCCGGCCGCCAGCAATGTGCCAGCCGATAATTGCTCGTCTGTGACATTCAGCTCGGCAAGGAGCGCACGCACGCGAAGGCGGGTGGCCTTTCTAGCGCTGCTGACTGAAGTCTTCCGACGTGCAGTTCTCATGATTAGTTCAATTAACGACGGTTTGTTGATAACAGCAAACCGAAATCTGATCTTTCTTGCACGAGGTGTCCGCCCTTAAAGGTTTCGAGTGCGCAAAAGTCCGATTCCCCTTCGCGAGAAAGAGATTGGTCGCCGAATCACGACGGCGCGTGAGGCGGCTGGAATTTCGAGGGTGGCCATCGCTGGAAGAGCCGGCATCGCCGCCTCTCGGCTCGGCAACTACGAGCACGGCCGCGCGGCGATGTCATATCACATCGGAGATCGAGTCTGCCGAGCGTTGGACGTTTGCCAACGCTGGCTCGCGACCGGCGCGGAGCCCATTCATTCATACATTCCTGTCGAACAATTCGTCAGCGAAATGGTTCCACGATCAATGCCGTTCAGCGAGGCTTATGACCGCATTCTCGCCAAAGAGATCACGGTGCGGTTGGGCGCAGTCGCCAAGGTGTGTGGAGTTTCGATTGAGGATTTGCAGGCGCATCGGATCGTGGATGTCGGCGCTGTCGGTGAACCGGCCGATGTCGGAGCCCGTCGTGGATTCGAGCGCGTGGCTTCAATGAGATTGCACCTGGTGTGTTCGCAGCTTGGCGCGGATTTGATGGAGCGATACGTGGCAGAATTAGACAGGCTCGCCGAGCGATTCGAGGGGTTGGCGCGCAACCAGAAAGTTTCCCAGCTCGATGATCGGGAAATCACTGGCGAATGGATCAAGCTGCAATTGGAGAGCTGGCTTCCGCCAGGACACGCGCGGCGCCGGAAGCCTGTAAAATAGCGGCTTCGCGGGCGAAAGCACGGCACGAACCTTCGCGCTTGCAATGTCATGTTATTATGTGACGATGCGCGCGCATGGTGCGACGCGACACTCCGAAACTTGAAAAGCTCTTCCGCCGGATCCGGCGGCTGACAAAGACGCACGGCGCAAAGGCGGCGTTGGCCGATCTGCTCGGTGTGACGCGGCAGCACTTGCACACATGGCTGGCTGGCGATTCTGAGCCTGCTGGCGAAGCAACGCTGACACTGCTGGAATGGGCCACGGCAGAGGAAGCCAAACAAAGAAAGAGCGCCCGCCGCGCAGCAACGCGACGAGCGCCAAGGGCCCAAGTAAGGAAATCCAAAGCAAATGAAAAACCAAACTCAGGCCGACGGAAAAAATAACCGGACCGCCTCCCCTCGCCACCGGAATCCCGCGCCTCCCGCGCGTCATCGGAAGCCGCGTCTCGCAGTCAAATCGGCACCGCTTGCCGATTTAAAAAAGGCCCATCGCACGCCACCCTCGCCGATCGCCGCGCAGGTCGAGCCGTCCATCCGCTACGAAAGCGTCGGGATGTGCTTTGAATTGAGAACGGCCGACGGCACTCAGCACAGGAAGCCGAAGCCCCTCGGCGAGACGCTTTCCATGTCGATCGCGTCGGTGGATGCCGTGCGAATCATGAGTCGGGCACTTCGCGAAAATGCCGGGCTGTTTGAAGGCATCGTGCGCCGCTCGCATAGCAAGGGGGAATCCGCAGTCGCAATGAAGGTTGCGGCAGCGATCGGCGGGCTGGAGTTGCAGGGTGCGGACTTCGCGAGTGTTCGCGAGCTTCATCTGGAGGGGTTTGGGCCGTTTGCCGCCGCCTCGTGGCGGACGATCGCGGACTGTCTGTCCACTCGTTTTACGCATCACATCGAAGAGCTGGAGTTGCGGGACCGCAGCGGCGAGTCGCGCGTGCTGCTGGAGCAGGCGCTTTGCTGCGCGCTGCTCATCAGCGAGCACGATTACATTCGGTTGGACGTGCTCAATCAGCAACTCACCCCGGCCGAAAGCGAGACCATCGACGCCTGGGAGTTGGCGGTGGAACGCGAGCTGGAGAAACTCGACGAGTCCGAGCTTGCCAGCGCTGCCGGGCCGGGCCGATAAGACGCGGCGACGGAATCCGGCTGTTCACCCGCTGCGAGCGCCGCGATCTGCAAAGATCGCGGCGCTTTTGCGTTTGAAGGCCGATGCCGCCGCCGGGTAGAGTCGGGCCGTGCACCTTCAAGGGCCGCTCCGCCATTCTATACTGCGCGCTATCCGGGGCGGCTTCGCCGCAGTCGCGGCGCTCGTGAACTGGCTCGCTGGCGGAAGGTAGGCCGATGGACGCGATGCTGCTGGCAACCCTCGTCGGCTTGATCTGCAATTTCCGGCAGGAACGCGGCGCGCGGGAGGCGCTCACGCATCGGCAATTCGCCGAGTGGCTGGCGGCGCATCGCTTTCAGGGGTTGAGCGATCAAATCGCGAACACGTTTCACCTTCAAAGCGAAGTGGACGCGCTGCTGCGCGAGGATCATCAGGCGATCATGGCGAAGCTCGGCGAAATCGAGCGGATGATGGCGGCGCTGCTCTCGCGCGTGCCCGGCTTCGGCGAGCTGGCGCGGGCGGTGCATCCCGAGTGGGAGCTTTCCGAGCAGGCGCTGGAGATTCTGCGGACCTTCGTTGAGTCGGGGTCGCCTTGGATGCAGGTCACGGGAGACGAAACGGGCAATCCTTTATACTGCGTCATGGTGCCGGCGAGGTGCTCGCTTTCAAACCAGACCGGCGTTTCTTCGACGACGACATGGCGACGCTCGCCGGCCTCGGCTTGCTCATCGCCGTGCCGTCGAGCGGCGATCCTCAATACCGGCTTACCCGTGCCGGCGAGCGCTTCATCCGCGAACTGGCCAGGCCGGGCGAGTAGGCTGAGCGGCGTGCGTCATGGACGCGAGCGCTCACGCCCAAAGTATTGTAAACTGTTCGCCCGAAGTGCGAACTCGGCGCCACGGGCCGGCGCGGCCATGCCCGAAAGCGCCCGAAAATCCAGCCGCGCGACGCACCTTTTCAAGTGACGGAAAACTTTCCGATTTTCCGGACACAAAATGTCCGCGCCAATCCCGATCTACTCTGTTGCCGCCACGTTTAGCGACACACCTTTCGCCGACGCGGCGGACATGTGGAATCCGATCGGGCGGAATAAAAGGCTGAGAGTTTTAAGACGACAGTCGAGCGGCTCACCCGCCGGCAAACACCCATCCAACAGAGTAATTCCGGCCATTTCCGGCATCTCGCGCAGAATCAGAAACTATTCCGCAAGGGGACATAGCCGCATCCAAGTGGTGCACGCTACAGGGATCGAACCTGTGACCCCTACCGTGTCAAGGTAGTGCTCTACCGCTGAGCTAAGCGTGCAAACGCGGGCGCGGAAACTATGATCCGGGGGCGCGATGACAAGCGGTTTTTCCCGTGTGAAAAAACCGCATGGACGGGCGGCGAAGTGCGGCTAGTCTCCGCGCCGTTCCAGCCGCCGCATGGCGGTGTGTCCCCAGGGCGTTTATTAAAACCAAACATGGGTAAAACGACCACCACCAAGAAAACCACCACGGGCCGGCGCGCAAAACTTCCAGTCGCTGCCGCTTCCGTGTCCGTCAACGAAACCGACGCGAAGCCGAAGCGCATTCGCCGTGTAGCGCCGCAGACCAACGGCGCAAAGGCGCCCGCGAAAAAGCCGGCGACGCGGAAACCCAAGGCGAAGATCGCGACGAGGTCCAGGGGGATCTCGGGCGATGACATCGCGTTGCGGGCTTACTTCATCGGCGAGCATCGCCGGCGTTCCTGCATAGACGGCACGCCGGAGGGCGACTGGCTCGAAGCCGAGCGCCAACTGCGCGCGGCCATCGCGGTGTAGCGCGACCTTCGCTCGTGAACGAGGATCCGTTCGCAGAACTGGCCGCGGCTTTGCGCGAGCGAGTCGAGGTGATCGCGGATCGCGATCTCTATGCGCGCGCCCCGGAGGAGCACCTCGAGAAATTAAAAGCGGCATCCTCACGCATTGAGCTTGCGGGCGCCGCGTTGCCGAAGCCGGTGCCGGGTGATCTCGCGCACTTCCTGAAAGGCAGCAGTTTCCAGAAAGCGCTCGCCTGGATCGAAGCGCGCGGTCGCTGAAGCTTATCGGCGTTTGCCGCCGAAAAGGCCACCGAGCACTCCACGGATGATCTCGCGACCGAGGCCGCTGCCGATGCTGCGCACTGCGCTGCTCGCCATTTTTCCGATCAAGCCTTCGCGGACTCCGCCGCGCGGGCCGGTGCTGCCGAGGAACATCGAGCCCAGGCCGCCGAGCACTCCGGTGCCGACTGCGGTCGCGCCAGGGGCGGGCGGCGCGGATGCGGCGTTTTGCGCGGCGCGCGCCGCGAGGATTTCCGATGCGCTCTCGCGGTCGATGGCGTTTTCGTAGGTGCCAAAGATGACGCTGCCCTGGACGATCGCGCGCCGCTCGTCGGGCGTGACCGGGCCGAGCCGGCTGCGCGGCGGGACGACGAAGGCGCGTTCGACGATGCCGGGCTGCCCGCGCTCGTCGAGCAGCGAGATGAGCGCTTCGCCGACGCCGAGCTCGGTGATGACCTGCTCGGTGTTGAGCTTCGGGTTCGGGCGGAAGGTTTCCGCGCTGGCCTTCACGGCTTTTTGATCGCGCGGCGTGAAAGCGCGCAGCGCGTGCTGCACGCGGTTGCCGAGCTGCGCGAGGATGGTGTCCGGGATGTCGAGCGGGTTCTGGCTGACGAAGAAAATGCCGACGCCTTTCGAGCGCACGAGCCGCACGACTTGCTCGATCTTTTCCTGCAAGCTCGACGGGATGTCGGTGAAGAGCAGATGGGCCTCGTCGAAAAAGAAGATGAGCTTGGGCTTCGGCTGGTCGCCGACTTCGGGCAGCCGCTCGAAGAGTTCGCTGAGCATCCACAGCAGCATCGCGGCGTAGGCGCGCGGGTTTTGCATGAGGCGGTCGGCGGCGAGGATGTTGATATGGCCGTGGCCGTTCGCGTCGGTCTGGATGAAGTCGTCGAGGTTGAGCGCGGGCTCGCCGAAGAATTTGTCGCCGCCTTGCTGCTCGAGCGCGAGCAGGCCGCGCTGGATGGCGCCGACGCTCGCGGCGGAGACGTTGCCGTATTTGGTGGTGAGCTGCGAGGCGTTGTCGCCGATCCACTGGAGGAGCGCGCGCAGGTCCTTCAGGTCGAGCAGCAGCAGGCCGTTATCGTCGGCGATCTTGAAGGTCATCGCGAGCACGCCCTCCTGTGTGTCGTTGAGGTTGAGTAGGCGGCTGAGCAGCAGCGGGCCCATCTCGCTGACGGTCGCGCGGATCGGGTGGCCATTTTCGCCGAAGACATCCCAGAACACGACGGGGAATCCTGCGGGCGTGTAGTCCGCGAGCGCGAGCTGGCGGACGCGCTCGGCGATTTTCGGATTCGCCCCGCCGGGCTTGGCGATGCCGGCGAGGTCGCCTTTTACATCGGCCATGAAGACGGGCACGCCGAGCGCGCTGAACTGCTCGGCCATGCTTTGCAAAGTCACGGTCTTGCCCGTGCCTGTCGCGCCGGCGACGAGGCCATGGCGATTGGCCATCGCGGGATTGAAGAGGACGTCGATGGTGCCTTTGGCGAGGAGAAACGGTGTGCTCATGGGTCTGCTGTATCGCAGCGATGGCGCGTGGGAATCAGAAAAGTCCGGCGATCGCCGGCATTTTCAGCAGCGTGATCAACACCGTGACCGTGCCCATGCTCAACATCGTGGACCAGAAAACCGCCGCGGCTGCGTAATGATGATCGGCGCCCATCTCGTGTGCGACGAGTGCGGTGTTCACGGCGGTGGGAAAGGACGTGCCGAGGATCATCACGAGCGCGGTCTCGCCGGTGAAACCGAACGCCTTGACGAGGCAAACGCCGACGATCGGTCCGCAGACGAGGCGCAGCACGAGTGCCCAGCTCAAGTGCGAGAGCCGCTGGTTGTGCTCGGTCTTTGAGAGCTGCACGCCGAGCGTGATGAGCGCCATCGCTATGAGGCCCTGCGCGAAGTAGTCCATCGGCACCCACAGCCAGCGCCACTGCATGACGGGCACGTCGAACGTGCGCACGAGTAGCGCGCAGATGACGGCGTAGATGGAAACCTGACGCAGTGCCGGCAGCAGCGCGCGCCATCCGGAGTGCTTCGCAGACGAGGCGAGGAAGATGCCGACGGTGAAGTTGCCGATGTTCTGGACGAGCACGACGAAGACTTGCAGGACCTCGGCTTTCCCCGGGAAGGCGAGCGCCATGAGCGGGATGCCGTAGTTGGCCGAGTTGTAAAACATCGCGGCGATCTGCAGGCCGCGCGTCTGCGGCGCGTTGTAGCGCATGATGCGGCCGACGATTCCGCCGAGGATGAACATCGAGCCGGAGATGCACATCGTGAAGAGGACGACCCGCTCGGCGATTCCGTGATCGAGCCGCGCCTCGACGAGCTTCACGAAGATGAACGCCGGCACGAAGACGTTCACGTTGAGCTTCACGACTGTGTTCAGATCGACGTTGAACTTGCGATCGAGCAGCCACCCGCACGCAAACATCGCGAGGATCGGCAGCAGGACTTGCGTGAAGACTTCGAGCAGGAGCACGCGCGGCTTCTACACGTGTTGTCGTCATTCCCACAAAAACAAACAGCCAGCCCGCACTCGGCGGACTGGCTGTTTGAAATCGGTTCGTCGTGCGCGGGAATTCCGCGCCGCGACTTAGCTGTGGATTACGAAGCGCGTTTTGTTCTTTGCGCGGCGCGCATTGATTTTCGCTTTGCGCTTGTTGCGCTGCGTCGGCGTTTCGAACGCGCGCAGGCGGCGCACTTCGTCCATGAGGCCTTCTGCGTCGAGCTTGCTCTTGAGGCGTTTAAGTGCCCGGTCGATTGGCTCTCCTTTTTTGACGATGACTTCTGGCATATGCGTTTATTCCCTTCCTTTCTTTCGTGATTCGAGCGGTGAGTAAGTGGTGAAGAAGTAACTGAGGCGCGCAGGCTAGGGTGGCTGCGAAGGGCCGTCAACGCTTGATTCCCGGAATTTTTCGGTCTCTGAATAAAGTGGTGGTTTATTTCCCGAAGCGAGCGGCAAAACCCGGATTTTCAGACCAATGCGGCGGGCCACAGTGTCTCAACTTTCTCTTTTACCGGCTCATCCCGACCTTTGCCGGGGCGCTGCGCCCGGGGGAAGTAAAGTGAGCGTTCCTGTTTGCCCTCGGCGCGACCCTCTTCTAATTGCACGCGACCCTTCCCGATTCATTACGTGATGCTCTCCCGCTTCGTCCTCGTCGCCCTCCTCCCTGCAGCCGCCCTCGCCAATGCGGAGGGCGATGCGTTCTTCCGCCAGAAGATCGAGCCGATCCTTCGCGAGAACTGCTTCAAGTGCCACAGCCACGCCGACGGGAAGATGAAGGGCAATCTCGTCGTCGATTCGCGCGACGCGCTGATCGCGGGTGGCGACACAGGACCGGCCGTCGTGCCTGGCGCCCCGGCGAAGAGCCTCCTCATCGAGGCCATCGGCTACAAGAATGTCGACCTGCAGATGCCGCCGAAGGGCAAGCGACTCACTGATGAGCAGGTTGCGACGCTCACCGACTGGGTGAAGCAGGGCGCGCCTTGGCCGGAGGAGCCGGGCCACAAGATGAAGTCGCGCCCGCGCGGCACCATCACCGAAGAGGATCGCAAGTGGTGGGCATTCCAGCCGGTCGCGAAGGTCGAGCCGCCGCCCGCCGACCCGTGGTGCGCGAATGACATCGACCGTTTCATCTTCGCGCGGCTCAAAGCCGAGGGCCTCGCTCCTGCTCCGCGCGCGGAAAAAGGCGCGCTCATCCGGCGCGTGTATTTCGACCTCGTCGGCTTGCCGCCCACGCCGGAGGAAGTCTCCGCATTTCTCACCGACAAATCGCCTGGCTCCTACGCGAAGCTCGTGGACCGGCTGCTCGCCAGCCCGCGCTACGGCGAACGCTGGGCGCGTCACTGGCTCGATGTCGTGCGCTACGCGGAGAGCGACGGCTACCGGCTCGACGAATATCGCCCGCACGCGTGGCGTTACCGCGACTACGTCATCCGCAGCTTCAACGCCGACAAGCCCTACGACCGCTTCGTGCAGGAGCAACTCGCCGGTGATGAGCTGTGGCCCGACGATCCCGACGCGCGCATCGCGACCGGCTACCTCGCCGCCGGCATCTACGAATACAACAACCGCGACGCGGTCGGCCAGTGGAGCAATATGCTCAACGATCTCACCGACACGACGGCCGACGTTTTCCTCGGCATGGGCGTCCAGTGCGCGCGCTGCCACGACCACAAGTTCGACCCGATCCTGCAAAAGGATTACTTCCGACTCCAGGCGTTCTTCGCGCCGATCCGCTTGCAGCAGGAAGGTGAAGTCGCCTCACTCGCGGAGCGGGCCGACTACGCGCGGAAGCTCGCGGTCTGGGAGGAAAAGTCCGCCGACCTGCGCCGCCAGATCGCCGAACTCGAGGCGCCTTACCGCGACAAGGCCGCGCGGGATGCGATCGAGAAATTCCCGATCGAGACACGCGCGCTCATCGCCAAGCCCGTGTCGGAGCGCACGCCGTATGAGCAGCAGATTGTCGAGCTCGCGTGGCGCCAGGTGGACTACGAGTGGAGCTACAAGCGCTTCGAGGCGCGGGTGAAGGAGCCGGCGAAATCCGCGCGCACCGCGCTGCTTATCGAGCTGAAGAAATTCGACACGGACAAGCCGGAGCCGCTGCCCGTCGCGCCGACGGCGACCGATGTCGGCCCGAAAGCATCGCCCATCTTCGTCCCGAAAAAGGCGGCACTCGGCGAGATCGCGCCCGGCGTGCTTACGATCCTGGATGAAGGCCCGGCGAAGATCGAGCCGTGCGCCACGACGACCGGACGCCGCGCCGCGCTCGCGCGCTGGCTCACGCAGCCGGAGAATCCGCTGACCGCGCGCGTGATCGTGAATCGCGTATGGCAATATCACTTCGGTCGCGGGCTCGCGATCAATGCGAGCGACTTCGGCAAGCTCGGCGAAAAGCCGTCGCATCCCGAGCTGCTCGACTGGCTCGCGCATCGCTTCGTCGAGGAGGGCTGGAGCATGAAGAAGCTGCACCGGAGCATCGTCACGAGCGCCGCTTACACGCAGTCCGCGACGAACCCGGCCGCCGCGCAGGCGCGCGTGAAAGATCCCGAGAACATCCTGCTCTGGCGCGCCTCGACCAAGCGGCTCGACGCCGAGCAGATCCGCGACGCAATTCTATCCGTCACCGGCGAGATCAAGCTCCCCGACGGCGGTCCCGCGGCCGATTTCACCAAGCCGGTGCGCACCGTCTTCAACGAGGTGAAGCGCAACGTGCGCGACCCGGTGCTCGAAGTCTTCGACCTGCCGGAAGGCTTCAGCAGCATCTCGCAGCGCAACACGACCACGACGCCCACGCAGTCGCTGCTGATGATCAACAGCCGATGGGCGCTCGAGCGCGCGCGCGCCTTCGCGCTGTGGCTGCGTAGCCAGAACAGCTCCGACGAGGGCGACATCGTCGCCGGCGCCTACCGCCGCGCCTTTGGCCGCGACCCACGCGGCACCGAGCTCGCTCGTGCGCGCAAGTTCATCGACGAACAAGCCGGCGCGATCGCCGCCGACGCGCCGCCCGAGACGATCGCGCCATTCGCCAACGACAAGATGCGCTACCGCGAGGGCCAGTCCGCGCAGCTCATGCCCGGCTCGACCCAGGAGCGGCTCGTCGTGCTGCACGAGCCGGGGATGCCGAAGGCCGACTTCACCATCGAGGCGTTCATCAACATCAAGTCCGTCTATGAGACCGGCGCCGTGCGCACGATCGTCTCGAAGTGGGACGGCTCGAAGGGGCATCCGGGATGGTCGCTCGGCGTCACCGGCAAAGGCTCGCGCAACAAGCCGCAGACGCTCGTGCTGCAGCTCTGCGGCGACAAGCCGTGGAAGCCGACGGACCCGGTCGAGCCCATCTTCTCCGGCGTCCATATCGACCTCGGCAAGCCCTACTTCATCGCCGTCTCCGTGAACCTCGACGACGCGACCGAGCGCGGCATCACCTTCTACGCGAAGGACCTCTCGAACGACGACGAGCCGCTGCAAGCCGTGCAAGTCGCGCACGTCGTCACCAGCGGCATCGCGAACGACTCGCCGCTGGTCTTCGGCGGCAGCCCGCGCGGCACCGGCAACCTTTTCGACGGCCTCATCGACGACGTGCGCCTCACCGATGGCGCGCTGCGCGCCGAGCAGTTGCTCTTTAATAATGCATCGCTCGGTGAGCGCACCGTCGGCTACTGGAAGTTCGAGGGCGACGCCCCCTACGCCGACGCCACCGGCCACGGCAACGACATCGCCGCGCCCAAGCCCGCCGCCGAGCGCGAAGACCCGCGCCTGCTCGCCCTCGTGAACTTCTGCCACGTGCTGCTCAACTCGAATGAATTCCTCTATGTCGATTGATTCCACCTTCTGCGGTCGCCGCGACACCGCGCTCTCCAAGCGCGACTTTCTCACCCGCGCCGGTGCCGGCTTCGGCGCGCTCGCTCTCGCCGACATGCTGCGCGGCACGCCGCTCGAGGCCGCGCTCGCGAATAATCCGCTCGCGCCACGGCCCGGCCATCTCATGCCGAAGGCGAAGAACGTGATCTTCCTCTTCATGGAAGGCGGGCCGTCGCACATGGACACCTTCGATCCGAAGCCGCTGCTCACCCAGCTCGCGGGCAAGCCGATTCCGCCGAGCTTCTCGCGCGTGATCACGGCGATGGGTGAGTTCGATTCGCCGATCCTCGCCTCGAAGCGCACGTGGGCGCAGCATGGCAAGTCGGGCCTTTGGGTGAGCGACTGGCTGCCGCACATCGCGGAGTGCGTGGACGACATCGCGGTGATCCGTTCGTGCTGGGCCGACGGCATCAACCACTCCGCGGGCGTGTGCCAGATGAACACCGGCTCCATCCTCGCGGGCCGTCCGTCGCTCGGCGCGTGGGCCAGCTACGGGCTCGGCAGCGAAAACGAAAACCTGCCCGCCTTCGTCGTGATGCAGGACAACCTCTCGACCGTCACGAATGGCCCGCGCAATTGGGGCGCCGGGTTCATGCCGGCGGTGTATCAAGGCACGCGCATCACTGCATCGAGCGAGCCGATCCCGAACCTCAACACGCCCGAGGGCGTGAGCGAAGCGCAGCAGCGCGGGAAGCTCGACTTCCTCAACGTGCTCAACCGCGAGCACGCCGCGTCGCGCCGGATCCAGACCGAACTCGACGCCCGCATCGCCAGCTACGAACTCGCCTTCCGCATGCAGGCCGAGGCGCCCGAAGCTGTCGATTTCTCCGGCGAGAGCGACGCCACCAAAAAGCTCTACGGCATCGACGAAAAGGAAACCGCCGACTACGGCAAGATGTGCCTGCTTTCCCGCCGGCTCGTCGAGCGCGGCGTGCGCTTCGTGCAGCTCTACCACGGCGCCGGCAGCAAGTGGGACTCGCACAGCAAGCTCGAGGAAAACCACAGCAAGCTCTGCCGCTCGAGCGACAAGCCGATCGCCGGGCTGCTGCGCGATCTCAAGGCGCGCGGCCTTCTCGACGAGACGCTCGTCGTGTGGGGCGGTGAATTCGGCCGCACTCCGCAGAGCGAGAAGGGCGACGGGCGCGACCACAACCCGACCGGCTTCACGATGTGGATGGCCGGCGGCGGCGTCGCGGGCGGACAGACGATCGGCACCACCGATGAAGTCGGCCTGCACGCGGTCGAGGACCGGCTGCACATCCACGACCTGCACGCGACGATTCTCTGGCTGCTCGGCATCGACCACATGGGCCTCGTCTATAAATACAAGGGCCGCCCCGAGCGCCCGACGCTCAACGAAGGCGAGGCGTATCGGAAGATCGCGCGCGTCTAGTCGCGGACGATTTCGTTCGGCAGTTCGTTGCGATCATCCGGCCTGGCGGGGAAGTGGCGCGCGAGCAGTTCTCCCGCTTTGTGGATGGCGTTCACGATCGCGTCGGTGAAGCGGTCGGCGCGCAGCTCCGCCGCAGTCTGCGCGACGAGTTCCTCCCAAAATGCTGCACCGCATTTCTCGTGGATTCCGCTGTCGCCGATGATCGCGAACTTCTGCGAGTGCGGCGCGAGGTAGAGCAGCACGCCATTGCGCTCGCGCGTGCTGCTCATGCCGATTTGCTCGAAGCGTTGCTGCGCGCGTGCGACGGGATCCTCGATCTCGCGGCTGGAAATCCAGACGCGGATCTCGCCGGAGGTGCGGCGCTCGGCATTCACGATCGCGGCGACGATGCGCGGCTCGTCGAGGCGGCTGAGAAAATCTTTCGCCTTCACCAGCTTCCCCCCGCGCCTCCTCCGCCAAAGCTTCCACCGCCGCCGGAGAAGCCGCCGCCGGACGAACTGCTTCCGCCTCCGCTGCTCCACGAGACGGTGCCGTAGCGCGTGATCATCTTCCCGCTGCGGCTGCCCTTGGAGATCCGGGACAGGATGAAAATGATGAGCGCGAGCACCGCGAACCCGAGCAGCGGATTGACCGCATTGGAATCGTCGCCGGCGACCCGGCCGGTGCCTTTGTATTCGCCGCGTGTCGCGGCGAGCATCGCATCCACGCCGCGCGTGAGCCCTGCATCGAAGCGGCCCGCCTTGAATTCCGGCGCGATCTCCTCGTCGATGATCCGCTTCGCCGTCACGTCGGCCAGCACGCCTTCGAGCCCGTAGCCGACCTGGATGAACATCGTGCGATCCGAGATGAACACGAAGAGCACGGCGCCGTTGTCCCGATCCTTTTGGCCGACCTTCCACGATTCCGCGGTGCGAAAGGTGAAGTCCTGCACCGCCGCCGCCGACTGCATCTTTTGAAAGACAGCGACGACAATCTGGTTTGACGTGTCCCGCTCGAATTGCCGCAGCTTTTCGTCGAGCGTCGTCGCGGTCTGCCCGGAGACGGCACCGGCGTAGTCGTTGAAATACGCGGCGGGCTTCGGCGGCAGAGGCTCGGCGGCGCGGGCCGACGCGAGAGTGAGCGCAAGCCACGCGAAGACGAGCGCGCGGGCCACGGCTTAGCGGGCGGGCGCGGGCGTGGCCTTGCCGAAATCGAAGCTCACCGGTGGCGGCACATCGCTGCCTTCACGCGCGGCGAAATACGGACGCGGCTGGAAGCCGAACGCCCCGGCGTAGAGGCGCGCAGGCATCGCGTTCACCGAGGTATTGTAAGTGACCACCGCTTCGTTGAAGCGCCCGCGCTCGACGGTGATGCGGTTTTCGGTTCCCTCGAGTTGCGCCTGCAAGTCGCGGAAGTTCGCGGTCGCCTTGAGGTCGGGATAGCGCTCGATGACCACCAGCAGGCGCGAGAGCGCGCCAGAGAGCTGGTCCTGCGTCTTTTGAAATTGCGCGAGCGCCTGCGGATCGTTCGGCGCGCTGGCCGGATCGACTTTGAGGTTGGTCACCTGCTGGCGCGCCTGCACCACATCCGTCAGCGTGGATTTCTCGAAGTTTGCCGCGCCTTCGACAGTCTTGACGAGATTCGGAATGAGGTCCGCGCGGCGCTGATAGACGTTCTGCACGTCGGCCCAGCTTTTATCGACCTGCTGCTTCTGGCCGTTGAGCCGGTTGTAGCTGTTGCACCCGCCGAGCAGCGCGACGAAGACGATGGCGACGATGATGCCGAGGATGAGTGAGAAGCTTTTCATGCGGGCCGGATTGGATACAGGCGTTGTGAGGAAGCGCGCAACGTGTGTATCGTCGCCCTCCATGTCCATCGCGCAATTTGACTCCATCGACGACATCCTCCGCGACATCCGCGCGGGGAAAATGATCATCGTCACCGACGATGCGGACCGGGAGAACGAGGGCGATCTCGTGATGGCGGCGGAGAAGTGCAGCGCGGCGGCGGTGAACTTCATGGCCACGCACGGCCGCGGGCTGATCTGCGCGCCGCTGAGCGAGGAGCGCGCGGAGGCCCTCGGGCTTCAGCGGATGGTCGTCGAGAATCGCGAGACGTATCGCACCGACTTCACCGTCTCCGTCGATGCGGCGCGTGGGATCGGCACGGGCATCAGCGCGCAGGATCGCGCGCGGACGATCGCGGCGCTGGTCGATCCGAAGTCGAAACCCGCCGACCTCGTGCAACCCGGCCACGTCTTCCCGCTGCGCGCAAAGCCGGGCGGGGTGCTGCGGCGCGCGGGGCACACGGAGGCGAGCGTCGATCTCGCGCGGCTCGCGGGGCTCCAGCCCGCGGGCGTGATCTGCGAGATCCTCAGCACCGACGGCACGGCGATGCGGATGCCCGAGCTGCTCAGGTTTAAGAAGCAGCACAAGCTGCGGATGTGTTCGATCGCGGATCTCATCGCGCACCGGCGGAAATTCGAGCGGCTCATCGAAGCCGAGCAGGTCATCAAGATGCCGACCGACTACGGCGACTTCGACCTGCACCTTTACCGCAGTGTCGTGGATGGCGTGCATCACCTCGCGCTCGTGAAGGGCGACATCTCGCCGCGCAAGGCGACGCTTGTGCGGGTCCACAGCGAGTGCCTGACCGGCGACATCTTTGGCAGCCGGCGGTGCGATTGCGGGCACCAGCTTCACCGCGCGATGGAGTTGATCGCGGAAAAGGGCGGCGTGCTTTTATATATGCGCCACCACGAAGGCCGCGGCATCGGGCTGCCGGCAAAGATTCACGCCTACAAGCTGCAGGAGGAGGGGCTCGATACGGTCGAGGCGAACATCAAGCTCGGCTTTGCGCCGGAGCTGCGCGACTACGGCATCGGCGCGCAGATTTTGTGCGACCTCGGCGTGCGCAAGATGCGCTTCCTCACGAACAACCCGAAGAAAGTCGTCGGGCTCGAGGCGTATGGTCTGAAGATCGTCGAGCAGGTGCCGATCAAGGCGCCGTCGAATCCGCACAACGCGCGCTACCTCGAGACGAAGCGCGTGAAGATGGGGCATCTGCTGTAGCACAGCTTCTCGTTTTGTGACGCTGCGGGAACCTTGCGGTGCCGGTGGGCACGCCTATGGTGCGCGCGCCCAGAAATGACCGAAACAAACGCCACTCCACAACGCCCGAATCGCGCGCTGCTGGTGGGTGCGTATCGAGCCGCTTCGCAGCGTGATGAAGCGGAGAGCCTGCTCGAGGAACTCGAGGAGCTTGCGCGCACGCTCGGGCTGACGGTCGGCGAGCGGATGCTCGTGTTTCATCGCGAAGCCCACGCGCGCCTGCTCATCGGGTCGGGCAAGGCGCAGGAGATCGTCGAGCACGCGGAGCAGCAGGGCTTCGACCTCATCATCTTCGACAACGACCTCTCGCCTTCGCAGCAGCGCAACTGGGAAACGCTCGCCGGGCGTCCGGTCATCGATCGGGAGGAAGTGATCCTCGATATTTTTGCGCAGCGCGCCCGGACGCGCGAGGCGCGGCTCCAGATCGAGCTGGCGCGCGCGGAGTATTCGCTGCCGCGGCTCACGCGGGCGTGGGGGCATCTCGCCCGACAGGGCGGCGGCATCGGCGGACGCGGTGAAGGCGAGAGCCAGCTCGAGCAGGACAAGCGTCGCCTGCGCGGGCAGATCGACCAGCTCAAGCGCGAGCTCAAGGAAGTCCGCTCGGCGCGCGCCACGCAGCGCAAGGACCGCCAGCGCACGCCGGTGCCGAACGCGGCGATCGTCGGCTACACGAATGCCGGCAAGTCTTCGCTGCTGCGCCGGCTCACGGGCGCGGATGTATTCATCGAGGACAAGCTCTTCGCCACGCTCGACACGACCACGCGTCGCATCGACCTGCCGAACAAGCAGCCGCTGCTGCTTACCGACACCGTCGGATTCGTGCGCCGGCTGCCGCACGATCTCGTCGAGTCCTTCAATGCGACGCTCGAGGAGTCGGTCTTCGCGGATTTCCTCATCCACATCGTCGATGCCTCGCAGCCGCGCGCCGCGGATTTTTTCAACACGACCGAGCGCGTCCTGGCCGAACTCGGTGCCGGTGACAAGCCGAAGCTCGTGGCCTTCAACAAAATCGACCGCGTTCAGAACCCGGAGACGCTCGCGAATCTGCGGCGGCAATTCCCGGACGCCGTCTTCATCTCCGCGCAGACGGGCGAGGGGATCGACGCGCTCGTGGGACGGCTGTGCGACTGGGTGGCAAGCTCGGGACTCACCCGCGAATTGCGCCTGCCCAACGGGGCCGGGGCCGTGCTCGCCCGGCTGCATCGCGAGGCACAGGTGCACGAAATCGAATACCTCGGCGACGAGGTGCGCATGCTAGCGACCGTGCCGAACCGGCTTTGGGCGATCGTGAGTGAATTTCTCATCGACGACACCGGGGGCGATGAGGTAAAGCGTTCGGGTTCTGAGAACGATCCACCTGCACTTACTCTTAAGAATGCATCCCGCCCGCGGTCCAAGACCTGCGTAAGCGAGCCGTAATTCCGCGCGATGAAATTTCTGGATCGATTTAGACGAAAAGGCCAAGAGGGCGAAGAAGAGGATATACCGACAGAGTCGGCGCGCGACCTTGCCGCCGCGGCACTGAAGAAAGCCAAGACCCCGCAGCCGCGGCCGGATGCGCCCGGCGCCGCGACATCCGCCCCGGAAAGCGATGCCTCCGCACCTGCCGCCACCGGCCCGCGCAAGGAGGAGACGATCACATTTAACCTCGGCGATTTCCTGCCGCGCATCCCCACGCAACTGCTGCTCGCGAAGGAGCACGATACGTCGATGCCGATGGTCTTCGACGCCGCGGAACTTTCGGCGCGCATCGCGCGAGGGCAGACCACGATCCCGCTTTCGGAAATCTACAGGCGCACCCCGAAGATTTTCCGCGGCGAAATCCGCGAGTCCGACAACATCGAGATTCGATTCCCGTGGCAGAAGCTCCTCGAGCTGGTCAAGGGCGCCGACGCGTCCGGCGAGCAGCCGAAACTCTCCGACGCCGCGGCTGAGGCGCTCGCGCAGAAACTTCGCAACCGCAAGCGCGGCGCCGAGCCCGGTGCAGAGCGTGCGGCGCAGCCGCATTTCCCCGGCGTGCCCCGGCAGCCGACCTGGTTCAGCCGGCCCACCGCCGCGGGCGCTGCGCCGACGGAGCTCAAGCCCGTCGAACCTGGGCCACCCGCCTCCGCGCCAGCGCCAGCCTCCGCGCCACCGCCTGCCGGGCCGCTGCCCGTTTTCTCCGCTGTTCCCTCGCACGTCCCGACCGTGGCGCCCGGGCCCTCGAAGCCGCCGGCGAGCGTCCAGCCGCAAGCGCCGGTTCCGGTCGCCAAGGATGAAGGCGCTCTCTCGGTGGAAGTCACGCGGCTCGATGAAGCGACCGCGATCGAAGTCGCCCGTCTGCGTGCCGGCTACGAGGCGACCATCGCCGGGATCAAGGCGGAACAGGCCCGCATCGCCATCGAGCGCGACGAGGCCCTGGCCGAGCTACAGAGTGCGCTGGAGCAGACGTCGCAGCCTGCAGCGACTGGTGGCGAAGTCGAGGCGCTGCAGCGCGAGATCGAGACGCTCCGCAATGGCAGCGAAGCCCGGATGCGCGAGATTCAGTCGCTCCAGGCCCAGCTCGACGAACACCGGCTCCTTTCCAGCACCGAAGTCGCATCCATCGTGCAGGAGCGCGACGAACACCGTTCCACCCGCGAAGCTCGTGAGCAGGAGTTGGCCGCCTTGCGTGCCGACGCCGATGCGCGCGACCGCGAACTTGCTGCGTTGCGCGACCGCCTTGCACAAGTCGAGCAGAGCGCGAACGAGGCCATGCGCGAGCGCGACGCCCAGCGCGTCGCGATCGAGGAGCGCACGCGCGAACTCGAGGCGAAGCAGGCCGAGGCCCAGCGTCAGGCCACCGAGGCGCACGAGCGCGAAGTCGCCGCCTTGCGTGCCGATGCCGCTGCCCGCGAGAGTGAACTTTCCGCGATGCGCGACCGCCACGCGCAGGTCGAGCAGCGTGCAGCCGAGGCAGCGCGCGAACGCGATGCCCAGCGTGTCGCGATCGAGGAGCGCACGCGCGAGCTCGAGGCGAAGCAGGCCGAAGCCCAGCGGCACGCGAAAGACGCGCACGGGAAGGAACTCGCTGCCTTGCGCGCCGAGACCGAAGCGCGAGCCCGCGAACTGGCCGCGCTGAGCGATCGCCACGCGCAGGTCGAGCAGAGTGCGGATGCAGCCATGCGCGAGCGCGACGCCCAGCGCGCGGCGCTGGAGGAGCGGACGCGGGAACTTGAAGCGAAGCACGCCGAGGCACAGCGGCAGGCGAAGGAAGCGCACGGCAAGGAACTTGCCGCATTGCGCGCCGAGACGGAGACGCGTGAGCGCGAACTTGCGGCGCTGCGCGACAGCCACGCGAAAGTCGAGCAGACCGCGAGCGACGCGGCGCGTGAGCGCGCGGCGCTGGAGGAGCGGACGCGGGAACTTGAAGCGAAGCACGCCGAGGCACAGCGGCAGGCGAAGGAAGCGCACGGCAAGGAACTTGCCGCGTTGCGCGCCGAGACAGAGACGCGCGACCGCGAACTTGCGGCGCTGCGCGACAGCCACGCGAAAGTCGAGCAGACCGCGGCCGAGGCCGCTCGCGAACGGGATGCCCAGCGCGTCGCGATCGAGGAGCGAACGCGCGAACTCGAGGCGAAGCAGGCCGCGGCTCAGCGGCACGCGAAGGACGTGCATGGGAAGGAACTCGCGGCCCTGCGCGGGGAGACCGAAGCGCGGGCGAGAGAGATCGCCGCGTTGCACGACCGTCACGATGAAATCGAGAAGGCCGCCGCCGAGGCCACCCGCGAACGGGATGCCCAGCGCGCCGCACTGGAGGAGCGGTCGAAGGAACTCGAGACGACCCACGCCGAGGCCCAGCGGCAGGCGAAGGAAGCGCACGAACGTGAACTGGCCGCGTTGCGCGAGCGCCTCGCGCAGGTCGAGCAGACCGCGAACGAAGCCATCCGCGAGCGCGATGCAAAGGCCGTCGAACTCGAAGAACGCATGGGCGCTTTCGATGCGATCCAGTCCGAGGCCCGCCGCCAGACCCGGGAACTCGATCAGGAGAAGGCAAATTTCAACATGCTCCAGCGCACGGCTGAAGCGGGAATCGCCGCCATCACCGGTGAGCGCGATCGGTTGCACTCGGCCCTCACGGCGCGCGAGTCGGAGCTGGGCGCGGTGCAGAAGCGGCTGGAGCAATTTTCCGTCGCCGCGAAGGCCGAGCTGGGCGAAGCCGACGCCGAGCGCGAGCGCTTGCGGGTCGAAGCCGAGTCGCTCGCGCAAACCCTCGCCGCCGCGAAAGCCGAGCTCGCCGCGCTCAACCAGTCGCAGACAGCGCAGGTGCAGGCGCTCACGCGCGAGCGCGACACTCTCACGCAGCAGAAGCAGCAACTTGCCGATCAAGTCGCCGCCGCACAGCAAGCCGACAGTGCGCGCGCCGAGGCGCAGCGTGCGGAAGGAGAGCGTTCGCAGAGGCAGGTGGACGAAGCCCAGCGCCGCATCGCTGCGCTCGAGGCCAGCCAGCGTGAAGTCGCCCAGGATCTCACCCGCGAGCGCGAGACCCGCATCAAGGCCGAGCGCGCCGCCGCCGCGGCGGATCGCACCCGCGCGGAATCCGCCACGCTCGTCGAGACGATGCGCAACGATACGCGGCGCGAGAATGAAGCCGCCGCGCGCAAGCGCGATGCCGAGATCGCCCGTGTCGGCAAGGAACTTCAGGACAAGCTCAACACCCAGATCGAAGTCAGCGACAGCCTCAAGCAGGAGCGTGACGCCCTCACGCGCCAGCGCGACGATTTGATCGCCGCCGAGACTGCCGGCCGCGAGGAACTCACGACGCTCCGGAGTGGCCTCGAAAAGAGCGCGGCGGAATTCGCCGTCCTGCGCGACGAGCGCGACAAGGCCGCCGCGCGGCTCAAGGCCATCGAGTCCGAGTTGTCCGAGACCGGCGAGCAGGCCCACGCGCAGCGGCAGCAGCTCATCGCCGACCGCGATCGCACCGCCGAGCAACTCCACGCCGCGCAGCAGCAGATCGAGGCCGAGCGCAAGACCCACGCGCACGAACTCAAGGAAGCCCGCGACGAAGCCGCGCTCAACTCGAAGCTCCGCGAGGAAGCCGCCGCCGCCGCCGAGGCGCGGGCCGAGGCCGAGCGCGATCTCGCCGAGGTTTCGCAGCATCTCGATGCGGCGCGCAAACGGATCGAGAAGCTCCAGCGCGAGCATGACGAAGTGCTCGCGAATCCGCCCGTCGCACCGGCGGTCGAATTCGTCGGCAACCTCGCCGGCGTCCTGACGACCGTTGCGTTCCTGCCGCAGGTCGTGCGCGCGTGGCGTACGCG
>JBEBGD010000201.1:0-2918 GCA_040081625.1 Chthoniobacteraceae bacterium
CACAGGCTCGCGAGCGTCTTCTGCTGGCGCTCGAGGCGAAACACCCGCCCCGCGTCGATCGACAGGAACACGAGCAGCACCGCACCGCTCGTGAAGAACAGCGCCGCGCCGATGCCTTCCGTGCTCACGCGATGTCGCGACGCTTCCGCACACAACACGCCCGTCGTGAATATCGTCGTCAGGATCTTGATGAACGTCATCCCGGAGCCGCCGAGCGTGCGGAACTCCTTCGCCGCAACCGCCGCCGGGCCGAGGCCATCCGAGCGCGCCGATCGCCGCAGCCGACGCGCGCTGCCGGTCTCGTTGCCATCGAGCGCGCGCTGCGTGCATGGCTCGAAGAGCAGCCACGCGAGCGCGAAACACGCGAGCCCCACCGCGACGCTCGCGAGCGCCTGCGCATCAAGCGGCGCTCCGCTGAAGCCCGTGCGGAGGATGGTCGTCAGCCGCGCGATCGGCGTGAGTTCCCACCATGCGGCGATGAACCGGTCCGCCGCGAGCGACGCGAGTATCGGGAATTGCCGCGCGAATTCCGCCTGCATCCACCCGATCAGCGCGGGCACAAGGATCAGCGCGGCCACTGCGCCGCCGGCGAGCACCGCGGCCGCCGTCGAGCGCCGGCACACGACGGATGCGAGCAGCCCGACATTCGCGAGCAGGAAGGTGAAGCTGAGCAGGCAGCCGTAGCCCGCGAGGATCTGGCCCACGCTCACGCCGCCCATCGTCACCGCCACGAGCGCGAAGGGAATCTGCGCCGCGAGCAGAAAGAGCGCGCCGACGAGACGCCCCGTCGATTTCCCGAGCAGGATCGCGAGCGCGTTGAGATCGGTCATGCGCAGCAGGCCGAGCGTGCCGTCCTCCTTTTCCTCCGTGATCGCCGATGCGAAGTAGCCGAGCCCGGCGACGCTGATGATGAACAGATCGATCCAGAGCACCCCGCTGAAGAAGTTCCGCCCGACCGCGCCCGTCCAGCGCGCCTGCATGTGCGTGACCCAGAGGAAGAAGAGGATCAGCAGCACGAGCCCCGCGCGCAGCAGATAGGTGCCCTTGCTGCGCACATCTTCGCGCATGGCCCGGAGGAAGAGGGCGAGCAGGGGGCGCATCGATCAGTTCTCGCCCGCGAGCTGCTCGAGCTGCTGGTAGATCGTCGTGCGGAGCTGCGGCACGTAGGTCAGCGCGATGATCGGCATCACGAAGATGCCGATGCAGAACACCAGCCCGACGAGGTTCGATGCGAAGAGGACGGCGAACGCGACGGGGAGCGCGCCCCACTTCAGCCGCACGGAAAAATACGCGGCGAGATGCGCGAGCAGCCATGCCTGCGAGGCGAAGTAACCCCACAGCAGCAGCGTGCCCACGATCGCGCCCTGGCTCGCCGCTCCCGCGCTCCCGCCCTGCACGAGCACGTCGCCGAGCATCAATGCGCCGCCCACGCACATCCACACCAGGGCCGGCGCGAGCGCGCGGCGGGCTCCGTTGAGCTTCATCATCATCACGTGCGACATCGCCAGCGGCAGGCCGGCGAGTCCGCCGAGCGTTTGCTCGCGCAACTCCGCGCGCACCACGCGTCCGCCGATCAGCGCCATCTCCAGCGCGAGGATCCCGCTCATCATCCAGAGGATCGCGCTGCCCGCGCCGCCGACGCTGCGCGTGCCGGTGACGATCGCGCCGCCGATGATCGCGCACAGCACGCCGTAGCCGATCCATTTCAGCGACACGACGAAGCGGCCGCCGTGCAGGAAATGAAAATCCTTCCACGCCAGCGCGCTCACCAGCCATGCGCGGCCGGGTGCGAAGCGCTGCCAGCGCGAGCCGGGCCGCGGCACGAGGCGCGGCGTGGCGGAGGGCGCGCCTTCGCCCGTGGCGAGATCGAAGACCAGCCACGCCGCGCACAGGCACGCCGCGGCGAGCGCGAGGCTCCACCCGAACTGCTCATCGACCACCGCGCCGGAGAAGCCCGTCGTGAGCACCGCGCCGAGACGGCGGAAGGGATTCACCGTGTCGATCACGCCCGAGACCGAGGAAAATGCGGGCGCGAGAAAGCCGAGGCGTGCGCCGACGAAAGGGAGCTTCGCGAACCACGCCGGCATCGCCCCGAGCAGCGCGCCGATCGCCGAGCCGCCGAAGACGAGCCCGGACATCACCGCCGAGGCGATCGCGCCGCGCGGGCTGAGCACCGAGACGAGCAGCGCGAGATTTGCGAGCAGCACGAGATACGCGCCGAGGCACAGGTAGCTCGCGAGGACCTGTCGCGCCGACACACCGCCGAGCGTGATCGCGAGCAGCGTGAACGGCATCGTCGCCACGAGCAGCAGCAGCGCGCCGCCGAGCCGGCTGGTCCCCTTGCCGAGCAGGATGCCGAGCGGGTTGAGATCGGTCATGCGCAGCAGCCCGAGTGTGCCCTCCTCCTTTTCCTCCGTGATCGCCGACGCGAAGTAACTGACGCCCGCGAGGGTGATGAAGGCGACGACGATGAAGAGCGAGTGGTGGAAAAACTTCAGCCCCGGCGCCGTCGTGGCCGTAGCGCCCGCCGATGCGCCGAGCAGGAAAAGGAAGATGAGCCCGACGGTCGCGCTGAGCATCCAGTAGCTCATCTTAGAGCGGAGCAGTTCGCGCAGCGAGCGGATGAAAAGGGCGAGGAGGGCGCTCAAGAGGAGGGTTTGTCTGAAGCCGACCATCGCTGGCCGGTCGTCGCCCTGCGCTGGGCCGCTGTCGCCCCGCGCGGGGCCGTCGTCGCCCCGCGCTGGGCCGTCGTCGCCCTGCGCTGGGCCGTCGTCGCCCTGCGTTGGGCCGCCGTCGCCCCGCGCTGGGCTGCCGTCGCCCCGCGCTGGGCTGCCGTCGCCCTGCGCTGGGCTGCCGTCGCCCTGCGGCCAATTTTGGCTAAAACAGGCCACTTTTGGCCCGCCCAGCCAGCCTCCC
Organism: Chthoniobacteraceae bacterium; assembly: GCA_040081625.1. Classification (GTDB taxonomy): domain Bacteria; phylum Verrucomicrobiota; class Verrucomicrobiia; order Chthoniobacterales; family Chthoniobacteraceae; genus VFJQ01. The sequence goes on from JBEBGD010000201.1 coordinate 2,917, forward strand.
CC
>JBEBGD010000047.1:0-38925 GCA_040081625.1 Chthoniobacteraceae bacterium
CGCGCCTTTACCTCGAAACCACCATCCCCAGCTACCTCGTCGCCCGGCCCAGCCGGGATTTGCGATTGTCTGCCGATCAATTCGCGACCCACGAATGGTGGGACGAATGCCGCGAGGACTACGAGTTGTTCATCTCGCAGATGGTGATCAAGGAGTCGAGGCGCGGCGATCCGGAGTTGGCAGCCCTGCGCTTGGCGCAAATGGCAGACATCCCGCTTTTGAGCGACCTGCACGAAGCTGCCGAACTCGCCAAACGGTTGCTGGCCGATCGGATCGTGCCCGAGGTAGCGGCGGACGACGCTACGCACATCGCGTTGGCGGCGGCGCACGGGATGGATTATCTGCTGACGTGGAACTGCAAGCACATCAACAACCACCGCATTCGCACTCGCATCGAGCAGGCTTGCGAAGCAGCGGGGCTGGTGTGCCCGGACATCTGCACGCCGGCTGAACTGATGAAACTGCCATGATCGAAAACGAAATCCTCGCCGAAATCCATCGCGGGCGCGCGGAGCACGCGCGCGCGTGCAACTACGATGTGAATGTCATCTTCGCCGAGATGCGCGAAGACCTCGAACAGCTCCGCGCCGAAGGCTGGAAGGTCGTGTCCTTTCCTCCGAAACGGATCGATGAACCGACCGCGATGGTGCGGGAAGACCCGCCGAAGACGTAAAAACGAAGATCAAGGCCTTTGATGCCGTGGCCGAATCGCGCAAGTGGCGCGAAGCGACCAGCCGCAAGCTCGACGCGATGGCCGTGGCGGAACGACTGGCGCACCTCGCCAGCGTGCGCGAACGCTACGCGGCGGAGCGGGAGAGCGCGGCAGCCTCGCTCGCCGGACATCTGGCGCACGAGGAACCCGCCGCGCCGAAGCCAGCGAAAGCGTTTGATGCCGTGAAGGAGAGTCGCAAGTGGAAGGAAGCAGTGGCGAGAGAGATTGAGGGGATGAGCGCCGCGGAGCGGGTGGCGTATTTCCAGCGGCACTCGTCGGTCGAGACCGCGGAATCCTGCGTGGTGCGCGAAGATGCGCCGAAACCGCAAACGTGATGCGTTCGCTCCTCCGCCTCGCGTGCTCGGCTGCCATGCACCTCGCGAGCGCGGTGCTGGCGCGGGCGACGGTGGCGGAGTCGCCCGTGTTTGCGTTCGACACGCGGGAGGACTTCAGCGGGCTCGTGGCGGAATCGGCGACGTTTGCTTTCGACACGCGGGCGCTCGATCCGGAGACGGCTTTCGCGGAGTCGGGTGTGTTCCAGTTCGACACGCTGAACGATACGACGACCGAGGCGCCTTCGACCCGCAGCGGCGGGATCGTGACGGAGGTGGCACCGCAGCACTTGCGGGTGCGGCTGGGGAAACCGGCGAGTTTCTTTTTTCCAGGTGAGCGGCGGGAGTGCGATCGGCTACCAGTGGTATTTCCTCCCCGATCTCACGGTGAAGCCGCTGGTCGGGACGCCGCGGGCGGGCGCGACTTCGCCGCTGCTGAACATCCCGGTGGTGACGGCGAACGACGAGGGCTTCTACTACTGCGTGGCGTTCGATCCGGCCACGGGCTACGCGCGGCGCAGCCACTACGTGCAGCTCACGCCGCTGACGACACGCATCGTGCATCTGCCGGTGATCCGGCCCGGCTCGCGGTCGTTCGTGGGGCCGTTCGATGTGCAGATCACCTGCGCGACGCCGGGCGCGGCGATCCTTTACCTGCTCGACGACGGCCGCTCTCCCGCAGCGTGGAAGGTGTATGACCCGAACGCGCCGCTGACCATCGACCGCCGCTGCGTGCTGCGCGCGTATGCGGTGAAGCGCGGCTTCAACCCGAGCAAGGAAGTCCGCGCCGGCTACGTGGACGATGCGACGGACGATGTGCCGCCGGGGCAAAATCTCGGGCAACTCACCGGCAACCGCGAGGTAACGAAGGACGGTGTCGGCGTGCTCACGGACGGCCGCTCGGTCCTTTCCCGCGACGCGGTGGATTTCTACACGTTCATGCTCGCGACCGAGCGGAAGGTCTTCCTCTCGGTGAGCGATGCGCCGGTGACGAGCCGGTTCAGCGTGGAGTTGCTCAGCGAGGCCGGCGCGCGGCAGGGCTACTTCCGCGGCGGCAGCCCGGCGCTCATCATCAAGACGCTGCCCGCCGGGATGTATCGCGTGAAGATTGCGCTGAGCGGCGACACGCAACTCAATGCGCCCTACGTGCTCACGATCACGGATCAGGCACCCGGCGAGACGAAGTGGGCAGTCGTCACGCGCAAGCGCAAGGTGCAGCACATCGCGCTGATGGATGCGCTCACCGCCGCGCCAATCGTCGCGGGAAAACCCGCGTGGCTCGTGATCCACGGGCGCACCTCGCGACCGTCCGCGTCGAACATTCGCAATCTAGTCGAGGCGCTCGATGGCTACGAGGCGGGCAAGCAGATCATCGCGATCGATTGGGAGACGGCGGCGGCGGACAACAATCCCGCGGAAGCGACGGTGTTCACCGCAGACGGAGAAGGCGAAGGGAGGCCAATCGTCGCCGGCGCGCGCTGGATCGGGCAGGTCGGGCGCGCTGCTGCGGCGATGCTCAAGGCCAAGGGCATCACCGCGACGCAACTCGACATCGCCGGGCATAGCTGGGGCACGTTTGTCGGGCATGAAGTAGCTGCGCAGTTCAACTCCGGCTCTCAACGGATTCCGCGCTTCATCGCATTGGACCCCGCTTCTTTCGGCGCAGGCTACACTACTGCGAAAGGCGGGCTGAAGTTCGCGACCGCAGCCCGCTACTCGATCGCGTTTTACGGCGAGCCGCAGGACCGCCTCCTCGATGGCTCGCCTCGGGACCGTGCCGCAGCGTTGGCGTTCATCGTCTATGGCAGTCCAAAGTTCGCCGTCACCGCCCGCGACGCTTTCACGATGGTCGGCGACGACTGGGGCCTGCTCGACGCGCACACCGAACCGGTGAACATCTTCGCCGCCATTCTCGCGCAATTGAAAGCCGGCAACCCGGACTCGTGGATGCAGCGCTTCTCGCTCTCGCAATTCAGCCAGCTCGCCGCCGGTGCGCTGCCGCCGTGGGCGGTGAACGTCTTCAACAAGGACGGCGAACCGAAGCCGGCGGGCTTCAACGACAAAAAGGGCGAATACCTGTTCGAGGGCGCGTTCGCGATCGAAGGCAAGGACACGATCGACCAATACCCGTGACCTGGCAGGCGGAGCGCCTGCCCTACAGGTGCAGAAACCCGCGCCGGATCGCTTCCGTTGCGGCTTGCGCGCGGTCGCTTACGCCGAGCTTTGTGAGGATGTTGCTCACGTGGCGCTTCACTGTGTCCTCGGCGATGTGCAGCGCCGCGCCGATCTCCTTGTTGCTCTTGCCGGCGCTGACGAGGCGGAGCACTTCGATCTCGCGTTCGCTGATGTCCTGCTCCGAGACGCGCTGCGCGAGGCGCAGCGACAAGTCCGGCGGCAGGAAGCGTTCGCCGTTCGCGACGGCGCGGATCGCACGGAGCAGTTCGTCGCGCGGCGCGGACTTGAGCAGGTAGCCGCGCGCGCCGGCTTGCATCGCGCGATACACGTCCTCATCGCCGTCGAACGTGGTGAAGATGAGCACGCGCGCGTCCGGCGATTCGCGGCGCAGCGCGGTAGTGGCGGCGGTTCCGTTCGCGCCGGGCAGGCGCATGTCCATGAGCACGACATCGGGCAGGTGCTTGCGAAATTGCGCGAGCGCTTCGTCCGCATCGCCCGCCTCGGCGATCACGGCGAGGTCGTCCTCGAGCCCGAGCGACGCGGCGAGTCCGCTGCGGACGACGTGATGATCGTCCACGACGAGGATGCGGATGGGCTTGGGTCTGGGCATGATGTCTCCTTCTGCTTCTTCATCTTCATCTACTTCCTTCCGGCAAAGACGGAGAAGAAGATGAAGAAGCAGAAGCAGGGATGTCGAGCGGCACGGCGACTTCGAGCGTGGTGCCGGTGCCGGGCGCGCTGCGCAGGGTGAACTCGCCGCCGAGCTTTTGCACGCGCTCGCGCATACCGATCAAACCGAAGTGTCCGGGCGGCACGGGCGCGGCGGGATCGAAGCCGGCGCCGTCGTCATTCACCGCGAGTCGCACGCGATCGGTGGCGAAGTCGAGCGTGATGGCGACGCGCTGCGCGCCGCCATGTTTCACCGCGTTGGCCGTGGCCTCCTGCGCGACGCGGAGCAGTTCGTGGCCGACATTCCCGGGCACTCGGTGCGCCTCGCCTGTGGTGCGGACTTCGAACTGCCGGCCGGTCACGACGTTTGCGACGGCTTGCGAGATCGCCGCGGCGAGCGGTTGCCCGGCGAACGCGGTGTCGCGGAGATTCCACACGAAGCTGCGCGCGCCGGCCTGAAGCTGCTGCACGAGTCGCCGCGTGGCGGTGAGCAGATCCCGCAGCTTTGATTCCTCGGCGCGCGTCGCGGCGGCATCGAGGCGCAGGCTCACGCCGACGAGTTCCTGTTCGAGCGTGTCGTGGAATTCGCGTGCGATGCGCTGCCGCTCATCGGCGACGGCTGCCGCTTCGACCTGCGAGCGGATGAGCGCCGTCTGCCGGAGCACCTGCCGCCGCAGCAACGCGGCCCATGCGAGCGCGAGCAGCATCAGCGCGAGCAGCGCGGAGGCGGCGATGGCGAGACGCCCGGCGGTCCACCAGGGCGGGAGGCGCAGGATTTCGATCGACTGCACGAGCAGATCGAAGGCGCCCGCGCGTGTGTTGAAGCTGCGGGCCGGTTGCGTCGTCCCGGCCACGCGGCAGACGCCGGTGAGCCGCAGCCGTGCGCCGACCTCGGGCGCGGTCGGAGGGCTGGGGCGCAGGATGGCGGTGAAGACGGAACCGTCCGCCTGCATCGTGAGCGTGAGACGATCCGCATCGCGCACCGCGTCCCGCACGTCGGCGTCGATCCGCACGAGATCGGAGTCGTGTTTTCCGGTGAGCAGGTCCGGCAAGGTTGCGGGCATGGGCTGCGCGTCGCCGGTCTCGCCGGTGCGGATCAAAGCGGCGTCGTCGAGTTCCGCGCTGAAGGTGCCCATCGCGGGGAAGCCGAGAGCCTCGACGATCTCGCCGGGCGCGAAGATTTCGCTGCTCGCGCTGCGGACGCGAAGGCCCTGCTCGCCGTCGCGCAGATAGACTGCGCTGCCGGGTTCGTGATGCGTCACAGTGCCGCGCACTTTTACGCGATGTCCCGCGCGCCCGCCGGGGGCGAAGCGCAGCAGCTCGGAGGCGGGCGTGGGCGCGGGTTCCGGCGGCGCGGCTTCGAGTATCGTGATGTCCGCGAGCGAGCGCAGGCGGAGGTGCGGGGAGACGAGTTGGCGGCGGTCGTTGATGAATCCCGCTGCGATGCCGACGACGCGGACCGTGGCATCGAGGAATCGCTCCTCGGGTTCAGAATCGTCGGTGACCGGGATGAGCTCGATCGATCCGTCGCCGAGCGCGAGCTTGAGCACCGGGAACTCCGCGGTCGCCGTGATCGCGCGGATGATGCCGCGCACCTCTACCCACTCGTAGTGAAACTGCCCGGACGCGAGTTGCTCGTAGTTGAGCGCGGGCGGCGCGGGCAGCTCGCCGTCTCCGCGCACCGTCACGTTTTTCGCCACGATGCCGGTGACGTAGAGGCCGGGAAAGGTGTTGCCTTCGACCTCGATGCGCTGGCCGCTGCTGAGCGTGAATCGCGTCTGCGTGCGGATGAAGGTCGCGCCTGTTTCGTCGCGGAGAAAAGCGGTGCCGTTGGTCTCCACGAGCGTCACGGTCGCGTGGATGCGGACGGGGTGGGGGAGCCTGGCTTCTTCCTCCGAGAGTGCGCGGAGTTCGCGTGCGGTAATGAGCAGGCGCGGCGCGTCCTGCGCGTTTGCGATCAGCGCCGCGACGAGGAAGGCTAGTAGCCGAGCAGCCACGTCGCCGAGGTGACCCGCGATGCGGGATGGCGCGGATCGGCGGCCTGCACTTCGGCGACGACCTGTGCTTTGCCGGCGTCCTTGACGAGGAAGACGACGCTGCGCGCAGCGTTGATGAGCGGGAAGGTCATCGTGAGGCGTTGCGGCGGCGGCTTCGGCCCGATGACGGGGAGGACGTTGCGCGTCGTCTCGTCGAGCGCCGGCGAGCCGGGGAAGATCGACGCGGTGTGGCCATCCGGGCCGAGACCGAGCAGGAGCAGGTCGTGGACGTAGCGCGGCTCGCCGCATCGCGCGGCGACGGCGGCGAGCTTCGCCTCGTATTCTCTCGCGGCGACGGCGGGATCGATCTCGCCGCGCATTCTAAATATGTTGCCCTCCGGGATCGGGACGGCGCTGAGGAGGGACTCGTGCGCCATGCGGTAGTTGCTGTCCTTGTCGTCGGGCGGCACGCAGCGCTCGTCGCCGAAGGTGATCTGCACTTTCCCCCACGGGAAGTCGGGGGCGAGCCGCGCCATGGCGGCGTGGATCACGCGCGGCGTGTCGCCGCCGGAGAGGGCAAGGCGGAAGAGTCCGCGCTCGGCGATGGCGGCGCGGCCTTCGTCGAGGATGTGGCGCGCGGCGTCGGTGGCGAAGTCGGTGAGGTGGATGGATTCGTGCATGCGCGTTACATGAAACGACTCGGCAGGCTCCAATGCAATCGCGCTCCGGCGGGCGCGAGCGCGCCGAGTTCGAGAAGGGTGAGCGATGCTTTGCGGACGACGACGTGAGCACCATCGCGCATGCCGAGCAGATGCGCGGTGAGCGTCGAGAAATCCGGCTCGTGGCCGACGAGGATCAAGCGATCGAAGTTCGCGTAGGCGCGCAGTTCCGCCGTGGCGGACTCCGGGTGCATCCCGCACGCGGCCCAGCGGACGGTGATCAGCTCGGCACGGACGTGGCTGGCGACGATCGTCGCGGTCTGAAATGCGCGCCGCACCGGGCTGGTGAGGATGAGTCCCGGCGCGAGTTCGTGCGCCTCGATGAAGCGCGCGACCTTCTTCGCCTGCGCCTCGCCTTTCACCGAGAGCACGCGCTCGTCGTCGCTCGCGGCCTGGGTCTCGGCGTCGGCGTGGCGGAGAAGGAGAAGCTCCATTACATCACCATCCCACCATCGACGGTGAGGCACTGGCCGGTGATGTATTTGGCTTCGCCGCTCGCGAGGAAGGCGACGGCGGCGGCGATGTCGCCGGGCTCGCCGAATTTTGCCATCGGGATGTTCTTCGCGACGGTGTCCTTGATTTCCTGCGAGAGCACGTCGGTCATGTCGGTGGCGATGAAGCCGGGAGCGACTGCGTTGCACGTGATGCCGCGGCTGGCGAGTTCGCGGGCGATGGTTTTGGTAAGGCCGAGCAGGCCGGCTTTGCTCGCGGCGTAGTTCGCCTGGCCGGCGTTGCCCATGAGGCCGGCGACGCTGGCGATGTTGATGATGCGTCCACTGCGCTGCTTCATCATCGGGCGCTCGACGGCTTGGATGAAGGCGAACGCGCCCTTGAGATTGGTGTCGAGCACGGCGTCCCAGTCGGCCTCGCTCATGCGCATCGAGAGGCCGTCGCGCGTGAGGCCGGCGTTGTTCACGAGGATGTCGATGCGGGAGAAGTCGGCGAGGATTTGCTCGGCGAGCGATTTCACGGCGGCGAAGTCGGCGACATCGACTGCGTAGGCCTTGGCGAGGCCGGTGTGCTTCGTGTTGATCTCCTCGGCGGTCTTGTTGGCGTTGGGCTCGGTGCGGCTGACGACCGCGACACGGCAGCCTTCATTGGCGAGGCGCAGGGCGATGGCGTGGCCGATTCCGCGGCCTGCTCCGGTGACGATGGCGACTTGGTTGGCGAATCTCATTTGGGGATGGGAGCGCGGACTGTTCCGCGCGACGACGCGGGTGCCAAGCGCGAATGTCGAGTGTGCGGATTTTCACCACGAAGAATACGAAGAACGGACAGGGGATTTTTTCTTCGTGACCTTCGTGTCCTTCGTGGTGAATTGCGCCGCGTCACCTCAAACTCTTACCGAACACACGACCTATGGGACTCATGGACTTCATCAAAGGCGAACTGATCGAGATCATCGAATGGACCGATGATTCGCGCGACACGCTCAGCTACCGCTGGCCGGACGACGACAAGGAAATCAAACGCGGCGCGCAGCTCATCGTGCGCGAGTCGCAGTGCGCGCAGTTCGTTTATCTCGGCCAGTTCGGCGACTGCTACGGGCCGGGCAAGCACGAGCTGGTGACCGACAACATCCCGATCCTCTCGACGCTCAAGGGCTGGAAATACGGCTTCGAGACGCCGTTCAAGGCGGACGTGTATTATCTCAACACACGCCTCTTCACCGGCAACAAGTGGGGCACGTCGAACCCGGTGATGATGCGCGACGCCGACTTTGGCATCGTGCGGGTGCGGGCGTTCGGCACGTTCGATTTCAAGATCGTGCAGCCGCAGGTTTTCCTGAAGGAAGTCGCCGGCAGCGACCAGCACTTCCGGCTCGACGAGTTCGGCGACACGATGCGCTCGCGGATCGTCTCGCTTTTCAGCGAAGCAATCGCGCAGGCGAAGATCCCGGTGCTCGACGTGGCGACGCGTTACACCGAAGTCGGAGATGCGCTGCTGCCGCTGCTCAACGCGGTGACGGTCGGCAAATACGGGATCGAGTTCGCGACCTTCGTGCTCGAAAACGTGAGCGTGCCGCCGGAAGTCGAGCAGGCGATCGACAAGCGCTCGTCGATGGCCGCGGTGGGCAATCTCAACGACTACGTGAAATTCCAGATGGCGCAGGGCATGGCGCAACCGGGTGGTGGCGGGCCGGGGGGCTTTGCCTCGGAGATGGCTGTCGGCATGGCCATGGCGCAACAGATGATGCAGCAGCCCGGCTTTACTCCGCCGACCACGCCGTCGGCGGCGCCAGGTGCGCCCGCAGCGGCAGCCGCAGTGCCTGATCTTCTCTCTCCCGCCGACGCGGCTACGGCGCTCGGCGTGAGTGAAGCCGACGTGCTCGCGACGCTCGATAGCGGCGAACTCAAGGGCAAAAAGATCGGCTCCGCGTGGCGGATCACGCGCAAGGCGCTCGACGAGTTTCTCGCCAGCTAAGCCGGAGCGCGTCCGGCGGTCTTAGACGTTGACGTTTCGCCGAGTTGCAAGACACTCGCTCGCGCCGGCTTTCCGAACCCATGAGCACCGAAACTCCTCCCGTTCCCGATCAGTCAGGACCAAGTCGCCAGTCGAGATCCGGCCTCGGCGGGCCGCAGTGGAAAGTCACGCTCATGGTGGTGCTTTGGGCGATGGTCGTTGGAGCCGTTGGGTTTCAAGTAGGTCGCAGTAGGCAGCCGGAGGTCGTTTACCAAGTCCCCGGCGACGACGATCTCCTGGTTGTCAACGGCTGCGTCGTCAACGCTTGCAACTACCTCGCCAGCCTGCGCGCGCGCCATCGGCTCGAGCCTCATTTTTGGTCGCGCGTGATGCTCGTGCGCTACGACAACAACGATTCCGGCCACGCCTACTGCATTTGGGAAACCGACGGCCATCTCTTCGGCTACGACCGGAACGCGGGCGGCTACCCGATTCCCACCACGAGCCGCGAGCCGAAGGAAATCGCCGCGGCAATGGCGGGCGAGCTTGGCAAAGTGTTGCAAAAGCACATGATCGTGAGTAGCGCCGAGTTCATCGAACCGGCCAACACGCGCATCCATGCTTTTTAACAAACCCCGACGCTCCGGCTTCACGCTGCTCGAAGTCTCGCTCGTCATCTTCATCATTTTCCTGCTCATCCTCGCGCTGATCCCTGCCTTCCGCGGCAAGCGTGCGGAGAAGCGCTACCATATCCTCCCGCCGCCCACTCCTCCCGCGCGCATCGGCACGCCGATGCCGATCCTCGATGCGCCCCCGGTCGATCCGAAGCTGCCCACGCCATCGCCGGCCGCCACGCCGCAGCCGAACTGAGCGCGGCATCGCCCCGTCCCGCGATGTCGGACATCACGGCCCAGCATAAATTTGCCTGCCCCTCTTGCGGTGGCGAAGCGCAATGGAACCCGGCGAAAGACGCGCTCGTCTGCCCGTATTGCGGCACGGTCTCGCCCGCGAAGCTCGACGCCGAGAGCGGAGAAATAACCGAGCACGACCTGGTCGTCTCGTTGCGCAGCATCGACGACAGTCAGCGCGGATGGGATGTGGAAAGGGTGTCCGTCAAGTGCCAGAGCTGCCAGGCGGTGAGCGTCTTCGACCCGAGCCGCGTGGCGCAGCGCTGCGATTTCTGCGGCTCGTCGGCGCTCATCCCGTTCGAGCAGCAGAAGCGGCCGATCCGGCCGGAGAGCCTGCTTGAGTTCAAGCTCGCCGAGACAGCGGTGCGCGACTCGGTTCGCGCGTGGTTCGGTTCGCGATGGTTCGCGCCAAACGCGCTCAAGCGCCGCGCGCTCACCGACATCGTCCACGGCATCTACATCCCGTATTGGACCTTCGATGCCCAGGTCCACGCCGACTGGACCGCGATGGCCGGCGACTACTACTACGAGACGGAGCGCTACACCGACTCGAACGGCCGCTCGGGAACGCGCCAGGTGCGCAAGGTCCGCTGGTATCCGAGCAGCGGCTCGCTCGAGCATTTCTTCGACGACGAACTCGTGCCCGCGTCGAAAGGCGTGCAACTCGATCTCCTGCGCAAAGTCGAACCCTTCCCGACGACGAGCGACCTCAAGGCCTACAATGCCGGGTTCCTCAGCGGATGGGTCGTCGAGCAATACCAGATCGACCTCATCGCGGCCGCGCAGCATTCGCAGCAGCAAATGGACGCGAAGACCCGCACGCTCTGCGCGGCGCAAGTGCCCGGCGACACGCATCGCGATCTCGAAGTCGCCGCCGACTATTCGCGGCAGACATTCAAGCACGTGCTCGTGCCCGTGTGGCTCGTGAGCTACACCTACGGCTCGCGCGTCTTTCAAGTCGTCGTCAACGGCTACACCGGCGCGATCGCCGGCAAGTATCCCACAAGCTGGGTGAAGGTCGCGTTGCTCGTTATCGCGATCGTTCTCGTCCTCGTCATGATCCTCGGCTCTCGAAACTAGATGCATACGCTGACCGACCAACTTCGCCGCGGCGCCGATCTCGATCTCGCGCAAGTCGAGAGCGCCGTCGCGCAGCTCATCGATCCCGGCGTCCCGGACGACGCAAAGGGCGACTTCCTGGTTGCGCTGCGCGACAAGGGCGAAAGTGCACGCGAGATCGCCGCGTTTGCGCGCTGCATGATCGCTCGCGCCGTCGATCCGAAGATCGAACCCGCGCGCGTGCGCGGGCCGATGCTCGACGTGTGCGGCACCGGCGGCGACAAGCTCGAACTCTTCAACGTCTCGACCGCAGCGATGTTCATCCTCGCCGCGGGCGGCGCGTGCGTGGTCAAGCACGGCAACCGCGCCATCACCAGCAAGTGCGGCGGCGCGGACGTGCTCGAGGAACTCGGCGTGAAGATCGACCTGCCGCCGGAGCGCCTGCGCGAGTGCGTCGAGGAGCACGGACTCGGCTTCATCTTCGCGCCGCTCTACCATCCGGCGTTCAAGGCGATCGTGCCCGTGCGCCGCGCGCTCGCGGAGCGGGGGATCGCGACCGTCTTCAACCTGCTCGGCCCGCTGCTCAATCCCGCGCGCCCGGCCTATCAACTCGTCGGGATTTTCTCCCCGGTGCTGCTGCCGAAATACGCCGACGCGCTCGCCGAACTCGGCCGCGCGCGGGCATGGGCGGTCCATGGCAGCGGGATGGATGAGCTCTCGCTGTGCGGCCCGAGCGAAGTGCGCGAGATCGCCGACGGTCGCGTGAGCGAGCTGCGCGTCGATCCGCGCGAACTCGGGCTTTCGCTGTGCAAAGTGGACGAACTTCGCGGCGGTGATCGCGCGGCGAATGCGCGCATCCTTCTCTCGATCCTCGATGGCGAGGAGTGCGGACCGAAGCGCGACCTCGTGCTTCTCAATGCGGCGGCTGGATTCGTCATCACCGGCCTCGCGCCGGATCTCGCGGCGGCGCTAGCGCTGGCGCGCGAGCAGATCATGAGCGGTCGCGCGCGGGCGAAACTGCGCGCCTTGCAAACGCTCCCGACCGCATGAGAGCGCGGACTGGCACACGCGGCGGCGCTCAGGTATAGACGTGGCCATGCCGTCCCTGCCCGCCGAAGGTGCTCCAGCCGCGACTCCCGGCCCGCTCGTCCCGCGGGGCGCGACGCAGCCGCTCGCCGCGAGTGAACCGGCTGTGCTCAGCGCGGAGGTGCATGAGTTCATGGGCCGCGCGCCGCACTGGCTGTTGCGCTCGGGCACGATGGCGCTCGCGTGCGTGGTCGTGGTGCTGTTCGGGCTCGCCATCGTGATCAAATATCCCGACACGATCACCGCGCGCATTACCGTCACCGGCACGCAGCCCGTGGTGGAAGTGATCGCGCGACAGGGCGGCCATCTCGAGAGTTTGCGAGTGGAGGAGGGGCAGAAAGTCATCAAGGGCCAGATCCTCGCGATCATCGCCAGCCCGGCGCGCTCGGAAGTCGTGCTCGCACTTGGCGCGAAGCTCGCGCTGCTCACTCAGGCGGCGCTGGGGCAGGGCGCGATGCCTGATCTTTCGTTCAAGGCGGAGGACGGGCTCGGGCGGTTGCAGGATTCCTACGCGGAGTTTCTCAACGCCTACAATCAACTCCGAAGCCGGCTTGCCGATGACTACTCGGAAAAGGCCGCGTCCCTTTTGCGCGATCAGCTCGCCGGCAAGCGCACGCAGATCGCTTCGCTCCGCCAGCAGGGCGAGATGAGCGTCCGCGGCGTGGCGCTCGCGAAGGAGAAATACGAGCGGATGAAAGTGCTCCACGAGCGCGCATCGATCAGCAACAGCCAGCTCGACGAATCGGAGATGGTGCTGCTCCAGGAGATGCGCGCGGATACGATGGCGCAGCGGGCGTTGACGGACTCGGAGATCGAGGCGGCGCGGCTTGAGAAGGAGCTGCGCGACCTCGCGCACGAGCGGTCCGAGTCGCTGCGCGTCTCGCGCGAGCTTTTGCGCGCGAACCTCAACAAGCTGCGCGGCGAGATCGACGTGTGGGAGGCCGATTTCGTCCTGCGCGCGCAAGGCGACGGGGTCGTCGCGTTTTACGACTTCTGGAGTGTGCAGCAGTTTGTCGCGCAGGGGCGGCAGGTCTTTCTCGTGGTGCCGGAGACGACGCAACTCGTCGGCCGGATGGCGGTGAACCAGGGCGGCGCGGGGAAGATCAAGCCGGGCCAGACGGTGCGCGTCCGGCTCGACGATTTTCCGTATCGCGAGTTCGGCGTCGTGACGGGGAAGGTGCAGTCGATCTCGATGGTCGCGCGCGACGGTGCAAACCTCGTGCTGATCGACCTGCCGCATCCGCTGGTGACCAGTTTCAAGCGGACGATCCAGTTCAAGCAGGAGATGGCGGGGCAGGCGAGCATCGTCACCGAGGACATCCGGCTGATCGGACGCGTGCTTTATGAAATCCGGCGCGCGTTCGTGAACAACACGCAGGCCTGATGCGTGCCGGTGGTGTCGCCCTGAAGATTCAGCGCCGCCGCTACACTCGCGCCGCCGTATTCGAGGTGTTCATCCACATCCACATCCGCGAGCGGACCGGCGCGAACCGCGACATCGTCGGGCTGCACGAGGCGTTCCTGGACGACGGGCACATCTGCATGGCGTTCGAGCGTCACGGACGGAGCCTCGCGGAAGTGCTCGACCGCGGGCCGCTGCCGCCCGACCGCGTCGTGCGCGTGACGCGCCAGTTGCTCGGTGCGCTCGATCGGATGCACCGCTGCGGCTACGCGCACACCGACGTAAAGCCCGGCAACATCCTCTACTCGCCCCGCACCGGCGAGGCGCGGCTCGCCGACCTCGGCTGCGCCGACAATCGCTTTCACCAGGGTTCGCAGCCCGGCACTCGCGAATACACCGCGCCCGAATTGATCCTCGGCGCGCCGCAGGGCGCGAGCCTCGATCTTTGGGGCCTCGGCTGCACGGTCTTCGAGATGCTCACGGGCCGGCTGCTGTTCAGCCCCCGCAAGGTCGCGGCGAAGAAGTATCGCGAGTTCAGCCACGGCGCCGACGCCGTCGAGGTGCCGCTGGCACCGAGTGAGCGGCAGGACCGCTTGGTCGAGCGGGCGGAGCAGTTCAAGCGCGGCGACTTGATCGCCGGAAAATATCGGCTCGACCGCAGGCTTGGCAGCGGACGCTACGCGACGGTGTGGTCTGCCACGCGGATTTCCGATCGCAAGCTCGATGGTTCCTACGACACGCTCTGGGGCTACGCGCAGCGCCAGTCCGACGGCGCGGCGACGAAGACGGAGCGCGAGCGCCTCGACCGGGAATGGCGCAAGGCGAAAGGGGCCGACGACCTGCTCGACCTCGCTCTCAACTACGAGCATCTCCTTCTCATAGCCGCGATCTGCGGCCCGTTCCCGCCCGGCGTGATCGATGGTGCGCGTTATCGGGACTCTTATTTTGAATCTGCGGGTGGATTCCGATTCGAGCCGAAGATCGGGCGCGACACTTTGCGCGAACGCTTGCGCCGCATTGGCGGGCTGCGGGGAAGGTCACTCGACGGCGCGACCGAATTCCTTCGTGGACTGCTGCAGCTCGACCCTGCGCGGAGGGCCAGCGCGGCGGATTCGCTCAAATCTCCGTGGCTGGCGAGCACGACACCTGCTTTATGATAATTGTGGATTAGGTCCAAAATTATCGTTGACGCTGGCCGTAGATTTTCTCACTGTCGGCTCGCCTGCCACACCCGTGGCGGGCGAAACCAAAACAAAACAGAATGAAAACCAGCATCCTCGATAGGTTCGCCGCAGACGCCATCAACGCGCCCGCGGCCATCACGGGCGGCGGCGGCAAGTGCGCCAAGTCCTCCCGCAAGAGTCGCGGCGGAAGCCGCAGCAAATCCCGCAAATCCAAACGCAGCAAGAAGTCGGGCAGTTCACGGTCCGGCGGCTCGAAGAGCGCGCCTAACGTGTGCGCGCCTCCGCCTCCGGTCTGCAAACTCGGACCCGGCCGCTGCGACTAGGCGGCTGAGGAAGCGATGCGACGGAGTTCATCCGACGCGGGTCGCTTTCTGATTCGGTTATCTCAACGACAGGAGAGCTTGCAAAAGCTCTCCTGTTTTTTTGTCCGCGAAGCGTGGTAGAACGCGCGCCGTCGCCGATGCCCAAACGCTTCCCATTCCACCCCCAGCTCGATGCGATGGACTGCGGGCCGGCGGCGCTGCGGATGATCTGCGAGTTTCACGGGCGGCAGTTCTCGCAGGATTGGCTGCGCGAGCTTTGCCACATCGGACGAGGCGGGGTGAATCTGCTCGGTGTCTCCGAGGCGGCGGAAAAGCTCGGCCTGCGCTCGCTTCCCGTGCGGCTTTCCTTCCGGCGCTTCCGCGACGAAGCCCCGCTGCCGTGCATCGCGCACTGGCAGGGCGATCACTTCGTCGTCGTCTATAAAGTCACCTCGAAAAAGGTGCGCGTCGCCGACCCGGCCTACGGGCTCATCGACTACAGCCACGAGGAATTCATCCGCGCGAGCGCGCCGCCCGACACGCCGCTCACCGAGGACTCGCCGGGGATCTATCTGCTCGTCGAGACGACGCCCGCCTTTCACGAGCGCAGCGCCTCGGGACGCGAAGACGGCGAGAAGCCGGTGCGCGGTCTCGGCTTCTTCTTCAGCTACCTGCGCCCGCACACGCGGATGCTCGTGCAGGTCTTCCTCGGGATGCTCGTCGGGCTGTGCCTCGAGCTGATCCTGCCCTTCCTCTCGCAGGCGATGGTCGATCAGGGCATCGGCAATCTCGACCTGAACTTCGTCTATGTGCTGCTCGCCGCGCAGCTCGTCCTCTCCATCAGCCAGACCGGCGCGGACATGATCCGAAGCTGGCTGCTGCTGCACATCGGCGCGCGCGTGAGCATCGCGATGATCGCCGACTTCCTCGGCAAGCTCCTGCGCCTGCCGCTCCCGTTTTTCGACAGCCGCACGGCGGGCGACATCATGCAGCGCATCGGCGACCACCGCCGCGTGAAGAGCTTCCTGATGTCCTCGTCGCTCGACATCCTTTTCTCGCTCCTCACCTTCGTCGTCTTCGCGTTCGTCCTCGCGCTCTATAGCTGGCAAATCCTCGCCGTCTTCGCGGTGATGACGGTGCTCTCGGTCGGCTGGCTCATGCTCTTCCTCAAGCGCCGCCGCGTGCTCGACTACAAGCGCTTTACCCTCGAAGCCCGCGAACGCGACACCCTTTTCGAGATCATCCACGCCATGCCCGAGATCAAGACGCAGGGCGTCCAGCGCGACAAACGTTGGGACTGGGAGCAGCTCGCCGTGCGCACCTACCGCCTCGAGGCGCAGAGCCTCGCGCTCAAGCAAATGCAGCGCGTCGGCATCTTCCTCATCTCAAACGTCCGCAACATCCTCATCTCCTTCCTCGCCGCACGCGCCGTCATCGAAGGCCAGATGACCCTCGGCATGATGCTCGCCACCCAATACATCGTCGGCCAGCTCAACTCACCCATCGGCCGCCTCATCGACTTCCTCTACACCGTGCAGGACGCCCGCCTGAGCCTCGAGCGGATGGAGGAAATCTACGGCCACCTCGACGAGGATCAGCTCGCCCCGACCGCCATGGTCCGCGCGATGCCCGCCGCCGAATCCATCCGCATCGCCGGCCTCAGCTTCCGCTACCCCGGCGCCGGGCAGGCCGACGTTTTGACCGGCGTGGACCTCACCATCCCGGTGCGAAAAGTCACCGCCATCGTCGGCGCGAGCGGCAGCGGCAAGACGACGCTGCTCAAGCTCCTCCTCGGCCTCTATCGCCCGACCGCCGGCGACATCTACCTCGGCCACGTCCCGCTCTCCGCGATCGATGGCCACGCCTGGCGCGCGCGTTGCGGCGTCGTGCTTCAGGATGGCCACATCTTCTCCGGCTCGATCGCCCGCAACATCGCCCCCGGCAGCGCCCCCATCGACCCGCTCCGGATGAACGCCGCCGCGCGCTTTGCGAATCTGGACGACTACCTGCGCGGCCTCCCGAATGGCGTGAACACGCTCGTCGGTGCCGAGGGGCAGGGGATGTCGGGCGGACAAAAGCAGCGCCTGCTCATGGCCCGCGCCGTCTATCGCAATCCCGACTTCCTTTTCCTCGACGAAGCCACCAGCGCGCTCGACGCCGACAACGAGAGCACCGTGCTCGCGAACCTGCGCGAGTTCAGCGCCGACCGCACGCTCGTCGTCATCGCGCACCGCCTGAGCACCGTGCGCGACGCGGATCAGATCGTCGTCATTGATCGTGGCCGCATCGTGGAGGTGGGAAATCACGACGACCTCGTGAGGCGCGGCGGCGTCTATTACCACCTCGTCCGCAACCAGCTCGAACTCGAAGCGACCTCCAGAATCGCCGGCTCCTGAGCTTCAGGCACTCGAGGAAGGCGTCGCGGACCGCGCCCCCGTTTCGGGAACTGGCACATTTCGCGCTAAATCCGCCCGTGCCTGTGAGCGTCAAAACTCGAACTCCACCCGCCGGCAGCGTGCGTTCCCGTGGTTGGGACTACGGGTTGGTCGTGCTCGGGCTGATCCTGGCTGGGGCGCTTGCGATTCGCTATTTGGGCGTTCAAAAGCGGGTGGACGTTTCCACGAGTGTGGTGCGGATGCTCGAGGCGGAGTGGACGAAGACTTCGCCGTATCTCGCGGAGGCGAAGACCATGCAGCCGAAGTTCACGGCGATCATGGAGCACACCGCGCGTGCATCGGGGGAACGCCAATCGCCCCGTTGGACGCCAGCGCTTCGGAGTCTCGTGGCGTGCGCGGGTGCCGGGATCGAACTGCGCGATGTGGACGCCCGCGAAGAGGCCGGCGGCGGGAAGATCTGGACGCTGCGGGTCGGCGGGTTCTCGAAGGGCGCGGCACCACGCGCGGTGGCGGATCAGTTTCGTCTCGCCCTCCAGGGGGAGTTCGACGGGGCGTTCGCGGCGACGGTGAGCACGCGGTTCGAGCGGCTCGATGAGATGCCGAATCCAGCCCCGGCGCGCGCAGACGAGAAGCTTGGCGTCTTCACGATCGTCGCGACGATCGCTTTCACTGATCCGGCGAAAGCGGAGGGCGAGTGATGGCTTCCCGTCGCCCGAGTGTGCTCAGTCGAATCGTGATCGGTGGCGCGCTGGTGGGGGCCGCCTGGTGGTTTCACAGCAGCCGGATCGCTCCGCTCGTGGAGCGTGAGGTTTCACTGCAGAGCAGCCTCGCCGACGTGCGCCAGCGTCTCGGTGCCGCACGGGTGGCAGCGCGGAATATCATCGAGCAGGAGCAGAAATCCGCCGACGCGCGCGCCGGACTCACCGCGCTGCTCGGTGCGAGGCCGACCGGTCCGGCGGTGGTCTGGTTCCCGGTGCGGCTGAATTCACACCTTCAGCGATTCGGCATCGCTGAAGCCGGCATCCGCTTGAACGCCACGGTGCCCGAGCGAGGACTCGCCGGTTTTCACCGGGGTTACTGGCACCTGAATGTGCCCGCGCAGGTGGGGATGAAAAACTTGACCGGGGTCTTGCTCGCGGTGGCGGAGATCGAGGAGCAGGAGAGCTTCGTCAGGGTCCTGGATTTCTCGTTTCAATCCAGCGTCGAGCCGCCGCACTGGCCGGCAGGCGGTCTCAATGTCGCGGCTCTGCTGCGAAAGTGACGCGACTCAGCGCTCGAGTTCGTTCCAGCCGACGACCGCGTAACTCAGCACGCTGCCGGCTTCGGCGATTGCCGCGTCGTAGTGATAGTCCGCGCCGTTGCCGATCTTGACCTTGCGCGCGAGGATGGAGCCAAAGAGTTGCGCGCCTTCGACGGCGTCGTCCTTGTCCCAATCCTTCGGTTTGAAATCAACGTCCCAATCCGGCGCGTTGATCACGCCGGTGAAGTCGGCATCGGAGATGTTGATCTTGCCGCTGCGTTTCTTCGGGGAGAAGTCATCGTCGGCTTCTTTCTTGCCGTCGGTTTTCTCGATGCCGACCAGTTGCAAGTCGGCGGCGAAGCCGCTTTCCAGGATGAAGCCGCCCTTGTCTTTCTTGGTGTCTTTGATCTCAGCCTTGCCTTCGAGGTAGATGGTCGCGTGGACGCCGTTGGCGATGAACATCGTGCCGCCTTTCTCGATCTTCATCTCCTCGGTGACCCAGATCTCGATCCAGCTCTCCGTGACGCCGGGCGGGTTGGTGATCACGAGCGATTCGTCCTTCTTGTTCACGCCGATCTTCTCGACTTTGTAGCGGGCGGGGCTGGCGGGGTTGGAACCTGCGACCAGTTCCATGCCTTTGGCGGCGAGTTCGGCGGCGGCCGTGGCGCTCTTAGCCTCGAATTGGGCGGCAGGTCCGCCCGCCTTCGCCAGCTTTTCCGCGGTCTTGTAAGTGGCCGCCAACTCCTTGGGAATCTTCCCGTCGAGGGTGGCGATGTTCGCCGTCACCGAGGTCCATTGCGGGGCGAGGATCGTGGGCGTGTCCACGCTGACGTTGGTGATCTTTTTGCCCTGCACGTTGCCGTAGTTCTTCACGTTTTTGAGGCTGCCATTGACCATCAAGTCGCCGTAGATGGTGGCGTTGCCGACGTCGAATTTCTCGAATGCCTGGTCGGGCTTTTTCTTCTTCTTCCAGCGGTTCGCCAGCACGGTGCCGCCGTCGGCCGTGCGCTTGGTCGGATCGTATTTGCCGTTGGTCGAGGTGTCCGGGTAATTGGAGTTGAAGCCGTCGATGAACGTCTTCTTGCTCAGCTTGAAATTGATCTCCGCGAGCAGCCCGTAGCTGTAAACGCTCTCCGGCTTGGCGACGATCTCGATGGTGCGCGTCGCCTGCGGTGCGGTCACTTTTGAGCCGCTGCTCGGGAAGCCGAGCGAGCGATCCCAGACCAGGCTCAGCCGGCGCAATTGATTGTCCGACTTATCGGAAGTCGTCCGGCCCGGGCCCGGCACTCCCGAGAGGCCAGTCGAGCGGATCCGATACGCTTGATTCCAGCGGCGCGAGGTCGATGCGAGGCTGGCAGGGACATCGATGACGACCGAATAGCGCGGCTGTTTGGCTTCGCCGCTCTGCGCAGGCAACGTGTCAGTCACGCGCAGGGTGTAACCTGCAGGCCAGCGACCGGTGCGGTTGAGCTTTTGGTCACCCGTGGGATTGCCGTTGGAATCGACGACCTGCCACCCGGCCCACGCATTGAACGGGTCGTCGATGGAGGTGCGCAGCTCGGCCATGGCCCGCTCGACTCCGGATTCCGCCGAGCCGAGCGCCTCGCGCCATGCCGCCGCCTGGAAACTACTCTGGTGTCTGGCGCCGACGCTGAGCAGGGTGATGGCCGAGATCGAGGCCAGCACTGCGACTGTGAGGATGGAAGCGACGAGCACGCCGCCTTCGGCGGATCGGGTGGGTGAGATTCGGAGCATCATAGTCACGGACTTAAATTGCGAGATTGAGCGACCATTACGAGCGACACGGAAGTGGACGCGGCGCCGGTTTTTCGGATGCCGTAGTGGGTGTTGGCGGCGGAGGCGATCTTGACGGCGCGATCCGCGCCCACGGTCACCGTTAGATTGTTCACGTTGTCGGCGATCCACGTGTTTGAGGTGGTGATCTTGCCGCCGTCGATCCGGCTCACTTCGCGGAGGATCCGGCTGCCGGATCGCAGGTAGCGGATCGTCACGGCACTCGTCCCGTAAATCGCGCCGGTCCGCCCGAGCGTCGGGCTGTTGGGAATGTCGTCCGCGGGGTTGTTCGGGGTGCCGCGCCGGTCGTAGTAGTCCCCGACGGTTACAGTGAGGATGACCGACGAATTCGCTGCGGTATTGATGCTCGTCGCATTCCGAACGTCGCGGGACATGTAATCGGCCACGCGGGTGAGGTCCGCATTCGTGCGGGCGAGGAGGTCGCTCGCCTTGAACGCGCGCTGGAGCGCGATGCTCCCGACCATCAGCGCCCCGAGGATGATCGAGGCGACCACCGTGCCGACCAGCAGCTCCGGCAGCGCGGCGGCGAACTTGCGGCGGAAGTGAGTGAGTGGCGCTTTCATCGGGAAGGTTTATCGGCGCGCCACCACGGCGGACATTCCCAGCGAGCGAGGGATTCCCATCCGCGCGTCGGTCCACGTCAGGCGCAGGTCGATTCGCGCCATTTTCTCGTCTGCAAGGCTTGTCGCAGCGGAAGTGATCGTCACAGTGCTTCCGGTCCGGGTCGCCGTGATCGACGCCGGCGTCGGGGCCGCGCTGGCGATGGGGCGATAAGCCGAGACCCTGATCGACTCCACTGCGCCCCGTTGCGTGAGTTGTTCGCCCGATTGGGTCGCGCCTTTGAGGACGCCAGCGACATTCTCTGTGGTGCCGTCTTCCGGGTCGGTCCAGACTTGGTCAGAATATGAATCGCTGTCGGTCAGCGTATCCCACGAGGTCGCCTGCAATTGCTGCATTCGTTCCTGAAGGACGGCTGAGGCGACCGCGACATCGTGGGAGCAGTTGATGATGCTCATACACCGACTGCTCACTAAAAAGATCGCGCCCATCGCAGTCAGGACAACCATGGCTGCAACCAGCGTCTCGATCAGCGTAAACGCGCGGATCGTGCGCATTGAGGGCGCGACGGTAAGGTTTCTGGAGTGTTCGCGCAGAGTAGTCAAATTAAAGGGGATATAGGAACCATAAAAAGCATAATCCGCTCCGCGGCGCAATCTTGATTCAATCGCAGAAACCCATTGCGCACCCAAATACCACTCTAAGAGCTTATAGTGACGCGATAATGGTAGAATACGCCCTCAAATAACCGCGCCGCTTCCCCAAGCACTTTTCAATTGTGCAAACTCGTCGTGCGCAGCAGCATCGCTCCGCCGAAAACCGCGAACTACTTCAAGGTCGCGTCCTTCTCGCCGTCGGCCTTGCGGTAGAGGCTCGTGGGGATGAGCAACTCCGCGGGCACGTCCTCGCCCTTCGAGTGCTTGATGATCGCGGCGACGATTTCGACGCCCATCTTCTCCGGAAACTGGATCGGGTCGGCGTAGATCTTCCCGTCCTTGATGGCCTGCTTGCCCTCGGGCATGCCGTCGAAGCCGACGATCACGACGGCATTGGCTTTGCCGGCCTTCTCGAGCGCGGCGCGCGCACCGAGCGCGGAGGGGTCGTTGATCGCGAAGATGCCGCGAAGGTCGGGCGTGGCTTGCAGCGCGTCCTCGGCTGCCTTGTAGCCCACGTCCTTTGCGCCGCCGCCTTCGAGTTCCATGACCATGTCGATCTTGGCGGTCGCCGTCGTGTTGTGTGCGTCGATGACTTCGCGGAATCCCTTCACACGCAGTCGGCACGACTCGGCTTGCTTGAAGTGCAGGATGGCGACCTTGCCGCCCTGCGCGCCGAGCGCCTCGATCATCGCTTTGCCCGCTTCCTTCCCGCCGCCGTAGTTGTCGGTGGCGACTTGCGTGAGCAGCTTCACGCCCGGTTCGTTGCACGGGATGTCCACGGTCAGCACGGGAATGCCCGCGGCGTTTGCTTCCTGCACGACCGGCACGATGGAGCGCGACTCGCACGGGCTGAGCACGATCGCGCTCACCTTCTTCACGATGAAGTCCTTCACCTGGTTCGACTGCCGCGCGACGTCGTTGTCCGCGCTGAGCACGATCGTGTCGTAGCCGTGCTTTGCGGCCTCGGCGGTGATGCTGTCGCCGATGACCTTGAAGAATGGATTCTGCAACGCGAGCAGCGTGACTCCGATGGTGCCTTTCGATGCGGGCGCGTCGGTCGTGGAGGGCGTGGCGGACTTCTCGCAACCGACGACGAAGGCGCACGCGAGGAGCAGGAGGAACTTGGAGTTCATAACGAGTGCGCCGATCCAATCACCGTCAACACTTCCTGCCAAGCACAACGCCGAGCGACTGCACCAGCTACGGCACCTGGATCGAAAGCACGGCTTGCGAACGATCGGGAAATTGCACCAGCGCCGCCACGCGCCCGGCGGCGTCGTAGCCGCGCGCGGCACCCACCGAACCGGGGGCGGGCTTCAGCGCGACGAAGGTGCGGACCGACTTGCGCACGGAGCCCGGTCCCGCGGATTCCACGAGATCGCCCGCGCGCAGGATGCGGCGCAAGTTGCCGCTGCTATCGACCGCATAGAGCGCGGCGCGATTGCGCGCCGTCACGCCGTCGCGTCCGCTGATCCGCAGGAGCGCCGAGACAAGCGCGCCGTAGCCGGTGCCGTCAGGCTTCGCCACCGAGACGAAGCGATCGAAGCGTCCGCCGCCGGGTGCATTTTCGCCGCGCCGCGCGATGGACCGAAGCTGGCCGTCCTGCCCGGCGTCGAAGACCGTCTCTCTCGACGCGTTGGTGCTCACGACGGTGGAGGCGCGACCGAGTCCGGCGAGGACGTTCAGGAAGCGTTGAAAGTTCGACTGCGCGGGCGCGGGTCCGGCGAGTTGCGCGAGCAGCCGCAGCGTAGGCGGGCCGCCGGCCGCGATGCCCTGCGCGTCGAAGATGGCGCGATTGTTTCGTCTTGTGATGCCGCCTTCGCCGAGCCGCAGCAGCGAGTCGAAGACCGTGGCATCCGGGGCGTATGCGGGAAGCCGGAAGCTGCGCAGCTTCGCGCCGGCGAGCGCGGGCGCCGCATCGTCGCCGCTCTGCGCGATGAGCAGCCAATCGTCCGGGTCAACTGCGGTCGCGGGGATGAGGTAGAGCGCCTGCGTGCCGTCGGTGAAAGTCAGCCGCACGCCAAGCGAGAGCGCGCCCCCGCGCCAACGGCCCTCCGCGAGCGTGCGCGCCTGGCCGACGAGCGTCGCGACAGTGCGGACGGTGCGCGTCCCGACGAGTTGGCCCTTGCGCACGAGCATGCGAAACCCGACGGGCGGCGGCCCGGCGGCGAAGACCGCCACGGCGAGACGGCCGCCGGCCATCCGGCCCTTGAGGGTGCCGAGAAAGAATGTGACCGGGCCATTGCCATCGACGGAGATGAAGCTGCCGAGTTGATCGTCCGGCGCATTCGGGATTGCCTGGCCTTCACGCACGATCGCCTGCGGCTCGCCCGTCATCAGGCCGGTGAAGAGCACCTGGTCGTTTGCCGCGGTCACATCGTTTTCGCGCTTGAGCGTGACGACCGCGGCGTCGCCGATGGGGGCTCGAAAACGCGCGATCGCCGCCACATCCGCGCCGCCCGCGGGATCGACTGGCACGACTTGCTCCGCCCGCAAAAGCACCGCGCCATCGTTGCCGAAGACCGCATTGAGCCGGCGTCCGGCCGCCGTGATGATGCTGCCGCGCGCGGTGGTGAGATCGGGGTTGGCGAAGCCGGCGAACTGCACTCGTCCGGGCACGTCGGGCGCGACGGTGCTGTCGCCGGTGCTGAGAAGCGTGCGCGTAATCGCACCAAACTTCGCAACCTGTTCGACCAGGCCGGAACTGCCGTTCGCAAAGCCGCCGGGCGCGCGTCCGCGCGCACGCAGCAATCCCGTCGTCGGCAACGTGATGCCGGTGAGCTGCCAGTCCGGCGTCGTGCCGAGGCGCGACCCGGGACCGAGCAGTTGCCACGTCGCGCCATCGTCGATGCTGACCTCAAACGTCACGTGAGTCACTTCCGGCGCCGCGCCGCTGCGCGTCCAGCGCACCTGCGTGGCGTCGGATGCCGCGAGCGTTTGCCCGAAGGGATCGTTGAAGACGCGCGCGAAAAACGTGCGCGGCATGAGCGGCGCACCGTTCGGCTGGAGCAGGCTGAAGACGCCGCCGAGCAGCATTCGGCCATCGCCTTGCAACGTCACGCCGAAGATCCGCGAATCCGCATTCGGATCAAAAGCGGGATCGAGCGAGCCGTCGGCGTTGAGCCGCGCGATGTGATTGCGCGTCGTCGGCGAGGCCGCGCCATTCGGCTGGAGCGTGAGGAACGAGCCGCCGATAACGATGCGCGCGTCGGCCTGGATCGCGACGCTCGCAACACGCGCACCGGCATTCGGATCGAAGCCGGTGTCGAGCGTGCCGTCGGCGTTCACGCGGGCGATGAAGTTGCGCGGTGTGCTGGACGGGGCGCCGTTCGGCTGGAGCGTGGTGAAGTCGCCCGCCAGCAGGATGCGCCCATCGGCTTGCACCGCCATGCCCAGCACGACGTCGTTCGCGCCCGGGTCGAACGCACTGTCGAGTGCGCCGTCGCTGTTGACGCGTGCGATGTAGCTTCGCGGCGTCGGCGTGGGCGCGCCGTTCGGCTGCACCGAGGTGAAGGCGCCGCTGAAGACGATGCGCCCGTCGGCTTGCAACGCGATGCCGGTCACGTTCGAGGCGCGCGGATCGAAGAGCGTGTCGAGCGTGCCATCCCGGTTGACGCGCGCGATGCCGAGGCGCGCGGTGGGCGCGGTCGCGCCGTTCGGCTGGAGCGTGGTGAATTCACCGCCGAGCAGCACGCGCCCGTCCGGCTGCACGACGATCGCGGTGACGCCCGAGTCGGGCTTCGGATCGAACGCCGCGTCGAGCGTTCCATCCGCATTGACCCGCGCGACGCGGCTGCGGGCGATGGGCGACGGGGCGCCGTTCGGCTGGAGCGTCGTGAAGTTGCCGCCGAGCAGCACTTTTCCATCCTCCTGCACCGCGAGGCAGGCGACGAGGCCGTTCACGTTCGGATCGAAGGTGGCGTCGAGCGTGCCGTCGGCGTTGAGCCGCGCGATGTTGTTGCGCGTCACGCCGCGCACCGACGTGAACTCGCCCGCGATGATCACTTTTCCATCCGGCTGCGGCACCGCGGCGTAAACATCCGCGCCCGCCACCGCCGCGTCGAGCGGGTCGAGATCGCCCGCGGCGAGGCCTTGATAGCGCAGCACGGCGAAGTCGTAGTCGGAGAGCGTCGCCGCGGAGTATCCTGCGACGACGACACGGCCATCGCTCTGGACCGCCACCGCTCCGCCTTGATCGTCGAGCCCGGACGGCTGCGTGATGACGATGCCGCCGCTGCCGAAACCCGCATCGAGCACGCCGCCGCTCGTGTAGCGCACGAGTCCGATGTCGAAGTTCGAGCCGTTGTCCGTAAAGCCGGTGGCAAAAATCCGGCCATCCGCGCTCACCGCCACGCCGTCGGCGCTGTCGAAGCTGCCGAGGTCCGTGGCAACAAAGCCGCCACCGCCGCCGAAGGTGGAATCGACCGTGCCGTCGTTGTCGTAGCGTGCGACGAAGAAATCGCTGCCCGGCACGACCCTCTGGCCGGAGACCAAGATCTTCCCATCGCGCTGCAAGGTAAGATCGCGCGCTGCCGCGCTCGTGCCGATCGAACGAAGCATGAACCCCGCGCCACCACCGAAGCCCGGATCTAAGCCTCCGACCGAGGTGAAGCGCGCCACGACGATTTGCAGGCTCGCGTTGCCAGTGACGACGATGAGGCCGTCGTCTTGCACGGCGACGCTTGCGGCTTGATCCGCGCCGAAGAAGTTCGCGGTCACGATGCCGGTTGAGTTGAAGGTGGCGTCGAGCGTGCCGTCGGTGTGGTAGCGCACGAGAGCGAGGTCGCGATCCGGGCCGCCTTCCGACCAGCCGGCGACGACGATCTTCCCGTCGCTCTGCAAGGCAACGCCCAGCGCCCGGCTGTTCGTGCCGACCGCGGTCATCACCTTGCCGCCGACGCCAAACGTCAGGTCGAGCGTCCCCGCGCTCGTGTAGCGCGCCACCGCGAAGTTGTCGCCGGTGCCGGTCTCGGCGTGGCCGGCGACGATCACTTTGCCATCGCTCTGCACCGCCACACTCGAGCCCGCATCGAGTCCTCCCGCAAAGTCCGTCGTCACCACCCCGAACGCGGGATCGAGCACGCCGCCACTCGTGTAACGGGCCACCGCGAAATCGCCGCCAGGGAACGTGAGCGTCTCGCCGGCGACCACGATGGCCCCGTCCTTCTGCAGCGCGACATCGCGCACCCGATCGATGCCGGTGGTGATCGAGGTCTTCACGACGCCGGCACTGCCGAAGAACGGATCGAGATCACCGGGGGCTGCCAGGCCATTTGAATAGCACACGGCGCTGATCACGAGCAGGAGTAGGAACTTCATGGCGAACCGACCCACGCATCCGTGCTTCCGAGGGTTTGTCAAACCGACGGAGCGAGACATGTTCGCGCGTCGCGTTAAGTCGTTAAGCAGCCGCTCTCTCGCCGCGCTGAAAAAAGTGCGTGTCGTGCAGTTCTCTCAGGCGCCACGCCGCGCGCGCCACGTGTCGAGCAGCACGGCGCCGAGGATGACGAGGCCGAGCACGACCTTCTGCGTGTAGCTCTCGACGTTGGTGAGGTTCATGCCGTTCTGGATCACCGCGATGGTGAAAGCACCGACGAGTGTGCCGAACATGCGCCCCGAGCCGCCGGAGAGACTCGCGCCGCCGACGACGACTGCGGCGATGACGTAAAGTTCATACATTTGACCGTAGCTCGGAGCGCCGCTCTTGAGCTGCGAGGCCATGATGACGCCGCCGAGTCCCGCGAGCAGGCCGGAGACGGTGTAAGTAAAGAGCTGCACGCGCGCGACGCGGATGCCGGAGAGACGCGCCGCTTCCAGATTCCCGCCGACGGCGTAGATGTAACGGCCCAGCGGCATGCGCGACATGAGCACATGCGCGAGCGCGTAGAGCAGCGCCATGAGCACGACGGCGTTCGGGATTCCGAACAAGTCCGCGCCGCGGCCGAGCCACACGAAGGAGTCGGGCACTTGATAGACCGACTGCCCGAGCGTGAGCAGATAGGCGCTGCCGCTTGCGACGAGCATCATCGCCAGCGTGACGATGAACGGCGGCAGCTTGAACACCGTGACCATCGTGCCGGAGATCGCACCGGCACCGCCGCACACGAGGATCGCGGCGAGGCAAGCGAGCGTCATCCCGAGCGGGCCGGCATTCAGCGAGCCGGCGCTGTCGCGGATCAGCAGCGTGGAAATGACCGCGGCGAGCGCGATGAGGCTGCCGACGGAGAGATCGATCCCGCCCGCGATGATCACCATCGTCATGCCCACCGCGACGATCGCGATGACGGCGATCTGGTTGGTGATGTTGAGGAGATTGTCGGCCTTGAGGAAATTTGGCCAGCGATACGCGCGCGACTTCACCACGCGCGGCGAGCCGAGCGCGGGAGGCAGATCGGAGAAGACGAGCCACTGCGCGCTCGCGGGCGAGCAGGCGATCGCGTCGAGCCTGCCGCTGACTGCGTTCAACGCGGTGCGCGCGGCCTTTGGATCGCCCTTCACGATGGCGACGACTTCCACGCCGCGCGCTTTCAACTCAGCCGCGAGCCGATCGGCAAACGCGGCATCCTCCGCTTGGTCGCGGACGGCGATCAGCACGCGCCCGCTGAGATCGGCGGCGAGTTTTCGCGCGGCGGCTTCGCTGGTCGGGTGTTGCTCGCTGAGAGTGACCACGCTGAAGAACGCACACAGCAGCAGGAGCACGAAGACCATTCCGTAGTCGGCGAGCAGGCGGGCGATGGCGGGGCGGTTCATGCGCGCGCGGTTGATGATCGACTTGCTGGCGCACTGCAAGCGCGGCGTGACAGCGGGCCTCGTGATCGCGCACCCTCGCCCCATGCAGTCCACCTCCCGCCGCCGTTTCCTCAGCCGCACCTTCTTCGCCTCCACGACGCTTGCCTTCACGCGCGCACGGGCGGCGGAGTGGCGCACGGGGAATGATGTGATCGACCGCGCACGCGAGGTGGCGCTCGGCATCCTCAAGCCGACGCCCGCGCAGCTCGAACGCGCGCTCGAACTGCACAAGGCGTCGCTCGTTTTCGATTCGTATGGCTTCGCGCCGCGCGCGGCGATCGACGCGGAGCGGATCAACGAAGCCGTGCAGACCGGCGCGAGCGCGGGCGAACTGGGCGACCTGCGCGAGGAACTTTCGATGACGCGCATGGCGACCGACGCGCGCGAGCGGAAGGAGTTTCTCGACGCCTTCCACGCCGCGGGTGTGACCTGCATTTTCCAAAACGCGGGCGAGGAGGGGAGTGATCCGATGCGCCTGATCAAGCGGCTCGCGCGTTTCACCTACGCGACCGACCTGCTGCGCCCGGAGCTGTCGAAGGCCGTGCGTCCCGACGACATCGAGGCGGCGAAGCGCGCGGGAAAGCTCTGCCTTTATCTCACCGGAAACGGCGTGCCGCTGCCGCAGCGGTGGGAAAGCACGCGCGATGAACTCGGCTTCATCCGCATCTTTCACCAGCTCGGCATCCGCATGATGCACCTCACTTACAACCGCCGGAATCCGATCGGCGACGGCGCGGGCGAGCCGCACGATGGCGGCTTGAGCGACTTCGGCCACGCGGTTGTCACGGAGATGAACCGGCTCGGCGTGATCGTCGATGTCGCGCACTCCGGCTGGAAGACCGCGCTCGACGGGGCGAAGGCTTCGCGCAAGCCGATGGTGGCGAGTCACACGACCGCGGCGGGGCTCTACCGGCATTTCCGCGGGAAGCCCGACGATGCGATCCGCGCGATCTGCGACACCGGCGGGCTCGTGGGGATGTGCTGCATCCCGCGTTTCCTCGGTGGGAAAGGGGACATTGGCGCGCTGCTTGATCACATCGATTACGTCGCGAAAAAATTCGGCGTGGAGCACGTCGCCATCGGCACGGATGTCTCCTACGTGTCGCGCTTCGAGAAAGAGGAGCGCGCGAAGATCAAGCGTCGCGCCGATGGCAGTATGCCGCTCGGCACATCTGCGCGATGGGAGCACTTGTGGCCGAAGGATGATTTTCAGACCACGCCCGAAATGGATCAAAGTGTCGCGTGGACGAACTGGCCGCTCTTCACCACCGGCCTCGTGCAGCGCGGCTACTCCGACGACGACATCCGAAAGATCGTCGGCGGAAATGTGATGCGGGTCGCGCGCGCGAACTTCGACGGCTTCGCCTAATGCCGCCCGCTGGCGCAGGTTGAACTCGCACCTCTATGCGACACCTCCGCTCCCTCCTCCCGATCCTCGCACTCTCCCTCGCCGCGCACGCCGCCGAGCCGCCCAAGGGATTCACCGCGCTCTTCAACGGCAAGGATCTCTCCGGCTGGTATGGCTGGGGCACGCAGGATCCGACCGACCTGTGGAAGATGTCGCCCGCCGAGCAGGCGGACTATAAAAAGAAGTCCGTCGAGGGCGGACTACTCGACAAGAAAGGCAATCCGGGGACCGATCACGTCAACGCGCACTGGCGCGTCGAGAACGGTGAACTCGTGAATGACGGCAAGGGCCTCTACCTCACGACGGGCAAGGACTACGGCGACTTCGAGCTGTGGCTAGAATACAAGGCGCTGCCGAAAGGCGACAGCGGCGTCTATCTGCGCGGCATCCCGCAGGTGCAGATCTGGGATCCGGCGGAAGACGATCCGAAGGGACTCGGTCGCGCGCTGGGTTCCGGCGGACTTTGGAACAACAGCAAGGGCGCGCCCGGCAAGGATCCATCGAAGAAAATGGATAAGCCGCTCGGTGAATGGAATCAGTTCAAGATCACGATGATCGGCGAGCGCGTGACGATCGTCTTCAATGGCGAGAAGGTCGTGGACAACGCGGTGCTCGAGAACTTCTTCGCGAACAAGAAGGCCGGCTACCTCGCCTACGGCGACTCGAAGGACAAGGCGCCCGAGCCCGGCACCGACCCGAACGCGATCCGCGATCCCGCCTTTCAAAAAGGACCGATCCAGCTCCAGACCCACGGCAGCGAGATTCGGTGGCGCAATGTTTTCATCCGCGAGATCCCGGCGGAGGACGCGAACAAGGCGCTCGCCGCCGATGGCGACAAGGGCTTCACCCGGCTCGACAATGGCAAGGACCTCAGCAACTGGCAGGGCGCGGTGGAGAACTACGAGATGAAGGACGGCGCGATCCACTGCAAGGCTGGCAAAGGCGGCGACCTGCTGAGCAAGGAGGAATACGGCGACATGATCTTGCGCTTCGAGTTCAAGCTGCCGCCCGGCGGCAACAACGGCATCGCACTGCGCGCGCCGCTCGGCGGCCGTTCGTCAGCCGACGGGCTCGAGATTCAGGTCATCGATAATGACGGTTACAACGCGAAGGCCAAGAAACCCCTCGAGCCCTACCAGTATCATGGCTCGATCTACTACTGCGTCGGCGCGAAGCCCGGCTTTCTGCGTCCTCCTGGCGAGTGGAACCACGAGGAGATCGAGGTGCGCGGACAACGGATCACCGTGACGCTCAACGGCACGAGGATCCTCGATGCCGATCTCGACAAGATCGACCGCAGCAAGCTCCCGAAAGTGCCGGGAGGGCTGGACCGGAAATCCGGCCACATCGGCTTCGCGGGCCACAACGACCCCGTCGCGTTCCGCAACTTCCGCGTGAAGCGGCTATAGTCGCGCGAGCGGATTATCGCGCGTCTTTAGCGGCAGCGTCACGCGCGCGCCTCCGAGTCGGTGCGACTCGAAGATGCCGCTGATCACTTCCACGATCGCGCGTCCGTCCTCCGCGCTGCACAACGGCGCGCGCCGGCCTTCGATCGATCCGATCAGGTCGCGCGCGACGAGCACATGATTGACGACCTGCTCCCGTAGTTTGGGAATCGCCTCCGGCACGCCCGGGCCGCCGGAGCTGATCGGCGTCCATGCGCGCGGTTCCTTCCCCGGCGCGAACGGACTACCCGACACGAGGAAGGCGAGCGGGTCGCCATCGGCGCGGATGTGGATGAATCCTTCGTTGCCGACGAGCTGCACGCCGAAGCCCGCCGACGCGACGCCCGCCTTCGCGATGGAGTCGAAATAGATCGGCACACCGCTTTCGGTGTCGATTCGTGCATGCAGTTCGTTCCCCGCGAGCGGGCCGAGCCCTTCGTCGCCGTCGCGCACATCGGCCTTCGTCACGAGCCTGCCACCCTGGAGCAGCGTGCCGGAGCAGGCGCGCGGCGGTCCGGAGAAAACGAAGGCCACGTTCAGCAGATGCGAGCCGAGCACCCACAGGTCGAGCGCGCCGCCGCGCTGGTCTTCCTTTCCGCGCGCGCGGATCTCGAGCAGCCGCCCGATCGCGCCCGCCTCGACGAGATTGGTGATCTCCGGCAGCACCGGGTGATACCGGTTGCGATGCGCGATCGCGATCCGCGCGCCCGTCTTCTCCGCCGCGGCGATCACCTCATCCGCATCGGCGAGCGTGCGGACGAAGGGCTTCTCCACATAGATGCCGCGCGCGCCGCTCTCGATCGCAGCGAGCAGCATCTCGCGATGCTGATCCACATGCCGCGGCCCGATCGCCACGAGTTCCGGCTTCGCTTCGCGCAGCATCGCGCGGTAGTCGGCGAAGCCGGGCGCATCCTTCAGTTTCTTGCGCGCCGCTGCGAGTCCGGCGGCGTCAGCGTCGGCGATCGCGATGATCTCCGTCTCCGGCACATGCAGCCACATCGTGTCGAGCCCGTGACCGTAGCCGCCGCGCCCGGTGTGGCCGATGACGCCGACACGCCATTTCTTTTCGGCCTGCGCGGCGAAGGCGGATGCAGCGAGAGCGGAGGTGGCGAGGAAGCGTCGGCGGTTCATGCGGAGTGGAGCGCGTTTGTGACAGCGAGCGCTTGCGACCGCAAGCCGCAGTGAAGGGGTGAGCAAGGAGCTCGACGGAACCGCCGAAGTCGTTTTGCTATACGCCCCGGCGGCGCCGCTTCACGTGGAGCTGCGCGAGCGACTTCGCCAGCGCCGCCTGCACGGCGGCGGACTCCTCGCTGCCCAGCTCGTGCGCGCCCTTGAGCGCCTCCTCGGCGCGCTTCACCGCGGCCTCCGCCGCGGATTCATCGATCGCCTTCTCCTCGATCGCCATGTCCACGAGCACGTTCACGCTATCCTGCGTCACCTCCACGAACCCCTCGCCGACGGCGAGGTGCGAGGTCTGCCCGCCCTTGGTCACCACCAGCTCGCCCGGCACGATCTGCGTCATCAGCGGAACGTGCATCGGATACACGCCGAACTCCCCTTCGATGCCCGGCAGTTGGACGAATTCTACGTCCTCGCTGTAGGCTTTCGCGTCGGGTGTGACGATCTCGAGGCGGAGTGTGGCGGCGGCCATGGTGATAGCTTAGCTGCGGATCTGGTCGATGCCGCCCTTCATGTAGAAGTTCGCCTCGGGCACGTCATCATGCTTGCCCTCGAGGATCTCCTTGAAGCCGCGGACCGTGTCAGCGATCGAGCAATACTGCCCCGGCGTGCCGGTGAACACCTCGGCCACGTGGAAGGGCTGCGAGAGGAAACGCTGGATCTTCCGCGCGCGGAAGACGGTCAGCTTGTCCTCGGGCGAAAGCTCGTCCATGCCGAGAATGGCGATGATGTCCTGAAGGTCCTTGTAGCGCTGAAGCACGCGCTGCACGCCGCGGGCGACTTGATAGTGTTCCTCGCCGACGACCTCCGGCGCGAGCGCCTTCGACGTGGACGAGAGCGGATCGACGGCGGGATAGATGCCCAGCTCGGCGATGGAGCGCTCGAGCACGACGGTGGAGTCGAGGTGCGCGAAGGTATTCGCCGGCGCGGGGTCGGTGAGATCGTCCGCAGGCACATACACCGCCTGCACGGAGGTGATCGAGCCCTTGGTCGTCGAGGTGATGCGTTCCTGGAGCTGGCCCATCTCCGCGGCGAGGGTCGGCTGATAGCCTACCGCCGACGGCGTGCGGCCGAGCAGCGCGGACACTTCCGAGCCGGCCTGCGAGAAGCGGAAGACGTTGTCCACGAAGAGGAGCACGTCCTGGTTCTTCTCGTCGCGGAAGTATTCCGCCATCGAGAGCGCGGACAGCGCCACGCGCAGACGCGCCCCTGGCGGCTCATTCATCTGGCCATAGACGAGCGCGACCTTCGACTTGCTGAGGTCCTTCTGGTTGATGACGCCCGCGTCGCTCATCTCGTGATAGAGATCGTTGCCCTCGCGCGACCGCTCGCCCACGCCCGCGAAGACGGAGAATCCGCCGTGCTGCTTGGCGATGTTATTGATCAGCTCGAGGATGACGACCGTCTTGCCGACGCCCGCACCACCGAACGCGCCGACCTTGCCGCCCTTCGTGAACGGGCAGATGAGGTCGATGACCTTGATGCCGGTCTCGAGGACGTTGGACTTGGTGTCCTGGTCCATGAGCGTCGGCGCCGGGCGATGGATCGCATAGCGTTTCTCGAAGGCGACGGGCCCGCGTTCGTCCACCGGGTCGCCGGTGACATTGAAGATGCGGCCAAGGACGCCCTCGCCCACCGGCACGCTGATCGGCGCGCCCGTGGCGGTGACTTTCATCCCGCGCTTGAGGCCTTCCGAGCTGCTCATGGCGATCGCGCGGACCCAGTTTTCGCCGAGGTGCGCCTGCACTTCGAGGACGAGTTTCGTGTCCTGGCCGCCGACTTTGAAGTCGATCTCAAGCGCGTCGTAGATGCCGGGCAGGATGCCTGCGGCGCCGAAATCGACATCGACGACTGCGCCGATGACTTGGACGATGGTTCCGTGTTTGCTCATAGCTTTGCGATGGTTGGGTAAGGATTAACCGAGCGCGATCTGCGCCGTGGAGATTTCGAGGATTTCGGTGGTGATGGCCGCCTGGCGGACCTTGTTGTATTCGAGAGTGAGGTCCTTGATGAGTTGCTTCGCGTTGTCGGTCGCGTTCTTCATCGCGACCATGCGCGCGCTGTGCTCGGAAGCACGGCAGTCGAGGATCATCTGATAGACTTGGAAGTGGACGTAGTGAGGGAGCACGCCACCGAGCACGGCGCTGGCGTTCGGCTCGAAGACGTAGTTCGCGGTGTCCTTGGGCGCCGCCTCGATCTTCGTCTCGGAGGAGGAGAGCACGTCGCGCACTTCGAGGCTGGAGATTGGCAGCAGCACTTGCGTGCGCGGGATCTGGGTCAGCGTATTGACGAAGTCGGTGAAGCAGACGGTGACCTTGTCCACTTCGCCGTCGATGAACTTATCCATGCAGAACTTCGAGGCCTGCTTGGCTTCGAGGAAGTGGAAGTTTTCCTTGAGGTTGAAGTCGGCGAGCACCTGGCGCTGGCCGCGCGTGAGGTATTGCAGGCCCTTCCTGCCGATGCAGACGAAGACGGTCGTCGCCGGGTCGAACTTGGCCGCTTCGCGGAAGAGGTTCGTGTTAAGCGCGCCGCAGAGTCCCTTGTCGGTGCTGATGAGGAGCACGAGTTCCTTCTTCACCTCGCGCGTCTGCAGCAGCTCATGCGTCTCGTCTTCGCCGAGGCCACCGAGCGACGCGAGCACCTTGCGCAGCAGGTCGGCATAGGAACGGCCCGCGAGCGCGGCGTTCTGTGCCTTGCGCATCTTCGCCGCCGCGACCATCTGCATGGCCTTGGTGATCTGCGAAGTGTTTTTGACCGACTTGATGCGTCGGCGGATGTCGCGGGTGTTCGCGGCCATGACTTACTTGTAGCTCTGCTCGAAGTCCTCGACCGCGCTCTTGAGTTCGGCTGCGAGCGCGTCGTCGATCGCCTTCTTCTCCCAAATCTTGGCGAGCAGGTCGCTCTTTCGCGTCATGAAGTAGTCCTGCAGCTTAAGCTGGAAATCCTTCACCTTATCGACCGCGACGTCGTCGAAGTAGTTGTTCTGCATCGCCCATAGCACGGCGACCTGCAGCTCGACCGAGAGCGGGTTGTATTGGATTTGCTTGAAGAGCTCCACGATGCGCGCGCCGCGATCGAGCTTGGCCTTGGTGCCGGCGTCGAGGTCGCTGCCGAACTGTGCGAAGGCCGCGAGTTCGCGGAACTGCGCCAGCTCGCCCTTCACCTTGCCGGCGACCTGCTTGATGCCCTTGATCTGCGCGGCGGAACCGACGCGGCTCACGGACAAGCCGACCGACACGGCGGGGCGGATGCCTTGATAGAAAAGATCGGTCTCGAGATAGATCTGGCCGTCGGTGATCGAGATGACGTTCGTGGGGATGTAAGCCGACACGTCGCCGGCCTGCGTCTCGATGATCGGCAGCGCGGTGAGCGAGCCGTTGCCGTTGGCTTCGTTCACGCGGGCGCTGCGCTCGAGCAGGCGCGAGTGGAGATAGAAGACGTCGCCGGGATAGGCTTCGCGGCCCGACGGGCGCTTGAGCACGAGCGACACCTGGCGGTAGGCGACGGCGTGTTTCGAGAGATCGTCGAACACGATGAGCGCATCCATGCCGTTATCCATGAACCACTCGCCCATCGCCGCACCGGCGAACGGCGCGAGGTATTGGTTCGTGGCGGTGTCGGAGGCGGTCGCGCAGAGGATGATCGTGTAAGGCATCGCGCCGGCTTCCTCGAGCACGGCGATGGCGCGGGCGACGTTCGACTGCTTCTGCCCGATGGCGACGTAGATGGAATAGAGCGGGCGGAAGTCCGCCTTGCCTTCGTTGGCCTTGTTGATACGCGCCTGGTTGATGATGGCGTCAATCGCGATCGTGGTTTTGCCGGTGGCGCGGTCGCCGATGATCAGCTCGCGCTGGCCGCGGCCGATCGGGATCATAGCGTCGATGGCCATGATGCCGGTCTGCACCGGCTGGCTGACGGACTTGCGCTTGATGATGCCGGGCGCGATCTTTTCGACCGGATAGAAAGCGTCCTGCGCGATCGGGCCCTTGCCATCGACGGGATTGCCGAGCGTATCGACGATGCGGCCGAGCAGCGCCTTGCCGACCGGCACGGAGAGCAGGCGGCCCGTGGTCTTCACCTCGAGGCCCTCATGGACGCCCTTGTCGTCGCCGAGCAGAATGCAGCCGACTTCGCTCTCTTCGAGGTTCAGCGCGATGCCGTAGAGGCCGCCGCCGAAGTCGATCATTTCGTTGAGCATCACGTCGCTAAGGCCTTCGATCTTCGCGACGCCGTCGCCGACTTCGCGGACGATGCCGACGTTCGACTTGGTCGCGTTGGTCTTGAGCGCGCCGATGGTGGATTCGATTTCCTGGAGAATGGTGGACATGACTTTGGTAAGTTAGGCGTGAAGGAGTTCGTCTTCGAGGCGGGCGATTCGGTCCTGGACGCTATTGTCCCAGACATCGCTGCCGATCTTGATGCGGAGTCCGCCGATCAGCTCGGGCGTGACGTTGAATTCAGTGGTGAGGTCGCTGCCGTATTTGGCCTTGAGCGCGCGGCGCAGCTCGTCGCGGGTCTCGCGCTCGAGGTTGATGGCGCTCTCAACGACGGCGTGGCGCTTTGCGAGTTCCAGGCGGATGTAGCGCTGGTAGCCTTCGAGGATTTCAAGGAAGTGCCGCGGTTTCCGATCCGCGAGTTCCTTCACGACGGTGCGCACTTTCCCCTCATCGAGACGGTTCTCGGTGAAGCTCCCGATGAAGAGCGACTTGGCGGCTTTGCGGGCTTCCTTGCTCAGTTTCATCGCGGATTAAGCGGCGAGTTCCCGAGCGGCTTCCTCGGAGAGTCGGCGCTGGTCGGCGTCGCTCAAAACCTTGCCGGTGACCTTCGAGGTCGTCTCGATGACGAGGCGGGCGACCTCACGCTTGAGGTCGGCGAGCATCTTGTTGTGCTCGCGCTGCGTGGCCTCACGCGCCTTGGTGATGATCTGCTCGGCTTCGATGATCGCGCGTTGCGATTCCTTTTCACCGAGCGCCTTCGCGGCGGTGCGGGCTTCGTCGATGGACTTCTGCGCCTGGGCGTTGGCCTTGGCGAGAATCTCGGCGGCCTGCTCCTGCGCGGCAGCGAGCTGCTTCTTGATCTCCGCGGCATTCGCGAGCCCGTCGGCGATCTTCTGCCGTCGCTCGGCGAGGACGTCGAGGATCGGCTTGTAGGCGTATTTCTGCAGGACGAAGACGACGATGGAAAAGCTGATGCACTGCGAGAGCAGCTTCCACCAATCGACGCCGAACTGCCGGGCGATGGGCTCGACGACTTCGACGATCGGATTCGCGGCGAGGATGGTGAAGATGGTCATACGATAAACGGGAAACGGAGCGCGGAGCCGTCGCCGGCCCCGCGCCCCTGAGAACTACGGCTTTCCGAGGAAGAGCGCGAAGAACACGATGCCTTCAGCGAAGGCGGTGCTCAGGATGGCCTGGATGAGGATCTTCGTGGCTGCGCCGGGATTGCGCCCGACTGCCGACGAAGCGCCCATACCGATGAGGCCGACGCCGATCGCCGCGCCGAGCGCGCCGAGGCCGCCCTGCACGCTGCCGGAGAGTTCCGCGAGTGTGGTAATGATGCTCATGTGATGTTTCCTGTTGTTGTTTTGTTTTTCCTGCCGCCCCCGCTGACATGCACGGTCTGACGGCTGAAAGGGTTGTGAAATCTAGTGGTGCTCGGCGTGCCCGTGTTCGTCGTCGCCGCCGATCATCAGCACCGTGAAGACGGCGGTCAGCAGCATGAACACGAGCGCCTGGACGAAGCCGACTAGCAGCTCCATGAAATAAAACGGAATCGGGATGAGCCAGCCGAGTGCGGGGACGAGGACCATCATCGACTCGAGCAGGTTTTCACCGGCGAAGATGTTGCCGTAGAGACGGAAGCTCAGCGACACCGGGCGGAAGAGGATCGAGACGACTTCGAGCAGGCCGACGATGACAAAGATCAGCGCCATCGCGATTGCGAGGACACCCTTCATTTCCTTGCGCGCCGGATTTCCAAAGAGGTGAACGATGACGCCGCCAAAGCCATGCGCGGTCAGCGACCAGTAAACCCAGCAGCCGAAGAAGATCAGCGCCATCGCGAGCGTCATGTTCAAGTCAGCGCTCGTGCCGCGGAAGAGCGGTTCGGAAATGTGCGACATGCCGCCCTGCTCGGTCGGGTGGCCCCATCCGATCGTCCCAACGCCGGGCAGCAGTCCGAACCAATTCGTGAAAAGAATGAAGATGAACACGCTCGCGAAAAACCAGAACGTGCGCTGAGCGAGCTTCTCCCCAACGATCGAGGCGAGGAAGTCGCGAAGGCTCTCGACCATCCACTCCCAGAAGTTCTGCGCGCCATCCGGCACTTCCTTCATCTTCGCCGTCGCGTAGCGCGCGAAGATGATGATGCCCGCCGCGATGATCCACGTGAGAATCATCGAGTTGGTGACCTTCAGCGGCCCGATCCGAAACGCGGGCAACTCCGGCGCGGCCGCGGGCAGCCCGTGATGCTCCGCCGCCGCGTGTTCACCGTGCGCGGCCGCGCCGGAG
>JBEBGD010000146.1:0-10943 GCA_040081625.1 Chthoniobacteraceae bacterium
GGAGCCCGTGCGGCCTGACGAAACTCTCGACGAAGGCGACGTGCAGTGGATCGCGCAGCAGTTCGGCGCGCCGAGCTGCCTCTTCCACGAGATCACGTGCGACAGGGAAGGGCGGGTGTGGGCGAGCGGGATGTTCAAGGGCACGGTGACTACCGGCGGCGAGACCTTCACGACGACCGGGGAGAAGGATGCTGATGCGTTGCTTTGCCATTTCAGCACCGACGGCAAACTGCTCTGGAGCCGCGTGGGGCAGGGGCCCGCGGTCGATTACGGCCTCGGGATCGCGACCGATGGAAAGGGGAACAGTTTCCTCACCGGCGAGTTTTCGGCGGACTTCAAGCTCGGCGGCGCGGAACTGCGCAGCCGCGGCGGCACTGATGTGTATGTCGCGAAGTTCGACGCAAGCGGCGCGCTTCGCTGGCTCGCGCACGGCGGCGGGGAGAAGGGCGACAACGCCTACACGATGGTCTGCGACGCGCAGGGGAATCTCTACCTCGGCGGCTCGTTCGGCGGTGCCGCGAAGTTCGACGATGCGAGCATCACCAGCGCAGGCAGCAACGACCTGTATGGCGCGAAGCTGAAGGCAAAATGAACGCGCGCGTTTTCACCGCACTGCTGCTGCTCGCAGGTGTCGCGCGCGCGGAGCCGGATTACGCGAAGGAGATCAAGCCGCTGCTCAAGGCCCGCTGCTACGCGTGCCACGGCGCGCTCAAGCAGAAGTCCGGGCTTCGGCTCGACGCTGTCGCGCTGATGCGAAAAGGCGGCGATTCGGGAAACGTCATCGATCCGGCTTCCGCGACGATTCTCGAGCGAGTCACGGCGACCGATGAAGATGATCGGATGCCGCCGGAAGGCGCGGCCTTGAGCGCGGAGGAAGTCGCGAAACTCAAGGCGTGGATCGCCGCCGGCGCGCCTGCGCCTGCGGACGAAAAGCCCGAGGAAGATCCGCGCAGCCACTGGGCCTACCAGGCGCCGAAAGCCGCGGCGGGCCAGCCATCGATCGACGCGCTCATCGATGCACGGCTGCGCGAGCGCGGTTTGCAGCCGCAGCCCGAAGCCGCTCCCGAGGTGTGGCTCCGGCGCGTGTATCTCGATCTCACCGGCCTGCCGCCAACGGCGGATGAGGTGAAGGCGTTTGTGGATGAGACGGATGGGTCCCATGGGGCATATGAGAAGCTCGTCGATCGCCTCCTTGCGTCGCCTGCTTACGGCGAGCGTTGGGGGCGGCACTTCATGGACATCTGGCGCTACTCGGATTGGTATGGCCTCAGCGAGCAGCTCCGCCGCAGCCAGAAACACATCTGGCATTGGCGCGACTGGATCATCGAATCGCTCAACGCCGACAAAGGCTACGACCGCATGATCGTCGAGATGCTCGCCGCCGACGAGGCGGCGCCGGAGGATCGCGACGCGCTGCGCGCCACCGGATTCCTCGCGCGCAACTACTACATCTTCAACCGCACCACCTGGCTCGACGAGGTGATCGAGCACACCAGCCGCGCTTTCCTCGGCGTGACGATGCAGTGCGTGAAGTGCCACGATCACAAATACGATCCGATCTCGCAGACCGACTACTACCGGATGCGCGCGATCTTCGAGCCGTATCACGTGCGACTCGATCCGTGGCCGGGCGAGGTAAATCTCGAGAAGAACGGACTGCCGCGCGTCTTCGACCTGCACCTCGAGAGGCCGACCTATCTTCATCGTCGTGGCGACGAGAAGAATGAAGACAAGTCGCACGCGATCCCGCCCGGAGTGCCGGACGTGCTGGCCTTCGCGCCGTTTCAACCGAAGCCCGTGGCGCTGCCCGCTGCAGCACGCCTGCCGGCGCTGCTCCCGTTCGTGCTCGACGATCAGTTGCGCGCCGCCGACGGCGAGGCCGCGCAGGCGCGCGTGCGCGCGGTCTTCGCCGCGGACCAGGCGCAGCTCGCGCAATCGGCATCGGACGATCTTCCCGCGCTCATCGCCAGTGCGGCGAAAGCGGACGCGGCCTTTCAACTCGCTCGCGCCGAGACCGAACTCGCAAAGGCTCGCGAAGGCGCGGCGAAAGCGCCGAAGGACAAGGCGGCGGACGCGGAGAAGAAGGTGAAGGCCGCCGAGCAGGGGCTCGCGACGGCGAAGAAGACGGCCGGGAATCCGGGCGACAAATACGGGCCGATTCGCGCGTCGCTGAAGGCGCAGGATGGTCCGGAGGACAAGGCCAACGCAGACTTCCAAACGTATCCCGCCACGAGCACGGGCCGCCGGCTCGCGCTTGCGCAATGGATCGCGAACGAACGCAATCCCCTGACCGCGCGCGTGCTGGTGAATCACGTGTGGACCCGCCACTTCGGCGCCTCGCTCGTTCCGGATGTCACCGACTTCGGCCTCCGTTGCACGCCGCCGCTGCACCGGGACGTGCTCGACACGCTGGCCGTCGATTTCGTGAAGCATGGCTGGAGTCTGAAGCATCTGCATCGCGTGATGGTCCTCTCGGATTTGTATCGCCGCACTTCCACGAACGCGGGCGCGGCGGCGGCGACGGTCGCCGGCGATCCTGACAACACGTGCTACTGGCGCATGAATCCGCGCCGGCTCGAATCGCAAGCCGTGCATGATTCGATGCTCCACGCCGCGGGCCGGCTCGACCTCCGCCTCGGCGGACCGAGCGTCGATCCGCGCAAGGAGGAGTCGAGCCTGCGCCGCGCGCTCTACTTCACGCAGACCACGGACATCGAACACCGGTTCCTCGCCGCGTTCGACAACAGCAACGTGCTCGAATGTTACCTCCGGCAGGAGAGCATCGTGCCGCAGCAGGCGCTCGCGCTCGCGAACAGCAAGCTCACACGCGACTGCGCGGACGCGATCGCGAAGCGCGCGGAGCCGTTCGCGGACTCTGAATTCATCGAGCACGCGTTCCTTTCGCTGCTGAGCCGCGCGCCGACTTCCGACGAGCGCGCCGCCTGCATCGAGAGCCTCGACGAATTCAGGAAGCTCAACTCGACTCACGCGCGCACGCTTGTGGTGCAGGCGCTCATGAATCACAACGACTTCGTCACGCTCCGATGACGCACGACTCATTCTCCCGGCAATTCATCGCGCGTCGCGGCTTTCTCGATCGCCTCGGCACCGGGCTCGCGGGCATCGCGTTGCAGGCGATGTTTGCGCGCGAAGGCCGCGCGTCGGAGTTCGAGTGGAAGCCGCCGACGGGTCTGCCGCTGTTTGCGCCGAAGGCGAAGCGCGTGATCTGGCTCTTCATGCGCGGCGGAGTGAGCCACATGGAGAGTTTCGATCCGAAGCCGATGCTCACGAAGTATGCGGGCAAGTCGATCGACGAGACGCCATACAAGAGCGTGCTCGCGCCGGGGAAGCTGGAGAATGTGCGCGTGGTCGTGGTCAACGACGCCAACGGCAAGCAGCGAAACGTGATCTTTCCGCTGCAGACCGGCTCGCAGCGTTACGGGCAGTGCGGCGTCGAGATCAGCGACTGGTTCCCGAACATCGGCGCGTGCGCGGACGACATCGCCTTCGTCCGCGGCATGTGGACGACGGACAACAATCACGGCGCGCAGGTGCAGTTTCACAGCGGGCGGCACATGCTCGACACGCGCGAGCCGACGCTCGGCGCGTGGGTGACGTATGGCCTGTCCTCGATGACGGACGATCTGCCGACTTTCGTGAACATGGGGCCGCGCTTCTTCGATGTGCGCGATGGCCACTACCTCGGCCCGGCTTTCGACGCGGTGAATCTGCGCGTCGATCCGAAGAACCCGCTCGCCTTTGCGACGCCGGAGTTTTCGATCGGTCAGGCGGAGCAAGCCGCGCAGTTTGCGCTCGCGCATCGGCTCAATCGATTGACGGCGGACCAGTATCCCGGCGATCAAGCGCTGCTCGCCCGGATCAAGAGCTACCAGCTCGCCTACAAGATGCAGTCTGCCGTGCCCGAGACGATGAACCTCGACTCCGAGAGCGCCGAAACCAAGCGCCTCTACGGGCTCGACGACAACGTGACCGAGCCTTTCGCGCGCCAACTCATCGTCGCGCGCCGTCTCGCCGAGCGCGGCGTGCGCTTCATCCAGATCGAGCACGGCGACGGCGCTGCGGGTGCGTGGGACTCGCACTCGAAGCTCAAGGCCAATCACAGCAAACTCGCCGGCCAGGTGGACAAGCCGATCGCCGGGCTGCTCGCCGATCTCAAGCAGCGCGGCTTGCTCGAAGACACGATCGTTCTGTTCGCCACGGAGTTCGGTCGCACGCCGGGAACGCAAGGCACCGACGGTCGCGACCATCATCCCTTCGGCTTCGGCGTGTGGATGGCGGGCGGCGGCATCAAGGGCGGCACGATCCACGGCGCGACCGATGAACTCGGCTTCCACGCCGTCGAGCATCCGCATTACGTCACCGACGTGCATGCGACGATCCTGCATCAGCTCGGCCTCGACTCGCGCCGACTCGAGGTGCCCGGCCGCAAACGGCTCGAACGCGACCACGGCAGCGTGATCCGGGAGGTCCTCGCGTAATCGCATCCGCGGCGAACTTTCCTCGAAGATGCCGGCGAGCCGCGGGTCATGCTTGCCCATGAAAACTCTGTTCCTCCTCCCGCTGCTCGCCCTCGCGCTCGTCGCCGACGCGCAGGACGCTAAGCCACTTCGCGCCGGCATCATCGGCCTCGACACGTCACACGTCATCGCCTTCACGCAGACGCTGAACAAGGGCCCGAAGAAGCCGGAGGATGCGGCGAAGGTCGCGGGCGTGAAGGTCGTCGCGGCATATCCGCAGGGCAGCAAGGACATCGAGAGCAGCACCAAGCGCGTGCCGGACTACACCGAGAAGATGAAAGCGCTCGGCGTCGAGATCGTGGACTCGATCGACGAACTCGTGAAGCGCGTCGATGTCGTTTTTCTCGAGTCGAATGATGGGCGCGTTCACTACGAGCAGATCAAGCCCGTGCTCAAGGCCGGCAAGCCCGTCTTCATCGACAAGCCGATCGCCGGTTCGCTCGCGGACACGATCCGCATCCTCGACGCGGCGAAGAAGGCGAACGTGCCGATGTTTTGCTCGTCGTCGCTGCGCTTCGGCAAGACCACGCAGGCCGTGCGTGAAGGATCGATCGGAAAAGTGAAGAGCGCGGAAACCTTCAGCCCGATGAGCATCGAGCCCACGCACCCGGACCTCTACTGGTATGGTGTGCATGGGTGTGAGGCGCTTTTCACCGTGATGGGGACCGGCTGCAAATCGGTGAAGCGTGGCACGACGCCGGACGGCAAAGTGGAAGTCGTCGGCACGTGGGAAGGCGGGCGCACCGGCATTTTCCGGCAGGAGAATGGACAGGATCGCAAGGGCTATGGCGGCAAGGCAGTCGGCGAAAAGGGAGAAGCCGCCATCGGCACGTCCGACGGCTACGACCCGCTGCTGTTCGCGGTGGTGAAGATGTTTCGCACCGGCGTCGCGCCCGTGAGCGCGGAGGAGACGCTCGAACTCTACGCCTTCATGGAAGCCGCCGACGAGAGCAAGCGCCGCAACGGCGCGGAGGTCGCGCTTGCGGAGGTGATCGCCAAGGCGCGCGCCGATGCGGCTCGCTGATCTCACGTCGCCCGAGGTCGCCGCGCTGAGCCGCGACACTCCCGTCATCATCCCCGTCGCCGCGCTCGAG
Source organism: Chthoniobacteraceae bacterium (assembly GCA_040081625.1). Classification (GTDB taxonomy): domain Bacteria; phylum Verrucomicrobiota; class Verrucomicrobiia; order Chthoniobacterales; family Chthoniobacteraceae; genus VFJQ01. The sequence goes on from JBEBGD010000146.1 coordinate 5,633, forward strand.
CAGCACGGGCGGCACATGCCGCTCTTTACCGACTCGCTGCTCATGGGCGAGATCGCGCGCCGCGCGGAGGAAGTGCTCGGACCGCGCGCGATCTTCGCTCCGCTCCAGTGGCTCGGGAACTCGCATCACCACATGGACTTCCCCGGCACGCTTTCGGCGGAGCCGCGTGTCTATCTCGACCTGCTTCGCGGCCTGCTGGAAAACTTCGTCGCCCACGGATTCAAACGCCTGTTCATCCTCAATGGCCACGGCGGAAACGATGTGCCGGGCAGGCAGGCCGTCTTCGAGGTGCGGCAGCGGCACCGCGACCGGCGCGATTTGCTGCTGCTCTTCGCGACCTACTGGCACCTCGGCACGCAGCCGCACGAGGAGAATCCTGCGCTCAAGCAGAAGGTCATGGGTCACGCGTGCGAGTGGGAGACCTCGATGGTCCTGCACCTCGCGCCGCATCTCGTGAAGGATCACCTCAGCGCCCCCGCTGTCCCTTTCGGCGACGCCTTCGAGCCCGCCGCGCGCGGCTGGACGATGCCCGACCGCTCCGAGCCCGGCCACGTCGGCGAACCGCGCGAAGCCAGTGCGGAGAAAGGCGCGGCGCTCTTTGGCATGTTCACGCGCGACGCTGTCGCGATGATCGAGCGCATGATCGCGTGGGATGGCGCGAGTTGGGAGGGATGAGCGCAGGGCCACGCGCGTTTCCAACTCGCCTTCGAAAAGGTCACGCATCGCGATAAGAGCCGCGACTTCCAGCCGTCATGAATCCAGCCGCACGCAAAGTCCAATCGCCGGCATTAACCCGAATCCGAAACGCGGTCTTCGGCGGTTCCCCACGGCATCTGCTGTCGATCGGGATACTGGCCGCGGGAGGGCTCGTTTGCAGTGGGGAGCCCGCGACGGGCGCGGACCAGCCAGCGGTCGGCAAGACCATGCGGGTGGACTTGGGTGGCGGCGCGACGATCGAGTTGGTGGGCATCCCGCCGGGCGAATTCATGGAGGGCAGCACGCCCGCCGAGCGCGCCTGGGCCACGGGCATCGAAGGTGGAGCGACGCCGGGGACGGTGCGCGAGTCATACGAAGGCGAAGCGCGCTTGATGCGAGTGAAAGTCGGTTTCTGGATGGGGCGCACTGAAGTCAGCGTCGGGCAGTTTCGGCGCTTCGTGGAGGATACCGGGTATGTGAGCGACGCGGAAAAGCCGGGAGGTCACACGCAGGTTTTTGATCCGGAATGGAGCGGCTACCGCCTGACAACGAAGGTGGTGCATCCGTGGAAACCGATGGCGGGCAAGGGCTGGCGCGATCCGAACTTCGGCTTTCCGGTGAGAGACAACCATCCGGTCGTCTGTGTGAGCTGGAATGACGCCCGGGCTTTTGGCGACTGGCTGACGAAGAAAGAACGCGCAGCCGGCCGGTTGCCGGAGGGTTTGGAATATCGGCTGCCCACGGAAGCCGAGTGGGCTTACGCCTGCCGGGGCGGCAACAAGACGAGCACCTACTTCTGGTGGGGCAATGAACTCAGCGACGGCGAAGGCAGGCTCAACATCTCGGCCGTCGATTTTCTGCCGGGCCGGAACAGGATCTGGCCGCTCGCGAACGCGCCGTGGAGCGACGGTTTTGCCTTTGTATCACCGGTTGATCATTACGGAGCAAAAGGCCGGAACGGCTTCGGACTGGCGGACATGTGTGGCGGCGTTTGGGAGATCGTGCTGGATCACTTCGATCCGAAAGGCGCGCATGACGAAACGTTGTTTGCCGATGCGAATCCGCGCCCGGTCTGTCGGGGTGGGAACTACTTCGATGTGCCCGGCAATGCACGCTGTGCCGTTCGCCTCGGCCTCCAGGGACCCAGTTATTCCGACTCCCGCGACGGCTTCCGGCTGTGTCTGGGAACGCCTCGCGGCGGCAAGCCGTGAACCGACTCGCCATGATCGTGCCCTCCATGATTTCGTCGTAGCCTCCATCCCTCACCACCATGAACCAAATCGACCTCAACAACCGAAACGCCATCGTCACCGGAGGCGCGCGCGGCATCGGCCGCGCCATCGCCGAACGCCTGCTCGCCTCCGGCGCTCGGGTCTCGCTCTGGGATGTGGACGCCGCCGCGCTCGCGCAGGCCGCAGCGGAAATGGAAGTCCATACCGCCATCGTCGATCTCGCCGACTTTGCGTCGGTCCAGTCTGCCACCGCGGCGACGGTGGCGGCATTCGGGAAGCTCGACATCCTCGTGAACAACGCGGGCATCACCGGCGGCAACGCGAAGACGTGGGAACTCGATCCCGCCGACTGGCGGCGCGTGATGGACATCAACCTCCACGGCCCGTTCTACTGCTGCCACAGCGTCGTCCCGCACCTGCTGCGGAACGGCTACGGACGCATCGTGAACATCGCCTCCATCGCGGGCAAGGAAGGCAATCCGAACGCCGCGCATTACAGCGCTTCGAAGGCTGGCGTCATCGCGCTCACCAAGTCGCTCGGCAAGGAACTCGCGACGTCGAGCATCACGGTGAACGCCGTCGCACCCGCAGTGATCGCGACGGACATCCTCCAGCAGATGACGCAAGCGCACATCGACTACATGCTCTCGAAGATCCCGATGGGCCGCTTCGGCAAGAAGGAGGAAGCCGCCGCGCTCGTCGCGTGGCTTTGTTCGGAGGATTGCTCCTTCAGCACCGGCGCCGTCTTCGATCTCTCCGGCGGACGCGCCACTTACTAGGCCCCACGCTTGAACCTCCCCCGCTCCGCGTCGTGGAAATGGTGGATCACCGGCCTGCTGCTGCTGGCCACGATGATCAACTACATGGACCGCGTGACGCTCGCGAGCGCGTCGGTGAGGGTGACGCGCGAGATGGTGCTCAGCGAGGCGCAGTATGGAAATCTGGAGCTCGCTTTCGGTTGGGCCTTCGCCGGCGGGTCGCTCGTGTTCGGCTTCCTCGCGGATCGGTTCCGCATTTACCTGCTCTATCCCGCGGTGCTCGCGGCATGGTCGCTCATGGGCATGGCGACGGGGTGGACGCACGACTTCACCGGGCTGCTCGTGTGCCGCACGCTGCTCGGGTTCTTCGAGGCGGGCCACTGGCCGTGTGCGCTGAAGACGACCTTCGCGCTGCTCGACGAGCGGGACCGCACGATGGGAAACAGCGTGCTGCAAAGCGGCGCGTCGCTCGGCGCGGTGATCACGCCGCAGATCATGAAGATGCTCGTGACGGAGCAGCCCGGCTCGTGGCGCACGGCGTTCATCGCGGTCGGCGCGGTGGGGTTGCTGTGGGTGCTGCTGTGGTTCGCTTTCCTGCGCCCGCGCGATCTCGATGTGAAGCCGGCGGCGGCTTCCGCGATCGTGCCGCCGGCGCTGTGGAGCATCCTGTGCAGCGCGCGGTTCTGGGCGGTGGCGATGGTCATCACCGGCGCGCAGACCGTGTGGCACATCTATCGCGTGTGGCTGATGAAGTTCCTGCAGACCGGACGTGGCTTCGAGGAGAAGGTCGCGCTGGATTTCAACTCGCTCTACTTCATCGCCACCGATGTCGGCTGCATCGGCGGCGGGCTGCTCTCGCTGTGGCTGATCCGGCGGCGCGGCACGTCGCCACACGATGCGCGGCGCATGGTGTATGCGGGCGCGTGCGTGCTCACTTCGCTGAGTGTGCTCATCCCATGGCTCGGCCGCGGATGGCCGCTGCTCGGCACGCTGCTGCTCATCGGCGCCGGGGCTCTGGCGTTGTTTCCCTGCTACTACAGCTTCGTTCAGGAGATTTCCGCCACGCACGTCGGGCGCCTCACTGGACTGCTCAGCATGTGGGTGTGGGCCGTGACTTCGCCGCTGCACAGCTTCTTCGGGATGCTGGTGGACCGCACCAAGAGCTACGATCTCGGCCTCGTTATCGCGGGCCTCGCGCCGTGGATCGGCGTGTTCGCCATGCGGCTGCTCTGGCGCAAGACTGGGCTTACCCCGGCTTGATGGACACCTTGGTGGCGGGGGTGGGATAATTTCACACCATGAACAAGCCCGCCGGCGAGAAGCTCGAACAAGGACGGCGGTGAAGGCGCCGCCGAGCAAACGTTCCGACGAAGCGTTCAAAAGGCAGGCGGTGGAAACCTGGCTGCAATGCCGCAAGCTCGGCACGCAGATCGTGCGGGATCTGGGCGTGGTCACCTACAAACGCGAATGCGTCGCGCCGGTCGAGGAAGCCGGCGGCCACGCCATCCGCGCCCATTGAGAGCTGTGTAATTTAGTGACATTGCGCGGAGTGGCTGTTGTCTTCGCGTGCGTGGCATCACGGCGTGGTTTCAGAGCAATTGAGCAGCGCCGGTTTCGCGCACTGATGCTGTTGGAAAAGGGCTTCCCCAAGCGGAGGTCGCCCGGCGCACCAAGGTCAGCCGGCAGTCGGTCCTTCGCTGGAACCAGCAGCGACTCGAAGGCGATAAAGGCGCTCCGCGCGCCGCAGGGCAGGCCGGGCGCAAACCCCAACTGGTGCCAGCCCAAGAGCAGCCCTTGGTGAAGATCCTGGCGACTGGCCCCGCGTGGAGGCACACTGCAACCGTGTGCGGCGCCACAGCACCCTCAAGCACCGATCCCCTGTGGGTATCAAGAGCCAACTCAACTGCCCCAACGAACGCCACTCCGTGGCGGCAAGGCGTCCGTTAAACAGGGGCAACTCAACTACTCGATCGGCGCTTTTCGGGCCGTTAGAACTCGCAAACTTAGAGGCTCGGAAGTTGTGGCGAATCAGCGGCAGTCAAAAAGTTCAAAAAACCCGTTGACGCATTCGGTCGCAGGCCTAAAGTAGCCGTCCCGTTCGATGCGGGGAACCTGTTCTGACTGAAAGCGCAATCTGGCCCGCGCCAAATCGGTGCTATTCGGAAAGCGTTGAAATGCGAACGTCGCGAATACTGATTGTATAGCAGGCAAAAGATGATTGCTTTTGCCAAATATATTGAAATGGAGAGTTTGATTCTGGCTCAGAACGAACGCTGGCGGCGTGGATAAGACATGCAAGTCGAACGGAGTGTATCTGGTAGCAATACCAAGTGCATTCAGTGGCGAATGGGTGCGTAACACGTGAGAAACCTGCCGAGGAGCGGGGAATAGCTCGCCGAAAGGCGAATTAATGCCGCATGCCGCACGCCTTAATATGAAGTCGCGCGAAAGCTAAAGCAATTTAGTGCTCCTTGATGGTCTCGCGGCCTATCAGCTAGTTGGTAAGGTTATGGCTTACCAAGGCAATGACGGGTAGCTGGTCTGAGAGGACGACCAGCCACACTGGAACTGAGACACGGTCCAGACACCTACGGGTGGCAGCAGTCGAGAATTTTTCTCAATGGG
>JBEBGD010000048.1:0-38335 GCA_040081625.1 Chthoniobacteraceae bacterium
CCACCCACCTGCCAACCCCTCACCATTCAAACTCACCAAATCACGCTCACCCGTAGTTGACACCTTTCATCGGGGTTTGGCGACTTTATTGGCGTCGAAGCGAGATGCCGGGATCAATCAAGCTAAAGTCGATGAGCGTGCCTGTGTAAAGCCGCCCGTCGATATTGTCTGCGGCGACGGACAGACTCATGTCCTCGCCGCTCCCCTCGCGCTCGGCACGAAGTTCAATTTGGAGCGGGGTGGCTGAAGCAAGGCGGAAGACGAACAGATACCGAGGCAAGAAGTTGTTCGGGGCGTGCGCCCGTCGGATGCGCGAGGCGAGTCCGTCGCTGCAATCGAGAGAAACCCAGTGATCGCTGCCGCCACGAAAGGTGAGTTGGATCCCTGTCCGGCTCCGATGGAGGTCGAAATGCATCTCCTCGGTCCAGTAGAGTTGATGGGGGGCTGCTACGAGAGTGTCCTGAACGTCGATTGTGAGTTTGCGGGTAAGCGAAAGCGGGTCGCGGGCGTCGAACTGCGTTGCTGTGGAATAATGCCCGAGGAGCTGTGCCTTACTGGTCTCGGCTTGCTGTTCGCGCTCTCGTTCGAGACGTTCCCGCGTCCGCTGTTTTTTTTCGCCACACGCAGGGAGGACTGCTAACAGAAGTGGAATTAGAAAGCGTTCGTTCACGAGAGAGCGTCGAAGTCGACTAACTCTGAATTCAGCGAAATGCCGGGTCCAGCGTTAAAGGCGGGGTTCGTTCGCATAAAATCGGGCGCGGGTTCATGTCTGCTCCGCGGTGGTTCGCAGAAAACCCGCGCCCGGCCATGCACATGCAGGCCAGTCTGCGAAAAACGCTACGCCTCCGGTGGTTCCTCCCGCACGCTGGCAGATGGCTCCACGGGCTCCGGGAGCGGGGCAAACTTCACGCCTCGGGCGCGTGCCTTCGCTTCTTCCGCGAGCACGTATTCAAATAGCTTGTTCAGATCGCCGCCCGTTTCCCGTGCGATGTCTTCGCGCGTCTTGCGGATTTCTTGGAGGATGGGGTTCGGTTTCATGGCTCAAGTTTCAGCAGATCGAACGGCGTGCAAATCGCCGGGCACGGCCACCCGGCGCGCGCGCAGACGCGCTCGATCTGCCGGCTGATGTCGATGTTGTGGATGTGCGTGCAGTTCCACGTCAGCAGCATATCCATCCGATGCACCGCAGCCACCGCGATATGCGAGGCGTCCACCGCCGCCTTCATCGGGATCAAGCCCGAGGCCAGGATTTCCGAGGCGAGTTCCCGGACACTCTCCGTCACCGGAAGGCGCGGCAGACCACCGGTCGCAGCGATTCGCGCCCGCGCCATCTCCGCATCCCCGCGTTCCGCCTCGATGTCCACAAACTGCGAAACGTAAAGCTCGTAAGCGTCCCGTCGGTGTTCCCACCACTCCCGCGTCGCCGCCTGTTGGCCACGCATGATGTCATCCCGGCTAGCGCGCGCGACGATGTAGCTCGGGATGGTGGTCTCGAGGTAGAGGCGCGGTTTCACAAGCGCCGATGATCGTAACAATCAACGGAGAGGCGAAGCGAAATCGACCATTCTATTTCAGCGAGAGCACAAACGCCTTCACATCCTCTACCTCCTGCGGCTTGAGGATCAGCCCCATCGGCGGCATCGGCGACACGCCCAGCTTCTCGAAGCCCTCCGCCAGCTTCGCATTCGGCTCGAGCAGCGACTGAATCAGATACGCCGCGTCCTTGCGCGACGCGATCCCATCGAGCGCCGGCCCGACTGTGCTCCCCTGCCCCCCGAGCACGTGGCAGATCTTGCAAGCCGCGACCGGGTGCTCCCAAAAGATTTTCTCCCCGCGCTTCGCATCGCCGACGAGCGCCTTCCCCGGCTCCGCGTCGGTCGGCAGCAGTTCGCACAGCTTCACGTCATCGAAATACCCATCGCCCTTCGCGACGTGCAGGATGTTGATGCTCGCGCGCGTCCTCTCCTTGCTGTCGAACGTCGTCTCCACCTCCACCCATCCGGACTCGCGCGCCTTCACCTGCTCGGTCTCCGCGCGGCCGATGTGGTCGTTGAAGCTCACCTTGCCCCGCAGCGCGTGCGTCTTCACCCAGCCGCTGAGCCGATACATCGTGCGAGGCTTGATCGCGACCTCCTGGAAGAAGCTCGTGTCCGCGTCATCGCGCGTGACGCAGCGCAGCGCGTTCTTCCCGCCGTGCGCGTCGGCCACGATCTTCCACTCCGCGCCCGCGTTGCCCGGCTTGCTCCCGTAGTCGCGCCGCTTCCATCCGAGCGGCAGGCCCTTCGCGTCGATCTGCTCGAGCCCGCCGTTGGTGAGAAGGTTCGGCCCGTCCGCGAACGCGCTCGCGCCATGTTTCTTCCCGAGGATCTTCGCCGCCTCGCTCAGCCACTCGTCCTTTCGCACCGCGGGATCGACCGAGAGCTTGCCGACGAGCGTCTTGATCTCCGGCGTGGTCGCAAACTCCGCGAGCTTCACAAAAGCCGCGAGCCGCGTCGCGAGGTCGGGATCCGCAAACACCCCCGCTCCGAAAAACAGCGCCTGCGATCTCGCATCCGTGCCGAGCGAGCGCACCGCATTGCGGCGCAGCCGCGCTTCCTTCGCGAGCAACGCCGAGTGCAGCGTCGCCTCGTCCAGCGCGCCAAGCCCATGCAGCGCCCACAGCGCGTGGATCGCCCCGACCTCGCCGCTATTCCCGGTCACCAGCTTCTTCAGCGCATCGGTCCCATCGGTCCGCTTCGTCTCCACGATCAACCGCTGCGCCATCAGCCTCCAATACTGCACGTCGTCTTTCAGCGCTGCCACGAGATCGCCGGTGCTCGCGCCCGCGAGCGACTTCTTCACCGGCTTCGCATCCTTCCACACCACGCGATAAATCCGCCCGCGCGAATGATCGCGCAGCGCGTTCTCGTGCGCCCCGCCCACGCCCGTCGTCGCCGCGAAACCGCCGCGCTCCACACTCGGCGTCGGGTTGTGCTGGATGATGAAATTCTGCCAGTCCGCGATCCACACCGCCCCATCCGGCCCGACCTCCGCATACACCGGCGAAGTCCATTCATCGCTGCTCGCGAAGAGATTCATCCCATCGAGCGCCGTCCATCCCGCGCCATCCGCGCGCACATCCATCAGCGCCACCAGCTTCATCGTCGGCTCGCACACCATCGCCATGCCCTGCATCCGCGCCGGCAGATTCGCCGAGTAGATGAACGCCGACCCCGCCGCCGACGTGTAACCGCCAAACACATCGACCTGTCGGAAGTTCGGCGTGATCGCATGCGCGAGGTCCACGACGTTTATCTTCTTCGCCGTCATCACGTTTACGCCGGCGGGCACCACGGTCTTCGGGATGCCGCCGAAAAAGATCGGCGCGCCGTTCGCTGTCCCGCCGAACTGGTCGCCCGCGTCGTTGTAACCATGCGCCCACGCGTTGTTCGTGAACTGGTGCAGGAACTCGACCGCCGACCCGTCCGCCTTGAACCGATACGTCCCCATCGCGAACTGCTGCTTCTTCCCATCGACCATCCGCTCGAAGCCCGAGTAACCGACGCAGCCGTAGAGCCAGTTATCGTAGCCGTAGTGCAGGTTGCTCGCCTGCGCGTGCGTGTCGCGCACGCCCCACGCATCCACGATCACCTCGCGCGCATCCGCCTTGTCGTCGCCATTCGTATCCTGGAGGAAGACGAAGCGCGGCGGCTGCGACACGATCACACCGCCACGCGCGAACACGAGTCCGGTCGGGATGTTCAGCTTGTCCGCGAAGACCGTGAACTTGTCCGCGCGCCCGTCGCCGTCGGTGTCCTCGCAGATCTTGATCCGGTCATTGCCTTCGCCGCTCGCCGAGACGCCATGCGGATAATCAGACGTCTCCGCCAGCCACAACCGCCCGCGCTCATCCCAGGCAAACGCGATCGGCTTCCCGATCTCCGGCTCGCTCGCGAACACCTCCAGACGGCAATCCGCCGGCACCTGCGTCCGCTCCATCGCGCCCTTCACGCTGAACGGCTTTTGGAAGGTCAGCGGCTCCGGCCGCTTCTCGTAATTCGCCACGAGCGTGTTCTTCTCCCGCACCTCCGGCTCGCGCTGATCGAGAAACTTCTGCCACGCCGCCCGCCGCTCCGTGCTGACTCCGGCGAGGATGCTCTCCCGCGTCAGCGCATCGCCCCGCGACAACACCACATCGTAGTGCTTCAGGAAATCCGCGTCCGGCTTCTTCGCGCCCGGCAGATAGTCGAAGTAGATCCCATCCCGTCCCATCTCCCTCATCGCCTCCGCGAGCGGCCCCACCTGCATCTTCTCCGCGCCAGTCGGGTCGAGATACAGCACGCGGATCGGATCTGCGAATGCGGCGGCAGCGAGAAGAAGCGAGAGAGCGAGAGTGCGAAGCATGGGGAATTGGATGCGAAATTTACCTCGCCACCGCGGATTCCGGGAGGACATCCTTTGTGCCAAATCGGACATGCCGAAGAAACTTTCCGCCTCCCACGCCGCGCGCTCGCACTTCCTCGCCGCCCTCGCCCCCGAGCGTGCACACCACGTCGTGCTCGATCACCTGCCCGGCATCGCCTTCTTCGCAAAGGACCGCCACTCGCGCCTGATGGCCGCGAACCGCCAGTTCTACGAGCGCTTCGGATTCCGCACCGAGGCGAAGATCGTCGGCAAGACCGACTTCGACCTCTTCCCCGCGCGCCTCGCCGAGCACTTCCGGCAGGACGACGCCGAGGTGATGAAATCGGCCAAGCCCAAGCTCAACATCGTCGAGCTGTTCTTCGACCGGCAGGGCATCCCCGACTGGTTCATCACGCACAAGTTTCCCGTCTTCGACCGCGCGGGCGAAGTTATCGGCGTGATGGGCGTCACGCAGAGCTACGCCGTCGCAAAGGAAGCGCTCCAGCCCTACCTCGCCATCGACCGCGCCGTGACGTGCATCCGCGAGCGCTTCCGCGAGAAGCTCACCGTCCCGCAGCTCGCCGCCTACGTTCACCTCTCGCCGCGGCAGCTCCACCGGAAGTTCGTCGAGACCTTCGGCAGCAGCCCGCAGGCATTCATCTTGAAAGTGCGCATCCAGGCCGCGTGCGAACTGCTCCAGCACGGCGACCGCGCCATCAGCGAAGTCGCCAGCGAATCCGGCTTCCCGGACCAGAGCGCGTTCACGCAGCATTTCCGCCGGCACATCGGCGTGACGCCGCGCGAATACCAGCGGCAGTTCCGACTAGTGCGGCGGTAAATCGCCAGCGAGAAATCCCGGTCGCAGCCCATGCGCCTCGTCACTTCCCTCCTCGACTCCGACCGCAAACTTATCCGCGAGCGATTCGACTCGCTCGTGCCCGCCGGGGTCCTCGACGCGCACACGCACTTCGTCCACTCGCGGCATTGAGGGCGGCGCAGGCGCTACCCTTTGCGCTTGCCGCCCCCCGACGCAAACCACCCAACCGCCATCGTGATGCAGCATCCGATCATCGTGAACCACAGGAACGACACGAGCGGCGCGGGCGTCGCTCCGGGCATCGGCGCGGTCTTGTAGAAAAAGAGGAAGATCAGCGCGACGAACCCCGCGAGACATCCGGCGAACGCGCCGCGTGCATTCACGCGTTTCGTAAAAACGCCGAGCAGGAACAGCCCGAGGAGCGGCCCGCCGACGAGGCCGATGATGCTGTTCACCGACTCGACGAGGTTCGTCTTCATCGCCGAGATGCCGAACGCGGCGGCGGTGACAATGACGCCGAAGAGCAGCGTGAGGCAGCGCGCGCGAATGATGAGTCCACGCTCGCTCACGGCATTTGGCGGCGTGAGCCGCTGGTAGAAATCGCAGAGCGTCGCGGAGGTGAGCGAGTTCACGCCCGCGGAAACCGTGGACATGCTCGCGGCGAAGATCGCGGCGATGAGCAGACCGGGTAGCCCGACTGGAAGTTGCGTGACGACAAAGTAAGGCAGGATCTGGTCGCCTCGCGTGATCTGCCCGGCGGCGAGCGGGTCGCCGTGATGCTGGTAGAACGCATAGAGCACGAGCCCGGTGCCGTAGAAAAGCACGAGCACCGGAAGAACCATCCACAGCTTGATCCACAGCGCACGCTGAGCCTCGCGCAGGCTGCCGGCGGTGAGGTAGCGCTGCACGGAAACCTGATCGGTCGCCATTTGAACGAGGCTGAGAAACGTGCCGCCGATGATGACCGACCAGAACGTGATGCGCTCGCGCGGATCGATCGAGAAGCTGAGCGCGAAGCGGTCGTTCGCCACGCAGGTGTCCCACACCCCGCCGAGGCCGCCGGGGATTTTCGTCGCGGCGACATAGGTGATGAGCATTTGTCCGCCGAAGAGCACGAAGAGCTGCATCACATCGGTCCAGATCACCGCCTTCATCCCGCCGAGCATCGTATAGACGGTCGTAACCAGGCCGGTGATGCAGATCGTGAACCACAGCGGCATGCCCGTGACTTCCCTCAACGCGAGCGCAGGCGCGTAGGTGGCCGCCGCGAGCCAGAGCGACACGCGCAGGATGAAAAGGCCCGACGCAAACAAGCGGACTGCGAGCGAGAAGCGCTCCTCGAGGAACTGGTAAACGGTGATGTAGCGGCTGTTGCAAAAATGCGGCAGCAGCCAGATCGCGGTGAATGGTGTCGCGATGAAAAACGAGAGAAGGATCAGCGCGAAGCCGAAGCCGGAGGTGTAAACTTCGCTCGGCCCGGCGAGGAAACTGATGCCGGAGAAGAGCGCCGCGAGGATCGTCATCGCAACGACGAAGCGGTTCATATTCCGGCCCGCGAGGAAGTAGTCGTCGAGCGACTGCTGGCCGCGCGAAAACCAGACGCCGATGAGCACCGACGCGGCGAGATAGGTGAAGAAGATGAGATAGTCCCAGCCGGCGAAGGTGGACATGGTGGAGGTGCGCAAAGACAACGGAGCGCGCACGCCGGCGGCAAGCGCAAAGACCACCAAAGTAGAGACTGGCCTGGACTGGCCGCAGCCACGTAGCGTGCAGGCCGATGAGAAAATCAAAGATCAAAGCGAAGCTCGAAAGCGGCGGAGTCGCGCGCATCGCAGCGCTCGGCAGCTTCATTCCATTTTATCCGCACATGGCGGCGCACTTCGGCTACGACGGTGTGTGGTGCTGCGCCGAGCACAAGGCGTGGGATCCGCGTCAGGCCGAGACGATCATCGCGCAGCACCGGCTCGCGGACATCGATTGCGTCTGGCGCCCGGCGACGACCGAGCGCGCACAGCTTTCGCGGATACTCGAGGACGGGGCGGCGGCGCTGATGATCCCGATGGTGAATACGCCGGAGCAGGCGCGGCAGCTCGTCGCGGCTACGAAGTTTCCGCCGATCGGCGACCGCGGCCTCGACGGCGCGGGGATGGACGGAAATTTCTACCTCAACAAAGCCGCCGACTACACCGAGCAGGCGAACCGCGAAACGCTGCTCGTCGTGCAGATCGAGTCGCCGCTCGCGCTCGACAACGCCGCGGAGATCGCCGCGACTCCGGGCGTGGATGTGCTCTTCATGGGGCCGGGCGACCTGTCGCTGCGGCTCGGGTGCTCCGGTGCGATCGTCGAGCCGAAGATCCAGGCGGCGATCAAGCGGATGGCGGCGGCATGTGACGCTGCGGGCAAGCCGTGGGGCTTCCCGTGCAGCGATCCGAATCACGCGCGCATCGCGGTGGAGATGGGCTGCCGCTTTCTCGCGTTCGGCGGGGACTTCTGGGGTCTGCACGGCTATCTCCAACGCTGCGGTCAACAGCTCGATGAAATCCTCGGAGCCGCTCCCTTATCCTGACACCAAGCCCGTCGGCGCGGCGGACTTTTACTTCGCGATCAACGCGACGTTCCGCTTCATCCTCGCGCGCTTCGGCGGCGCCGGGCTGCGGCGATACTGGCGCGAGATCGGGAGCGGCTACTACGCGCCGGTGACGCAGCGATGGCAGGGCGGACTCGGCGCGGTGGCGGAATATTGGCGCGCGTTCTTCGCGGCGGAGCCGGGCGCGGAGGTGGAAGTCCACGCGGCGGCGGATGAGGTGCGCGTCGAGGTGAAGACATGCCCGATGATCAGACATCTGCGCGAGAACGGGCGCGAGATCGTGCCGTGCTTTTGCCAGCACTGCTTTTACGTGAGCGACGCGATCGGCGAGGGCGCCGACATCGCAGTGCGTGTGAGTGGAGGCAACGGCGCGTGCGTGCAGCGCTTCGCGCCGCGCACTCCGCAACTCGCGCCGCAAGACCTGTCGCAGATCGAGGAGGCGCGATGATCGGCGCCTACGATTTTTGCGGGCACTACGAGTGGACGTTCGAGTGGCTGCGCCAGCAGGGCGGGCACGAGTTGGTGAAGGCGTATTGGGACGAGGCAATCCGCTGCGACTCGCAGCGCCACGCGACCGCGCTGATCAAGGCCGGGGGGATCGAAGGGATGAAGAAGTATTGGGCGCACACGCTCGCCGAGGAAGCGGCGGGATATTTCAACACCGCGACCGACACCGTCTTCCGCATCGACATGCACGACTGCCCGTCGAAGGGCTTCCTCATCCAGAACGGGCTCGTCCAGTTTCACGACTACTGCGATCACTGCATGGGCTGGATCGGGCCGCTGATGAAGGACGCGGGCTTTGTCGTCGATCACGAGCACACGCACCGCGGCCAGTGCTGGTGGGAGATTCGCGCAGCGAGCGACGTGTCCGCACCGAGTGCTCCGGGCGCGATGAGCGGTTCTCACGATGTGCGCCTGCGCGACGACTGGCACGGCCCACTCGACCACTATGAACGAGCCACTGATCCCGATGAGAAGACTTCTGGTGCTTAGCGCGCTGCTCGCAGCGCAAAGCTTCGCCGCCGACGGCTGGCAGAAGCTGCCGCCGATGCCGGAACCAAGCGGTGGCTTCGTCTGCGGCGAGGAGAACGGGAAAGTCGTCGTGATTGGCGGCACGAACTGGCGCAACGACGTGAAGCATTTTCTCGCGAGCCGGCACGTCTTCGACCCGGCGACGATGACGTGGGAGAAAGCGGACTCATTGCCTGAGCCGATCGCTTACGCCGTGAGCGGAGTGTCGGATGGAAAGCTCGTCTGGGCTGGTGGGACAAATGGTGCGGGTAGCGTCCGCCGCGGCGCGGCGATGCCGGCCGAGGTGATCATCAGTGCGGGCGGTGTGATCGGGGATGAGATCGTATTCGTAGGCGGCACGGACGATGTCGCCGACCTCGCGCACCTCACGCGCGCGGCGTTCGCGCTGAATTTGAAATCGGGCGCGGTCACGAAGCTGCCGGATTTTCCGGGCAAGTCGTTCGGCACCGCGGCGTCCGCGGTGATCGGCGATCGGTTGTTCGTCTTCGGCGGGGTGAACTGGAACGGCGACGTTGCGAATACGGCTGACGCTTACGCCTTGTCGCTCGGCGCGCGCGAATGGCGGAAGCTGAAGCCGCTGCCATTCGCGGTGCGCGGGCTCACCGGAGTCGCGCTGAGCGACACGCGCATTTATCTCGCTGGCGGATACAAAAGTGATGCCGAGGAATTCTCCGACGACGCGCTGATCTACGACACGGCGACGGATTCCTACGCGCCAGCGCCACGCCTGCCGTATCGCGCGATGGTGGGCTTGGTGAAGTGCGGCGAGTTCCTTTACTGCTTTGGCGGCGAGGACCGGAAGAAATCGCGCACGGACCAGTGCTGGCGCATTCGCGTCGCGGAGCTGCTGCGCTGACCTCCCGCCCCGGTGTCATCCTGAGCGGAGCGGAGGCGGAAGGCGGGCGGAGAGAAGTCGAAGGACCCCGTGGAGCGTTCCTGCGACATGGCCGCGAACGCCGGAGCAATCGTGCATTCGCGAGTCGCACGAAAATCCCACGGGGTCCTTCGACTGCGCGCCTTTCGCTGCGCGAAGCGGCGCTCCGCTCAGGATGACTTGCGATTACGCGACGATCTCGCTCACCAGGCGCCCGCCCTGATTGTCCGTCAGCGACATCGCGGTGCCGTTGCGCTTGAAGGTGAGCTTCGTGTGCTCGAGGCCGAAAAGGTGCAGCAGCGTGGCGTGGTAGTCGTGATTGTTCACGATGTTGTTCACGGCCTTGTGGCCGAACTCGTCGGTCTCGCCGTAGGTCATGCCTGCCTTGAATCCGCCGCCGGCGACCCACATCGAGAAGCCGTAGGTGTTGTGATCGCGCCCGACCACGTCGCGCCCGCCGTCATATTGAATGACCGGCAACCGGCCCATCTCTCCGCCCCAATGCACAACCGTCGAGTCGAGCAGACCGCGCGCTTTTAGATCCATGACAAGGCCCGCGGAACCTTTGTCCACGTATTTGCACGCGGTCGGCAGGCTGCCGTAGATGCCCTTGTGGTGATCCCACGTCTGGTTGCCGGTGTAGAGCTGCACGAAACGCACTCCGCGCTCGACGAGCCGCCGCGCGATGAGGCAGCGCGTGCCGAATTCCGCCGTCGCAGGATCGTCGATGCCGTAGAGCCGCTTCGTCGCCTCGCTCTCGCCGCTGATGTCGAGCACCTCCTTCGCGGCGGTCTGGAGTTTGCCCGCGAGCGCGTAGCTGGCGATGCGCGCTTCGAGGTCGCTCTCGCCGGGATGACGCTCGAGATGTTGATGATTCAGCTTGTCGAGAAAGCCGAGGTAGTTCGCCTGCGCCTCGCCGCGCAGGTGTGGCGCGGGATCGAGATTTGGAATGCGCGGCTCCTGCGAGCGCACGGCGGTGCCCTGGTAAATCGAGGGCAGCCAGCCATTCGTCCAATGATCGACGCCGAGCACCGGCAGCCCGCGCGGATCGGTGAGCGCGACGAAGGCGGGCAACTCCTGCGACTCCGAGCCGAGCGCGTAGCCGAGCCACGAGCCGAGCGACGGACGCCCGCCGGTGCTGCGCCCATTTTGCAGCGCGTAGATCGCCTGGCCGTGATTGTTCACGCCGGTCTGCATGCCGCGGATGAGCACCACGTCATCGACGATCCCGGCGAAGTGCGGCAGCAGTTCGCTCGTCTCGATGCCGCTCTGCCCGTGCTTGTCGAATTTCCACGGACTGCCGAGCAGCTTCGTGCTCGCGTGCGCGGCGTCGTCGAACTTCAGGTCGCCCGTGAATTTCTCGCCGCTGTGTTTGGTCAGCTCCGGCTTCGGATCGAAAAGATCGACCTGGCTCGGCCCGCCTTGCATGAACATGGAGATCATCGCCCGCGCGCGCGGCTGGAACTGCGGACGCTTCGGCAGCAGGTCGTAGTGCTGCGTCTCCAACTCGATCGGCTTGGCGAGAAGTCCGTCCTGCTTGAGCAGCCACGCGAGGCCCATCGCGCCGAGGTTGAAGCCGCTGCGCTCGATGAAATGGCGGCGGGAGAAACAGCCGCCGGTGGGCACGTTCGTATCAATCGACATACAGAAACTGGTTCGAGGTCAGCAGCGCCTGACAGAAGGTCGCGAGCGACTGCATCGCGGGATCGGCGGGTGCGGGCTCCTTGCCTTTCGCGGGCGCCGCGAGTTTCACCGGATGCGCCTTTAGCGTCGCGGTCTGCTTCGCGACGAAGGCGACGGCGTCCTTCACATCGCTCGCCGCGGGCTCAACGCCGAAGGCGAGCTGCCATGCGCGCTGCACTTGCGCCGCGCTGTCCGCGCCGGCTTCGCGCACGACGCGCTCGGCGAAATACTTCGACTGCGTGAGCGTGAACTCGCTGTTCATCATCGCGAGCGATTGCGGTGCGACGGTGGATGCGTTGCGGATTTCGCAGTTCGGCTCCATGCGCGGGAGATCGAAGGTCTCGAGCATCCCGAGCGGCTGGCTGCGGCGCATTTGCACGTAGAGGCTGCGGCGGAATTCCTCGCCGTTGAGCGCCACGAACTTGCCGGACGGCCGGCCCGCGGTGTCGTTCGTATTCACGCCGACGACGACCTGCCCCGTCTCGTCGAGCATCACCGGCACAGGCGCGCCGAACATCCTCGGGTTGAATTTCCCGCTCACGCGCAGCATCGCGTCGCGGATCGTCTCGGCTTCGAGCCGGCGCGAATTCATGCGGCCCAGCAGGCGGTTGTCGGGATCGAGGCGGTCCTTCTCCCCGGTGCGCGCGGACGACTGGCGATACGTGGTCGAGTTGAGGATCACGCGGTGCAGCGCCTTGAGGCTCCAGCCCTGCGCGACGAACTCGCTCGCGAGCCAGTCGAGCAACTCGGGATGCGACGGCCGGTCGCCGAGATGCCCGAAGTCACCGAGCGACGCCACGATGCCGCGCCCGAAGTGATGATGCCACACGCGGTTCACGAGCACGCGGGTGGTGAGCGGGTGTTTGCCGTCGGTGAGGCTTTGCGCGAGCGCGAGGCGGCGGCCGCTCGTCGGCAGCGACGGCGACTTCTCCGGGATCGGGCTCGGGCGGAAAGCGGCGAGCACGGTGAGTTCGCCGGGCCCGATCTTCTCGCGTGGCTGATCGATCATGCCGCGCAAAAACAAATGCGTCGCCGGCAGCGGCGCGGCGGGCACTTCGCTGAGCACGGGGATGAATTGCTCGACCGGCTTGCGCTTGCGAATCCCGGTCGCCTTCTCGGTGAAGGCCTTCAACTCCGCCTCGTGCTTCGTCTTGTAAGTGCGGTCGTAGAGATAGAGCGAGCTGGCGCTGAGTTGATTGATCGTCGGGTGATCTTTCAGCAGCTTGAGTTGCTCGGGCGTGCGCTTCTTCACGTCGGTGCGATACGCCGTGCGCAGCGGCTCGCGCACTTCCTCGGGCTTCGCTTCCAGCTCCCACGTCAGCACTTTCCCGATGAACTCGTCTTCCTTCACCTTGCGCTCCGCGTCGATGACCTTCGCCTCCTTCTCGACCTCCGCGGCTTTCGCGCGCTCCTCCTCGGTCATCAACGACACGAGCCGCGCACCGGGCACGCGCCACTTTTCCACATCGAGCGCGGGCGCGAAGATCGCACGCATCCGGTAGTAGTCCTGCTGCGGCACCGGGTCGTGCTTGTGCTCGTGGCACTGCGCGCAGCCGACGGTGATGCCGAGCAGCGACGATGAGACGACCTTGATCGTCTCGGCCATCACCGCGTTGCGCGCCGTCGGCTGATCGTCGGCGGTGGCGCTCGCGGTGCCGTCGGGCACCATGCGCAGGAAGGCGGTGGCGGTGAGCTTGTCGATGTCGTCGGGCGGGAGATTCTTGAAGGGCTGCTTCACCATCTCGTCGCCGGCGAGTTGCTCGCGGATGAATTGATCGAACGGTTTGTCCGCGTTGAGCGAGCGGATCACGTAGTCGCGGAACTTGAACGCCCACGGCCGCGCGGGATCGGTCTCCGAGTAGCCGTCGCTGTCCGAGTAGCCCGCGACATCGAGCCAGTGCCGCCCCCAGCGCTCGCCATAGTGCGGCGAAGCGAGCACGCGCTCGACCATCCGCGCGTAGGCATCGGGCGCTTCGTCGGCGAGGAAGATCGCGGTCTCCTCCGGCGTCGGCGGCAGGCCGGTGAGATCGAGCATCACGCGACGGAGCAGCGTCGGCTTGTCGGCCTCGGGATTGAAGGCGAGGCCCTGCGCTTTGAGCTTCGCGAGAAGGAAGGAATCGATGGGGTTGCCGATCGAGGGAACAGGCGGGCGCTTGATCGGCTGGAAGGCCCACCACTCGCGGTCCTCCTCGCTCACCCACACCGCCGGCACTTCCGCCGGCTCGGGACGCGCGGTTTTCGCGCCCTGCGCGACCCACTGCTCAAGCGTCGCGATCTCGGCGGCGGAGAGTTTCCTGCCCTTCTGCGGCATCTCGCCTTCGCGCACGAGATTGATCAACTCGCTCTCCTCCGGCTTGCCAGGCACGATCGCGACAGCGCCATCACTGCCATGCGGCTCGACTAGCAAACGCCGCAGCCGCACATCGAGCCCGGCCTTGAGCTTCTCGCCTTCGCCGTGGCACTGGAAGCAGTGGTGCTTCAGGATGGGCCGGATGTCGCGCTCGTAGGTGAGCTGGCGCAACTCGGCACGGGCGAGCGCCGTGAGAAGAAACGCGGCAAGGAATATGAGCGGGCGGCGGAGAGGCATCCTGAAGATCAGAGTGGAGCTTACGCGAAATCATCCCCCAACGCCGCGTCCCTTAGCTGGCTGTTGAAATAGCTCCTCGCGCCGGGTCATCCTGCGCGACATCACAACTCCATGATCTCCCGCTCCCTTCCCACGCTCCTCCTCGCCTCGCTCATCGGCACGGCTTCATCGCGCGCCCTCGACTTCACCGCCCACGGCAACGCCGTGAAAGTCGCGCCGGGCAGAACAGAGATCGGCGGACGGACGGTGACGGTCTCCGCACCCGCGACGCTCACCGTCGCGCCCGCGCCGATCATCGACGTGAAGGACGAGGCGGTGAAGCTCTCGACCGACAAGCCCGTCGGCTGGGCGAAAGGCACGCGGCTTCGCGGCTGCAATGCGCGCGACGTGAATGCCAGCGGCGCCTTCGTCCCCGGCTCGCTCGAAGTGCGGCGCACCAAGGGCGGCGACCTGCTCCGCGAAGGCGACGACTACCTGCTCGACTCCGAGTGGGGCCACGTCGGCCTCGGCACCGCGAGCGGCGTCACCGCCGCCGACACCGTCTTCGCGAGCTATCGCGTCTCGCTCCAGCGCATGGACACGGTGCAAGTCGCGCCGGACGGCAAGGCCACGCTCAAGCAAGGCGCGCCGCACATCAGCGCGCCGGTGCCCCCCGCGGCCGACGCGGGGAGCATCGCCGTCGCGCACGTCTTCGTCGGCCATCGCGGGACCGGGGTGATGCCGGAGAATATCTACCCGATCACCGAGACCGCGGAGCAGGCCCACACCGCGAGCACCGCCGGACGCATCCCGCGGACACTCGCGAAACTCGCGAGCGGTCAGCCCGTGACCATCGTCTGCTGGGGCGACTCCGTGACCGCCGGCGGCAACGCGTCGAAGCCCGAGCTGCGCTATGTCGATGTCTTCGCCGCCGGGCTGCGCGAGCGCTTCCCGCGCTCGAAGATCGACGTGCGAAACATCAGCGCTGGCGGCTCGAACAGCCGGCAGTGGCTTGACCCGGAAAAGAATCCCTATCGCGGACTGCGCGGCAGCGAGAACCCGGCGCGATTCGAGCACATCCTCGCCGCGAAGCCGGACCTCGTGACCATCGAGTTCGTCAACGACTCCGGCCTCAC
This sequence comes from Chthoniobacteraceae bacterium, assembly GCA_040081625.1. GTDB lineage: Bacteria > Verrucomicrobiota > Verrucomicrobiia > Chthoniobacterales > Chthoniobacteraceae > VFJQ01. The sequence continues at coordinate 15,082 of JBEBGD010000048.1, forward strand.
GCCCGCGCAGGTCGGCGAGACCTACGCCGAGATCCGCCGGCGCCTCGATCCGGAGAAAACCGAAGTCATCCTCATCACCCCGCACTTCACGATGTGGCGGATGATGGGCTTCAAGACGATGCGCGAAACCGAGCGCCGCCCCTACGTGCTCGCGCTGCGCGAGTTCGCGGAAAAGAACCACGTCGCGCTCGCCGATGCCGCCGCGCGATGGGAGCACTTGTGGCGGGAAGGGCTGCCCTACCTGACGCTGCTCGACAACACGATCAACCACCCCGACGACCGCGGGCACCGGCTCTTCGCCGAGGAGCTGTGGAAGTGCTTTCGCTGAGCGGACCGCGCGCTACTTCCCGAGCACCTTGCGCAGCACGGGCTCGAAGACATCGGACTGGCGCATGAAGCCGAGGTCGTTCGGGTGCGAGCCGTCGGTGGCGCCTTCCGAGTCGTCGCCGAGCAGACGGTCGCCGTCGATGTAGTGGAGATTTTCCACACCTTCCTTTTTCAATTCCGCAAAGCTCTTCGCGAGCGCGGCGTGGTTATCGGTGTGGTGCTTGTCGCGCGCCGGAAGGATCCACGAGTTCGTGTTGCGCCGGTCTTCGACGAGGATGATCGGCGTCTCGGGGTGCGCGGTGCGGAGTTGATGGACGAGCATACCGGTCCGCGCGCGGACCTCGGCGGCGTTCATGTTCGGCAGGCAGTCGATGACGAACGCGGCGGCGTCGAGCTTGACGAGAAATTCGCCGACCTCGGGCGCCATCTTGCCATTGCCGGAGAAGCCGAGATTGATCACCGGGCGGAACAGCCGCCGGCCGAGGATCGCGGTGTGGACCATGCCGGGCCGCGACGCGCACGCGCCGTGGGTGATCGAGGTGCCGTAGAAAACGATCGGCTTCTCGCGCGGCGCGAGGCCCTCGAATTGCGCGCCGGGCGGCACGCCGATCTCGAGTTTCTCGATGCCATTATAGAGCGGCAGATACGCGGCGTATTCGCGCAGGCCGGGCGCGAGATCGGTGGCGAGCGCCTGCTTCACGTCCTTGCCGGTCGGCCGGGTGACATTCACCCAGCGCCATTTGCCGCTGCGGTCGCGCCCGTAGAGATCGACGCCGCTGACGCCGGTCGCCGGCATGTGCGGCATCGCGATCTGGGCGTCCGGTTTGCGCAGCGTGTAGCGCGTCCAGATCGTCGTCGCGTCAGTCTTGAAGCGCGACATCATCCCCGCGCTGTCCTGGCTCAAGCCCCACACGGCGGCGGTGACTTTTCCCTGCGCCTCGTCGGGCAGCCGCTGAAACCACCGCGTCCGCGGCGCGTCGTTCCAGCCGCGGCCCTCGAGGCCCCATGTCGTCACGTCGTGCCATTCGAGCGCGGGCTCGGGCGGAGCTTTCGGTGCGGGCGTGGGCTTGGTCTGCGCGTGCAGCGCGGTGGCGAGTAGGGCGGGAAGGAGCGTGCGGAGGTTCATGGCGCGCGGACGATGAATGCCGAGACGCCGGAGCGCGAGTGTGGATTGTTCATGCGCCCGAAGATGCGCTACAGCACGCGTCCGCATGGCAAGTCACCGCGCTCTCATCTCCACGTGTCTGCTCGCGCTCGCGCTGGCGACGAGCGGGTGCGCGACGAAGTTCGTCGCCAAGCCGGTCAATCCGCTGCGTCCCGCGCAGACCGCGGGATGGGAACCCGGCGAGCTCAGCCCCGCGACGCAGGCGCGCGTGAAGGCGCTCCCAGCGGAGCCTGCCGCGGCAATCGCCGCGCTCGACCCGCTCGCTGCGCGCGATCCAGCAGCGCGGCGCGCGGTGATCGAACTGGCGCTCGCGGCAGGGATGCAGGCGCACGCGAAATTCCTCACCGATCGCGGCGCGGCGGGCCTCTACCTGTGCGCGGCGGAGCACGCCTTCGATGCTCGCACGCAGGGCGGCGCGGACTTCCAGCGCTTCGCCCGCGAAGCGAGCCGCTATGCGCTCGCGCGGCTGGCGGGCTTGCGCGAGGTGGCGATCAAGAACGGCGTGCCTCTCGATGCGGAGATCGTCGGGCCGACGCGGAGCTATCGCGTGGCGTGGCGCACCGACGCGCCGGGCGCCGTGCGCGTGGAGCAATTCAGTGCGCTCGTCGCGACCGATCGTTACCGAGTGGTCGGTGCGCGCGAACTGGCGCTCGTGGAAGGCGCGGGCACGCCGCTGATCGGCAAGGTGAACGGGCCCGTGGGGAAGGCCGCGGCGGAAGCCGTGACGATGGAGGATGGCCTGTGGGTGCCGCTGACGGCGACGGTCGAGTTCGGTGCGCCCGGTCCCGTGCGCACCGCGACCTTTGCGATCTATGATCGCAAGCGCGTGGAGAGCGCGATGATCGGCGGGCGACGCGAGACGCTGGCGGGCGATTTCTCGACGCCCTTCGCCGTGCGCACGCGGGAACTCGACCAGCAAAGCTTCCTGACCCTCGGCATCCTTGGCTTCCTGCGCGGCGATCGGTGGTTCGAATACACCGGCCTTTACCCGCTCGAGACGCCGACCACGGACAAGATCCCCGTCGTCTTCGTGCACGGCCTGCTGAGCGATCCGAACGACTGGCGCTTCCTCCACAACGCGATGCTCGCCGATCCGCAGATCCGGGAGAACTACCAGTTCTGGGCCTTCTACTATCCCACGAGCATGGCCGTGCCGTGGTCGGCCACTCGATTGCGGCAGGGCCTCGCCCACGCGCGCGAGCGGCTCAATCCCGGCGGCCAAAATCCGCGGCTCGGCCGGATGATCGTGCTCGGGCACAGCATGGGCGGACTGCTCACGCGCATGCAGATCGTGAGCGGCGGCGATGCGATCTATCACCGCTATTTCAAGAAGCCGCCCGAGCAGCTCCGGCTCAGCGCCAGCGAGAGGGCGATGGTGCGCGACATGTTTTTCTTCGAGCCGAACCCGGACATCGACGAGACCGTTTTCATCTGCACGCCGCACCAGGGCAGCCTGCTCGCGAGCAACTGGATCGGAAAAATCGGCCGCATGATCGCGCGCCTGCCGCTGACGATCATCGAGACGACCGCGAACATCGTGACGCTCAACGCCGACGCGCTCACCGCCGACGTGCAGTTGCAACCCGGCACCAGCATCGACTCGCTCAGCCCCGGCGGGAAGTTCGCGAGCATCGTGCAGGAGCTGCCGATGAGCCCGCGCGTGAAGAAATACAGCATCATCGGAGACCGCGACAAAGTCGTCCCCTACTGGAGCAGCCACATCGAGGGCGTGCCGGAGACGATCATCCCTTCCGGCCACAGCGGACCCGAGCACGAGCAGTGCGCGGCGAAAGTGCGCGAGCTGTTGCGCAAGCACGCCGCCAGATGATCTTCGCCCTCGATTCAGCCATCTCCTCAGCCATGTCCCTCCTCCGAACGCTCCCCCTCCTCCTCCTGCTCGCCCGCGTCGTCGCCGCTGAGGCGCCGGGTCTTTTCATCGAAGGCTACGCCGGTAAGCTCAGCGTCGCGCCGGGTGAAGCGGTCACGTTTCACGTCTCGACGACGGCGGCGAAATTCTCCGCCGAGATCGCGCGCGTCGGTGCGAAGACGGAGACGGTGTGGACGAAGAAGGACCTGCCAGGCAGCGAGCAAGCGGTGCCGGAGGATGCGTCGTCGCACGGGTGCCGGTGGGCGGAGACGTTTCGCATCGACGTGCCGAAGGACTGGCGCAGCGGATATTATCAGGTGCGCTTCCGCGCGGAGGATCGCGGCGGGAAATACACGCAGCGCGGGGCACGCACGGCGGAGAGCAGCGCGTATTTCATCGTGCGCGCGGCCGAGCCGGGGAAGGCGACGAAAATCCTGCTGCAGCTCAGCACGAACACCTACAACGCATACAACAACTGGGGCGGCTTCAGCGTGTATGCCTACAACGGCCGCGCGAAGAACCAGGGCAGCCGCGTGTCCTTCGACCGGCCGCCCGCGTCGCAGTTCGGCAATTGGGAGGCGCCCTTCGTCGCTTGGGCGGAAAGCCACGGCTACACGCTCGACTACGCCGCCAATAGCGATCTGGAGTTTCATCCCGAACTGCTCGCGCACTACAAGCTCGTGCTCAGCATCGGCCACGATGAATATTGGTCCACGCCAATGCGCGACGCGCTCGAGGCCTTCATCGGCAAGGGCGGCAACGTCGCGTTCTTCAGCGGCAACTCCGTGTGCTGGCAGACTCGCAGCGAGGACAAAGGCCACGCCTTCACCTGCTACAAGCAGAACTACTCGGTCGATCCCGTGTGGCAGACCGGCGACCATCGCACGCTCTCGACGCTATGGAGTCATCACCTCGTGAAGCGCCCGGAGAACCAGCTCACGGGCGTCGGATTCCTATGGGGCGGCTACCGCAACAGCCACGGGCAATTCATGGGCGAGCCCGCGGAATACACGGTGCATCGGCCCGAGCACTGGATCTTCGCCGGCACCGAACTGAAGCGCGACGCGAAGTTCGGCGGCAAGGACACGATCGTCGGTTACGAGTGCGACGGCTGCGAACTGACGTGGAAGGACGGGCTTCCCTTTCCCACACATCGCGACGGCACGCCGGACACCTTCACCGTGCTCGCGACGTGCCCTGTCCGCTGGCACCCCGACGACGCCGAGTGGTATGAGCGCTGGGAGAAAGGCCGCACGGGCAACGCGTGCCTCGGCGTCTATACGCGCGGCGGCACCGTCTTCACGAGCGGCAGCACCGACTGGGCGCACGGTCTCCGGGGCGGGGACAAGACGGTCGAACAAATCACGCGCAACGTGCTCAACCGGCTCGGGCGCTAAAGCATCCCTTCGTCCAGCCAGTCGAACTCGCCCGCGAGCACTCGCTGGCTCAGGCGATAGCCGGCGCGGTCGGTGTTGTGGTGGAGCGCGTGGAAGCGCGCCTCGATCCGCAGCCGCGCCATCTTCCCGAAGATCTCCGCGAGGTCCTTCGAGCGCTGATCGCCCAACGCAGCCGCGCGCGAGGAAGTCGCCGCCATCGCGAAGATCTCCGCGCCGATCTCGACGAAGCGGCCGAGCAGCACCTGCTCGCGCTCGAGCTTCGGTCCGTAGCGCGCCATCGCGTGAAACAGGGAACGCGCGAGCCGGTGCGCGGCGCGGTCGATGTAGCCCGCGCGCGGCAGCCACAGCAGCGGATACCACCGCGCGTAGAAGCCGAGCGCCTTCACCGCCGCCGCCGCGCGCTGGCCCGCAGGCAAACGCGTGTTCAGCACCGGGCCGCCGACCTTGAGATGCGGGTCGAGCACTTCGCGCGCGATGAAAAGCCGCATGATCTCGCTCGATCCCTCGAAGATCGTGTTGATCCGCGAATCGCGCAGCATCCGCTCGACGGCGATCGCCGGCTCGCCGCGCGCAGCCAGCGACTGCGCCGTCTCGTATCCGCGCCCGCCGCGAATTTGCATCGTGTCGTCGGCCATCTCCCACGCGCGCTCGGTCGCCCACATCTTGCACATCGCCGCCTCGAGCCGCACGTCGGCGGACTTGTCGCGATCGACGATGCTCGCAGCGAAGAGCGTCATCGATTCCATCGCGAAGACATTCGCCGCCATGCGCGCGAGCTTGTCCGCAATCGCCGCGTGCTTGCCGATCGCCGCGCCCCACTGCACGCGCTCCGCGGCCCATTGACGCGAGATTTGCAGACAGCGCTTCGCGAAGCCCGTGCACGCGGCGGGCAGCGTGAGCCGGCCCGTGTTCAACGTCGTGAGCGCGACGCGCAGGCCCTTGCCCTCGGCGAGCAGGATGTTCTCGCGCGGCACGCACACATCGGTGAAGCGCACCACGCCATTGTAGAGCGCGCGCAGTCCCATGAAGTGACACCGACGCACGACCTCCACGCCCGGCATGTCCATGTCCACGATGAACGCGGTGATCTGGTTCCGCCCGTCCTTCGGCGCCGTGCGCGCCATCACCACGATCACGCCCGCCTTCACGCCGTTCGTGCACCAGAGCTTCTCGCCATTGATGACGAAGTGCGTGCCGTCCGCTGTCGGCTCCGCGTGCGTTTCCATCTTCGCCGGATCGGAGCCGACGCTCGTCTCGGTCAGCGCGAAGGCGGAAATCTCGCCGCCGGCGACGCGCGGCAGAAAGCGGCGCTTCTGCTCGTCGGTGCCGAAGATCAGGACCGGCTGCGGCACGCCGATGGATTGATGCGCGGAGATGATCGCCGTGAGATTTCCGCAATAGCTCCCGAGCATGACGGCCGCGCGGCAGTAGTTCGTCTGCGAAAGCCCGAGCCCGCCATACTCCTTCGGGATCTTGATCCCGAACGCGCCGAGCTTCGCGAGCCCGTCGATCACCGCGTCGGGAATTTCGCCCGAGCGATCGATCTCATCCGGGTCCACCTGCTCGCGCAGAAAATCGCCGAGCTTTTTCAGGAACGCGTCGCCCGCCTCGCGATCACCGGTCTGCTGCTGCGGAAAGGGACGCAGCGCCGGCCAGTTCACGCGGCCCATGAACAGCCCGCCGACAAATCCGCGCTCCGCGTGCGCCGTCTCGCGCGCCGACTCGGTGAGTTCGAGCGCCGCGCGCTGCTCGGGCGTCATGCGCGACGTGTCGATGACGGGAGCGGGTTCAGTCTTCATGAAACTTGCGGCCTTCCGCGGCCATTCGTTCGAGCAGCGCGCACGGCGCGATCTCGAATTGGCGCAGGTCATCTACGATCGCCTTCAACCCGGCGCTGTCCGCAAACCTCAGCGGCCCGCCGCGGAACGGCGCGAAGCCCGTGCCCATCACCATCGCGAAGTCGATGTCCGCCGCCGTCTCCGCGACCTTTTCCTCCAAGCAACGCGCAGCCTCCGCGACCATCTGCAGGCTCATGCGCCGCTGGAGTTCCGCACGCGCGATCGACGCCGATCCGGACGACCCCACTGCGGGATTCGGCTTCGTGTCGCCGGCGTGGAGATAAAAGCCGCGACCGCTCTTCCTGCCGAGCAGACCGTCGGCGATCATCTTCGCGAGCAGCGGCGGCACCGTCATGCGATCAGGGAAATGGCCCGCGAGCGTCGTCGCCACGTCGGCGGCGATATCGATGCCGACTTCATCGACGAGCCGCAGCGGCCCCATCGGCATCCCGAAGTCGAGCATCGCCTCGTCGATCTCCGCGATCGGCGCGCCGCGCTCGAACAGCCGCACCGCCTCGACGAGATACGGCAGCAGGATGCGGTTGACCACGAAGCCGGGACGATCGCGCACGATCACCGGCAGCTTGCCGATCTGCTGCACAAACGCCGTCGCGCGCTGCGCCACCTCCGGCGAAGTCTTCCCGCCGAGCACGACCTCCACGAGCTGCATCTGATGCACTGGGTTGAAGAAGTGAATCCCGACGAGCCGTGTCGGGTCCGGCAGATTTCCCGCGAGGAAGGTAATCGGGAGCGCTGATGTGTTCGTCGCCACGATCATGTGCGGCGCCATGTGCCGCGCGAGGCCGGTGATGACCTTCTGCTTCACCTCGATCTTCTCGACGACAGCTTCGATGACGACGCTCGCCGGTTGCAACGGCACTTCGCCGACGGTCGGCTGGATGCGGTCCACTCCATCGCGCGCCTCGACCTTGGTGAAGACGTGACGCTTCACACCAGCCGCGTAGAGCTTCGCGATCGTCGCCACGCCGGCCGCGACGCGCGCCGGATCGATGTCACGCAGGATCACGCGAAGCCCGCGTGCGCTCAGCCACTGCGCGATCGCCGCGCCCATCACTCCCGCGCCGATCACCGCAGTAGTGCGCACCTTCTCCGTGACTGGCGGCGCGCCTTCGATCGTCCGCTTCTTCGCGCTCTCTTGCTGAAAAAAGAGCCGCACCAAATTGCGCGCGGCATCCGTCCGCGCGAGTTCGACCAGCGCCGCACGCTCGCGGGCAAAGGATTTCGCGAGACTGCCGCCCGCGCCGGCGACGACCACGTCGAGCGCCTTCTCCACCGCCGGGTAATGCCCGCGCGTCTTGCGCCGCACCTTCGCCCGGACGAACGGCGCGATCAGCCGCGCGAACATTCCGCGCAAAGGCACCCACGCGCGCCGCGGCAGCCCGCGCTTGAGCGCCAGTCGCGAGGCCCGCAGCAGCGCTTCGCGCGGCGCGATCTCGTCGATCAAGCCGCAGCGAATCGCCTGCTGCGCGGCGAGCGACTTGCCGGCGAGGATGATGTCGAGCGCGTGGCGGACGCCGATCAAGCGCGGAAGCCGCGTCGAGCCGCCCCACGCGGGCAGGATGCCGAGCTGCGTCTCGGGCAGGCCGATCTTCGTCGCGCGGTCGGGCGTCGCGATGCGGTAGTCGCACGCGAGCGCGAGTTCGCATCCGCCGCCGAGGCACGCGCCGTGGATCGCGGCGACCGTCGGCACTTTCAGCGAACTGATCCGCGTGAACGTCCCCTGCCCCAGCTCCACCAACTCGCGGAGCGCGTCGTCGGAGAGTGAACTGATCGCATGCAGGTCCGCGCCGGCGATGAAGATCGCCGGCTTCGCGCTCACGAAAACAACCGCGCGGATCGCCGTGTCCGCGGCGATGGCGTCGAGGTGCGCGCCGAGTTCGAGGAGCGCCGCGCGGTCGAAGACGTTCGCCGAAGTGCCGGGCCGGTCGAACGTGACCACGCACACGCCGTCGCGATGCGTTTCGCGCTGGATGTTGGACGGCTCGTTCATCGCTCCAGCCATATCGCACCTCCCTGCCCGCCGCCGACACAAAGCGACACGAGCGCGCGCCGCGCGTTGCGACGTTTGAGTTCCCGCAGTGCGGTGAGCACGAGCCGCGCGCCAGTCGCGCCGACCGGATGCCCGAGCGCGATCGCGCCGCCATTCACGTTCAGCTTCTCCTCCGGCACGCCGCCGAGATCGTCGATCACGCTGAGCGTCTGCGCGGCGAAGGCTTCGTTGATTTCGATGATGTCGGCGTCCTCCAGCGGGCGCCCGATCTTCCGGATCGCGCTGACGGGACCGATGCCCATGCGCGCGGGATCGCATCCGGTGTAGGCGTAATCGACGAGGCGTCCGAGCGGCGTGAGGCCGAGTTCGCTCGCGCGGCGCGCACTCATCACCAGCAAGGCGACCGCGCCGTCGGTGATCTGCGACGAGTTCCCCGCCGTGACGGTGCCGAACTTGCGATCGAAGACCGGCGCGAGCTTCGCGAGTTGCGCGAGCGTCTGTCCGTCGCGCGGGCCGTTGTCCTGCGTGATCGCTTTTCCGTTCACGAAGACGGGACTGATCTCCTCCGCGAGCCGCTCGCGCGCGGCGATGGCGCGCGTGTGCGAGAGCAGCGCGAACTCATCCTGCCGCTCGCGCGTGAGTGCGTGCTCGCGAGCGAGCAACTCGGCGGTGTCGCCCATGTTCATGCCGGCGACCGGATCGGTGAGGCCGAGCTTCAGGCCGATGCGCGGCTGGAAATCTGCGGGCCGGAACGCGGCGAACGCGGCGAGCTTCGCGCCGAATGTTTTCGCGCGGGCGACCGTGGCGAACTTGCGCGCGGTGGCCTGCGGATAGAGCAGCGGCATCTGCGACATGCTCTCCGCGCCGCCGACGATGAACACGGAGCCGCGCCCCGCAGCGAGCCGCTCGGCGGCAGTCGTGATCGCCTCGAAACCGGACGCGCAATTGCGATGCACCGTCATCGCCGGCACGTGGACCGGCACACCGGCGCGCAGCGCGATCACGCGCGCGATGTTCATCGAGTCCGCGGGCTGGCCGACGCAGCCGAAGATGACTTCGTCCACGATTGCCGGGTCGATGCCCGTGCGCGTGAGCAGCGCGTTCACGGCGACGCGGCCGAGTTCGTCGGCGGCGAGGCTCGCGAGGTCGGTGCCCATTCTGCTGAACGGGGTGCGGACGCCGTCGATGATGACGAGTGGGGATTCAGGCATGAGTGGTTTCTTTCGCGGGCGCGTCGGCTTTCGGCCGGTTGTCGGCGATGCGCTGCTCCTTGAGCTGTTTGCCGACCCCTTGCAACTCGCGCATTTCCGCGCCGGAGTGGAAGACGATTCGGTTCGCGTTCAGCTCCGTCCCGGTGGCGAGGCGCTCGTTCAGCAGCCTGCGAAGCTCCTCCTCGCCCGTGTCGTCGAGACGCTGCACATGGAGCACGATCTCGTCCACCTCGAGCGGATCGTCGTCGAGCTTGCGCAGCTCGATCTGCCATGCGCCGATGTGGGCGAAGTCGTCGAGCACGTGCTCGAGGCGGTTGAAATCGACGAGCGTGCCCTTGAGCTTGCCGAGCTGCATCTGCTTCATCTCCGAGACACGCGAGATGTCGCCGACGAGACGCGGCACCACACGCCCGCAATGCGGACACGGCCCGTGGACCACGCCGCCGCTGATCAAGTCGCCGGTGCGATAGCGGAGCACGACGCTGCCGCGCGCGTCGATGGGCGTGAAGACGATCTCGCCCGGCTCGCCTTCGCCGACGGGCTCGCCAGTCTTCGGGTCGATGACTTCGACGATGCCGAGATCTGGGCAGAGATGATAGCCACACGGCTCCTCGCCCTCCGGCGGCGGGCACGTCGCCCAGGCCATCTTCGACTCGGTGAAGCCGAAGATCGGCAGCACATCGACGCGGGATGCGCCGAGTTCCGCGGCGAGCTTCGCAAGCTTGCGCCGCAAGCCGGGCGGCGCCTTTTCGCCGCCGAGCACGATCTTGCAGAGCTTCGGGCATTTGTCGCCGTGGGCGACGGCTTCCTGCATGACATGATAGATGAACGTCGGCATCCCGATGATCACGTCGGGCTGGATTTTGCGGAGCAGCCGCAAATTGCCCTCGGTGCCGAGCGTCTTGCCGCCGCCGGTGCTGACCATGAAGACGCCGAACTCCGTGCCCGCATAGTGCGCCTGCCAGAATGCGAGATGCGGCGCGAACGGAAACAGGTTGAGCATCCGCATGTCGCGCGTGGCGCCACACGTCCGCATGATGCGCTCGCCCGCGAGCGCGAGCCGGTCGATGTCGTGCTGCGAGTAGAGGAAGGCGACCGGCTCGCTCGATCGACCCGTGGTGCTCGTCATGAGGATCGGGCGAAACTCCCGCTCGAACCCCTCGGCGACCGCGGCGCGCCCGGTGAAGAGTGCGCGCACGATCGTGCCCGGCCGGCGGGAGAGCACGGCGCGATCGGGCTGGATCACGAAGTCTTTCACGCGATCGGTGATGTCGCTCTTCGAGCTGAACGGAATGCGGCGCAGGTCGCCGATGGTGCGGAGTTGATCGGGATCAAAGCCGGCGAGCTTCTCGCGGTAATGCGCGGAAAATGGAATGACCGTGTCGCGCAGATAGCGACGCAGCGCGGCGACCTGCCAGGCGTGAACGGCGTCCTTACGCAGCGGGGGCCAGTCGCGGTTGTGGGATGTCATCGTCATCGGGTTTTTGGGCGACCAGCGCCTTGAGTTCGGGCAGTTGCTCCTGCGCGACCTCGCGGCCCAGCGCAATGTATTTGCGCGGGTTGGTGAAATCATACCACCGCGAGTCCTCCGTCCACGGGCGGAGCACCACGTCCGCGGCGGCGCACGATTGCTCGGCCACGCGCGTCTGGGCGCCGTGCAAGGCGCGCAGCATGACGTCGGCGACATTGCCGCGGGCGAAGTAGTTGATGTGGCGATTGAAAAAGGCGCCGATCCGCCCGGCGATGGAGTTCGCGGCCTGCGCCTCGCGTTCCCGCACGCGTCCGAGCGCCTCGCGGAGTCGCTCCGGCGTGGGGATCGTGTTCACGGCGATCACCCGTTCGATGCCCATTCCGCGCAGCACATTGACCGGGAGCGGATCGGCGACACCGCCGTCGATGAAGGTCTCGCCATCGATCACGACGGGCACGCAGATGCCGGGGATGGCGATGCTGGCCTCGACCGCGCGGCCGACATCGCCGGTCGAGAAGACCGCGCGCTCGAGCGTATCGAGATACGTGGCGACGACACGCAGCGGCAGCACGAGATCGGAAAAGGTGGCGGCGCCGATCGATTCGCGGAGGCGCTTGATGACGCGGCCGGTGCGGAGAAAGCCCTGCCGCGGCGGGAAGGAGGGATGCGCGAGGTGGAGCGCGCCCCATCGGGTCTCGAGTTCGCGCGCGATCTTCTCGCACTGCTCGCCGTTGTGCCCGGAGGTCCACACGGCGCCGACGTAGGCGCCCATGCTCGAACCGGCGACGCAATCGATCTCGATTCCGTTTTCCTCGAGCACCTGGATGACGCCGATGTGCGCGAGGCCCTTGGACGCGCCGGAGGAAAGGGCGAGCCCGATGCGGCAGCGTGCGATCTCGCGGGCGATGCGGTTGATATGCAGCGCGAAGTTTCCCGGCCGGTCGATGGAGCCATCGGTGCCCTCGAGCGGCGCGCCGCGAACGAAGGAATGAACCGGGCGCGCGAGCTGGTCGAGCTCCGCGCTGAACTCGCCCTCCACGCCGCAATCGCCGACGGAGACGATGGGCTTGATCTCCGCGCAAGCCGCCTTGTCCTCGCCGCAGACTCTGCCGAGCAGCGACTTGAAATCGAGCAGATGCTGGATGGTGGGCTCGATCCAGACGAAGGCCATGTCGGATTGCCCGAGCACCTCGACCGAGGTGGGCGCGTGGACCTCGGGATAGACATCGACGATGACGAAATCGAAATGCCGCCCGAAGTGGCTGAGCAGCGGCGCGACAGCGGGCGGCTCCTGCTCGGTGCCGGCGACGTAGAGATTCAGCTCGTGATAACCTTGCCGGTGCGCATGCACGTGCTCGGCGAAGCAGAGTTCATGTCCATCGAGACGGTCATGGCGCACGCAACCGGCGAGCGCCGGCTTCTCCGCGCCCGGCATGAGATGAAGCAGGAGGACCTGCTGGCCCGCGAGGCCGCGCAGCGCGATCGCGAGCCGCTTGGCAACGGCGCGCTGGTTGAGCTGCCGCGCGATGGCAAAGAGCGCGATGATGCGCCGCGTGTGCAGCGCGAACTTCCTCCGGCTCTCGTTCTGGATCCGGCGCTGGCGGGCGACGCCGAGGGAAAACTGCCCGGCGACGGTGGAATTGTCCGCGAAGATCTCGCGCAGCAGCGCGCACGGGATCCGGAGCAGCTCGCTGCGGCTGAGCACGGTGATGGTCGTGCGATACGGCTCTTCGTGCAGCAGTTCCGCTTCGCCGAAGAGATCCCCGGGGCCAAAGACGCGCTCAACTTCCGCCGTGCCACTGTGCCCCGCGCGCTGTGCCTCGCACCGGCCGCTGATGAGGAGATGGATCGCCTCACACGGATCGCCTTCGCGCACGAGCACCGAACCCTTCGCATACTCCTGGAGCGTGGACTCGTCGGCGAGCCGGCTGAGCGCCGAAGTCGGGAAGAGCGAGAGCAGCGGATGCGACCGGAGCATTCGTGCGTTGAGAGTCATGGCGATTCGCGACCTCCTTCGGCTGCCTGTCCTTCAGGCACATGCTCAACTTGGCGAATCGATGTGGGAGAAAATCGGGGCAACCGTTGTTGGTCGGTTAGGATTTGTCTTTGATTGCCATTCACTACCACACGCCGAGCGGCGCGGCAATGCGCGGGGCTGTGGCAACGCTACAGGAAGCTCAGAATCGCGGGCAGTTGCGTGAGGTCGAGGTTTCCGCCGGAGAAGGTCGCGACGACTTTTTGGCCGGCCAACTTCTCGCGCTGCTGGAGCGCGGCGGCGAGCGTCGCCGCGCCGGCGCCCTCGGCGAGATTGTGCGTGTGCTTCAAGAGTAGCGCGGCGGCGTGGCGAAGTTCGTCGTCGCTCACGAGGATCACGTCGTCCATGTGCTCGCGCATGATCGCGAGCGTCATCTCCGCGGGCACGCGCGTGGCGAGCCCCTCGGCCCATGTCTTCGCCGACGGCTCCTCGATCCACTCGCCGCTCTGCCACGAGCGCGCGACGGCGGGCGCGTTGTGCGACTGAACGCCGATGATCTTCGTCCGCGGGCGGCGATGCTTCGCGACGATGCACGTGCCGCACACGCCGCTGCCGAGGCCGATGGGGACGAGGATCACGTCCGGCTCCGGCAGCTTCTCGAAGATCTCCCATGCCATCGTGCCGACGCCCGCGATGAGTTTCGGTTCGTTCGCGGAATGCACGCAACGGCCGCCGCGCTCGCGCTGGATTGTGGCGACGTGTTCGCGCGCTTCGTCGAAGTCGCGCCCGTGCTCGATCAGCTCCGCGCCGAGCTGGCGGATCGCGCGATTCTTGTCCGGGTTATTTCCCACGGGGACGATGATCGTGCAGCGCACGCCGAAGTGCTTCGCCGCGAACGCGAGCGACTGCCCGTGGTTGCCGGTCGAGACACCGATGATCCCCACCGCCCGCTCTTCCGGCGTGAGCGTCGCGACGAGATTGATGCCGCCGCGCACTTTGAATGCGCCGACCGGCTGATGGTTCTCGTGCTTCAACCACAGCTCGCATCCGCACAGCTCGGAAAGCCCCGGCCACTCGCGCAGCAGCGTCGGGTTCAACACCGCATGGACGCGCGGCAGCGCGTCGAGCACATCGGAGTAGGAGACGGGCGGATTCACGCGCCGAGACTCACCGACACGCCCGGCCCTTTTCAAGCCCGCAGCCCGTGCTACGCTGCGCGCCCTTTTTCCATCCATGGCCATCAGCAGCATCATCCCAAACGACCGGCTCGACCGGATCGAGTTCAGCAACGACGAGATCGCACGTTACTCGCGGCACCTCATCATGCCGGAGGTCACGCTCGAGGGGCAGAAGCGGCTCAAGGCCGCGAGCATCCTTTGCATCGGCACCGGCGGGCTCGGGTCGCCGATCGCGCTCTACCTCGCCGCGGCGGGCGTCGGCCGGCTCGGTCTCGTCGATGGCGACGTGGTCGATTTCTCGAATCTCCAGCGGCAGATTTTGCACGGCACCAAGGACGTGGGGCGCAAGAAACTCAATTCCGCGCGCGACCGGATCCGCGACGTGAACCCGAACGTGCAGGTCGATCTTTACGACACCTATTTCACGTCGGCGAATGCGCGCGAGATGGTCGCGCCTTACGACATCGTGATCGATGGAACGGACAATTTTCCGACGCGCTATCTCTCGAACGACATCTGCGTCTTCCTGAAAAAGCCGAACATCTACGGCTCGATCTTCCGTTTCGACGGGCAGTGCACCGTCTTCGCGCCGCACCTCGGCGGGCCGTGCTATCGCTGCATGTTCCCCGAACCGCCGCCGCCGGGGATGGTGCCGAGCTGCGCGGAAGGCGGCGTGCTCGGCGTGCTGCCGGGGATCATCGGCGTGATGCAGGCGATCGAAGCGGTGAAGCTGATCATCGGCATCGGCGAGCCGCTGATCGGGCGCATGATCCAGTTCGACGCGCTGAAGATGAAGTTCCGCGAGTTCAAGCTGCGCCGCGATCCGAAGTGCCCGGTGTGCTCGGAGAATCCGACGATCACCGACCTGATCGACTACGACCAATTCTGCGGCATCCCGCAGGCGAAGGCCGCGGAGGAGGAGGAAGCGCACGTGCCGTCGATCACCGCGACGCAGCTAAAGGCGAAGCTCGATCGCAGCGAAAACTTCCGGCTCATCGACGTGCGCGAGCCGTTCGAGTGGGACATCTGCCGCATTCCCGGCGCGACGCTCATCCCGCTCGGCCAGCTCCCGGCGCGGCTCAGCGAACTCGATAGCGCCGACGAAATCGTGCTCCAGTGCAAGAGCGGCATGCGCTCCGCGCGCGCGCTGCACCTGCTCCAGGAAGCCGGGTTCGGAAAGCTCTGGAACCTCGATGGCGGGATCACCGCCTGGGCCGAGCAGGTCGATCCGAAGGTGCCGAAGTATTAGCGGCAACGCGTCGCTGAGCGACGCGGCTACAATGTAGCCACGGCGCTCTGCGCCGTGCCGCGACGAGCCTTAGACGGCCTCGTATTTCCCGGGCACGGGCAGCGGATACTGGCCGTTCTCGTCGGGCTTCACCGGGGGCTCGTCGTCGAAGCTCTTGATGATCGGCGCGAGTGTCTTCTCGGTCTTCATCATGTCTTCCCAGAAGACTTCCTTGCCCGAGTAGGCGGCGCTGCGGCCCATGATGACGCTGAGCGTGGAGAGCGCGCCGCGCTCGGCTTCGTTGTAGTCCTGGTTGCCGATGATCGCGGCGATCATGTCGTCGTGCTCCTGCTGATACGGATCCTTCACCTTCTCCTCGCTTGGGCGGCGCCATTCGTTTTTGCCGCGGATGACGAAGGTGTTGCGGTTGTCCACCATCTCCGCCCAGCCGTCGCTGCCGTGCGCGGACTCGGCGACATAGGCCCAGCAGCCAGGCACCTGGCGGTTGGTTTGAAAGCAGCGCGTGCCGTCGGCGTATTCGTATTCGACGTTGAAGTGATCGTAGAGCGAACCGGCGTCCCTTCCCTTGCGCACCTCGGCGCCACCCATGCCGCGCGCGGCGATGGGATATGCGCCCTTGATCCAGTTGATGACGTCGAGGTTGTGCAGGCCTTGATCGACGATGATGTCGCCGCACTGCCACGCGAAGTAGAACTGGTTACGGAGCTGGAACTCCATCTCGGTCATGCCGGGCTTGCGGGGGACCATCGCGCGCGCTTCGCCCATGTTCCAATACGCGCGGTAGTAGGCTTGCTGGCCGAGCGCGCCGTCCTGGATGCGCTTGATCGTCTCGATGTAGCCGGCCTTGTGGCGGCGCTGGAGTCCGACGCCGACCTTGAGGCCCTTCTTTTTCGCCTCGAGCGCGGCAGCGAGCACGCGGCGCGCGCCGGGCGCATCGACGGCGACGGGTTTTTCCAGGAAGGCGTGCTTGCCCTGCCGGATCGCCTCTTCAAACATCATCGGGCGGAAGATGCACGGCGTGGCAAGGACGACGACATCGCACGCGGCGATCGCCTGCTTGTAGGCCTCGAAGCCAATGAATCGGCGCTCCTCGGGCACATCGACCTGGCCGGGGTTCTGCGTGTCGAGGTTCTTGATGGCGATGTCCGCACGGTCCTTATACAGCTCGGCGATGGCGACGAGCTTGAGGCCCTTATAGGCGTGCAGCGCCTGGTTCGCCGCGCCGGAGCCGCGACCACCGCCGCCGACCATCGCGAGTTTCAAATCGCCACTGCCCTGCGCGTGGGCGAAGCGGGCGATGGGCAGCGCGGCGAGCGCGGCCGATGCGCCACGGAGAAAACTGCGGCGGGGAAGGACGAGGCGGGAGTCGGAGGAGTTTTTCATTTGGGATGAGTAGTGAGGATGAGCACGCGGAGCGCGATGTCGGCAATAGTTTTCTCGGCTCAATCCCATTGCACGTCGAGCGCCATGCGGCGCGCGAGCGCGCGCACTTCGGCGTCGAGTTCCGCGCCGGTGCGTCCGCGCAGGAGATGTTTCTGTTCGGCTTCGACTGGAGAAGTCGAGATGCGCAGCGCGTCGAGATACGCGGCGACGCCGGCGGCATCGCCCTTTCCGTCGTGGCGGAGAAACCAGTGCGTGAGCAGCGCGGAGGAGTTGTAGAGGTCGTAGGCGGAGAGCGCGGCGAACTGCCGCTGCCAGTCGGCGGGCGTGAGCGTCATCAGCTTCGAGGGCGCGATCAGGCGCAGGCCGCGGGCGTTGGGACTGCGGCGCCACTTCAGCAGGTAGTCGCGCAGCGCGCTGTCGAGGCCGGTGAAAGTGTAGCGTCCGCGGACGTATGGCGCGGCTGCGAAAGTCTCGGCGATCCCGGTCTGCAACCACGGCGGCATCGGCAGCGGCTTGGTGCCGAGCATCTGGAGCGTGATGATGTGCTTGAGCACGAAAAGATGCGGCGTGTGCTCGGTCGTGAGCGCCTGCGTCGTGGGCTTGATGCCGATGTTCGGCAGCAGGATGACGGTCGCGGTGCCGTCGTAGCTCGCGCCGCTGCCTCCACTGCCGCCGGCGCGCGAGTAGCTAGCGGCGTCGGTGCACAAGCGCACGAGATGGCGCTGCGGTTCGGCGGCGGTGCGGAAGCCGAGCGGCGCGGCGCGCACCGCGGCACGCGTGGCCTCGAAGACGGCGGCGAGATCGCGGATGAGGCCTTGCGGGAGCTTAGACTCCGAGGCGATGAGGAAGTGCGCGCTCTGCCACGTCGCCGCCATGCTTGCGCTGTATGGGGCGGCGGGCTGCACGTCGAAGCTCTCCGCCGCGACGCTCGCCGGCCACGCGGACTGCGCGCGCGCGATCGAGACGAGCGCGAGAAGAATGACGAGGATTTTCATTTTCAGTTTGGCGGGAGTGCGATGCTACGGGCAACGTGCGCCGCCCCGCAATGAATCTGCCCAATCAACTCACCTGCTCACGCTTCGTGCTGACCGCGGGTTTCGTCGCGTTCATGACGCTCGCGTGGCGCTGGCCGAATAACGACGCGACCTTCGGCGCGTTGCCGCCACGGCTGAGCTGGGGCTGGGGTTACACGGCGGCGCTGGCGATGTTCGTGCTCGCGTCGATCACCGACTGGCTGGACGGCTGGCTCGCGCGGCGGATGAATCTGATGAGCGACTTCGGAAAGCTGATGGACCCGCTCGCCGACAAGGTGCTGATCGCCGCGGCGTTCATCTGCCTGATCCCGGAGAAGGCGATGCCGGCGTGGAGCGCGATCGTGATCATCAGTCGCGAGTTTCTCATCACCGGGCTGCGGCTGCTCGCAGCGAGCAAGGGCGTGGTGCTGCCCTCCGAGCGGCTCGGCAAGCACAAGACGGCGTGGCAGATGATCACGGTGATCTATTTCCTCGTGCTGCTCTCGCTCATGGAGTTCGAGCGCACGGGCGTGATCTCGGGGCTCTACTGGTGGGCGCACGCGTGGAGCTACGGCGGCGGCTTCCTCATCGCGCTGGCCGTGGGGCTCACGCTGACTTCCGGGTTCGGCTACGTGTGGAAAAACCGCGCGCTGATCGCGGCGAAGTAGCGCCCGTTCAGCGCAGGTCGAGCCGGTCGCCGGGCTGCATCTTCGGGTCTTGCGAGGGATCCTTGTTCAGCTTCTTGAGGCTGAAGGTCGTCACCGCGCCGCCACGGATCAGGTCGATCTTGTCGCCGGCAAAATCGCCGGGGCCACCCGCGCCTGCGACGGCCACCAGCAAGGTCAGGTCGGAAGACCACGGCTGGCGGTTCGGCGCGCGGACGTTGCCGCCGACGGTGATGAAACGGGCCTGGTTCGGCACGCTGATCATCGCGGTCGGGTTTGTGAAAATCTTCTCGTCGATCAGCTTCCTTTCGATCGCCTTTTCGAGCTGACTCTGCGTGATGCCAGCCGCGCGGATCTGGCCGCAGAGCGGGAGATTGATGTAGCCGTCGCCGCTGATCGTAAACTCGAGGGAGAACATGGCCGCGTATTCCGGCGGCATGCCGCCGAGACGCAACCCGATAGAATCGCCGACGCGAAATGCGGCACCTCCACCCCCGCCCTGCGGGGCCGAAGCAGGCTGGCCGACGGGCAGTGCGCGCCGGACTTCGGGCTCGGCCGCCGCGGACTGGGCCGAAGCTGGACTGACAAGAGCGATGAGGATCGCGGGGATGAGGAATGTGAAAAGGCGCATGGGAGGGCTAGTAATCTTCTTCGTCTGCTGAGCGCGGCTTGAGGCCCTGGGCGGTGCCGCCATTGGCAGTCACCGGTGCGGGCACAGGCGACTGTTGCGGCTCCGGCGCTGGCTTCGCGGCACGGCGCGGCGCGGCGGGCGTGGCAGGAGCCTTGGCGGGCTTGGCGTCGCGGACGGGCTTGGCGTAGTAGTCGTTGTAGGCGCTGTAGTAGCCTTCGTCGTGCTTGGAATCGACGTTGTTGAGGACGACGCCGATGAGCTTGCCTCCGGCTTGAACCACGGCCTGCTTGACGCGCTGGAGCATGGCGCGCGGGAAGCGGCGATGCTGGATGACCATGATCGTGATCTCGCACTCGCTCGAGAGCACGGAGCCGTCGCTGACGCCGAGGATGGGCGGCGCGTCGAAGAAGACGAGGTCGTATTGGGTCTTCACCTTGGCGATGAACTCGACCATGCGCTGTGAGTTGAGGATGCCGACGGAGTTCTCCGGCAGGCGACCGCTCGGGATGAAGGAGAGGTTGTCGAGCTTGGTCGGGCGCGTGATTTCGTCGATCGTCGCTTCGCCCTTGAGGTAATCGACGAGGCCGTGCTTGTGATCGATGTCGAAGAACCGGTGCTGGCTCGGGCGGCGCAAATCGGCGTCGATGACGAGCACGTGGTAGCCGCCTTGCGCGCAGACGAAGGCGAGGTTGTTGAGCGTCGTGGACTTGCCCTCGCCGGGACCGCCGCTGACCACGGTGATGGTGTTGGCGTTGCGGGTCGGCTTGTTGAATTCCACGTTCGCCCGCATGATGCGGTAGATCTCCGCGTCGGCGGTGTCGCCCTCGGTGTTCATGAGGACGTGGACGTTCTTGGGCACCACGGCGAGCACCGGGACCTGGAGGTGTTTCTCGACGTCCTCGATGGTCTTCACGCTGGTATCGAGATACTCGATGAAGAAGGCGAGGCCGATGCCGACGATGGCGCCGACGACCGCGGCGATGAAGATGATCATCGCGACGTTCGGGCGCGCCCAGTAGGAGGACTTCTCGGCGCGCTCCCAGATCTTGGACGGGTCGAAGTCGATCCGGCGGTCGATCTGCTCGGTGCTGAGTTTGATCTGCGCTGCGTCGTGGATCTTCTTGGCCTGGATGTAGCGCGTCTTGGCCTCGACGTAAGCGGACATCATTTTCTTGTCCTCGATGTTCAGCTTCTGGGCTTCGGTGAACCTGATCTCGAGGTCGCCCAGCACGCCTTGCTCGATCTCGAGCTGGGTCGCCTGGTTGCGGCGCACGCTTTCGAGCTGGTCGGCGAGGGTCTTGAGATAGACCTCTTTCTGCGAGCGCACGGCCTTGAGCTGCGGATGGTTTTCGCCCAGTCCTCCGGCGGCGAGTTCGGCCTCCTTGGCGGTCGCATCCTGGAGGCTCTGGACCATGCGATTTACGGTCTGGTCCTCGATGTTGAGCGTGCGGAGAACCTCGCGCAGTTCCTCCGGCTTCATCCGGGTGATCGCATCGAATTGCCCCTTGAGCTGAGTGACACGCAGACGCTTCTCGTTGATCTGTTTTTCCAGCTCCGGGATGTCCCGATCCTTCCGGTTGATGATGGCGGTCGCGCTCTCCGGGTCCTGATCCACGATATTGTCGCGCTCGCGCACCTTGGCCATCTCGATGGCCGAATCATCGACGACCTTGCGCTGGCGATCGAGCTCGTCCTTGAGCTGGGAGAGTGCGCGCTCCATGCCGTCCTGCAACTGCTTGAGGCGCGTTTCGCGATAGATGACCGCGACGGTATTCGCGATGTTCGCAGCCTCCTGTGCGTCGGTGCTGTAGATGCCGATCTCGATGAGGCCGGTATTGCGGACCTCGCGGAGTTCCATCATCCGCACCAGTTTCATGTAGGCGTTCTCCGCGGTCATCTTGCGGCCTTCGGAGGACCACGTCTCGACCAGCTTCAGGCTGTCGATGACCGGATAGAGGATCTCCTTTTTCTGAAGGATCTGAAACTGCGTGGGGACGAACATCGGGTCCATGCCGCCGCGACCGCCGCCGCCAAAGACGCCGCCACCGAGCGGGCCGCTGTTGTCGGGCCGCACCTCCATCGTCACCTTCGAGAAGAACTCACGCGGCAAAAAGTAGGTTGTTACCCCTGCTGTGACCATGACCAGGAGGAAGGTGAGCACGACCAGGCCGGCACGGACCTTGATGGTGCGCCAGTAGTCGAGGAAGTGCAGTTTGACCTCACTAGTATCGTTCATAGGTGGAGTAGTTCGTGGCTGGGAGCAGGCTAAGAGAGCATTCGGCGTCGCCATCGGCAACGGGCAAGGGTTGAAAACGTGTCATGGCGTCGCACACGGACGGGTTGCTCAAAAGTTGTATTGGCCGGCCAGGGTGACGCGGGAGCGGTAGTAGTCGGAGTTGGGAGCGTTGGTGTTCGAGAGGTTGAACACGTAGCTGCCGCTGAGGCTGAACTGGCGCGTCCACTCGTATTGCAAGCCCAGCGTCGCCTCGAAGTTATCGACCACGTTGTCCGTATCCGAGCCTTTGGTCGTGGAGATCTCGTGGACGAGGTTCACCCCCAGGTTGCCGTGAAGTCTCGGACTGAACGCGTAGTTGTAGCCGATCGTGCCGCGATAGACGAGCCGCTCCTGGTTCGGCGAGCCCGGTTCCTCGAAGCCGAAGCGGTTGTTCCACGTCACCGAGGAGCGCGCCGTCGAGCGATACATCACCGAAGACTCGACGTAAGGCGCGACCTGCGTGTCGCCGAGTTCAAAGCTCTTCACCGCGCCGCCGAAGCGCATGCTGCCGCTGAGCCGCGGGCTGAGGATGAATTCCGAGCCGACCAGGAAATACTGAGTCGTCGAATCGAGGTCCGTGCGGTTGAGGTAGGTCGTCATCCCATACCGCAGTTCCGCGAGCAACGTCCACCGCGGCTTCCACAGGTAGCGCCCCTCGAGCCCGAAGGTCACCTCATCGAAGTCGCCCGTCTGCTCGGTCATCTCCGTGTAGCGGTTGGCGCTGAAGTTCGTGGTGAATGTCGTCGAGAGCCTCGGGTTGAAGCGATAGGAAAGATCCAGTCGCGCGAGTCCATTGATCAAATCGCCCTGAATCTGCCGCTCGGGAGTATTCGGGCGCGAAAGATCCGGCTGCGAGATGTAGGCCGCATTGAGCTGCGCGGTCATCTGGAAGCGCGGCGTCACCCGGTAGAGGTATTTCAAGTCGAAGTTGCCGCTGTATTCATTGGGCTCCTCGTCCTTGTCGAAGTAGTAGGTGTCGGCGCCGCTGAGGTTGAGGATGAAGAGCGAGCGCCGCGTGTATCGCTGCATCTCGATGCTCAAACCAGCCCGCGCGAACATGCTGCCCTTCCGCTCCGCGGCCGGAATCACCGTGTCCGCCACATCGATCGGCACCGTCGTGGTGATCGTCTCAAACACCGGCCGTCGCAGACCGCCCGAGCCGATCGTCGTGCCGGTCTGCACGACCGTCGTCCGGGTCTCCGTCGGCTGCACCGTCACGGTCGCTCCCGTCTCGTCCACGATCTGCGAGAGGCCGGGGAGAATTGTCGGCGTGTTATTGCTCGGCGTGGCGAAAACATTGTCGTCGTAGCCAAACCCGAACGTCGAGCTCATGCGGAACTTGGGCCGTGCAAGCCGTCCGCTGCCGCCGAAAAATGTCGTCGAACCCTGCCCGTAAAACCCCGGCACCGTGAAGCTCGGCGGCGTCTCCTTCGGCCCGTAGGATGGCAGGCTGAACGCCGATCCAGCGTCCGTCGTCCCTGTCTCACCACCCGGCACGACCGCCGTCTCGGGCGTCGGCGTCGGCGGCTCGCTGCTGAAAACATTGAAGTTCGAACTGCTCCCCGTCCCGCCGCTCGTGCCGCTGCCGATGGCTGAGC
>JBEBGD010000147.1:0-10888 GCA_040081625.1 Chthoniobacteraceae bacterium
CCCCCCCCCCCCCCCCCCCCCCCCCCCCCCACCACCAGCCGGTCGAAGATCCATCGCTCCTTCGCCGTCGCCCACTCCCGCTCCCACTCCGCGATTTCCTCCGCGCGCGCCCGCTCCTCCCCGGTGCGCGCCATCTCCGCTTCCTGCTTCTTCATCGCCTCCGCCTCCGCTGCCTTCAGCTCCGCTGCCGCCGCTTCCGCCGCCCGCATCGGCCAGTCTGCCTGGTCGAAGAAACCCGGCTCGGAGGCCCGCTTCGCCGCGATGATCGCGAGAAACCGTTCGTTCAGCGGCGAGCCCGCCTTCGCGAGCGCCGGATGCTTCTCCACCGCTGCGCGCTGCCATCGCTCGACCAACTGCGGCGAAGGCGCCGCGGGAGCCGCGACGATGTCGGCGAGAAAGGCGAGGGGAGCGAGTTTGAAAAGCACAGCATCACAAGCGCCGAGCGCTGCGCCGGCTTAGGCGTGCGACGGCGCGGCGCGGCTCGATCGCGGCTTGACCCCGGCGAGCCCGCTCCCGAAAACGCGCCCCCGATGAACTTCTCCCGCATCTGCCCGGCATTCGCCTGCTTCCTCCTGCTGCTCGCAATCGCCGCCGAGCCGCCGCGCATCCTCGAAGGCCACGCCGGCTCCGTGCTCGGCATCGAGTATTCCCCCGATGGAAAGCTGCTCGCGACAAGCTGCCGCGATCACACCATCAAGCTTTGGGACCCGCGCACCGGCGCGCTCGAGCGCACGCTCACCGACCACACCAAGGACGTGTTCGATATCACGTTCTCAGCTTCCGGCGACCTCCTCGCGAGCGCGAGCGCGGACCAGACGATTCGCATCTGGGACACGCAGACCTGGAAAGCGAAAGCCGTGATCGAGGGCCACACCGACACCGTGCGCGCCGTGGCTTTCTCCCCGGATGCAAAGAGCCTCGCGAGTGTGAGCCTGGACCTGACAGTGCGCTTGTGGGATGTCGCCACCGCGAAGCCGCTGCGGACGCTCACCGGCCACACCGCGCGCGTGAAGTCCGTCGCCTTCTCGCCCGACGGCAGCACCCTCGCGACCGCGAGCAGCGACCGGACGATCCGCCTTTGGGATCCGCAGACCGGCGAGACGAAGTCGATGCTCAGCGGCCATACCGGCGACATCGAGACGATCGCCTATTCGCCCGATGGCCGCACGCTCGCGAGCAGCAGCGGCGACACCACTGTGCGGCTTTGGGACATCGGCACGGGCAAAGCGCGCGCCACCCTCGAGGGCCACACAGCCGAGGTCGATTCGGTCGCCTTCGCCCCCGATGGGCGGACGATTGCGAGCGGCAGCAAGGACACGACGATCCGGCTTTGGGACGCCGTCACCGGCAGGCTGCTGCGCACGCTGACCGGCCACATCGGCCGCGTCGAATCGCTCACTTTCTCCCCCGATGGCCGCGCGCTCGCGAGCGGTGGCGGCGGTGGCGACACGTCGGTCCGCCTGTGGGAACTTGGGCGCTGATGCGCGCCGTGTAGCGTCGGCTCGAGATGCCGGGGGGCAACATGTCGCTTGTGAATCGGCGCGGTTTGCTTTTTAACCACCGGAGTGATGCTCCCCGCGCTTCGTTGGTTTGCCATGCTCCTGCTCGTCCGGGCCGCGCTGCCCGCGGTGGATTATTTTCCGCCGCCGGATGGCGAAGGTGGCTGGCGCGCGCTTGCGACGGCGGAGGAGATCCGCGCGAAGGCGGGGATGGATCTGCGCGGGTCGCCGCTTAATCCGCGCGCGCCGTTTAACGAAGGCTCGCTCGGCGGCGAGGCGCTGTGGCGGGTGTTGGAATTCGTCGCGGGTGCGGTGAGAGATCCCTGAGCTGCGATGGCAAAGGAGCCGCTGAATTCTCCGTTCCCTGAGACGAAGTGGACGGTCGTGCTGAAGACGCGCTCGAACCGTGATGAGCCGGCGACGAGCGGCGCGCTGGCGCGGCTTTGCACGGACTACTGGTATCCGCTCTACGCCTTCGCGCGGCGCAGTGGGCAGAGCCCGCCCGATGCGGAGGATGCGACGCAGAGCTTTTTTGCCTATGCGCTGGAGCGGAATCTTTTCGCGTCGGCGGAGCCGCAGCTCGGGAGGTTGCGCAGCTTTTTGCTCAAGGCGTTCGAGCGCCATATCGCCGACGCGACGGTGCGTGACGGAAGCTGGAAGCGTGGAGGGCGGTGCGAGTTCATCTCGATCGAAGTCGGCGAGGCGCGCTATGCGGCGGAGAAGGCTGAAGCGGCGTCGGGCTTTTTCGAGAGGACGTGGGCTTACGCGGTGCTCGACTCGACGCTGAGCGAGCTGGGCGTCGAGGAGGAGGCTGCGGGCCGCGGGGAGACGTTCCGCGTGCTCGAGGCGTTTATTTGGGCCGATGTCGGCGGGGAGGCAGGCTATGCGGACGCCGGAGCCCGGCTCGGGATGACTGAAGCGGCCGCGCGCCAGTGGGTGGGGCGGCTGCGCGGTCGATTTCGGGAAGTCCTGCGCCGGCGCATTGCCGACACGCTGCACAATCCCACCAACTCGCAGATCGACTCCGAATTGGCGACGCTGCGCGACGCACTGCACGGATGAGCGCGCCGAAGAATTGGCTTCCGTCCGGCAGGCGCTTTGTGATTGAGCAGAGGTGGCCATGAGCGATACGCCAACGCCTTCGCAGCACGCATCCAAACCCGGGCCTCCGCGGCTCGACGCTGAGAGCGCCGGGAGGCTGCTGGATATCGGGCAGGAACCCGAGCCGCCGCCGGATCCGCTGCCGACGCCCGAGGAGATCCAGCGCAACCTTCCCCAATACGACATCCTCGATCGGCTCGGCCGCGGCGGGATGGGTGTGGTCTATAAGGCGCGGCAGCGAGGGCTCGACCGGGTGGTGGCGATCAAGCTGCTCCCGCCGAAGCTGAGCGGCGACGCGGATTTTGTGGCGCGCTTCGAGCGGGAGGCGCGGGCGATGGGGAAGCTCAACCATCCGAACATCGTGACCGTGCATGACAGCGGTCGGACGGTCGAAGGCCGGCTGTTTTTCGTGATGGAGTTCGTCGATGGGAGCACGCTCGCGGACTTGATCGGCTCGGGCTCGCTCGACGCGCCGCAGGTGCTGAGCATCACCGCGCAGATCTGCGACGCGCTGGCTTACGCGCACGGCGAAGGTGTGGTGCATCGCGATATCAAGCCGGCGAACGTGATGGTCGATTGGCACGGGCGGGTGAAGGTGGCCGACTTCGGATTGGCGCGGCTGGTCGGGCCGGAGGTCGATCCCGGCTTCACCACGACCGGCACGATCATGGGCACGCCCGATTACATGGCGCCCGAGCAGCGCCGGGGGATGCACGTGGATCAGCGCGCGGATATTTTCAGCGTCGGCGTGATGCTCTACGAGATGTTCTGCGGGACGGTGCCGCGCGGCGTATTCACGCCGCCCTCGGCACACTCCGGCTGCGATGTGCGCATCGACGAGATCGTCCATTGTGCGATGCAGCAGGAGCCTGACCGGCGCTTCCAGAGCACGCAGGATCTGAGGGCGGCGATCGAGGTGGTGCGGAGCACGGGCGCAAAGTTGCCGCGTCCGCCGCGGAAAAAATCCCACGCCCGGCTGGTCGGCGGGCTGTCGGTGTTCGTGGTGCTGGTGGCGGTCGGGCTTGCGGTTTTCGACCCGGATGGCAGGGCGCGGAAGACGGGCGGCGGAGCACAGCCTGGCGTCGTGCCGAACGATCCGATCGCGGAGGTCAAGCGCGTGATCGCAAAGCTCAAGGAATTCAATCCGAAGTTCGACACGACCACGGCGTCGTGGAAGGTGGAGGAGGATCGCGTCGTCGAGTTGAAGCTGAATATCACGGCGATCACCGACCTCTCGCCCGTGCGCGCGCTCGGTTCGCTCAAGCGGCTGCGGCTTGGCCAGGCCGACCAGACCAGTCCGCTCGATACGTTGGACGATTTGGAGGGACTCGCGCTGGAGTGGCTGGAGTGCCACAACAGCAACATTTCCGGCGTGGAGGCACTGCGCGAGATGCCACTCGGATGGTTTGTCTGCCAGGGGGCTAAAGTCAGCGACTTAAGTCCGCTGGCGAGCAGCCCGATCTACTCGCTCGGGATCAATCAGACGGCGGTCACGACGCTGGATGCGGTGCGCGGGATGCGGCTGAAATTTCTCAACTGCGGGCGGACCGACATCAGCGACCTCTCGCCGCTGCGGGGAATGCCGCTGACCGATTTCAACTGCTCGCGCACGCGCGTCCGCGACCTGAGCCCGGTGAAGGGAATGGCGCTGACGCGACTGATCTGCGATCAGGCGTTCATCGAGGATCTCGAGCCGCTGCGCGGGATGCCGCTCAAGGAGATCGAGTGCGACTTCGATCCCGCGCGTGACACGGAACTGCTACGCTCGATCCGCACGCTGGCGAAAATCAACGGGATGCCGGCTGCGGAGTTTTGGAAACAGGCGCGGTAGCGGCGGCGCTGTGCCTCAGACCCACGAACCGTCGGGCTGCCAGTGCTTGCAGCGCACGTCGGCGGAGGCGAGCACTTGTGAGCCGGACTGGATGATGTCGTGGACGGCGGCCCAGTCGTAGGCGCAGTTTTTCAACGACCAATCGCGGGTCGGACGGAAGGCGATCGCATCGAAGACGGGGCGGCGCATGAGCGTGCAATAGAATCCCGTCGCATCGACCGGCAGATAGTCGCCGGGGCTCGGCGGTTCGCTGAGTGCGGTGCCGCCCTGCCAGAGGATCCACTGGTCCTCGAAGCGCGAGCGCGCGCAGCCGGTGACCGCGCCGGCCTTGGGGTGACGGAACAGCCCCTTGCACAAATGATGGAGCGCGTGCGCCGGCGGCTCGATGTCGTCCTCGACCGACCAGACGAAATCCGCTCCGCCTGGCACGTGCTGGCGCGCGACCGCGTAGAGCCGCGCGAGATGAGCTGCCAGTGCGTAGGAATGCTGGCTGCGTTGCTCGCGGCTCGCGGCGAAATCGGCGGCTTCGACTTCGGGCAGCGCCTGTGCGCGGTCGGCGACGTAGCTGAAGGCCAGGCCGCAATCCGCGAGGCGTTGCTTGAGGGCGCGGGAGAATTCCGGGTCGTTGGAATTGTCGAGCGCGACGAGGTGCAGGTTGTCGCGATTCCAGTCGAGGCGGTCGAGCCACTCGAAGTGCCGGTCGAGCGCCCAGCGCCGCCCGGAGAAAAGCGTGAGCACCGCGATCATGCACGACTGGCGCAGCGGCGCGACGTGGATGTCCACGTTGCCCTCGCGGATGTTCGACATCTGCGCGCGGTGGATGCGGTAGTTGAGGATCGCACCCGGCACCTGACGCATCTCCCAGCCGTGACGCGTCAGATCCAGCCACATCATCCAGTCAGTCAGGAAGCTGTCCTTCCTCCATCCGCCGACTTGCTCGAAGGCCTCGCGCCGGACCAGCGAGCACGCGTCCGCGAGATTGCGCCGGCGCAGATGATCGCGATCAAAAGGCTGGACGCTCGGGCTCAGGCCGAGCGTTCCGGATTCATCGAAGTGCAGCAGATTGCCATACACCGCGCCGATGTTCGAGCCCGTCATCTCGGTGCGAAGCTGCTCGTGGTAGGTCCGAGAGAGAGAATTGTCCGCGTCTACGAAGAGCAGGAATGGTGTGCGGGGTGACGCTGCGAGTCCGCGCATCCGGGCGGAGCCGAAGTTCCTCCACTCGCCGCGCACGTAGCGCACGCCGCGCGCCGCGAATTGCTGCGCGACCGCCGCGGTGTCGTCGTCGCTCGCATCATCGACCACGACGATGCTCTCGAACGGCACGCTCTGGTTCAGGCACGACTCGATGCACTGCGCGAGAAATCGTCCGTAGTTGTGCGAGGTGATGACACACGCCGTGCCCGCATAGCGCGACGGCTCTGTCGCCATCACGATGTCGGAGTGCGAGCCGGCGTAGCTCGAAAGGATTGGCTGCTTCTGCTTCGTTTCTTGGAGCGCGTTCTTCGTCTTCATATCTGGGTTCCTCAGTTAACGATTTCGCACTGACGTCTCGCAAAGAATGGTGCGTGGAGGCAAGCAGGAATTTCCCGGTTCGATCATCGCGATGAATCTGCGCGGCGGGTGCGCCGAGCAGATATTTTATTTTTCGCCGTCACGAAACCGGCCAGATTCCCAATAGAGATAGTGAATGCATCTCATCACGCCCATCTCAACCGAGGCAAATCTCGAGGAACAGCACCAGCGTTCATCCTTTGGTGAGAGAAGCCGCACCGCCGTGGTCCCTTCGTGGCTCGAGTTCAGGACGCGGCGGTGCGGCAGGGCGGCGAACCGAAATCCCGGGAACCCGTGAACGATGGAAACCATGTCTGAACCAGCGCAGCACCCGCATGGCAGAGTGAAGCCGACGATCTTCAGTGTGCTCGATCTGAGCAGCGGCGAATATGACCAGTTCACACCCGGGGGCACCTTCGTCGTGCGTGGCCGCGGGTTTGGCGAGCTGCCCGACCCGCCGCGCAATCTCGGCGTCTATATCCATGGCCCGGGCGCCGCGCTGCAACGCATCGAGCACTACGAGCGATGGAGTGACCGCGAAATCCGCGCCTGCTGGCCCGGCACGATTACCGGGTCGTTGTGGTTATTTGTCGAGGCGTGCGAGGCCGATCACGAGGTGCAGAGCGCCATCCACTGCACGCCGCTGATGCTCGGCCGCGGCAGTTGATCGAATGTGGGGGCGCCGCTGAGGGGCGTGGGGAGCCTTCAGCGGCGCGCGGTTTGTGGAGCGCGAAAGCACTGGCGTCGCGCGCTGCCCGTGCGGATGATCGCCGCCCATGAAACTCATCCTCCTTCTCCCCATCGCCGCCGGCTTGATCCTCCATGCGCACGCAGCCGACGACGGATTCGTGAAACTTTTCGACGGCAAAACGCTCGACGGCTGGGAGCAGCACAGTGGCAAGGCCGAGTATCGCGTCGAGGACGGCGCGGTCGTCGGCAAGACCGTGCTCAACACCGGCAACTCCTTCCTCTGCACGAAGAAAAAGTATGGCGACTTCATCTTCGAGTTCGAATTCAAGGTCGCCCCGGCCATGAACTCCGGCGTCCAGTTCCGGAGCGAATACTACGCGACCGACACCACCGCCACGATCGCCGGCAAGGAGCGCAAATTTCCCGCCGACCGCGTCTTCGGCTACCAGTTCGAGATCGACCCGAGCGCCCGCGCCTACACCGGCGGCGTGTATGATGAAGCCCGCCGCGGCTGGCTCTTCGACCTCAAGGACAACGAACCCGCGCGCAAAGCCTTCAAGCAAGGCGAGTGGAACAAAGGCCGCATCGAGTGCCGCGGCGACAGCATCAAGACCTTCATCAACGACGTGCCCGCCGCCGACTTCAAAGACGAGCTGACAAAGGAAGGCGTCATCGCCCTCCAGGTCCACGGCATCGGCAAAAAGACCGAGAAAGCCGGCGAGGAAGTGCGCTGGCGCAACCTGCGCATCAAGGAACTCAAGTAGTCCGTCCGCACTCCACCGCTTCTTATGAAACCCACGCTCATCCTCCTCGCCACCGCGATCCTATCACTCGCCGCCTCCGCGGCCGACAAACCCAGTGCCGAGGCCCTCGAGGCGAAGTTCATCGAGACCATGACCGCCGCGACGATGGCTGGCCGCTGGTGCTCTATCAAAGACGGCGTGCTCGGCCCGGAAAAGGCCGACAAATACACCATCGTCAGCGTCGCGAAGGTCAGCGGCGACGCCTGGGTCATCAACACCCGCATCCAATACAACAAGCAGGACATCGTCGCCCCCATCCCCGTCAAAGTGCAGTGGGCCGGCGACACGCCTGTCATCATCGTCGATCAAATCCCCGTCCCGGGCGGCGGCACCTACTCCGCCCGCGTGCTCATCCACGGAGGCACCTACGCCGGCACGTGGAGCGGCACCAACTACGGCGGCCTGCTCAACGGCATCATCACGAAGTAGCGCGCTCCCCGCGCCTACGCCGGTCGCCCGATCAAGTCATAGACTTGCGCGCCGGTGATCTCCACGTCGATGAACTCGCCCACCGGCGCCGGCCGCGAGAGCAGGATGCGCCCGTCGATGTCCGGCGCGTCGGCGTGGCCGCGCGCGGTGGTCGCATTCTCGACGACCGCCCGCACGACCTTCCCGATCTGCGCCTTGCTGATCTCCGCCGCGATCTTCTGCTGAAGCTTCATCGCCCGTTTGTAGCGCGCCTGCTTCACCTTCTGTGATAGCTGCCCCTCCATCTTCGCCGCGCGCGAGCCTTCCTCCTGCGAGTAGGTGAAGACGCCGAGCCGCTCGAACCGCGTGCTCTCGATGAACTCCAGCAGCGCCTCGAACTCCTCGTCCGTCTCGCCGGGAAAGCCCACGATGAACGTCGTCCGGATCGCTATCCCCGGTATCCCCGCGCGGATGCGTGCGATCAGATCCACGATGTGCTCGCTCGAAGTCTCCCGCCGCATCACCTCCAGCATCCGCGGATGGATATGCTGAAGCGGCATGTCGATATACCGGCACACCTTGTCGCAAGCCGCGATCGCCGCGATCAGCTCATCGCTCCAATGCGCCGGATGCGTGTAGAGCAGACGAATCCAAAACTCCCCCTCGATCTTCTGAAGCTCATGCAGCAAGTGAACCAGCGTCACCCCGCGCGCCGGGTCCACCTTCTGCCGCGGCCCCGCCTTCTCCTCCCACAGATCCATCCCGTAGTAAGTCGTATCCTGCGAGATCAAGTTGATCTCCTTCACCCCGTCGCGCACCAGCCCGCGCACCTCCGCCACCACGCTCTCGATCGTCCGCGAGCGATGCCGCCCGCGCATCTGCGGGATCACGCAAAACGAACACGGATGATTGCACCCCTCCGCGATCTTCGTGAACGCCGTATGCGAAGGCGTGAGCCGCACGCGCGGCGTATCCCAGTCCGGGATGTAAGTCGGCTTGCGCGACACGAGATTGAGCGGCGCGCAATCTTCCGCCATCACCTGCTCGATGATCGACGCCGCCTCCGCCACCTGGTCGAGCCCGATGAACGCATCCACCTCGGGCATCTCGCTCATCAGCTCCTTGGAAAAGCGCTGCGCCATGCACCCGCTCACGATCACCTTCTGCCCCTTGCGCCGCTTGAGCCCGCGCCCGCGATGCGCCTCGAGGATCGCCTCGATCGACTCCTCCTTCGCCGAGTCGATGAACGCGCAAGTATTCACGATCAGCACATCCGCCTCATCCGCATCGCTCGTGATCTCCATCCCATTCGCCACCGCGCCGCCGAGCATGATCTCCGCATCCACCAGATTCTTCGCGCAGCCGAGCGAGATCATGCCGACCTTGGTGGGGCGGTTGGGCGAGGCTATGGATTGAGAAGTGGACGCAGCCATCGAATGAGCCGCTGCCAGTAGGCCGGAATCCGCCCGGCGCAAGCAGCAGCAGTGTCGCGGCGGACATGGCTCACGCTGTCATCAGCGTGAGCCACGGCCGGCCGCACTGGAAATCGTTGCAAAAAATGTTTGCCTCGCGCGAGGCGACTTCATATCCGGGCGATCGTTCCTCGCTGATCATGCACTCGGTTTCGCACAGCATTGAAGAAAAGTCGCCCGTCGCTCCCGGTGCGTCGGTGCGTCGGTGCGTCGATAACGCGAAGGGCGAAATCGAGCTTGAAAATCGGCGCTCGTTTTCAGCGCCGGTGCGACCCGCGGGAGGGGATGCTGCCGGAGCTTTCGCGGAGGCGGATGGGTTTGCGGAATCGGCTGACGGGTTCGTCGCGGAGGCTGACGGGTTTCGCGTCGCGGCTGACGGCTTTGCGCCAAAGGCTGCCGCTTTCGCGGCGGATGCTGACGGCTTCGCGCCGGACGCTGACGGGTTTGTGAAAACCGCTGCCGCTTTCGCCGCGGAAGCTGACGGGGTGGCGGCAAACGCTGACGGGTTTGCGGCAAAGCTGTCAGCTTTTTCGGCGGTTTTGGCGGCTTCTACCGTAAACAAGGGCTCCTTTTAACCCGATCAGGAACAAACCAGAACCAACAACCACCCTAAACCGATGGCCAAACCGCTGACTTGGAACATGCCGGGGCTCCGCTGGAATCAGCCGGGCGCGACATGGAACGGCACGGTGGCCACACCCAGGAAAATGAGCAAAATCAAAGCAGTCATCGACTTCAGCGGCTATGCCGCTGCCGACCTTGCGCCGGTCGCGCAAATGATCCACGACAGCATGACCACGAACGCGGCCACCTTCGGCTCGCCGCCGGTGGCCATGACGGTGCTGGCGACCTCGATCGCCGATTTCGACACGAAGCTCGCCGCCAAGGCCAGCCGCGCGACGGTGGACGTGATCGCCTTCAACATGTCGCGGCATGACATGGAAGGCGAACTGGCCGAGCTGGGCAACTACGTGAACGGCGTGGCCAAGGGCGACGCGATGCTCGTGGAAAAGAGCGGCTTCCCCTCCTACGAAGCCGGGCAGAATGCGCCCGGTGGCGTGCCCGCCGCGCCGGAGAATCTGCGGCTGCGCCACGGCGACGTGAGCGGCGAAGTCGTCGCCCGTTACCGGCCCGACCGCGAGCGGAGCATGAACGAAGTGCAGAAGTGCTTCGGCGACCCGAACGTGGAAGCCAACTGGCAGCACGCCGGGATGTATGGCGGCGGCAAGGCGACCATCGGCGGCATCACCCCCGGCGCGCTCGTGTGGATTCGCGTCCGCACCTGCGGGAACAAAGGCGTGATGGGCGCATGGAGCGACCCGGCGCAAATCCGCGCGCTGTAGCCGCGCGGAGCGCGGCAAATCGTAACTCCAAAATCATCAATCGGAAATCCACCCGTGCCCTTCGACCCAAACCTCCCCGCCGCGCATGCCGACCTCGATGCCGCCGTCGTGCGCGATCAACTCAACGCGCTGCGCGCCGAGATCGTGCCCGGCCCGCCGGGGCCGCAGGGCGACCCCGGACCCCAGG
>JBEBGD010000049.1:0-38290 GCA_040081625.1 Chthoniobacteraceae bacterium
CTCCCCACGATCGCGATTGTCCCCCCGCCATGAAACGCCTCATCGTCCTCCTGCCGCTCTTCATCCTCGCCGCACACGCCGCGCCCGTGGCGATCTTCGACGGCAGGACGCTCGATGGCTGGGACTACGATCCGAAAATCTGGCGCGTCGAGGACGGGATGATCTCCGGCGGCTCGACAACGGAGAAGATTCGCGAGAACCACTTCATCGCGACTAAGAAGAGCTACGCGAACTTCGAGTTGCGGCTGAAGATCAAGTGCGGCGGCGATCCGGCGACGGGGATGCTCAACAGCGGCATCCAGATTCGCAGCCTGCGCGTGCCGGGCGGCGCGCACATGAGCGGGTATCAGATCGATTGCGGGAAGGGGTGGTTCGGGAAAATCTACGACGAGTTCCGGCGCAATCGCGTGATCGCCGAGCCGGTCGATGCCGCCGCGCTGGAGAAGGTCGTGGATGTGCTCGGATGGAATGAATACCGCATCCGCGCCGAAGGGCCGCGCATCCAGACTTGGATCAATGGCGTGCTCGCGATCGACTACACCGAGACGGATCCGAACATCGCGCTCGACGGGCAGATCGGCCCGCAGGTCCACAGCGGCGGCGCGTGTCTGGTGCAGGTGAAGGACGTGACCATCGAGGAACTCCCGCCGACGCCGAACGCGCCGACTTGGGAAAAGCTCGGCGGCGTCGAAGCCGCGCGAAAGCTCGTCGCCCCGCCGCCGAAACCGCGGCCAGGCGCATCCGCCGCACCTGCGAAGAAGGACATCTCTTACAACGCCGTGCAGGGCACCGCGAAGACCGCCGCCGAGCAGCAAAAGCTCTTTCGCCTTCCCGACGGTTACGAGATCGAACTCGTGCTCCAGGAGAGCGAAGGACTCGGCAAATTCATCAGCGTTTATTTCGACCAGCGCGGGCGGATGTGGACGCAAACCGCGCTCGAGTATCCGGTCGATGGAAACGAAAACGCAGTAGCAGCAGCCGCGCTCTACAAGTCGAAGGCGAAGGACAAGGTGCTCGTCTTCCCGCGCGAAGCGCTGAACGCGCCGCTCCCCGCCGGTGGCCTCACAAATCCGACCATCTTCGCCGATGGCCTCGCCATCCCGCTCGGCATCCTGCCGTGGGGCGCGGGCGACGCGTGCTACATCCAGCACGGGCCCGACCTGAAGCTCTTCAAGGACACGAACGGTGACGGTCGCGCCGACACGAGCGAGGTCGTGCTCACCGGCTTCGGCGTGCAGGACTCGCATCTCTTCCCGCATCAATTCACGCGCGCCCCCGGCGGCTGGATCTGGATGGCGCAGGGCCTTTTCAACAACAGCAAACCGCAGAAGCCCGGCGACGAGAAGGCGGTCGATTGGCCGAAATGCTCGATGGCGAAGATGCGGCCCGACGGGAGCCAATTTGAAGTCACCAGCACCGGCCCGAACAACATCTGGGGCCTCGTGATCACGGGCGAAGGCGAGGCGTTCATCCAGGAGGCGAACGACTTCGGCTACCCCGTCATGCCCTTCCACGAATACGCCTACTACCCCGGCGGCATGGAGCCGCTGCGGCGCAGCTACCAGCCGGAGTTCCCCGCGACCGCGGAGTTTCGCATGGGCGGCACAGGGCTCAGTGGCCTCGCACTGGTGGAAGCGACGCGCTCGTCGCTCCGTGCTGGCGGCGCCTCGCCGCCGGATCTGGTGATGGCGGTGGCGAATCCCATCATCTCGAAAGTGCAGACGCTCGCCATGCACCGCGACGGCCCGCGCTGGCGGCTCGAGCAAACCGCCGATCTCATCACCTGCGACGACCCGTTCTTCCGCCCCGTCGCGATGACCAACGGCCCCGACGGCTGCATCTACATCGTCGATTGGTATAACAAGATCATCTCGCACAACGAAGTCCCGCGCGCCCACCCCGACCGCGACAAGACCCGCGGACGCATCTGGCGCGTGAAAGCGAAAGGCGCGAAGCCGGTGGAGATCCCGGACTTCACGAAGCTAAGCGGCGACGAGTTGATCGCGAAGCTCGGTAGCGAACCGCTGGCGCAGAGCCATCTCGCGTGGCAGGCATTTGAAGACCATGCGTCAATTCCCGAAGAGCCAGCCTACGAAAAGCTCGCCGCTATTTGGAGCAATCCGAAGCAACCGGTCGCCCGACGAGTCCAAGCGCTGTGGTGCACCGACAGGGTCGGCTTCGACTACGATTTACTAATCGCGTTGGAGCGTGACCCGAATCCCAACGTGCGGCGCGAAGCGATTCGAGCCTACAATGGTTGGGCGAGTGGACTTTCCGTTTTCGAGCTGGCCGACGAGTTCGGGGATCTTGCGAACGATCCTGACCCGACCGTCCGGCGTGAATTGCTCGGATGGTTGGGACGGCGTTTCATCGAAGAAGCCGACCTAAGCGTCACGCTTTCTGGAAAGCTTCCCAAGCCCGCTTGGGCAGAGAACATCGGCGTCGAATACAAAGGTTTCCGCACGCTGCTCGCCTCGGTGAAGCCGCCGTTGGATGGGCCGCTGGCTCCGTCCACACGCGGCGGCAAGCCGATCAAAGTCCGCGAAGCCTACGACCGCGAGTTCGAGCGTTACCTCGTGCGGATGTTCCTCGAGCAGCACCCACTCGCGGTGGCGTGGTATCTGGACTCCGCAGCCGGAGAAAGCCTGCCCGTCGAAGCCCGCCTGCTCGCCTCGCTCGCGCTGGAACCGAAGGCCAGCGCGGCGCGCGTGGCGAAGCTGCTGCCGCAACTCCAGCGCGCGCCGGGGCAGGAGGAAGTGCTGCGCCTTGCGCAATTCCCCGACGAGCCGGGCGTCGGCGACGCGTTGCGCGCCGTTCTTTCCAATCCCGCGACGCGCACCGGCGTGCTCGAAGCCCTGCTCGCCACACGCACGCGGCTCGACAGCGCGAAGCTCGCGCCGCTGCTCACCGCCGCCGCAAAGCAGCTCCTCGCCGATCCCGCCGGCGGGCAATTCGGCGCGCAACTCGCAGGCGCATTTCAACTCGTCGACACCGAAGCCGCGCTCGTCACCCTCGTGGAAAACGGAACCTCGGAGAGCCGCGATTCGATCGCCGGCGAGCCCGGTCACCGCACCTACCTCGCGCTGTCGCCCGTGGCTGTTCAGGGACTGAAAGCACTGCGCGAGATCCGTAGCGAAAAGCTGGATCTGTTCGATCGCCTCGCCCGATTCGGCCAGCAGACCGAAGTTCGCGACGACGCCCTCGCGGCGCTGGCTTCATCGCGCTCGCCACAGGCAGGGGAATATCTTTTGAAGTTGTGGCCGAATCTGGAACCCGGCCCGCGCCGCAACGCGCTCGATCGCCTCGCTTCGACCAAGCCCGGCGCGAAGACCATCGTCGGCGCCATCCGCAGCGGCACAATGAAGAAGGACGAACTCGACGGCCCGACGGTCGAGAAACTGCAAGCCGTGCTCGGCGATGATCGCGATCTTGCCGCGTTGCTCGGCGAACTCGCGTCGCTCTTCCGCCCCGTGCTCGCGTTCGACGGCAAGGAAAACGCGTGGACCGAGACCGGCGTGACGCTCGACGGACCGTTCACCGTCGAGAGCTGGGTGCGGCTCGATCCTGGCATCACGAACGCCGACGGCATCCTCGGCGCGCCTGGCCAGCTCGACATCAATTTCCACCAGTCGAAGTTCCGCGTGTGGGTCGGCGGCCCGGTCCACGACGCGATCGTGTCGAAGAAGCCAATGACGCCGGACCTCTGGACCCACGTCGCCGTGACGCGCGACGCGAAGGGGATGTTCCGGCTCTTTCAGGACGGCGAACTCGTCGCCGACGAGTCGAAGGTCGCGACGGCGAAGTTTGAGAACGTGCGCATCGGCTGGACGAACGCGAAGGGCGGCACCGCCGGCGCGCTGAGCGAACTCCGCATTTGGAAGCGCGTGCGCACGCCCGAGGAAATCCGGCGCGACTTCGACCGAACACTGGGAGGGGCGGCGTCCTCGCCGCCCTCTGCCGCGCAGCGGCAGCCCCGGGGTGCGCCTACGGCGCACACGGCGGCGGGGACGCCGCCGCTCCTTGTGCTCAGCTCTGCCGACGGCTGGGGCAAGGTCCAGCTCGGCGCGAAGCTCGCGAAGACGAGCGACTTTCCACCGGTGATGAGCGTCGCCGAGGCAGCAGCGGTGGATGCGAACTTCGCGAAGTTTCATGCGCTCGCCGATAAGCCCGGCGACGCGACGCGCGGGAAAAATGCCGCGATGCTCTGCTCGGCCTGCCACCTTTTCAAAGGCCAGGGCGGAAACATCGGGCCGGACCTAAGCGGCGTCGGCGCGATGGGCACCGAGGCGATCCTGCGAAACTTGCTCACGCCAAACGCGGCGATGGAAGCGGGCTATCGAATCTTCCGCGTGGAGTTGAAGAACGGCGACCTCCTCGACGCGTTCTTCGTCAGCGAAGACAAGAATGCGGTCGTCGTGCGCCAGCCCGGCGCTCCCGACCGCCGCATCGCGAAGACCGAAATCCGCAGCACCAAATACCTACGCCGATCGCTCATGCCCGAGGGCCTGCTCGAAACATTCACGCCCGAGCAGATCAGCGATCTCTTCGCCTATCTCAAGTCGATGAAGTAACGCCTGCGCTGCGCCTACCCATACCGCAGCGCCTCGATGGGGCTGAGCTTGGCGGCTTTGATTGCGGGGAAAAGGCCGGCGACGATGCCGACAGCAACGCTGAACGCGAATGCGACGGCCATGCTCTCCGTCAGGATGACAGGCGTGTTTTCGCTCGATGAGAGCGCGACGATCAGCTTCACGAGCAGCACCGACGCGCACAATCCCGCAAGCCCGCCGACGACGGCGATGACGACGCTCTCGACGAGGATCTGCATGAACACATCGAAGAACGATGCGCCGATCGCCTTGCGGATGCCGATCTCGCGCACCCGCTCGGTGATGCTCGCGAGCATGATGTTCATGATGCCGATGCCGCCCGCCAGCAGGCTGATCGCGGCGATGATTCCGCCGCTCATGCGCGCGTTGCCGATCGATTGGTTGATGCTCTCGAGGTTGTTCTCCTGAGTGGCGAAGGTGAAGTCCTCGATGCCGTTGTGAGTGGTGAGAAGGACGTTGCGCGCCTGCGCGAGCGCGGCTTCGAGATCGGCGAGATCGACGACCTTGAGATCAATGTCCGAGAGCGTGGGATCGGGGATGCTGTTCAACCCGCTCGTCGCGCGGAAGCGCAGCCACATCGTGTTCAGCGGAATGTAGGCGGTCATGTTTTTGCGATCGAACGCCCAATGACTTCGCGATGTGTTGCCGCCCCCGTAGCCGGGCCGTCCACGCTCGACTGCCTGCTTCCTTTCCACGACGGCAGAGACACCGGCGAGTTCGCGTCGCCGCCGATCCTGCTCACTCTCGTAATGCTGGAACATGCCGACGATCGTGAAGGTCTGCCCATTGATCTGCACGCGTTCGCCGAGCGGCACGACCTCGCGCCCGAGCTTCTCCGGCGAACCGAACAGCGCATCGCGAATGCCCGTGCCGATGACGCAGACGGCGTTCGCGTGTTCTTCGTCGATCTCGTTGAAAAAGCGGCCGTGCTCGAGGTGATGCAGGTTCATGTCGAGCACGACGGGCCAGACTCCACAGAACTCCATCGGCTTCACGCGCAGATCGCCGCGCGAGAAGACGACGCGATCGAGCGCCATCTCCGGCGACACCATGCGAATGAGCGGCGCGCTCCGGCGCAACGCCTCGACATCCCTGATCGTGCGGCCCGGTGCCTGGTCCGCGAGGTGACTCTGCCACACCGGCACCGGCGCTTCGCGAGTGAGCACCTTGTCGAGTCCGCCGAGCGCGATCATCGCTTCCTTCATGCCGTTCTCCATCCCTTTGACGATGGCGGACATGGCCACCAGGCTCGACACGCCGAGCACGATCCCGAGCATGGTGAGCAGCGAGCGGAATTTGTTCGCGAAGATTTCGCGCAGGCCGACGAGGATGGCGTTCAGCAGGAACACGGCGGCGAATCAGCGACTACTCATACCGCAGCGCCTGGATCGGGTTGAGCTTCGCCGCTT
This sequence comes from Chthoniobacteraceae bacterium, assembly GCA_040081625.1. GTDB lineage: Bacteria > Verrucomicrobiota > Verrucomicrobiia > Chthoniobacterales > Chthoniobacteraceae > VFJQ01. The sequence continues at coordinate 6,020 of JBEBGD010000049.1, forward strand.
TGATCGCCGGAAAGAGCCCGGCGAGGATGCCGACCGCGACGCTGAATGCGAATGCGAGGAGCATACTTTCCGCGGTGATCATCGGCGTGTTCTCGGTCGGCGACATCGCCACGAGAAGTTTCACGAGCATGCTCGAAGTGAGCAGGCCGGCCAGTCCGCCGATGATCGCGATAACGACGCTCTCGACGAGGATCTGCGTGAATACATCGAAGAACGACGCGCCGATCGCCTTGCGGATGCCGATCTCGCGCACCCGCTCGGTGATGCTCGCGAGCATGATGTTCATGATGCCGATACCGCCGACGAGCAGGCTGATCGCGGAGATGATCCCGCCGCTCATGCGCGCGTTGCTGATCGCCTGCGTGATGCCTTCCGACCAGTTCTCCTGCGTCCGAAACGAGAAGTCCTCGATGCCCTTGTGCGAGTGCATGAGGACGTTCTTCGCCTGCTGCAAGGCCTCGTCCATCCTGTCGATGTCGGCGATCTTGATCGAAAGCGTCGAAAGCCGCGGATCGGGGACGAACTCCGGATTTCCCGCGACGCCGATCGAGTTCCCGCCACCGCTGCTCGAGCTTCCGCCGCTGCTGCTCCGGCTCCCGCTGGACGACGAACTGCTGCTGCTGCTCGTGATCCCGGTCGCCGCTCGGAATCTCAGCCACATCGTGTTGAGCGGGATATAGACGGTGTTGTTTTTCAGGTCGAAGACGAAGCCGCCCGGCGATCGGCTGCTGCTCTTGCTTCCGCTCATGCTGCCGTAGCCGCGGCTACGCTCGGGTCCGCTCTTGTTTTCCGCGGGCTGCGCCGCCGCCATCTCGCGCAGCTTCTTGTCCTGCTCGCTCTCGTAGTGCTCGAACATCCCGATGATCTTGAAGCGCTGGTTGTTGATGTTCACGAACTCGCCGATCGGAATCACTTCCCGCCCGATCTGCGCCGGCGATCCGAAGAGCGCGTCGCGGACGGCGGTGCCGATGACGCAGACGTTGCGCGCCTTTTCGTCGTCCACTTCGTTGAACATCCGTCCGTGCGCGACGACGTGCTGGTTCAGTTCGATGGCGCTCGGCCACGTGCCGGAGAAGTTCCACGGGTTGATGTTCTTTCCCCGGTAACTCATCGTGATGCTCCGCGCGCGCATATCCGGCACGACCATCGTGACCAAGGGCGCGCTGCTCATGAGCGCATACACATCGCTCATCGTCGTGCCCACCGCCTGGTCGGCGAGGTGCTGCTGCCAGACCGGGATGTCCTGGTCTTCGATGCGCACTTTCTCCAGTCCGCCGATGGCGATGAGCGCCTCCTTCATCCCGTTCTCCATGCCTTTCACGAGCGCGGACATGGCGACGAGGCTCGAGACACCGAGGATGATGCCGAGCATCGTGAGCAGGGAGCGAAACTTGTTCGCGAAGATTTCCTTCAGCCCGACGATGACGGCGCTGAACCAGTTCATGACGCGGACGCCTCGTCGTCTTCGCGCGCCGTGCCGACGGAAAACTTCCGGCCCTCGCGCCGGCCCGCCAGCTTCGCGTCCACGTTCGTCGCGATCCTGCCATCGCGGATCTCGATCTTCCGCGGGGTCACCGCCGCGATCTCGGGGTCGTGCGTCACGAGCGCGATGGTGCTGCCCTTGAGGCTCAGTTCGTGGAAAAGATTCAGGATCGTCTCGCCGGTGTGCGAATCGAGGTTCCCGGTCGGTTCGTCGGCGAAGATGATCTTCGGGTTGTTCACCAGTGCGCGCGCGATTGCGGCGCGCTGTTGCTGGCCCCCGGAGAGCTGCATCGGGCGGTGCTTCGCGCGATTCTCCATCTCGACGAGGCGCAGCGCGTCCATCGCGCGGTCGCGGCGTTCGCGCGCGCCGCAGCCCGCATAGACCATCGGCAGCTCGACATTCTGCAGCACGCTCAGTTTCGGCAGCAGATTGAAGAACTGGAACACGAAGCCGATCTTGCGGTTCCGAATCCGCGCCAGTTCGCGCATCGACGCGGCGGAAATCTCGGTGCCGTCGAGCTTGATGCTGCCTTTGCTCGGCGAGTCGAGGCAGCCGAGGATGTGCATGAGCGTGGACTTGCCGCTGCCCGACGGGCCGATGATCGAGATGAATTCACCGCCGTCGATATCGAGGTCGATGTTATCGAGCGCGCGGATTTCCTCGCCACCGAGGTGGTAGATCTTGCTCACGCCTCGCAGTTCGATGAGTGCCATCGCGACGGGGAAGTTTAGCCGCCCGAGCTCCGGCGCTCGCTGCCTCCCGGTGCCGGCTTGCCGTCCTTGCCGGGCGCACCTTTTCCGTCGCCGCCCTTTCCTCCGCCTTTCTTCGCAGCCGCGCCGAAAGCCTGCTGCGCCTTGCCTTCGTCCTCGGCCGGCGTCACGAGCGAGACCGTCTCGCCGCCTTCCAGTCCACTCGTCACTTCCGCGAAGTCGTAATCGGTGACGCCGATCCGAATCGGCACGCGCGCGAACTTCCCGCCCTGCTGCACGTAGGCGAAGCGCTCGCCCTGGTCGGTGAAGACCGCAGCCAGCGGCACCGCGAGCACATTGTCGGCGGCTTCGAGCGGGATCGTCAGGTTCGCAGTCATGCCGGGCAGCACGCCGGACTTGCCGTCGTTCTTCACGATCACGCGCGTGGCGAATCCCTTGATGCCGTTGCGGATCGTGGCCTGCGGCGCGATGCGATCGAGCCGGCCGATGAGTTTCAACCCGGCGACCGCCTCGACCTCGATATGCACCTCCTGATCGACCTTCAGCCGCGTCACGTCGGCCTGGTTGATGTGCGCGTTGATGATGAGTTCGCCGAGGTCCGCGATGGTGAGCACCTCGGTGCCGCTGTTCACGCCGCTCGCGCCCGACACCGCCTGCCCGATCGAGACCGGGCGTGTCAGCACCGTGCAGTCGAAGGGTGCGGTGATCTTCGTCTTCGCGAGCTTGTCCTCGACGATCTGCAGCGCCTTTCCCGTGCGCTCGAGATTGTTCCCCGCGATCTCGAGGGCATTCTTCGCGACATCGAGTTCGAGCTTCACGTTGTCATAGACCTCCTCCGACACGAGCTTCTGCTCGGCCAGCCCCTGCGTGCGCGTGAACGACAGTTCGATCTTCTGCATCGCCAGCCGCGACGCGTTCACCTGCAGCTTCGAGCCCTCGATCTCGATCTGCCGCTGCGACTTCTCGGTCTGCAAATCCTGGTCATCGAGCGCGAAAAGCAACTCGCCCTTTTTCACGCGGTCGCCGATGTCCACGGGCAATTCCTCGATGCGCCCGCTGATTTCCGGGCGAACGGAGACCTGTTCCGCCGGCGTGATTTCGCCCGCGGCGGAAATGGCGAAGCTGATACTGCGCGCGGTGACGACCGCTGTCGTGGGCCGCGAACTTTTGCCGGCGGCCGCCGTCTCCGGCGACTTCCACGACATCCGGCTGGCAATATATCCGCCGCCCAAAACGACGAGAGCCGCAGGCCAGATCAGGAGTTTGTTCATGGATTGAAAAGAAAGGTAATCGAAGGACGACGAAATGCGGAGTTGGAAGATGCTCCGGGCAGGCGATGCCGGCAAAGTCAAAGACCCCCGACTGTCGGGCGTGTTTGAAAAATGGGCTGCACCGCGACGAGCGACCTCACGCGTAGCGGTCCGGCGAAAGCAGCGTCAGGTCATAGCGCGGCGGCTCGCGGTCCACGATCTGCGCGACGAGGTCGCCCGTAACGGGTGCGAGGCTTAAACCCATCATCGCGTGCCCGGTTGCAAGAATCAGGTTCTCCGCGGCGCGGGTGCGGCCGAGGTAGGGCAGCCCGTCGGGCGAGCATGGCCGCAGGCCGCGCCACGGCTCGATGCCGTCGAAATGCTCCCGGCGAAAGTGCGGATAGTAGCGCGGCAGCGCATTCACGATGCCCGCCACGCGACGCGCCGAAATGCGCTCGTCGAGCCCGGCAATTTCCATCGTGCCGCCGACGCGGAGCGCGCCGCCCATCGGTGTCACCGCCACGCGCGCCTCGGTGAGGATGGAGCAGATCTGTGGCAACTCGACCGGCTGCGGGAGCGTGAGGCTGTAGCCCTTTCCCGCCTGCATCGGCAGCCGCAGCCCCAGTTCGCGCACGAGCGCGGAAGACCACGCGCCGCCCGCGAGCACGAACTCATCGCCAGCGATCTCGCCACTAGTCGTTTCCACCGCGACGAGCCGCGCGCCATCGCGCCGCCATCCAGTCACCTCGGCATCGACGAGCGGACCGATACGCCGCTCCATCGCCGCGACGTATCGCTCGGGTTGAAGATGACAGTCGCGCGGGAAATGGACGCTGCCCACGACGTCCATCGTCACGCCCGGGTCGAGCGCGGCGGTCTGCTGCGCGTCGAGCACCTCGGCAGGCAGGCCGAGTTCGCGCGCCTTCGCGGCGGTGTGCGCTTCCTCGTCGAGCGCGTGCTGCGTCTTGCACAGCATGAGCAATCCCTTCCGCACGAGGCCGCACTCATCCGCGATCTGTTCGTAGGCCGCCCGGCTCGCGAGGTGCAGGTCGCGCAGCAGCGGTGCCGCCCGCTCGACGCGCTCGCGCGTGCTCGCGCGCCAGAAACGCCACGCCCACGCGATCAACTCCCAGTCGAGCCGCGGCTGGATGTAGAACGGTGACTCGGGATTCCACATCCACTTCAACCCAAGCGCGACCATGCCCGGCGCGGCGAGCGGGATGAAGTGGCTCGGCACGATCATGCCGGCGTTGCCGAATGACGCGCCGCGCCGCGCGCGCGCCTTCTCGATCACCGTGACGCGATGCCCGCGCCGCGCGCACTCGCACGCCGCGCTCAGCCCGATCACTCCCCCGCCGATGATGACGACGTGCTTCACATCAGTTTGCTTTGAACGGAACGATAAGCACCCTGGTGGCCTCTCGATGAGAGGCGTCTTGACACCAATGTGCGCCGGAGAAACGCTCGCCGCAGATTAGGGCTTCAGTCTGGATGGCTTTCATTGTGAAAGCCGCGTCCGTTGACACGGCTACACGAGTGATTCCAACCAGTTCTCAACGCGCAATTGCACGGGAAAAACGCCTGTGCGGAAAACGGCGTCTGCCGCGTCCTTCACGCGCGACATGCCGACGTTCCGGTCATCTGTGACAAGCACGAGATTCTGTGCAAGCGCAATGCTCGCAATGAGCAAGTCGGGTTCGTCCACCCCGAGTTCCGCTCCGGTTACTTTATCGCAAAGGTCTTCGGGACGGCGCTCTTTGTGACTGTGCGGCTTGTTTGGTCGCACAGTGCCGTGTGCGCGCCAGAGTTCGGCACGGACGGCAGCGTATGGCTGGACGCAGTGTTCGTCAAAGGGAAGTTGGGCAAAGCGCGCGATGAAGGCGCGCAGTTCCTGTCGTTTGTCTGGCCGCACGTCGGGGGCTTTCTGCATTCCGAACTCAATTTCACCGACGGCCAGCGACGGCAGCAGCACATTCTGTCCACACGATTGGAACCGCCGGATCGCCGCCGTGTGCGCCAGGCGGTTGGCGTCCGCCAGAGCGCAAATTACGTTGGTATCGAGCAGATAGACCTCGGGCATGGTTTCATTGGACTTCTTCGAGCGCGGCCGTGAGCGCGGCGTCGCGGAGTTCGGGCAGGTGCGGCGCGATGCGTGTCGCTGTGCTGGTCTGGAAATTTTGTGAGATGAAGACGCGCAGCGGCAGATTCGGCGCGAAGTCCGGCGGGTAGTAGTCGCCAAACGCGAACGGCACGGGACGCGCCTCATTCTTGAAGAAGTCGAGCAACCGCCGCTCCAACCACGGCGGCAGGCCGTAGCCGCGCAGGATGAGCGCGTCCATTTCGAGCAGGACACGCCGCGCCCGTTCCTCCCATGGACCACCGCCCCACAGTGGCAGGCGACTCTCCGGGCTTTCACTCATCACGGTCATGTAGGCGTCCACCAAGCCTTCGAGCGTAACCATGTCGCTCGTGGAAAGGTGGGGGATAGGGCTGTCCTTTAATGTGCGTGCTCGCACATGGCGTTTTCCTTCCTGACTGGCGACGAAGGCGGAAACAACTGGTGAATTCAAAACTGCCACCAGGACTTTCACGGACCAAGCCCCTACCGGCCACACACATTGGAAGCTCTGGGTGCAAGTCAATCCATCAAGGTCTACTGCCGCTGCCAGGCGCCACGCTCCTCGGGAGATTCTTACGGCATTCGTGACAACCTTTGGACTGGACCACTCATAATTCCACGCACCACCCCTGCGACACTTTGGGTGAGGATTGAGCCACATTCGTTGCGGAAGCTGATACGACGCGAATCCATCCTGGACATTCCGAAACCCCTTCCACCAACCAGGCCTTTCTGTGGCGGAAACGTATTTTCGTTCATCGAACGGCGGTTGCCATTCCACGCCGCGATGGATTCTCGCGACCGACGCGAGCTTCGGCAGGTGTTCAAGGTGCTGCCAGATTTCCTGCAAAACCGGGACATGAAAGCCCGCGATGGATTCAGCCTGAGCCGCAGTGAACTCGCCCGCGTCTTCGCGCGTCACCGCACCACGGTCGTAAAACGCAGCCAGTCCAGCCTTCTTCACCTCGCGAAAGTGAACCGTGACCTTCTCACGCGCCGCGCCGGTCGCGAGCAACAGCACAGACTCCACGTCGGCATGACGGAAAACCTTGTCGGGCAGCGCGACGATCTCGATCTGGCCGAACCGCTGTGCAATTTCTCCGCGCACGTCGCGATAGCTCGTGCCATCCACCAGCGTGCGTGGCAGCACGAACCCGAGATTCGCACCCGCCGGCATATGTCGCAGCACACGACGGAGAACTTCCAGCGGCTTCGACGTGCCGATGTCCGCGCCGTAGTCGCGACGCTCCGCCTTGCTGAATTCCTCGAACGGCGGATTACACAGAACGACCCGCGCCGTGTCGAGCGCCTCGACGAGTTTCCGCGACGTGAAGACATCAGCAGGCGGCAGATTCCAGCCATTGGGATTCGGGAAGTCCGCAAGCGTGAGGCAGAGTTTGCAGACTTCGCGGGCGAAGGCGTCGCGCTCGAAGCCGAGCAACCGGTCGGCGAAATAGCGGTGCCGCCGCCGCGCGTCCCACGATGGGTCGAGCAAGTCGCGCAACCGCTTCAGCGCCGCGATTAGGAAAACGCCGTGCCCGGAACAAGGCTCGACCACGACGCGTTCGCACTCCGCGATGGACTCGAACGGCATTCGCTCGACCACGTAGCGCGCGATTCGATGCGGCGTGCTGTGGATGCCGTTGTCCCGCCGCAGCTTGTCGTCCACGAGCGTATTCTCATAGACGAAGGCGAGCGCATCCACGGAGAGATTTTGAAACGTGAGTCCTGTCCACAACGCAGCTGCGACGGCTTGCTGCGCGTCAGGGCCGGCCAGATAGTTGTGCGGCTCCTGGTAGTATTCGCAGACGGCGCGCAGGACTTCGCGAGCATCGACGGTTGCGTCGAGTTGTCGAAAGACACCGACCTTTCGGTCATGGAAAACTTTCCCGGACAGTAATCGGAAAACGAGTCGGTAAAGTTCCTCGGCATGCGGCGGGTGACCCGTCGATCGGCGATACGCGCGCTGGCCTGCTCGGAGTGCATTCGTGAGCAACCCGTCGAGCTTGCGGCTGATTTCACCTTCGAGTGCGGGAATGAGGCCCATGTCCACCCAATCCACTTCGGACGGCCCGGTTCCTTTTCCGATGTTCTTGGCGCGCACGACTTCGTCGCGACTCCATTTCTTGCCAACGGAAGTAAAAAACCTGTCCAACGCATCGGCTGGAATGCGACCGACTGGCGCGCGCGTCGTCGTTTCGTCCTGGCCAATGCACCACGGCACTATGCCATCATCCCGCACTTCGATGCCGAACGGCGCACCGAGCGAGCGGTAGCGCAATGGAGGGGCGCCGCCGTTTTGCAGAAACACCGCCACGCACGCCGAATCGTAATCCGCCGGTTCGCGTGCAAAGGCAGCCGCGGGAACCTTCACTCGGTCATTCTGCCCGCCAAACCAATCCGAGAACTCGTAGCCCCGTTGGCACAGCCGCCCGCTATAGCCAAGTGCCTCGATGCCGTTCAAAACGGCGTCAAATACACGCTTTTGGCGTTCGCTACGAGAATCATCAGGCATGAAATCAGACCTGTTTTAACCGGGCGCCCAGACGAACGCAATCTGTGGGATGCAAGCGGTGGATACTTGCGGCGTCGGTCGATGTTGAGACAGCGGGAGCGAGTATTCGGCCAAGCGTGGGAATCGAATACTGACTCACGCCGCCGCGCCTCGCAGGCGCGGCGAGCGGGATGAAGTGACTCGGCACGATCATGCCCGCGTTGCCTAGCGAGGCGCCGCGCTGCTTGCGCGACTTCTCGACCACCGTCACACGATGCCCGCGCCGCGCGCACTCGCTCGCCGCGCTCAGGCCGATCACGCCACCGCCGACGATGACGACGTGCTTCATTCCACCACCACCACCGGCTCGCCGAGCACATCCATCCTCGGCGAGATGCCGAGCCCGGGCTCGGTGCTCGCGCGCATGAACCCGTTCTCGCGCTTCGGCGCGCCTTCGGCGGTCGAGACGGTGACGTAGCTGTTGAAGTCGGTGCTCGTGAAACGGAACTCCTCCGGCGTGCTGTGCGCGAGGTGAGCGATGGCCGAGGTCGTGATGTCGCCGCCCCATGAATCTTCGAGCGTCATTGCGATGCCCATGCTCGCGCACAGGTCGCGCACCTGCCGCGTCTTGGTGAGGCCGCCGAGCTTGCTGATCTTCAAATTGACCACGTCCATCGCGAGGTCGGCCTTGGCGCGCAGGAGCATGTCGAGGCCGTCCACGTTTTCATCGAGCACGAAGGGATGGTCCGTGTGGCGCCGCACCGCGAGGCACTCCTCGTAGGTCAGGCACGGCTGCTCGATGTAAACGTCCACGTCGCGCACGGCACGGACCACGCGCATCGCCTCGTGCTGTGTCCAGCCGGTGTTCGCATCGGCCACGAGCCGGTCGCTCGATTGCAGCATCGCGCGCACGGCGCGGATGCGATCGATGTCTGTGTCCGGGTCGCCGCCGACCTTGAGTTGAAAGCGCGTGTAACCATCCGCGCGATAGCCCGCGACCTTCTTCGCCATGACCTCGGGTTCCTCCTGCGAGATGGCGCGGTAAAGCCGCACGCTCTCGCCGAAGCGCCCGCCCATCAGCACGCACACGGGCAGCCCGGCCGCCTGACCGAGGATGTCCCAGCACGCGATGTCGATGCCGCTCTTCACGTAGGGATGGCCCTTGAGCGCGGCGTCCATCCGGTGATTGAGCTTCGCGAGTTCGCGAGGATCGAAGCCGAGCAGGTGCGGACCGAGTTCGCGAAGGCCGGCACGCACGCCCTCGGCGTATGCCGGCAAATAGAACGGCCCGAGCGGACACACCTCGCCGTGCCCGACGAAGCCGGCATCGGTCTCGACGCGCACGATGGTGCTGTCGAAAACGCTGACCGACTTGCCGCCGGACCATTTGTAGCTGCCCTCGTGCAGCGGCAGCTCGACGCGATAGGCGAGGATGCGGGTGATCTTCATTTCTTTCCGGGCTTCTTCTTCGCGCCGCCGGCGCTCGCCTTGTAGGTCGGATCGTCCTGCTTGCCGAACTTCGCGCGGCGGTCGCGCTCGTGCCGCTCCGTGCTCGTGAAGGTGCCTTCGCGCACCGGTTCGTGCGCCTTCGTCGCGAGCGCGGTGAGCTTCGCGAGAACTTCGGGCTTTGCGTCAGCGAGGTTCTTCGACTCGCTCGGGTCGGCGGTGAGATCGTAGAGTTCCCATGCCGCATTCGGTTTCGGTTTCACCGCGCGCCATGTGCCCTGACGGATCGCGGTCCACCCGCTGATCTCCCAATAGAGATACTCGTGCTGCACTTGTTTGCGGCCGGCGGCGGATTCACCGATCAGCTCCGGCAAAATCGAGAGACCGTCCACGTCGGCGGGAGCGGCGGCACCGGCGACTTCGGCGATTGTCGGCAGCATGTCGGGGAAGTAGCCGAGGTAATCGCTCACGCGTCCGGGCGCGATCTTCCCCGGCCAGCGCGCGATGAACGGAACGCGCAGACCGCCCTCGTAAAGCGTGCCCTTTGTGCCGCGATACTCTACGCCGGTCTGCGGATGCTTGTTTGCGGAATGCACGCCGCGCGGATGCTCGGGCGACTTGAAGTAATCGTTGCCGCCATTGTCGCCGCTGAAGAAGACGAGCGTGTTGTCGTCGATGCCGAGTTCCTTGAGCAGCGCGAGCACTTCGCCGACCTGCCGGTCCACCATTCCGACCATCGCCGCATATCGGCGCGCGTCCTCGGTCCACGGCTTGTCTTTATAAAGGGCCCACGCGGGATCGGCGTCGGGGATGTTGAAGTTCCCGTGCGGCGGCGTGTAGGGCAGGTAGGCGAAGAACGGTTGCTTGCCGTGATCGCGGATGAACTTCATCGCCGCGTCGTGGATCACGTAGTGCGAGTAGGTCTGCCCGGCGCTGCCACCGCTGTTGCCCGCGAGCGGCACCTCCTCGCTGTTTCGAATGAGATACGGCGGGAAGTAGGTGTGCGCGTGGACCTGGTCGTAGTAGCCGAGGAATGTGTCGAACCCGTGCTTCTCCGGCACGCCCGTCGAGCCGCGCCCGCCGCAGCCCCACTTGCCGAAACCGCCCGTCGCATAGCCGCGCTTTTTCAGCACCGACGCGATCGTCTCCTCCTCCGCGCGCAGCGGCGTGCCGCCGCCATTCGCGCGCACCGACGTGTGCCCGCTGTGCTTGCCGGTGAGGAAGCAGCCGCGCGTCGGCGCGCACACCGACGAGCCGGCGAAGAGGTTGTTGAAGCGGATGCCCTCCGCGGCCATGCGGTCGAGGTTCGGTGTCTGGATGTTGCGCCCACCCATGAAGCCCGGCTCGTAGTAGCCGAGCTCGTCGGCCATGATGTAGATGACGTTCGGCCGCGGGCCGGTCTCGGCGGCGAGCACCGCGCTGGCGAAGGAGCACAGCAGCGCTCCGAGAATGGATTTCATGTTCATGGGTTCGATCGGATTCGGGGTTGCGGGGTTGCGCTCCAGAGTCGTTCGAGGATCGCGAACATCTCCGGGTCGTGTTGTTTCAACTCATCGCGGGTGAAGGGAAAGAAGTCGTTGCGGCCGAAATACGCCTCCGTCGTCTCGGCGAAGTATTCCTTGTGGTTGGTGATCGCGTAGGCGCGCTCGCGCGTGTTCGGCTTTCCGTCGGTGCGCTGGCGCTCGACGGCGTCGTAGCTCTTCGCGGCCTTTGCGTGCTCGAAGGCGGCGATGATCTCGGGCTGGTCGAAGCCGAGCACGCGGTCGTGATACGCGTGCGCCAGCTCGTGCAGCACGAAGACCGGCATCCGCTTCACCTCCGCGTCGAAGATGCGGACGTTCGTGAACTCGACCGCCTTCGTCATCGCCGCATCGCGCCCGTTCGCGCGCAGCCAGCCTGCATCGGGATGATACTCCGCCCTCGGCCGCACCCCGTCATACTCGGGCGAAACGTAGAGCGGCACTTTCTTAAGCTCGACCACCGCCGCGGGCGGCACGACGCGGATGATATCGTCGAGCTGCGCCTTGAGTTGCACGAGCGCCCGCTCCGCCGCGGCACCGTCGAGCGCGTTGCCGACGTGAACTGTCCATCCCGAGATGTCGCGCGTGTCGCGTCCGTTCGCCGCGGCGTCGCGCGCCCTCGCCTTTGTGCGGATCTCGTCCTTCACCTTCGTGAGTCGCTCGGGCCAGACGAACGTCGGCGCCTTCGCCGGATCGTAACCCGCCATGTGGCCGGTGAGGCGCGTCGCGGGCTTGGTGTATTTGATCACGGTGTCGCCGAAGACTTCGCGGCACATCGCAGCGAGGCCGGGATCGTATTCGAGCAACTCGGTGCGGGTGTTCACGTGGTTGTGGTCGTGGTCGTTCTCGCGGTTGTCGTCGAACCACGACTGCACTCCCTCGGCGAAATACTCGTGGTGATTCGTGCTCGCATACTTGCCCTTCCAGAGCCCGGCCTTCATGGCCGCGTCGTAGCTTGCCTTGAGCCGCGCGTCGAAGGTCGGATCGACATTCACCATGCCTCGAAGGTGGATGTTGTGTGCAAACTCGTGGATCACGATGTTCTCGGTCGAGTAGGGATCGCCGGGATAGCCGAGGACGTTTTCCTCCGCGCATGAGCAATACGGATCAGTCAGGCTGCCACCCATGCCCCGCGCACGGGCGTCGCGATAATCCTTCGGAGTGAGGTGCGCCCACTCCGGCAGATCGGTCGTGTATTCGTCGTGCGCCATGATGCACATGCGCGCGCCGCTCTTGATCATCGCCGCGCGCACGTCGGGCCGGTTCGCGAGCATCAGGTCCGCGAGATACGCGACTTCCTTCAGCGCGTAGGGATTCACTTTTGCGGAAGCGACGATCGGAAAGCCGCCCGCGCTGATCGACTGCGTGTAAATCGCCGGCACACCGCCGAAGCGAAAGCCCTGCACCGGCACCTCGCTCGTGACCGTCGCCTCCGTCTTGCTGTCGCGGCCGACGAGCGCGAAACGATGCCCGATGGTGGTCGTGATGATCGTGTTCTTGCCCGCTTCCACGCTGCCGTTCGGCACGCGTTCGCTCGCGCTCTTGAGCCAGTAAACATCGACCGGTTCGCTGCTGCTGTTGATGATCTGCAATCGCGGGCGCTCGGCGGCGAGTGCCGGGACGATGACGATGAGGAAGAGGGCGAGGATGGATTTCATTGAGGGATGCCGTGTCGGAAGGGGTCGCGCTCGTCGAAGAGCAGCGTTGATTCCGCAGTGATGTGCGCGGTGCCGGTGATCGTCGGAGCGATCAGGCCGCGCACGCGGTCGAGCCAGCGATAGCTCGCGGCGAAGGTGCTGCCGATGATGCTCTCCTGCACCAGCGGCGCGCCCTCCGCGAGCGCGCCATCGGCGGCGAGGCACGCGAGCCGCGCGCTTGTGCCTGTGCCGCACGGCGAGCGGTCGTAGGCTTTGCCGGGGCAGAGCACGAAGTTGCGCGCGCCGTCGTAGAGGATGACGTGATCAACTTCGGGAAAGCCGCCCTCATTCACCGCGAGCCGCGCGCGCCACGCGTAATCGGTGAGCGCATCGACGTTCGCGCGATCGAGCCGCTGGCCGTGGTCGTCGATGAGGAAGAACCAGTTCCCGCCATACGCCACGTCGCCGGTGAAGCCGCCGACGCACACCGCCTTCGCCTTGCGATGCGACGGCACGTTCACCACCGATGCGGAGCCATCCGCGTGCAGTGTCGCACTCACGACGCCGACTGGAGTTTCGATCCGATGCGAACCCGGCACGATGCGCCCGAGGTGTGCGAGCGTGACGATGAGCCCGATCGAGCCGTGGCCGCACATGCCGATGCAGCATTCGTTGTCGAAGAAGATGACGCCCGCCGCGCACGAGGGGTCCGCCGGCTCGACGAGCAGTGCGCCGACGAGCACATCGCTTCCGCGCGGCTCGAGGATGACGGCGCGCCGGAAGTCGTCGTGCTGCGCGCGGAAGACCGAAAGCTTCTCCGCGACGCTGCCGCCGCCGAGGTCCGGCCCGCCGGCGATGACGACGCGAGTCGGCTCGCCGCCGGTGTGGGAGTCGATGACTTGGACGCGTTTCACTTCCGCCTCGGCACCTTTGGCGCGGTGGCGATGGTCTCGCGGATGATCTTCAACACGCCTTTGCGCTCTGCGCCGGTGAGCGGCAACCGTGGGGCGCGCGTCCACTCCTTGCCCAGCCCGCACTCCTGCACGGCGAGCTTGATGTATTGCACGAACTTCACATGCACATCGAGGTGCATGAGCGGCGTGAACCAGCGATAGACCTCGCGCGCCTTCTCCCACTCGCCGCGCTGCATCAGTTCCCACAGCCATTGATTGTGCGCGGGCAGCGCGATGCCGGCGCCGGCGACCCAGCCGTCGATGCCGAGCACGGCGCTTTCGAGGACAAGATCATCGACGCCGGTGAACAGCGCGTAGCGGTCGCCGACGACGCGGCGGAGGTCGGTGAGGCGGCGCGTGTCGCCGCTGCTCTCCTTGATCGCGACGAAATTCTTCACGCTCGCGAGCCGCGCGAACATCTCCGGCGTCACCTCGTTCGCGTAGCTGATTGGGTTGTTATAAATCATCAGCGGCAGCCCGGTCGCCTTCGCCACGGTGCGGAAATGCGCGAGCCGCTCCTCGGGATCGGGTGAGCGATAGCTCATCGGCGGGAGCACCATCGCGCCGTCGGCGCCGAGCTTCTCGCAGTCGCGCACGTAGCGCGCGGCCTCGGCGGTCGCGGCTTCGGCCACGCCGCTGAGCACGGGCACTCGGCCCTTCGCGGCGCGCACCATTTCGCGCATCACGAGCCGCTTCTCGTCGCCAGAGAGCGTCTGGTTCTCGCCGAGCGAGCCGAGGAAGACGATGCCCGCGACGCCGCTCGCGATGAGCGCATCCGCGTGGCGAGCGGTCGCCTCGAGGTCGAGCGAACCGTCGCGGTGCATTTGTGTGGTAATGGCGGGGAAGACGTCGCGCCAGCGAGTTGAGGGCATGGCAGCGGATGTTGTGTCGCCGCGCGGCGATGGCAAGCCTGCCGCTACGGGGAGCTTGCCGGCGGCGCGGGCAAACGGTGAACTCGCGCCATGCGCATCCTCTTCGCTCTCATCGCCGCCTTCACGCTCGCCCGCGCTGCGGAGCGCCCGCCAAACGTGCTCTTCATCATGGCCGACGATCTCGGCTACTCGGACCTCGGCTGCTACGGCTCGGAGATCGCGACGCCGAATCTCGATGGGCTCGCGAAGGGCGGGCTGCGGTTCACGCAGTTTTACAACACGGCGCGCTGCTGGCCTTCGCGCTCGGTGCTGCTCAGCGGCTACTACGCGCAGGCGATCCGGCGCGACTCGGTGCCGGGTGTGCCCAGCGGTGGAAAGGGCGTGCGGCCCGCGTGGGCGCGGCTCTTGCCCGAGATGCTCAAGTCGCGCGGTTACCGCTCGTATCATGTGGGCAAGTGGCATGTGGACGGCAAGCCGCTCGAGGCCGGCTTCGACCACAGCTACGAGATCGGCGGCGGGCAGAACAACTTCTTCAGGGCCGGCGCGACCGACGATGGCAAGCCTGTGCCGCAGACCGATGACTTCTACTCCACTACCTCGACCGCGGATCACGCGATCAAATACCTGAGGGAGCACGCGGAGAAACACGCAGACAAGCCGTTCTTCACCTACCTCGCATTCATCGCGCCGCACTTCCCGCTGCAAGCGCCGGCAGCGGACATCGCGAAGCATCGCGACCGTTACCGCGACGGTTGGAACGTGGTGCAGGCCGAGCGCTACAAACGGCTGCTCGACCTGCGCATCGTCGGCAGTCCGCTGCCCACGATGGAGCGCGAAGTCGGCCCGCCCTACGCCTTCCCCGATGCGATGAAGAAGCTCGGTCCCGGCGAGGTGAACCGCCCGCTGCCGTGGTCGGAGTTGTCGAGCGAGCAGCGCGATTTTCAGGCGGCGAAGATGAGCGTCCACGCCGCGATGATCGATCGGATGGACGTGGAGATCGGCCGCGTGCTCGCGCAGCTCAAGGCGATGGGGCAGCTCGACAACACGATCATTTTCTTCGCCTCCGACAACGGCGCGAGCGCGGAGATCATGGTGCGCGGCGAGGGCCACGATCCCACCGCAGCGCCAGGCTCGGCGAAGACTTATCTCTGCCTCGGGCCTGGCTGGTCGAGCAGCTCGAATACGCCATTCCGCCGCCACAAGACGTGGGTGCATGAAGGCGGAATCAGCACGCCATTCATCGCGCATTGGCCAAAGGGCATCGCGGCGCGCGGCGAACTGCGGACGAATCCCGGGCATCTCATCGACATCGTGCCGACCGTGCTCGAACTCGCCGGAGCGAAAGCGCCCGAGTCGCCCGTGCCGCTGCATGGGAAGTCGCTCGTGCCAGCCTTCGCGAAGGACGGCGCGGTGAAGCGCGACTTCCTGTGGTGGCAGCACGAAGGGAATCGCGCGGTCCGCGTCGGCGACCTGAAGCTCGTCGCCGCGAAGGATCAGCCGTGGGAACTCTACGACCTCGCGACTGACCGCGGAGAGACGAAGAACCTCGCCACTTCGCAGCCCGCCAAAGCGCGCGAACTCGAACAGGCGTGGACGCGGAACGACAGCGAGTTCCGCGAACTCGCGCTGCGCGACGCTCCGCCACCCGCCCCCGAAAGACCGGGGAAGAAGCGCAAGGGTGCCGGCGAGTAGCGCGGAATCGAACTCCATCGCCCCATGACCTCCATCCGCCTCATCGCCCTCGCCCTTCTCTCCATCGTCGTCGCGGCGCGCGCCGCGGAGCGACCGCCAAACATCATCTACATCCTCGCCGACGACCTCGGCTACGGCGACGTGCGCGCGCTCAATCCGCAGCGCGGGAAGATCGCGACGCCGCACCTCGACAAGCTCGCGGCGCAGGGCATGACCTTCACCGATGCCCACAGCGGCTCGTCGGTCTGCACGCCGACGCGATATGGCGTGCTCACCGGGCGCTATGCGTGGCGCACGCGGTTGCAGAGCGGTGTGCTCAGCAACTACGATGAACCGCTCATCGCCGCGGATCGGCTGACGGTTCCCGCGCTGCTCAAGCAGCACAGCTACCACACCGCCTGCATCGGCAAATGGCACCTCGGATTCACGATCGAAGGCGGAGGTGCGAAGAAAGCGAAGAGCGAGGGCAAGACGATAGGCGCGCCGCTCGGCTCGGTGACGCGCGACGGGCCGACGACGCGCGGCTTCGACGAGTTCTTCGGCTTTCATCACGCGCGCATGATGAGGTCGGTTTTCGAGAACGATCGCGTCGCGCAGATCGTGGAGCCCGTGGACATGCTGCCGGCGCTGGCAGCAAGGGCGTCCGCGTATGTGACCGAACGCGCGAAGACCGCGCAGCCCTTCTTTCTCTACCTGCCGCTGAACTCGCCGCACACGCCCATCGTGCCGTCGAAGGCGTGGCAGGGAAAGAGCGGGCTCGGCGACTACGGCGACTTCGTGATGGAGACCGATTGGGCCGTGGGCGAAGTGCTCGCCGCGCTCGACAAGGCGGGCGTCGCGGAAAACACGCTCGTCATTTTCACGAGCGACAACGGCTGCTCGCCGAGCGCGAAGCTCGACAAGCTAGAGGCGCAGGGCCACTTCCCGAACGCGCAGTTCCGCGGCTACAAGGCGGACATCTGGGACGGCGGGCATCGCGTCGCCTTCCTCGCGCGCTGGCCGGCGAAAGTGAAGCCCGGCTCGCAAAGCGCGCAGCTCATCTGCCACACCGATCTCATGGCCACGTGCGCCGATCTGCTCGGCGCGAAGCTCCCCGCCACCGCCGGTGAGGACAGCGTGAGCATCCTCCCCGCGCTGCTCGGCGTGGACAAGGCGCCGCTGCGTGAAGCGGTGGTGCATCACAGCATCAGCGGCAGGTTCGCCATCCGGCAGGGGCCGTGGAAACTGGAGCTCTGCGCCGGCTCGGGCGGCTGGGGAAAGCCGGGCGATGCCGAGGCGAAGAAGCAGGGCCTTCCCGCGGTGCAGATCTACAATCTCTCCGACGACATCGGCGAAACGAAAAACGCGCAGGCCGCGCACCCGGAGATCGTCGCGCGCCTTACCAAGCTGCTCGAAGCCTACGTCGCCGACGGTCGCAGCACGCCCGGCGCAAAGCAGTCGAACGACACGCCGATCGACATCGCCAAGGCGGACGCAAAGGCTCCGAAGGAGTAGGCCGAAAACGGCTCACCGCCCCGCGCGCTCGATCAACTCGGCGGCGGATTCGCCCGCGGACTTCGGCTGAAGTGCGATCGGCTGCGCGAGCCAGACGTGCGGCTGCGACTTCGGGCGCCACGCGACCTTTTCCTTGTGCTTGTCGAAGCCCGGCCGCGCCACGCGCAGCTTCACCTCGCGCACCGGGTCGCCCGCAAACGGCCACCACACCCAGAAGGGCTGCGTGCGCGTGATCTGGTCGGTCTTGAAGCTGCCATCGCGCGCCGTGACGACGCTGGCTTCCTTGTAGCCCTCGACCATCACGCCCGCGAGATCGACCGGCGCGCCGGTATTCGCATGGATCACCCGTCCGTGGATGCCCGGCGCCACGACGCGCGTCGTCGGGATCGGCAGCGCGCAGCCAGCGAGAGCGAGCGGGATGATGAGCGCGACGAGTTTCATTCCACGAGTGGCACCGTGCGTTTCTCCCGCGCGCTGAGCACGGCGCTATCGACGATCTGCTGCCCGATCCGGGCGATCTCGGGGTGCAGCGGATCTTTCAAGAACTCGCCGCCCTCGAGCACGTGCAGCACATACTGGATCGGGTTTTCAAAAGGCGCGGCCACCTTGTCCACGTTCCACTTTCTGCGCTTCGCATTGCTGCGCGTCTGCACGCGGATGCGCTCGGAGTAATCGTAGGCCGCGATCGTCCCATCGGTGCCGCACACGACGAAGCCGCACTTCGGCTGCGGCTGGATGGTCCATGGATCGGTGAACGTGCCCCATCGCGTCTCGAACTTCGAGAGTCCCACGTCGTAGCGCGCGACCGCGAGCGCGTGCTCATCGACCTCGAGCCCCGCCGGGGCATCGACCACCGCGGTCACGTCGATCGGCTTGCGTCCGCCGTGAAACCACGTGCCGAGCGTCGTGCCGTAGCCCATGTAGTCGAGCAGCGAGCCGCCGCCCGCGCTGCGATGGTAAAACCAGCTCGCCGCCTTCTCCTCGGCGGTCGGGATCTTCTCGAGCTTGTCCGCGCCGTGATAAAGCGGGCCGCGATTGCCGCCGTAGTAGTTCACACTCGTCACCGTGCCGATCACGCCTTCGTCGATGATCCGCTTCGTCGTCACGTAGCACGGCAGCCAGCGCGAGGGCCAGTTGATCGCGAGCAGCTTCCCGCTCTTCGCCTGCGCCGCGACCATCGCATCCGCCTCCGCGAGCGAACCGGCGAACGGCTTCTCCATCAGGATGTGCGCGCCGTGCGCCGCCACGCGCTGCGTCCACTCGCCATGCCGCGCCGCGGCCGGGCAGAGGATCACGAGATCGGGCTTCGTCTTCTCCATGCACGCATCGACATCGGTGAAGACGTGGTCGAGCGGGATGCCGAAGTTGCGCTGCGCCTCGCGCATCCGCTCCGGCTGCTCGTCGCAGATGCCGACGATTTCCGCGTCCGGATGATCCGCCGCGTTGCGCAGCAGGTCGCCCATGTGGAAGTGGTCGAAATTGATCCCGGCGATGCGGTAGCGTTTGGTCATCGGGGCGCAGTGATTAGCCGGGGTCGCTCGGCGTGACGAGTGGGATTTTCCTTTTGCCTGCGCGGGCGTTCCCGTTTCTCGTCGGCGCCCCACATGAAAAAAGCCCTCATCACCGGCATCACTGGCCAGGACGGCAGCTACCTCGCGGACCTGCTCCTCGCGAAGGGCTACGAAGTCCACGGCATCATCCGCCGGGCGAGCACGTTCAACACGTCGCGCATCGATCACCTTTACACTGACTCGCATGTGAACGGCGTGCGTTTGCACCTTCACTACGGCGACCTCGCCGACGCGCTGAACCTCACTCGGCTGATCGATCGCACCGGCCCGGACGAGATCTTCCATCTCGGTGCGCAGAGCCATGTGCGCGTGAGCTTCGACATCCCGGAATACACGAGCGACGTGACCGCGCTCGGCACGATCCGCATCCTCGAGGCGCTGCGCGAGAGCAAGGTGCCCGCGCGTTTTTACCAGGCCAGCTCGAGCGAAATGTTCGGCAAGGTGCAGGCCGTGCCGCAGACCGAGACGACGCCGTTCTGGCCGCGCAGCCCGTATGCAGTCGCGAAGGTGTATGCGTATTGGGCGACGGTGAACTACCGCGAGAGCTATGGCATGCACGCGAGCAACGGCATCCTCTTCAACCACGAGAGCCCGCGCCGCGGCGAGACCTTCGTCACGCGGAAAATCACACGCGCCGTGGCGGCGATCAAACGCGGGAAGCAGAAGGAACTCTACCTCGGCAATCTCGACGCGAAGCGCGACTGGGGCTATGCGCGCGAATACGTCGAGGGCATGTGGCGGATGCTGCAGCAGCCCGAGGGCGGCGACTACGTGCTCGCGACGAATGAGACGCACAGTGTGCGCGAGTTTTGCGAGGTCGCGTTTGCGCACGTCGGGCTCGACTGGCAGGAGTTTGTGAAATTCGACGCGCGCTACGAGCGGCCCGCGGAGGTCGATCTGCTCATCGGCGATCCGGCGAAGGCGAAGGCGAAGCTCGGCTGGGAGCCGGCGACGAAGTTCGATGCGCTCACGCGGCTGATGGTGGATGCGGACCTCGCACTGCTCGACGGGGCGCCGCTGCACACGGTCGATCCCGCCTAGCGGAAACTGGCGGTTCGTCCGATGCCGGGGCGCGGGTCGCGGTCGTTGGCGGTGCTCGCCGGAATGTTGCCGCCGAGGCCGCTGCCGCCGCCGACGGGCGTGACGGGTTGGTTCGGATTCGGCGTCGGGATGGTGATAGGGCCTCCTTCCCCAAAGGGGTTCGAGCTGGTCGGCGGATCGATCGTGAGCGGGCCGCCCAAGCCTCCACCCAGCGGAGGCGTGTCGAGCGTGTTCGGCTGGAAGACGAGCGGCGGCGGGGCGCCGTCCGGATACTCGACCATGAGAGGTGGACTGTTGCCGCCGCGCTTGAGCGCCTCGGGGTTCTTCTCGAAGAAGTCCTTAATCTCCTCGTAGCGCGGATCGCCGGGATAGACCTGATTGTTGTTGGAGTTTGGATCCACGTTGTAGTCCGGCAGTGGACCGGTGCCGGAGAGCGTGCCGGCGGGGTCGGTGACGTTGACCGGATTATTGCCGGCGTAGGCGTAGAGGTTCGTGTCTCCGCCGCCGAAAAGGAGCGCGTCCTTCGCGGTCCAGCGCCCGGCTTCGGCGTCGTAATCGCGCGCGCCAAAGCGCACGAGCCGCGTGTCGGGATCGTAATGGCCACCGGCGAAGCCGAACGGCTGATAGCCCGGCGCGCTATCTGCGAGCACACGGCCAAAGGCATCGTAGTCGAGCCGCTGCGCGATGGCGCCGGTGCTCGCATTTACGACCAATCGCACGCTGCCGATCGGGTCGCAGAGGAAGCGAAAGGTGCCCGCGCTCGTGACCATGTAGGCCGGCACATCATCGCGGTCGCCATACACGAAGCGGCTCACGACCGTGCCCGAGCCGTCGAGTTCGGCGACGATGCGGCGCGCGTCCTGGTAAAGCCAGCCGCGCACGAGCGTGCCGCCGACGCGCTTGCCGATGCGCCGGTCGCGCGCGTCGATCACGTAGGCGATCTGCGTCGCATTCGGCAGCGTGGCGGCGGTGAGATTGCCCGCGGCGTCGTAGCTGAAAGTGGTCGTCTGTCCGCCGGCGTTGCGCGTGAGCAGATCGCCCGCGGCGGTGTAGGTGAAGGTCGTCGCGCCCAGCGCGGTGAGGCGGTCGCCTGCGTCGTAAGTGGCGGCGACGGCGCCGGTGGTGAGACGGTTGCCGTTGCCGTCGTAGGTGTAGCTCTCCTGCGTCGCGGCGCCTTTTTTCACCTCGGTCACGCGGCCCACCGCGTCGTAGCTATAGGTGAAGGTGTCCGACGGGGCCGCGCCGAACCGCTCGACGACCTGCGTGAGGAAGCCGCGTTTGTCGTAGGTATTCGCGAGCGCAAAAATCGCCGTTCCGTTGAAGCGCGCGGTGTAGCCGGTGACTTCGGCGAAGTCGTCGGTCGTGCGCTCGTCGGTGATGCTGCCCAGCGTCGTGCTGGCGATGATGCCGCGCTGGAAATCGCGCTGGATGGTCAGCGCTCCCGCGGCGACGAGCAGCCCGTCGTTGTCGAAAGCGCGCGTGATCGTGTTCCCGCCGCTGACGGTTTGCGTGGCGGTGCGCAGGTTGTTGTCGAGCGTATGCACGACACTGCCCGCGACCGCGCCGGTCCACGTCTCGCTCAGCGGGATGCGGCCATCGTAGGTGAAGGCGAGCGTATTCCCGTCGGTCTGCGTGATCGAGGTGAGCGCACCGGACGCCGCGCCGTAGGCGTAGGTGTCGGTGACGCCGCCGAGCACGCGCGTCGCGAGCCGGCCCGCGGCGTCGTAGCTGTAGGCGATGTTTGCGCCGCCGGGGCCCGCATGGAGCGTGAGCTGGCGGTCGTCGTTGTAGCTGAAGTTAGACGTAATTCCGCCCGGCGCGGTGTAGCTGGTGAGCAGGTCGTCGGGCGAATAGCCGAGCGTGTGCGCCGCGCGGCCCGGCGGCGTGACCAGGGCGAGCCGGCCCTTTGCATCATAGCCCGTGACGACCACGGCGCCGTCCGCGCGCGTCTGCGCAGTGCGCTGGCCCGCGGCGTCGTAGCTGAAGCGCGCGGTGTTGCCGAGCGGATCGACGATCGACGCGAGGAAGCCCGCGGCGTTGTAGGTAAATCTCGTCTCCCGCAAGGCCGCGGCCGCGCCCGTCTTCGCGCTGATGCGCCGGCCGCGCGCGTCGTAGGCGAAGGTCGTGGCGAGGACGTTTGCATAGCTGCGCCGGGTCACGCGGCCCTGCGCGTCGCCGGTGAAGGTGCGCGTGCGGCCGAGCGGCGAAGTCTCCGTGCTCGTGCGCGTCGCCGCGTCGTAGGCGCGGGTGAAAGTCTGGCCATTCAGCGCGAGCGTCTGCGTGAGCGTAGTGAGCGAGAAGGGATCGTCGGGATCGCCGAGCGCCGCAGTCTGCGTGCGTGAGAGCGTGAGCACCTTGCCGCCCGGCGTGGTGAAGATGCGCCCGGATTCCGTCGGCGCCTGCATCGAGAAACGCGGGTCCGGCCCGAGCGTGAGGGCGAGCGTGGTGCCCGTGGGAAAGACGGACGTGCGCGTCCCATTCGGATCGCGGGTCTCGGTCGTGACGAGGCCGGCGCGGTCGGTGTCGGTGCGCATTTCCACATCGCCTGGGAAGCTCTCGACCTGAAAATCCGCATCCACGCCGAGCGGCGAAGTGAGCTTCACCGTGTAGCCGCCCGGGAGTCCCGTGCGCGCGAGCGTGAGCGAGTTTGGCCCGGCCACGTCGGCGAGCGTGAGCTGGCCGTCGGCGTTGTAGGTGAAGGCCGAGACGTTGTTCAGCGGATCGGTCTCGGTGAGCAGCAGGCCGCCCGCGTCGTAGGTGAAGCGATGCGCATTGCCGAGCGGATCGGTCACGCTCGCGAGGCGTCCGTTCGCGTCGGTGGCGAGGTTCGTTTTCATCCCGAATGGCCCGGCGATCTCCGTCGGCGCGCCGCTCGCCGCGCGCTTGATTTTCGTCTCGTTGCCGTTCGCGTCGGTGATTTTCACGAGCTGCCCGTCGGCGTCGTAGGCGAACGTGAGCAGCGTCGCGCCGGTGAAAGCGTTCAGCGTCGCGAGATGCCGCCCGGTCGAGCTGAAGCGGAAAAGCTGCGAGCCATCCGCCGACGGGATCGCGACCTCACCGCCGCTGAAGCCCGGCAGCGGCGGGCCGATGCGGCGCACGCGGTGATTGAAGATATCCGCGAAGACGATGCTGCCATCCGGTCCGACCGCGAGGCCGGCGCTCTCGACATTCGCCGCTGTGGCCGGGCCGCCGTCGCCGCCGAAGCCGCGCACGCCATTGCCCGCCACGGTCGTGATGATCCCATCCACGCCGACGCAGCGGATGCGCCCGGTCGCGCGCTCGGTGAAATAGACATTCCCCAGCGCGTCGTTCGCCATCTCGGTGCCGGAGTTGATGCGGATGCGCGCGCTCGTCGCCGGGCCACCGTCACCATCACCCGGCGAGGGCGAGCCGCCGCCCGCGACGACATCGATGATCCCGTCCGCGCCGACGCGCCGCAGCGTGTTACTCGCGAGGTCGGGAATCCACACCGCTTGATCCGGGCCGAACGCGAGATCGGTCGGGGCCGAGAGCGCGGCGTCGAGGGCCGGCCCGCCATTGCCCCCGCCGCCGCCGCCGGCCACGCGCACCATGGTGCCGTCCGGGAGGATCGCGCGGACGCGGGAGAAATTGAACTCGCTGATGTAGATCGTGCCATCGCGAGCCGGGATGGATCCCGAGTTGAAACCGACCCGCGCATTCACCGCCGGGTCGTCGTCGCCGTCGATGCCATTGAGGCCATCGCCCGCGATGGTCGTGATGATCCCCCGCGAGTCGATCCGCCGCAGCCGCGATTGCGCATTGCTGACGTGCAGGCTGCCATCCGGCGCGAAGCGGATGTGCCCCGGGACGATCGACGCATCGAGCGCCGGCCCGCCATCGCCGGTGAAGCCAAGCGTGCCATTTCCCGCAAAGGTCGAGATGATCCCATCCGGCCCGATGCGGCGCACGCGCGCGTTGCTGAAGTCGGTGGTATAGATCGCGCCGTCCGGCCCGAAGGCGATGCCCGACGGCTGATTGAGCTGCGCGGCCGTGGCCGGTCCGCCGTCGCCGGAAAACCCGGGCACGCCCGTGCCGGCGATCGTGTCGATCACGCGGCTGATGCCCTGCGTGCCGCGCCGCGTGCCATCGCCCTGGTAAAGCACGCGCCCCGTCGGGTCGTAGATGTGATGCGCATCGAGCGTCCAGCCGCCGACCGCCACGCGACCCACATCGAACGAGCCGAGCGTCCGCTCGTAGCTGCGCGAGATGACGATCTCCTCGCGCGTGCGATCTCCGGTGATCGCCACGCCCGTGCCATTCGTGCCAAAGCGATTCGTCCGCTGGTAGTCGCCGTCATACACGAAGCCGATGCGCACCTTCGCGAGCTGCCGCCCCTGCACCGCGCGTCCGTAGGCGTCGAGGCCATCCCACTCGAAGGTCGTCGTCTGATTCGCCGTCGCGGGAAAATCCTGCGTGAACGTGCGCCCGGCGACCTGCACTTCGAGTTCGATGCGCTTGAGCGACGCCGGCACCGTCGCGTCGCTGAGCGGGATTCTGATCCGGTTGCCGACCTTCCAGCCCGCTGTGCGATTGCTGCGGTAGTGCAGGGAAAAGGGCGTGCCCGGCACCGGCACCTGCCCGCGCAGCACCATGCTCTGGATGTCCACATTCGTCGGATCCTCGGGATCATCCGGGTCATCGTCGTCGTTGTCACTCGGCTCTTCGTCTGACGGCGGCTCGGAGTCGCCCGGCGGGCCGAAGGGCCAGTTCGCATCCCACGGCGAGAAATGCGGGATCGGGATGCGCCACAGGCTTTGGCCCGCCGCGTATTTCACCGCGAGCTGTTCGCGCTCCGCGTCGGTGATGCCGAGCGCGGCGAGTGGCGCGCCGGTGTCGATAATGCCGTCGCCCGTCACGTCGAGATCTGCCGCGCTCCCGGTGATGCTGATCACTTTAATAATGCGTCCGCTCGGTCCCGCCTCCCACTGGCCCTTGTCGCGATTGAAGAAACCGCTCGGCACGTCGATGCCGATCTCGAAGTTCAGGAAGTTCTCGACGTAAAACCACACCGGCTGGCTGAACTCGATGCGCGACGAGCCCATCTGCATCGCCTCGTCGCCGGTCAGTTCCACGCAATAGGTATAGGCGCTGTTGCCCGGCAGCGCGCCGGGCATCGCGCGCGGGCCGTCGGGGCCGACGGTGAATTCCGTCGCGCGGATGCCGAGGTGCGTCATCGGCGCGGTCGTGCCGTCGTCGAGCACCACGTTCGCGGTCGTGCCGGGCGAGAACATGAGCATCGCCGTGCGGTCGCCGCTCGCGTCGCTCTGCATCGTGGCCTCGTGGACTTGCAAGCCGGTGGTGCCTGCGCCGAACTCCACTGCGGTCATCGCTTCGTCGAGCGTGCTGAGCATCACCGGATCGATCGCTGTGAACTGCTGCACCGGCGGATTCACACGGCGCTGCCCGGCGGTGAAGCCGTCGCCGTCGATCATCAGGTCAAGCGGCGCCCCGCCATTCACGGCGAAGTCGAACGCGCCGTCGGCCTGCGTGCTCGTCTCGCCGAACTCCGCACGCCCCGCGACACTGATCGTCGCGCCCGCGATCGGCGTCCCCGCGCGCGATTTCACGACTCCGCGGAGCACGGCGATGCGGTCGCGCTTGATCGCCCCTGGCGGCACGCCCGTCTGCACCGGCGGCCTGCCGAGGAAAAGAAAGCTGACCTGGTCGTAGAACGCCGAGGCGACTGTCGGGTCGAGTGCTTTCGCCACCAGCGCGGGGTTCGGCGCGACGGTGCCCTTGTTGTAGCGCCGAAGCACGAAGCGCGGATCGGTCGCCGGTTTTATCTTCACCCCACCGATCTTCACCGCCGAAAATACGCCCGCACCGAGGCGGCTCGCCGCGTCCAGCGTGCCGGTGATCGTGAGCTTCCCGAACTTGCTGCGCTTCGCGCCGAAGATGCCGTCGTTCGTGTCGCCGAACACGCCATCGAACGGCGTGTAGCCCGCGCCGAGGATCGAGCCCGCTACGTTTCCACCGATCCGAACCGAGCCCAGCGTGCCGCCGTTAAAAGTATCCGAGTTCGCGGCGTCTCCGCCGAGCGCGCCGTCCGCGCCGAGTTGCGCGCCGGCGAGGATCTTCGAGTTGGTCACATTCCCCGCGATCGTCAGCGCGCCAATCTTCAGCGCCGCGATGAGCGAGTCGGTCACGTTGCCGCCGTTGAGCGCCGCGTCCTTGAGCACGCGCACCGGGCCGATCGCTGGCGCGGTGATCGTGCCGGCGAGATCGCCGCCCGTGATGCTGAACGACACGATCTTCCTCGCCGCGCGCAGCGAACCTGCGAAGCCGCCCGCAAGCACCTTGAATGCGCCGACGCTACCCGCAGAAATCGCAGCACCACCCGCCGAGAGCGAGCCGGCGGTGAACGTGAGCGTCTGCCCCGGCGCGCGCAGCGTGAAGTTCGCGCCAACCGCTCCCGCCGCGAATCGCAACCCCTTCACTCTTTTGTTCACGCCGCTGTCGATCGTCACATTTCCGCCGACATCGGCCACCGTGATCGCACCGACGCCACCGGGCAGAGCGATCCCGCTGCCGACGAGATCCGAATTCACCGCGAAGATCGATTTCAGCGGCGTGGCGCCGGCGACTGCCTTCAATGAGACGTTGCCATCGCCCACCCGCGTGACCTTGACCGCGAGCCTGCTCGCTGTCGTCGTGCCGCTCACCGTGATCGTATCGAGCGGACCATCGCCACCGCCGGTATCGACGCGCGTGGCGTTGAAGGTGCCCGGCCCTGTGAGCACGACCTGGTAGGAGTCGGCGTCGCTGTCGGTGAAGACCGCGGAAGTCTGCGCGGCACGCGACGCAGTGGCGATTGCGAGGAAGGCCAGCGGAAGAAAACTCCGCCAGCGGGCAGGGCAGCGATTCGAGTTCATAGGATGTCTCCGGTATGCGCCGGAGAGTTTGGAATCGCGCGAAGC
Organism: Chthoniobacteraceae bacterium; assembly: GCA_040081625.1. Lineage (GTDB taxonomy): Bacteria > Verrucomicrobiota > Verrucomicrobiia > Chthoniobacterales > Chthoniobacteraceae > VFJQ01. Next base: position 33,240 of record JBEBGD010000049.1, read on the forward strand.
GCGGTCAACAACCTTTAGCCGCGAGCCTCGCGATCGCGAGTGCGTTGAGCACGGCCTTCGGCACGAAGGACTCCGCATCGACCCACTCCTGCTGCTTGCGACCGTCGGGCGATTGCTCGGAGCAATGCGCGTGGTCGCCATGCGGGCCGAGACCGTCGAGCGTGGGGAATTTGTCCCAGAGCAGGTTGCCATCGCTCAGGCCGCCGCGCTCGATGCGGGTCACGCGCACGCCCAATGCGCGGCCGGTCTCCTGCCAGAGTGCGAGCAGGCGCTCGGTGTGCGCGTTCGACGGCCACGGCACCGTCTCCTCCTCGACGCGCACGGACACGACACACGCATGCCCGTCGGCGCTGCGCACGCTGCCCTCGCCGGCTAGCCCGAGGATCGCCTGCTTTGTGTGCTCGTAGGATTCAGCGGTGAAGGCGCGCATCTCGAGCACGGCGCGGGCGGAATGCGGGACGCGGTTGATTACCGTGCCCCCGGCGATCGTGCCGACGTTGATCGTCACGCCGCCGGCGTAATCGGTGAGCGCGGCGAGTCGCTCGATCACGATGGCGAGTTGCACGATCGCGTTCGCGCCGCGCGGGTGCTCGCCGCCCGCGTGCGAGCCCCGGCCTTCGACTTCGACGGAAATGGTCGCGCGTCCCTTCCGCGCCGCGACGACCCCGAAGTCGCCATCCGCTCCGCGGTCCGCCTCGAAGACCAGGCAACCGCGCGTGTCGGCAGGCAGTTCCGCGCGGCAAATCCGCCCGAAATCCTCGGACACGGTTTCCTCGCACGAGTTGAGCGCGACGACCCAGTTTGTGCGCTCGAAAACCTCCGGTGCCTCACTTCGCAGCGCCGCGAGCACGAGATGAATCAGCGCGGTCCCGCCCTTGATGTCGTTCGTGCCGGGCCCGTGGATGCGCCGGCCCTCGATACGCCACACGAAGTTGTTTCGCTTCTCCTCCTCGGCGGTAAAAACCGTGTCGAGGTGCGAGATCAGCGCGATGGTCGGCGCGTTCGCGGCCGTGCGCCGCAGGAACAAATGCCGCCCGAAGCGGGATTGCGGCGGCTGCGGAAAACTCGCTTCAAACCCGAGCGGCGCGAACTCCGCCGCGACCAGTTCGCCGAGCGTATTTACGCCGGCGACGTTCTCCGTGAAGGAGTTGATCGCCACCATGCGCCGGAGGAAATCCAGCGTCGCGGGCAATTGTCGCTCGCAAAAGGCGGAGATGGTCGCAGCGTTCATGCGACCACTGAGCGCGAAGTCGCGCGCCCGCACAACAACAGACCGCCGGAGACTGATGGACAGCCCATGAATTCAAACCCGCAAACTCCAATCCCGCCGCTCGACCTGACCGTGCGCGTCGGCTGCGAGCTGACCTACGACACGCTCGTGCCGACTCCCGTGCTCGTCGCCTTCAAGCCACGGCACGATCTCTTCCAGCAGATCCGGCAGGAGGCCGTGATCATCGAGCCGATGCTGCCCGCGACGGAGTTCGAGGACGACCACGGGAACATCATCCACCGCCTCGTGCTCGAGCCGGGCACTCATGTGCTGCGCTACGACGCGCTCGTCATGGTCCCGAGCGCGAGCGAAGACTTCGCGCATCTCGACGAACCAGTCCCGCCACACCTGCTCCCGCCGGAAGTGCTGCGCTACACGCTGCCGAGCCGCTACTGCGATTCGGACAAGCTGCTCGACTTCGCGTGGCAGCACTTCGGCCATCTCCCGCACGGTCTCGCCCGCGTGCGCGCCATCTGCGACTGGCTGCACGAGCACATCCGCTACGAGACGTGCTCGGGCAATCCCCTGCTCTCCGCGTGCGACGTGATCCAGCGTGGCTTCGGCGTCTGCCGAGACCTCGCACACGCCGCCGTCGCGCTCTGCCGCACTTTCAATATCCCCGCCCGCTACGTGAGCGGCTACGTGCCCGACATCGGTTTCCCGGTCCCTGGCACGCCCGAGGACTTCCACGCCTACTGCGAAGTCTGGCTCGGCGGTCGCTGGCAGGTCTTCGACGCGCGCTTCAATACGCCGCGCACCGGCCGCGTCCGCATCACCGCCGGCTACGACGCGGTCAACTGCGCCTTCACCACCGTCTATGGCCAGGCGACGCTCGCGAGCTTCTACGTGTGGTCGTATCAAGTCGATCCTGCCGAGGTAAGCATCGCCGACCCCGTCGATCTCTCGAAGCGCCTCTGCGGCACCCCGGAGATCCGCTTCGCCTCCACGCACCGCGACGGTGCCGTGTAGCGCCAGTTGATTCCCCGTCCGTTGCCACCTCGACCTCAGTTTCCCAGCGCCCCCGCAGCCAGCTCAAAAGATCGGATCGCAAAACGCCGCGCCCCCCCGTCATCCTCCGCTGATGCTGGCTCCCATTCAGAAGAATACGCCGCTAACGTTCGGCTCAATCGCTAGGTTAGCGTCTACGCGCACCGCATGAGGACGACGCTTGTTCTCCTTCTATTCGCCGTCGTCATCACCGCTCACGGCCAAGACTTCAGACGCGCGACGAACATCGCGTTCGCGTATAAGCCCCGCCACTTTCCCACTCGATCCCAGACGCGCACATACTGGGCTCCCGACGATCCAGCGAACATGCTGGCCGTCCTTGCGACCACGAATCGCCTAGACCTTTACCAACCCGTCGCGTTCGCAGTTTCTGCGGAGGGTGCCGTCACGATCGACGGCATCTCATATCGTCTCCTGTTTCCACGCGTTCCGCCTCGCGAGGCTCCATACGTATTTGCGGCCACGCCATACGACTCCGTGGGCGAGCCCGCTTACTTCGAGATTTCGCGTGGCCACTACTCGGCTTTTTCTCGGCTCTTCGCCCGCATCATCAACGATCACCCTTTCGACCTCCTCCAATGAGCGGCAGTGCCATTGCTCTCATATTGCTCCTCAGCCTCAGCATGGCGGTCGCCGCGTTTTGCCACTCGACCATTCGCTCGTTCATGGGGGCCAGCACCGCATCCGCCCTCATCTCGACCGTTCTGTTTCAGGGTGCCATCTATCACAACCTTGGCTACCTCGACCCGTTCTTTCCGATTGCCCTCGTTACCGGCGCATTTTTCGGCTTCCTCATCTCAATACCGGTTGGCCTCGTCGCACGAGCGATTCATGCGCGCCGCCAGCTTCCCAAATGAACGCGACGCCTATGCGCCGCAACGCTGACCGGTTCAAGCTGCGCGCAGGCGTGGGCGCTTGCTCTCCGGAACCGGGCCGGTAGAATCGCGCCCATGCCCACGATCGACGAAGTCGAAAAACTCGCGCTGGATTTGCCCGAAAATCAACGAGCCGTGCTCGCGGCGCATTTGCTGCGCTCGCTGCCGGCGGTGTTGCACGACGAGGACGACGGAATCGCCGAGGCCCTGCGACGCGATGCGGAACTCGAGGTAGATCCGGCTGCGGGCCTCTCGCTCGAACAGCTCGACGAGCAGATCGCGCGGCGCCGGAGCTGATGCGGCCGATCCTTCATCCGAAGGTTGCCGACGATGTGGCCACGATCATGCAGTATTATGAAAGCGTCGCCACGCGCGAACTGGCGGACGACTTTTACCAGGAGCTTCGATACTTCATCGCCGAGGCCGCCGCACGGCCGGAGTCCTTCTCGATCCGAAAGCGCGATCTTCGCCGCGTGAATCTGCGGCGGTTTCCCTACCACTTTTTGTTTCGCATCGTCGGCGACACCGTCCGGGTTCTCGTCGTTCGCCATCACATGAAGCGTCCGGGATTCGGAACGTGGCGGCGCTGATTTTTCCACTGCCAATGCTGCCCTACGAATCGGTCTTCGCCATCTTCGCCTTTCTCCTCGGCGCCTGCATCGGGTCGTTCCTGAACGTGTGCATCTACCGGCTGCCGCTCGATCTCTCGGTCAATGAACCGCGGCGCTCCTTCTGCCCGAGCTGCAAGTATCAGATCCCGTGGCACCGGAATCTGCCGCTCATCTCGTGGCTCTCGCTGCGCGGCAAGTGCGCGAACTGTGGCGCGCCGATCGCGTTCCGATATTTCGGCGTCGAGCTGCTTACGGGGCTGCTCTTCCTCGCGGTGTGGCTGCACGTCTGGCCGGGAAATCCGGTCTTCGCGCTGCCGCTGTGGGTCATGGTCGCGCTGCTCGTCGTCGCGACGTTCATCGACTTCGAACACTTCATCATCCCGGATGAAATCACCTGGGGCGGCGCGATCGCGGGCGTGATGCTCAACTGCCTGCTCGCTCCGCTCACGTTTCCCTTCGGCGATTTCGGCCAGTGGTTTGCGTCGCTCTCGGCGCTCGCGCTCATCGGCGGCGGCGTGCTGCTCGGCTCGGCGATGGGCGGCCCGATCAAGGCGATGCGCGTGCCGTGGAAATTCTTCACCTGCGCCCTCACCGGTGCGGCGGTCGCGCTGCTCGTCGAGAGTCTGCTCGGCGGCTGGACTTCGTTTTCCGCGACGCTCTCGTCGCTCATCGGCGCGGCGACCGGCTACTTCCTGCTGTGGGGCGTCGTCGAGGCGGGGAAGCTCGCGTTTGGAAAAAAGAAGATCGCCTTCGACCAGGCCACGGCCTTCACGTGGACGCGGCGCGGCGACGAGGCGGACTTCGGCGTGGGCGACGAGAAGCAGCTCTGGAGCGACATGTTCGCGAGGGAGAAGGACCGACTGCTGATGAAATGCCCCGAGGCGACGATCCAGGGTGATCGCTTCAAGGACGTGACGCTCGAGTTTCACTACGACCGGCTGCGCATCGGCGACCGCGAGTGGAAGCTCATCACGCTCGACGAACTCACTGGCACCGTGACCGAGATCGTGATCCCGCGCGAGGCGATGGGCTTCGGCGACGTGAAGTTCATGGCGTGCATCGGCGCGTTCATCGGCTGGAAGGGCGTCATCTTCACGCTCATCGCGGCGTCGATGGTGGGAGCATTCATCGGCCTCGCCACGATCGCGCTCGGCAAGCGCGAGTGGAGCGCGAAGATCCCGTTCGGCCCGTATCTTTCGCTCGGCGCGCTCGTGTGGATCTTCGCCGGGCCGCAGCTCGTCGCGTGGTATCTCACGTTCACGCAGGGCGGGTACAATGGAGCGCCGG
>JBEBGD010000148.1:0-10837 GCA_040081625.1 Chthoniobacteraceae bacterium
GCTTCATCATATGTATAAACAATATTTTTATTCGCAACCGGATTTCCAGAACCATCAACACCACGATTCGTTCCGCCTTTGCCTTTTTTGCTGCCGACACCGGCGGCGCATCCGGCGGTGGCGAGCCACCGAAACCCGCCGCTGAGGACGAGCCGGCCACGCTCGCCGAGGCCAAGGCCGCGCTGAAAACGGCGCGTGAAAATATCGCCGCCGCCGCGCTCGCGCTGACTAAAGCGCAGGACGATACGAAGGCCGCGACCGATCTGCTCGAGACAGTCACGAAGGAGCGCGACGATGCGCGGACCGAACTCGCCGACGCGAAGGGCAAGCTCGTTACCGCAGAAGCGTCGGGCGTTTCGCTCACTGCAATCACGGGCGCGTTAAAAAATTCGCTCGCGCTTTCCGACGAGCAAGTCGGCAAGCTCGGCACCGATGCCGCGACGATCATTCCCGCCGCCATCGAAAACCTCGCCGGGCGCAAGGCCGTCGAGATCGCCGCGAGCCAGGGCGTGCCGCCCGTCCGCACCGATCCCGCGAAGACCGGTGCCGAGGACGAAGTGAAAGCCGCCTTCGCGCTCGCCGCCGCCGAGCCCGACCCTCGCAAGAAAGGCGAACTCTTCGCCAAGGCCCGCGAGCGCCTCGCCGCCTCCGCCAAAAGAGTCGGCTCCAACTGAGCGGCCTTTGACACTTCCGCGCCACCAAACTTCACCCACGCCCAAACCCAACATGAAAATCCGCCCGCTCATCATCCTCGCCCTCGCAGTGCTCGCGATCTCACCGCCGCTCGCGAATCCGGCCTCGCCGCCGGCTTCGTCACATGGCTCGTGCTGGACGTCGCCGTGCTCGCGATCGCTTCGTCTCTGCTCGGCATCCGCCGCCAGGGCGCGCTCTTCGTGACGACCAACTCGCTCGGCACGCTCGCCGCGACCGGCGTCTTTCACGACGCGCTCGCGCTCACCCTCAAGCGTCTGCCGTTCATCGCCCGGCTGTGCAGCGACATCGGCCCCACGATGGGCTTCCGTGGGATGCCGTTCAATGTCGCGCAGACGCTCAAGAACTACAACGTGTCGCACACGGTCAGCGACCGCGCGACCACCGGCACCTATGCGAAACAGGCCGGCATCGACGCACTGGCGAATCAGAGCTTCACGCTCAACAAGTGGCCCTACATTTCGTTCAGCTTCACGCTCACCGAGCTGAATCAGATTGTCGATAGCGCGACCAACGCCGACGCCCGCCCGGTCATCATCGACAAGATCATGACGAAGGCGTTCAACGCGATGGCGATCAACATCGTTACCGACTTCCTCGCCGAGATCACCGCCGCGAAGTTCCCCACGAACACACAAGTCATGGCCGCCGCGACGGCCGACCACAAAAAGCTCGGCGCTACCGTCGATGTGATGCTCGGCACCGACACGCTCATGCAGGCCCCGGACGCGATCCTCAGCATCGCCACCTTCCGCGCCCTGGCGAACGGCCTCACCGCCATCGCGAACAACACCTACAACGCCGGCGACATCATCCGCACCGGCGTGCTGAACGAAGGGGTGTCGGGCGCGGCCAGCGTCACGCGCTACAACCTCACCATGCCGGGCGACGCCGCCAACGGCGTGCTCTTCGATCCGATGGCGATGCTCTTCGCCAACCGCGTCCCGATCGAGGAGGAACTGCCCGGCAGCGGCATCTATCGCGAGATCATCACCGATCCCGCCACCGGCTTCTCCGTCATGATCCGCGAGGCCCAGGACCCGATGACTGGCGAGGTCACCCGCACCCTCACCACGCTCTACGGCTTCGCGCCCGGCCTCGAGAAGCACCTCGTGCGCATCATCGAGAGCTAAGTCACCCGCGCCCTATCCACCGGCCGCGAGCCCGCAAGGGCCGCGGCCTTTGGGGTCGAAAGCCATCACCATCCACACCATGAACAAAACTCGAAACCTCATCCTCGCGCTCGCCTTGCTCGCCGTCTCCGCCATCCCGGTGAAGGCCCTCGTCGAGAATCAATCCTTCGGAATCTTCGGCGTGGCTCCGGTCACCTCGCAGCCGAGCGGTGCCGCCCAGGCCGCGCTCACCAACAGCACCGGCGGCTCCACGGCCAACGCGACTCTCGCCGCCGCCGCGCTGACTGAAAGCAGTGGCGCGATCGGCGGCACGAACGACGCCGACCTTCCCGACCTCACCGCGACCGCCGCGACGCTCACCGGCTCGCTGACCGGCACCGCGAACGGCTCCCTCGCGGATGTCGCCGCCGCCGCCGCCGCCACCGCAGGCAGCGCCGAGCCGAGCGCAGCGCAAGTCGATGCCGGCATTGCGACTGCGGTCGCGACCATCGTCACAGGAGTGAACGAACAGAACAAGGAAATGCAGGCGCAGATCAACGCGCTCATCGCCGACAACGTCGCCCTGCGTGCCTCGATCCGCGAGGTCGCCGCCGCGCACAACACCGGCAACAGCAACACCGCGAAGACCTCTGTGCTCGTCAACGCGCTGCGCACAGTCCTGGTCAATCTCGGGCTCTGCAAGGGCGGCGCCTAATCTCATCGCGCTGTGATCCAATATCACCTTCTCCTCGCCCGCAAACACGGCGCCGCCAAAGCCGAGGCGCTGCTTGTGAGCTTCGAGGACCGCGCACCGATCCAGCTCGCCTACGACGAAGTCACCGGCCCGCGTGTCGCCGCCTTTGCCGCGGACTTCGCCGAGGTGCTCTACGTCAGCGATGGCACCGTGCTCGCCCATCACGAGTTTCCCGATCCCGCCACGGTCGAGGCCGCCCGCCAGCGCAAGGCGCTCGCCGAGGCACGCGAACTCCAGGCCGCGCACGACAAGGCAAAAGCCGCGATGGATGCCGCCTCTCGCGACGCGAAGACCGCGCTCGACGGTCTGAAAAAACTCACGGCCGAGCAAAAGCATCTGCTCGCCGCCGACGCAAAAGCGCAGACCGAACGCGAGGCCGCCGCTGCCAAAGCCCAGACCGAACGCGAGGCCACCGCCGCAAAGGCTCGCGAGGAAGCCGAGGCCGCCTCCGCAAAGGCCAAGGCCGATGCCGAGGAGGCTGCGCGCGTCGCCGCCGACGAGGCCGCGAAACTCTCCGCCGCCACTTCACTGCCGCCGGTGCTCACCGACGACGAGCTGCTCGAACTCGCTGTCTCCCTCAAAATCGATGTGCCCGCCTCCGCGACCCGCCCGCAGATCGAGGCGCTCGTCGCGCAGGCGCAGGCAGCTCCCTGATTTTTTAGTCGCCAGCCTCTTGGTTGAGGGCGGGCCGGTGCGTGCCATTTCGCGCCGGCCCGTTTCTTTTTGCGGCGGGCGCGGCGGGCTGAACCGGGGGGAACGGCTCGCCGCGCCGAGGTTTGACAGCACGGCACAGGCACATGGACGCCGCTTCCCTTCTCGAATTCGACGACGTCGCGCAGGCCGACTTCGAGGCCTGCTATCCGGCCAGCGTCACCTTTCCCGGCATCACCGATCCCGTCGCGTGCGCCGGCGGCGCCGTGCGCCAGCTCTCGCTCGGCTTCATCTCCGGCGGCGGCCTGGGCGAGTTTGATCTCGCCTTCCGCGTCCGCAAGGCGCGGCTGAACAACGTGCCCCCCGAAGTCGGCGCGCTCATCACCTTTCAGGCAAAGCTCTGGCGCATCATGCGCGCGACCGACAGCGCCGCGTCCGTGGCTTACGCCGTCCACTGCGGCAATCCGAACGCACGATGAGCGCCGACGTCGAAGACCTCACCCTCGCGGAGCGCGCTGTCGGCGCGGTGCCGTGCAAGGCGCGTGCCTTCCGCCTGCAGCATCGCCAGTTCCGTCTCTCGCTCGTCGGCTACAGCGCCGCGCCGCTCGAAGTCGAGGCCGCCTACGCGCAGCTAGTCGAGGTGACGAGGCATCGCGGCGGCCCCTACGAAACCGAGACGCAGACGTGCCGCTGTTGCGGCGAAGTCGTCTTCACCGCCGATCATTCGTGAAAGCCCGACAGCTCGCCGCCGAGTTCATCCGCATCTTCGCGCTCGACCAGGCTGCCTTTCCCGCCGCCGACGTGAACCTGCGCGCCGAGCAGGAAACCGAGGAGCTGCCACAGGACGCCGCTGGCGCGGATCTCTACCGCCCGCACACGATCGTCTTCGACGTGAGCGTCACGCCGCTCGACCAGGGCGGCACGATCCTCCGCTACGCGCTCAACGCAATGGTCGAATCGAAACCGCAGGACACCACGGGAGAAGCGCACGCCGATCTCGCGGAGAAAGTCCGCCGGAAATTCTTCGGCACTGCCGCGGCGGATCTCGCCACGGCGAAAGAGACGATGACCGCGGCGATGCTGAGCGGCGGCAAGTTCAGCCTGCGCGGCTACGATGCCGGCGCGGGCGATGCGATCGATCCAAGCGTGGAGAATTCGCTCTTCCGCACCGTCGTTCCGATCCGCGGCATCGCCCTGCTCGTTTGACAATCCGCGGCTGATTGTATGACCCGCAACCTCACCATCACCTGGGACGGCGCGACCGCTCTCCTCAAGACGCTCGCGCTCGAAGGCGAGTTGGAGTCCGTCATCGACGCCACCTTCGCCGCCGGCAACAACCAACAGCTCAACGTCACGGTGGACGTGGACAAAGTCGTCGCGCTGCTGCTCATCGCCGACAAGGATTGCTTGGTCGAGACGAACAGCGGCAGCTCGCCGGTGAACGTCTTCACGCTCACCGCTGGCAAGCCGTTCCTTTTCGTCGCCTACGGCTCGCTCGCGCTGCGCGACACGGGCAACACCGCCGTCACCGTGGACATCACCGGCCTATTCGTCACGACGACCGAAGAGACGCGCCTGCAAGGCCGCATCCTCACCGACGCCACCCCGTAATCCATGACCTTCGCGATCCATCACGGCGTCACGTATCACACCGGCACGGCGGTCCAGTCGGTCGAGCGCAAGTTCACGCAGGAGCGCAGCGACGTGCTCGGCATGGTTGATGGCCGCACGGAGATCATCAAAAGTTTCGGCCACACCTCGAAGGGCGAGGGCACCGTGACCGGCAAGGGCGACATCACCGTTTCGCCGGGCTTCGCGGAATCGAACGTCGCGGGCTTCACCGGCGGCAAGACACACATCGGCGAAGTGGGCGACAAGGAAACGCTCGGCACGGAAGCTGAGTGGACCTTCAGCTTCACGCATCTGCCGCACGCGTCGTGATCGAGTTCCGCCCGGTCAACCCGGAGCGCCCGCTCGCCGTCGGGCAGTCGGGCCGCGAGATCACCGAAGTCGTCGCCGTCGATCCGCCTGGCATCGTCTGCGAGGAATCCATTTTCGTGAATGCCGTCACGACGCTCGGCATCCCGCTCGTCGATTTCGCGGAGATCCACGAGGAGATCGAAGGCCGCATCGTGCGCAAGCTCGTGTGGCGCCTCGAGCTGCTCGCCGTCGAGACCGCCGTGCCGCGCTACACGCTCGCGGAGCTGCGCGCGAAGTGGACGGATGCGAAGTGGCTCACCGAACATCCGGCGCACGAGCTGGCGCTCATCAAGGCCGCGTCCGACAACCTTCTCCGCTTTGCCGAGCGCGCCCGCTTGCAGCCCTGGCTGTGGCGCTTCGCGAAAAGTTCGCCCGGTCGCAAGGCCGCCGTCTTCATCCCGTCAACGGCGGGCGAGGAAGAGCGCGCGAAGTGGCTCGCGGAACTCGCCGCGGCATGAGCGATCCGCACGCACTCACTCGCGACGAGGTGCTCGATGCCGAGTTCACCCGACCGCCGTTGCCCGGCCAGCGGTTGCTCTCCGCCGGCATCTTCCGCATCGCGCGCGCGATCGGCCTCGCCTTTGCGCTGCCGTCGAAAGAGCGCGCGAAGCTCAGCGAAGCGGAATCCGATCGCGAGATGATCGCGGTCGCCTGGCTGCTCGATGCGGGCACTCCGCTCCTCGACATCCAGCGCGCGGGCGAAATGAGCCGCGACGATTTCTTCGCGCAGATCATCGCGCCTTACGAGTTCACGATCGGCCCGGAGCGCATCGCGCTCGCGAAAGCCGAGCTGGCGCGCACGAACTCCGCGGTCGAGGCCGCGCTCTACGTCATCGCGCCGAAACCCCAGCGTCCCGGCGATCCGCCGCCGGAACCGCCGGGAAAATCCTAGAGCCTGCCTGGCTCGCCGCGCAGGTGGCTCCGTTCGTCTGCGGCGAAAACGGCAGCATCCGCGATCTCGATCACGTGACGTGGCACGTCCGCTTCACGGTGCTCATGCAGCTCATCCATTGCCGCCTGCGCGGGCGCGACGTGTGGACGCTCGCGCCCGGCGAATCCGGCGCCGCCATCGCCGATCGCGCCGCCGCAGTGATGGCATCTGCGCCCGCGGCCTTGCCCTGGCAAACATGAAAGCGACCTTCACGCTCAACAAGGATACCGTCGCAGCTTACAAGAAAGCCTTCCGCGAGATGGCTGCGGTGATGGGTAAGAACGATCCTGAGTCGCTGCAAAAGCTCGCGCTGCTGAGCGGTCGCCGCGTCGTGAAAAACATCGTGGACATCACGCCGCCGGCCAAAGGCAAAGCCGACGCTAGCGCCCGCAAGCGCGGCGAGCAGGCGATCCTGAATGACATCCTGCGCATCGCGATCCCGGTGACTGCCACGTCCGCGAAGAAAGCCGGGCAGACGATCGCCGACGGCGAGCAGCTCGCCGAGACCTACCGCCGTTCGCTCGTGCGTGGCGGCGGATCGAGCGGGCACCGCGTGAACCCTCGCAGTCGAAAGCATCGGCTGCTCGTGCGCCGCGACGAATTCATGGCGTTCGCGAAGCTCATTCACGGCTACGTCGGCTGGCTCTGCGCCGGGCTCAATGCCGCGGCCTCGAAGCTCGGATTTAAGCTGCCGCAATGGATCACGAGGCACGGCCAGAAATACGGCAAGATCGAGATCAAGAGCAGCCCGAGCGGCATCAGGATTCGCTTCCTGCAAGATGTCCCGTTCGCTGATGCGGTCGCCGGCTACGCGCGAAAATGGAATTGGGCGCTGCAAAAAGAAGTCAAGGCGCTGCTGAATCAGGCCAAGGCCGTCGTGCGGAAGCGCGCGCGGAAGACGGGGCTGAAACTGAAGTGACTACTCGCGTCCGGTGAGACCCGTGTCCCATGCCTCGTGGTAGCCGTGCTCCATGTTCCAGTGCATGTTGTGCAGCGGAATCCGCGCGGCAATCAGCTTGTCCATCGTGCGTGCCTTTCCGGTCCAGTTCGGGGCTTTCTCCGTGATGTCCTTCAGCGCACTTTCGATCTTCGCCTGAAGGTTTTTGATCTCTTTGAGGTAACGCGCGGTGATTTGTTTTCTCGGATTCGGCATGCGCTCGTTTTACCACCTAGATCTCGTCACGTCATCAGCGACGTGGCGCTTTGACAGCGCCGCCGCAGCATGGCCCTGCTCGGCGAACTCGACATCTCCGGCGCCGGCGCGCTCAAGTCGCTCGGCAGCCTCGACAAAGCTTTCGGAAATCTCGCGGGCAACCTCGGGAAATTCGGCGCGATTGCCGGCGGCAGCTTCGTGGCTTTCCAAGGGCTGAACTCGATCATCGAAGGTTTTAAGGAGACGCTCGATCTCGGCGGCACGCTGAATGACATGAAGGCGCAGACCGGCGAGGCGGTCGGCGATCTCGTCATTCTGCGGCAGGCGTTCGATAATGCCGGTCTCGGCGCCAGCAAGCTCCAGGATGCCATCGCCGGAGTGAATGAAGACGGCAAATCGACGGCGGGCGCGCTCCGCACGCTCGGCACCAGCGCCGCCGAGCTGCGCAATCTTCCCGCCATCGGTCAGATCGAGAAGTTGCAGCAGGGTTTCGCGAAGCTCGATCAGACGAGCAAGGTCGCCGCCGCGCGTGATCTCTTCGGCAAGAGCGGTGGCGCATCGCTCGCGCTGTTCACCGACAGCGGCGCGCTCGATCAGGCGCGGCAGCAGGCCGGCCCGCTCGCGGGCATCATGGAGAAAAACGTCGGCACTTTCGACAAGCTCGGCGACGTCATCAACGGGCTGAAACTCAACTTCCAGGAGTTCTTTGCGGGTGCGCTGTCGAAGGTCGCGCCCGAGGCCACGAACATCGCGGATGCGCTCGCGAGCGTCGATTTCGTCGGCATCGGCGAGACGGTCGGCGCGCTGGCGAGTGTCTTCCTCAAGCTCGGCGAGGCGCTTGCGCTGCTCGCGCCGCTCATCAATTCGGCCAGCGAAGGACTCAGCTCGATCTTCGGCAGCAGCTCGAAAGCGGACTCGGGGCTCTCGGAAAAATATCGCGGCTTCGCGAAGCTCGATCGTGCCGAGACGACGGCGACGGTCACCGACAAGTCGCCCGTCTCCGGCCTGCAAAGAATCGGTGGCGGTGGCGGCTTCGGTGGCGGGGGTGATGCCGTGCTCACCGAGGCGCGCACTCACACGCGGCTGCTGGAGCGCATCGCCGATGGCGTCGGGCGCCAGAGCGGCGGCAGCGGTGGCGCACTGGAGGCGGTGCCGGTATGAGCGTGCTCACGCTCCAGGGCGGTCCGCAGTGCATCAGCGGCAGCCTCGATCCACGGCTCGGCCTCGTCGCCATCCGCGTGAAGTGCCACGCCGCGAACGTGGCGGATGCGCTCTTCGGCACGCTGCCCGACATCGGCATCGCCGGCCTCGTCGAGAACCAGGCGCGCACCTTCGATGCCCGCGCAGGCGGCACGGCGGAAGGCTACGACGTGCTCGTGACGCTCGAAGGCCACTCGACTCCCGACAATGCCGAGGGCGAGGACTACTCGCTCGATGGTGCGACGAGCGAAGACCCGATCGAGACGCATCCCTTTTTCCTCGGTCTCAAGGAAAAATTCAACGGCACGATCGATCCTTCGAGCGGCAAGGTGAAGTTCGACGACACGCTCGCGGAGGGCGGCGAGGCCGGGCTTTCGGGCGCGACCGGCAACGGGCTCGACGCCACCGGGGGCGACATAGGGGCGCGGAATCCGATGCACGGTGTCGAGAGCTACCTCGTGCCCGGCCTCACTTGGACTCGCAAGTCGGTCAGCCGCCAGCTTCCGCTGAGCATCGTGCGCGCGCTCGGCACCATCGACTCGCCGCCCGGCCAGCCGCCGACGCTCGAAGGCACGCGCCGCAACTGGCTCAAGGCTCGCGTCCGCGCGCAGTGGCGCGGGAACATCTGGCAGATCGAGGAATCCTGGCTGCTCTCCGGCCCGGATGGCTGGCTGCCGGACATCTATTCCGCCGCCGCCTTCGAGATCGTGAGTGGAGACGGAGTAGTCCACACCATTATCGCCTGATGGACATCGAGCGGCTCACGCTGAAGGCGGGCGAGAAAATCACCACCGCGCACCTGCACCAGCTCGACTCCGCGATTGCGCGGCAGACGCCGCTGCGCGGCCTCGGTGTCCGCACCCGCCGCCTGCCGTGGGGCACCATCCGCAACTACCAGGCCAGCCATCCCGGCGCCGCGAGCGCTCCCGTCTTCCGGCCGCAAGTGACCACTGGCGCGCAGATCGCGGAGATCCGATGGAGCGGCCCGCGTGGACTCATCGGCGGCCTCGCGCCGACGAAGGGCGGCGTGGAAATCTTCGACGATCGCAAGGGCAACCGCCCCTCGATCGTCATCTCGAAGGCCGAGTTCGGCGATGGCGACCAGTGCGGCATCTGGTTCCGCGTCGTGACCGACGAGAAGTTCAAGGTCCGCCTCGTCGAGCCCTTCGCCGCGCCGTCGCTGCCGGCCGTGAAGCCCTTCATCGCCTACAAGCTCGCGCTCTTTCTCCGGCTGCGCGGAGGCCGCATCACCTACAGCGAAGCCGAGGATCGCGAGCTGTTCTGCTCGCAAGGTTTCCTCGCCATCAACCGCGGTGAGCACGGCATTTTCGACCCGCTCTTTTGGGCGATCTTTTGAACGGTAAATGACCTCCGCGCAGTTCAACGAACGCGTCGCCGCCGCCGCCCGCAATCAGCCGCTCCGTGGCCTGCCGCCTCGCGCCAGCGGAGGCGCCGCCACCCGGCACAAGTGGACGGTCATCGCGGAGCGCGACGCGCACGACCACTGCACCCTCGCCGTCCGCGGCGCGTGGCGCCTCCGCCCGCACGTCCTTCGTCGCCGTCGCCGACGATGACCGCCCCGATTTCTTCCGCACCCGCGCCACCGCCGCCCTCGATATCTACCGCACTTCGGTCACCGTCTTCGGCACGCCGAATGTCTTCCCCGACGACGTGTTCTTCGACATCCCCGTGCTGCCTCCGCCGACCACGCTCGTCGGCCTGCTCGGCGAGATCGCACTGCGGCAGATCCTCGCGAGCCTCCGCCTGCATCCGCGCATCGGCCTCCAGCAGCTCCTGCCGCCTTACAAGCTCGGCGTCGGCCCTGCCGCCGTGAACCTCAGCGGCAAGCCCGAGTTCCGCCTCGCCTGGCTGTGGCTCGTGCGCGCGCCGGGTGCGCATCCGCGCTTCGATCGCGTCTTCGTGCAGCAGACCTGCTTCTGGAATCTCGCCGCGTGGACCGCGCTCGAAGACCAGGGCGTCCTGCAAATCGTCCCGCTGCTCCAGGCCGGGGGCGACATCGGCAACCTCGCCGGCCTCACCCTCTTCGAGCTGCTCGCCGGCGCGCAGAAAACGAGATGGTGGTCGGTGTGAGCCGCGGACATCCATCACCCTGTCATCTTGAGCGAGCGCAGCGAGTCGAAAGACCTGTAACATCTTTGGAAGATGCGAGAGGTCCCTCGGCTTCGCTCGGGATGACATCTGTCGGTTTGACACCCGCGGGCGAACGATGCCCGACGCGCCTGCCGCCATCGTTGAAAATCCGCGTCCGCTGAATCCGGACACCTTCCCGTTCGCGGTCGAGTCGTTCCCGGTGGATTCGCTCAGCCAGGCACTCGCCCTCCCGC
>JBEBGD010000202.1:0-2849 GCA_040081625.1 Chthoniobacteraceae bacterium
GGCGGGACTTCGGGGACGAGTCGGACGGTGATTGGTCCACAGTTCGAGAATGGCGAGCCGGCGTCCGGTGAGGTTTTGTTGATATCGGAGATTCTTGTCGGCGAGAATGAAGAGGTCGAACCCGGCGCTCTCTGCGGCGGCCAGCAGGTCGCCATTCCCAATCCCGCGCCAACCCATTTGCTGCACCGTGGTGACTTCGTATCCGGCCAGCGCATCGCGCACTTGCACGGGCACACATTCGTCGAGCAGCACTCTCACGCCGCGACCTGATGCTCGATGTCTTGCTGGCTGTAACGCAAGACAGCAACGGCCTGTTCACGCGAAACGGAGGGGAATGATTCGAGAAAGTAATCCAGCGAGAGACTGTCGGCGAGGTAGTCGAACAACGTCTTCACAGGCACGCGCGTGCCTTTGAAAACCGGTGTGCCGCCGAGAATTTCCGGATCGACGGTGATGAGATCGTGCGGATTCATGGGCGGAGTGTAGCGGGACTGCGCCCTCGCGTAAACCTCGGCGTCGTCGTTGGCGGGGGCGGCCAGCGGGTGGGCGAGGGTGAGAATGATGATCACCCGCCAGCGAGAGCAGGTTCGTTTTGAAGCCGGGCCGCCGGCTTTGTCCGAGCATCGGTGTGGATTCGCGGGAGGGGCGCTGCTATGCGGCGGCCACGCATGACGGACAGTCACCGTTTCACTAAGTATCTCGACACCGCGTCGCGCCGCTACTGGCTGACGCGGTTCGTGCTGCTGCGGTGGATCGGGTTCATCTACGCGGTCGCTTTCCTCTGCGCGGCGCAGCAGATCGTGCCGCTGATCGGCGAGCATGGGTTGACGCCGGCGGGCACGTATCTCGGCTTGCTCGAGGAGCATTATCGCTCGCGCGGGGCGGCGTTCGCGGCGCTGCCGGGGTTGTTCTGGTTCGGGCACTCGGATGCGGCGCTCGTGGCGTGGGCGTGGATCGGGTTTGCGCTCGCGGCGGTGGTGATGTGCGGCTTTGCGAACGTGCCGATGATGACGGCGCTGTGGGCGATCTATATGTCGTTCATCCACGTCGGGCAGGAATGGTATGGCTATGGGTGGGAGATCCAGCTTCTCGAGACGGGCTTCCTCGCGATCTTTCTCTGCCCGCTGCTCGACGCGCGTCCGTTTCCCCGGCATCCGCCGCCGGTGATCGTGGTGTGGCTGTTTCGGTGGCTCGGCTTCCGGATCATGCTCGGTGCGGGGCTCATCAAGCTGCGCGGCGATGCGTGCTGGAGCGACTTTACGTGCATGTATTACCACTACCTCACGCAGCCGATCCCGAATCCGCTCAGCCGCGCGTTTCATTTCATGCCGCAGTGGTTTCACAAGGTGGAGGTGCTGTGGAATCACTTCATCGAGCTGATCGTGCCGTGGTTCAGCTTCGGGCCGCGGACGGCGCGGCACATCGCGGGGGTGTTGCTGATCAGCTTTCAGTTCATCCTGATCCTGAGCGGGAATCTTTCGTTCCTGAACTGGCTGACGATCGTGCCATTCATCGCGTGCTTCGACGACTCGCTGCTCGCGCGGGTGCTGCCGTTCGTTCGTCGCGGTGCGGACTCCGCGCCCCACCAGGGGTCGAATGCGTCGCTGGTTCCCTCCCTCTGCCTCGCTCTCATCGTCGTGTTCCTGAGCCTTGAGCCGGTGGCGAATCTTTTCTCCGCGCGCCAGGCGATGAACACGTCGTTCACTTCGTTGCATCTCGTGAACACCTACGGCGCCTTTGGCTCCGTGGGGCGGGAGCGGCGCGAGATTGTCTTTGAAGGCACGCGCGATTCCGTGCTCACCGATCGCACCGAGTGGCGCGAATACGATTTCGTCGCCAAGCCGGGCACGCCGACGCGAGCGCCGCGTGTGATCGCGCCGTATCAGCCGCGGATCGACTGGCAGATTTGGTTCGCGGCGATGGCCACGCACGAGCACTACCCGTGGACGGTGCATCTCGTGTGGAAGCTCCTGCACAACGACACCGGCGCGCTGAGCCTGCTGGCGACGAATCCATTCCCCGGCGAGCCGCCGCGCTATATCCGCGCGCGCTACTACCGCTACGAGTTCGCTCCGCCGGGCGGCAGCGAGTATTGGAAACGCACCGAGCTGGGCCTGTGGCTGCCGCCGCTTTCGGTGGACGATCCCGCGATGCGCCAGTTCCTCATCGCGCGCCGCTGGCTGCCGCCGGAAAAGTAGCCGCGCTCAGCGCACCCAGCGGGCGCCGGTTTTCACCAGCGTGGGCAGCTCGTCGGTCATGTATTGGGTCTTGCCGATCGCGCCCCACATCCGCGTGCCGGTCGCCTTGTTCCAGCTCTTCACGAAGAGTTCGCCGCTGTAGCAGCCCCAGCTCTTGATGAAAGCGTCGCGCGCGAAGACGCCACGCTTGATCTGGCCGAGTTCCTTTTCGTGCAGCCAGCACTTCGAGCCGCTGTCGAGGTTGTTCGAGTAGTCGAACATGAGACACGCCTTGTTCGAGTGGCCGAAGAACTCGAAGCCGCCGAGCCGGACCTGGCTGCGCGGGCGGGCCGCGGTGCCGTTGTTCATGAAATCGAGGAGCTGCTTGGTGTTGTCGAAATAGACGAGCTTGAAATTGAAGGTCTCGGCGACGCTGTCGATGAAGGGGATCAAGTTCCGGCCATCGACTTTCGAGCGGGCGATGTAGCTGGGCTTATACACATACCAGGTGATCGGCATGTCCGGTGCGATGGCGCGGATCTGCTGGGTGCGGATGCGGCCGGCGCGCACGAAGTTCGCCCACCAGTTGTCGTGCGGCTCGGCCTTGAACTTCTCCCACTGCATGAGCGACACGCCGCCGATAACGATGAGATACTCGCCGCTGGTCGGGAT
>JBEBGD010000203.1:0-2831 GCA_040081625.1 Chthoniobacteraceae bacterium
TCGAGCGCCTTGCCCTTCTCGAACTGCACCTGCTGGTCGGCCGTGAGCGGCGGGATGTCGGGCAGCGGCGGAGCGCCGGGCTTGTCGGGCCAATTGAGCTGCGGATCGATCTTCGCAAGCAGCGTCTTGAGCGAGCCCTTTGCGGTCTTTTGCAGCGCGGTGAAGGCGGCGGGCTCGGCTTCCATGCGCACTGGATTGAGCGCGGGCGCGCCTTTGCCGGGCGGCTTGCCGGCCATGGCGGTGAAGATCGCGGTCTGCCGGCTTGCGGGCTGCGTGGCGGCGAGTTCGAGCAGGCGCGTCACGCGCGAGCCGCGGCGCTCGCGCATCACGCACGCGGCGAGCGTGGCGAGCACGTTGCTCTTTGCGAACTGCGCGTCGGCGGCGACGGGCTGCTTCAGCAGCGCCTCGATGAATTCAAGCTCGCGCCCCGTGAGCCCGCTCGCGACGGCTTCGCCGATCATCGGACCGTCGCCCTTTTTCAGCAACGCGATGAGCGCGTTTTCCGCGCCGGGCTGGTCGCTGAGTTTGAAGGCGAGATGCAGGCGCGTCTCGGCGTCGGCTTTCGGCACGAGCTTCACCAGCTCCGGCGTGAGCGTCGGATCGCTCACGCGCACGGCGGCGGCGCGCACCTTTGCATCCTTGTCCTGCAAACGCGCGGTGATGATCTCCGGCGTGAGCGCGCCGAGACCTTCGAGCGTCCACAGCGCGTGCAGGCGCGCAAGCGGCACGCCTTCGCTCGCGAGCTTCGTCACGGCGGGCACGACCGACTTGTCCGCGCGCTCGACGAGCACGCGCTGCGCGGTGTCGCGCACCCAGCCGTTCGCGTGCGCGAGCAGCGGCACGATGTCGGCGGATTCCTTCGGCAGCTTCGTCGCGACCGGCTTCGCGCCGTCGGGCACGATGCGGTAGATGCGGCCGAGATTGATCGGCAGCTCCAGCTTCCGCTCGATGATGTTCGCCGCGAGATAGTAGGTGATGAAGCCTTTGTGCTGAATCACGCCGCGCGCGATATCGACGATGTAGAGCGCGCCATCGGGGCCGGTGTAGGCGTTCACCGGGCGGAAACGCTCGTCGCTCGACGTGAGAAATTCCTTCCCCTCATACGCGTGCTTCGCGCTGACCACGCCGCCGCTTTCGCTGAGCACGAGCCGCTTCACGAGCAGCCCGCACGGCTCGGGGATGAACGCGTTGCCGCGATACTCCTTCGGGAAAAGATCGCCGCGATAGATCGTCGCGCCACAAGTGCCCGTGCAGTTCGCGAGCGTGCCGTCGGCGCGCAGCGTCGTCTCGTTGTAGCCGCGATTGCAGCCCGGCGTCGGCACGCGCGGCCACGTGGTCTGCGTCTTGGTCGTCTGGAAATTGATCGCGCTGCGCGAGGCGAGCCGCAGGTTGCGCGCGTAGTAGCCCGGCCACACGAGATCGGTGCGCAGGAAGTCGCTGTTGTAATTGAAATACTGCCGGCCCGCGTCGTCCTGCGTGCGGCCCCACTGGCCGAAGCCGGTCGCGCCTTCGCGCAGAAACTGCCCGCCTTGATACCGGTAGCGGAAGCCGTGGCCGCTCGACCAGATCCAGTTGTCCATCATCCACGTCGCCGAGTTCGCCATGTGCTCGGGCTGCCCGCCTTCGCGCGCATAGGCGTCGTGGATGACCTCGCGCTTGTCCGCCACGCCGTCGCCGTCGGTGTCGCGGAAGTAGATTAGATTCGGCGGCTCGGCGATGAGCGCGCCGTCGCCCACCGCCACGAGCGCGCGCGGCATGAGCAGCTTGTCGGCGAAGACGGTCTGCTTGTCGTAGATGCCGTCGTCATCGGTGTCCTCGAGCCGGCTCACGCGGCCGATGGGCTGGTCTTCGCCCTTCGCGTCCATGTCGTGCATGTAACCGCGCATCTCGAGCACATACATGCGCGCCTGGTCATCCCAACTCACCGCGATCGGCGTCTCGATCATCGGCTCGCTCGCGACCAGTTCGGCGTGGAAACCCTTCGGCACCCTGATCGTCTTCAGCTCCTCCTGCGCGCTCAGCGGCTTCGGCGCGGGCGGGTGGAACTTGAGCACCGGCTGCTCCGGCCCGCCGCCTGCGCGCTTGATCGCCGGGGCCCCCTCGGCCTGCGGCTTCGGCGCGGGCGTGGCGGGCACGGGCGTCGCGACGGGCTTTGCGGCGCCCTTCTTTTTCGCGTCGGGCGACTTACCGACCTCCGCCGGCTTCGACGTCGTCTTCGGCACCGGCTCGTTCTTCTTCGCGTAGCGGTTCCACTCCTTCTGAATCGCCTCCACCGGCGGCAGCTCGCCCGCATACACGAGGAAGCGCGCGCGGAAATCCCGCACCTCCGCCACCGCCAGCTTCGCCTTCCAAAACGCCCCGAACCGCCCGTAGTCGCGATAAGCCGAGATTGCCCCGCCCTTCGGATTCCCCGGATGATTCAGATACACCACGCTGTAGCGCTTCCCGCCCACCGTGAAGCTCTCGCCGAACCACGGGTAATCGCGATCCTTGTGCGGGTTCGCATTCTCGACCGGGTAAAGATACGTCGTCTTCGCGCGCTCGATTTCATCCGCCGGGCGGAAGTGCAGCCCCGAGTGCTCCGGGTCGCCATCGAGCGTCGTCTCGCCCACCAGCGCGCGGATTCGCGAAGTCACATCGATCAGCGCATACGCGGGCGCGGGCGGCGTGAGGAAAGTGAACACGCGCTCCTCCTCTAGGATCGACTGCTCGAGCGAGTCGCCCGTCCAGCGCACCAGCGAAGTGAACGACGCGCGCCCCTTCCCCTCCTCCTGCTGCATGAACGACGAATGCACCTGATCGCCCCCCTTCATGTGCCAGCGATCATAAGT
>JBEBGD010000050.1:0-37353 GCA_040081625.1 Chthoniobacteraceae bacterium
CCGAAAGCCAGCCCGAAGGCTTCGCCCAAACCGGGCCCCACCTCGAAAGCCGCGAGACCCGGCACCGCCAAGTCGCCCGCGACCGGCGAAGGCAAAGGCAAAGGCACCGAGGGCGCCGGCACCGGCGCGGGCAAGCCGAGCGACTTCGGCTGGTATTTCGCCGGCCTGCGCGACCGCTACTACGCCGTGTGGGCGCCGCCGAGCGTGCCCGACGGCGGCTCGCTCGTCGTCACGCTCAAGATCCGCGTGAAGCGCGACGGCACCGTGCTCGGCCACGAGCTGATGAAGTCGAGCGGCAACTCGCTCATGGACGGCTCCGTCGTCGCCGCCGCCGCGCAAGTCACGAAGATCGACCCGCTCCCACCCGGCCTCGGAAAGGAAGACATCGTGGAAATCCCGATCAACTTTAAGCCCGAATGAAATACCTCCTTCTCCTGCTCGCATCGGTCGCCGCGGCGGCGGAAATCCGCGTCACTCCCGATGCACCGCTCGCCGCCGCCATCGCGCGCGCAGCCAGCGGCGACACACTCGTGCTCGCGCCGGGAATTTATCGCGAGACGGTGCGCGTGGAAAAAACGCTCACCCTGCGCGGCGAACCCGGCGCCGTGCTCGACGGTTCCGAGCCACTCAAGGCCGCGTGGACGGAATCCGACGGCGTCTTCACCGCGACCGTGAAGAAGCGCCCGCGCGGCTTGCTCGTGGACGGGAAATTCATCGCCGAGATCCGCTTCGACCGCGCGCAGGAGCAGGGCGACTGGCACTGGCGCACGCTGCTCCGGCAGGGCCCGCCGCTCAGCAAGTTCGACGGCATCCGCGCGCTCTGGACGTATGACCCCGGCGAGCAGCGCATCCATGCGCGGTTCGAAAACGGAGCGCGCCCCGACGGCCTCGCACTCTCCATCGTGCCGGCCAGGGATGCGCTGATCCACATCGCCAACGCGCGCGGCGTGATCGTCGAGGGACTCACCTTTTCCGGCGGCGCGAACGCCATCGTGCTCGGCGAGGGCGCCGTCGAGTGCATCGTCCGCCACTGCCGCGTCACGTCGTTCGAGTCCACTGGCATCGACCTCACCGGCGGCGCATCGCGCTGCCTCGTCGAGGACTGCGACATCACGCGTGGCTCGCTCGAGGACTGGACGCCCAGCCTCAAGCACGACCGCGCAAACTACGAGATCTGGCGCATCCACAAAGACGTGGGCAACTACGACCGCAACGGCATCGACCTCGTCCGCGCCGGCGCCGGCAATCGCATCCTGCGCAACCGCGTGCATCTCACCTTCGACGGCATCGCGCTCGGCGACTCAAGCGCCGAGTCGCTCGACAAACCGCTGCCCGATCCCGACCACGGCCGCGGCACCGAGATCGCCGAAAACGTGATCGAAAACACGCGCGACTCCGGCATCGAACTCGGCACCGGCTGCATCGACGTAAACGTCCACCACAACACCCTGCGCCGCACCCACGGCGGCCTGCGCTTCAAGCTCCCGCGCATCGGCCCGCTCTACATCCACCACAACCGCCTCATCGACGGCGCGCCGTTCGGCATCTGGTTCAGCATGGATGCCTCGCCCGCCGAGGCCTACGTCTATCACAACACCATCGAGCGCAGCGGCCACGAGGCACTCTTCGTCGCGCGCGAAGCAATGAAGCGCGACTCCCTCGCCCCGCGCTGGCACTTCGTGAACAACCTCATCGTCAGCGAGCGCGGTTTCACCGACCCGCCGAAAGGAAAGTCATTCGACTTTACCGCCACGCACAACGTCATCGTCAAAGACGAGACAAGCCGCGCCGCGATCGACGCCGGCCTCGACCTCTCGACGTATCGAAACGGCAAGCCACTCCCCGGCTGCGAGCCCGGCTACTTCAAAGGCAAAGCGCCCGATGCAGGAGCGGATGAGGCAGGCGCGCGCTGATCACGTCTCGCAAAAGAAAAGCGCCGAGCCCTCCGCCGATCGCGATTGACTGCGCGCCGCCCATGCTCAGGCCCGCGATCGCGCGCTGCGACAGATTCTTCTCCTAGCGATAGTGGAGTTTTCATCGCGCGAAGAATCACGGCTTGCGCCAGCGCCGCGCAAGCTCCGGCCAGTCGCCCGGCTCCGGCGCGGGCAGCGCGGCGAGCTTCGGCGCTCGCTGCACTACCGCGGCAAACATTTCCGCAATCGCCTCCGCCATCTGCCAGAGGGCGTGGCGATAGTGGGCCTCGTTGGCGAGCGCGACCATCTGCACGTAGTTGAGGCCGGTTAGTTCGCGGATCGCGGCGCTGCACTCGCCATTCGTGAGCGCTAGATCGCGCATCACGTCCTGCGCGTGGATGGCGCACCAGCGGCGGTTTTCCGCGAGCACCGCGGCGAGCACCGGCGCACGCGACGGCTCCCATCCATCGGCGAAAAGCTTCGCGAACTCGCCGCGCGGTTCCGCCACCCGCATGTAATGCGATTGCACCGCCTCGACCGGCGCGGCCGCGAGCGATGCAAGCAGCGCGGGCCAGTCGAGGTGCAGCTCCTTTTCTCCGATCTCGTGACAACACATGAGATCCTGGATCGGCCGGTTGCGCGGCGTGTATTTGCCGTCGAGCAAGTGCAGGTCGATGCCGGGCTGCACGGACTTGATGAGACTGTCGCTCACCACGTGGACGATCCAGCCGCACGCGTAGGCGAGCGAACGCTCATCGCCGCCGAAGTGCGTGAATACATCGCCCACCACCGCCGCGAAGTAGTCCGGCAGATGATCCCACGGCACACGCAGCTCCGCGTCGCGCTTCGTCCAGCCGAAGACTAGATGCGCGCGACCATAGAACTCTTCGAAGATCTTGTAAGGCGAGAGCGGGCCATCCGGCGTCGCGAGTCGGAAAGGCCGCACCGAGCCACCGGTGATCGGGCTCTTCTCCAGCCGCGCCGTGGCGTAGCCGACCTCGCGCCCGGTATCCACGCAGACCGCCTCGGGCATCGTCTGGATGTCGCTGCCGAGATAGGCGCCGCACAGATAGCTCCCCCAGTGCCGCTCCGCGACCGGCACCACCGGCAGCCGCCGCGCCGCCGCCGCCTTCGCGCCGAGCACCGCGTAGAGCGTGTGGCCGATGATTCCGCTCATGCGAAAGAGCGAGTAAGCGATTGCCGGGGCATGGCGCGATGATATTTCCGGGCGTGATTTTGTCAGCCCATGAATAAAGAAGACCCGCGCCCGTCCAAACCGCCAATCGCGGACGACTCGCGCGGCCCGCTCGAAGATGAGCCAGAACTCATCGCACGCAGCCAGCGCGGGGAGACCGCAGCTTTCAATGAACTCGTGCTCCGCTACCGCCAACGCTCTTTTGCCATGATCTACCAGATGGTCCGCCATGAAGACGACGCCTGGGATTTGACGCAGGATGGTTTCCTCAAGGCGTGGAAAAACATCCGCCACTTCCGCGGGCAGTCGCAGTTCTTCACGTGGCTTTATCGCATCCTGATGAACGTGACGATCGACTGGATCCGGCGCAAACACGTGAAGGGAGAGACGGAATTCGACGACACGATCGGCCTGCACAACATCGAGCCGGCGAGCGCCACGACGCCGCGCGGCGAGATGGCGCCGGCGGCGCGGCTCTCGGATCGCGAGATTCGCACGCGCATCGACGAGGCGGTCGAGCGGCTCTCGCCCGAGCATCGCGAAGTGATCGTGCTGCGCGAGATCGAGGGACTCGAATATCAGGAGATCGCCGAGCGCGTGGAGATCCCGCTCGGGTCGGTCATGTCGCGACTTTTCTACGCCCGCAAGAAACTCCAAACGATGCTGAAAGACGTTTATGAAACCCTCTGACTTCGAAGATAACTTCACCGCCTGGCTCGACGGCCGGCTCGACAAGGACAAGTCCATCGCGTTCGAGCGGGAGATGCTCGCACGCGGCTTCGACCCTGCCGCCGAGCGCGAGGCGGCGGAGAAGATGAGCATCCTGCTCTACCGCCACTCCGCCGCGCCGGAGCTGTCGAACGCGGACTTCTTCCAGCACCAACTCCTGCACCGGATGGAGCTCGCGGATCGCAAGCCGGAGCGTGCGAGCGCCGGATGGTGGAGCTTTCCGCGGATCGCGTGGGCGAGCGCGTTGTCGCTGCTGATCGCGGGTTCGCTGTTTGCGGTTTTCATCGCGGGCGGTGGACCGACGCAGCAGGATTTGTCGCCGTATTTCGCGACGATCGTGGATGCGCGCACGTCCGAGCCCGGACTCTCCGTCGATACGATCTACGACGAACACAATCCGGTGACCGTGGTGTGGATCGGCGGGCTCGACTACATGGCCGGGGACATCGTCGCGCAATGAGCGCCCTGCGCGTCGTCCTCATCCTCTTCCTCTTCCTCTTCGCCAGCGGAGTCGAAGCGCGCGACAAGGTCTGGAGCGCGGTGGTGGTGGCCAACAGCGTCGCGAAGCCGAAGCCCGCGCCCGCCGAACTCAAGGCCGTGGCAGCCCGGCTCCATCGCGTGTTCGGCTGCAACCAATTCGAGATCGTCGGCCACGCGACGACCGAGATCGACGACGACACGAAGACCACGCTCAAGCCGACGAAAACCTTCTGGCTCGATCTCCAGGCACGCCGCATCAGCAAACCCGACGCGCGCGGCGGCTACCTGCTCGGCCTCAAGCTCCATCACGATGAACGCGTGCTCGTGGACACCGTCGCGCTCATCGCAAAGGACAGTCCGTTGTTCTTCCGCGGACCGATGTGTCCACGCGGGCAGGTGCTCGTGGTGCTGCAAGTGCAGCCGTAGCGAGCGGACGAAAGCTTCCCGTGCCCATCGTTGCTTCGCGGTTCGCACCGCCGTTATTCCTCCGCTCCGCGCACGTGCAGACTCTCCTGCCTGCGCTGCTCCCGCGGCGGATCGACTGCGCTTTCGCGCGCGAGCGGCTCGAGCTCGCCGACGGCGACTTCGTCGATCTCGACTGGCTGCGCGCGGGGCACGCGCGGGTCGCGATCCTCACGCACGGGCTTGAGGGCGACACGCGCGCGAACTACATCCGCGGCCAGGCGCGCGCACTCGCCGATGGAGGCTGGGACGTGCTCGCGTGGAATTTCCGCGGCTGCAGCGGCGTGCCGAACCGGCTGCTGCGCTACTACCACGCGGGCGACACCGGCGACCTCGGCGCGGTCGTCGCGCACGCCGCGGCGCGATACGCGCGTATCGCGCTCGTCGGCTTCAGCCTCGGCGGAAATGTGACGCTCAAATATCTCGGCGAAGCGCCGCCGCATCCGGCAGTCGCCGCCGGCGTGGCGATCGATGCTGCGGTCGATCTCGCCTCGTGCGTGCGGCGGCTCGATCGCGAGCGCGCGAACTGGCTCTATCGCCGCCACTTTCTCGCCACTCTGCTCGACAAGATCGAAGCCAAGGCGCGCCAGTTCCCAGGCCAGCTCAATCTCGCCGGCCTGCACCGCATCCGCGGCATCGAGGAATACGACGACCGCTACGCCGCGCCGATCCACGGCTTCCGCGACGCCGCCGACTACTACGCGCGATCGAGCGCCCGGCAGTTTCTCCCGCGCATCGCGGTGCCCGCGCTGCTGCTCAATGCCCGCGACGATCCCTTTCTCGCTCCCGCGTGCTTCCCGGAAAGCGAGGCGGAGCAAAGCGCGCATCTGCACCTCGAGGCACCCGCGCACGGCGGCCACATCGGGTTCCTCGACCTCGCCCGCGGTGTGCAGCCGTGGAGCGAGCGCCGAGTGCTGGAGTTCCTCGACGCAGCGTTTGCTCCCATCGGCGAACGGGCCTAGACACAGGCGTGAATTCGCTGCTTCGCGCATCGCTCGCACTTCTCGCCGGATGCATGTTCGCGTGCGCCGACGAAGTGCCCGTCGGTTTTCTGCCGGCGGATTGGGTGAGCGCGACGCTGCAAAAGACGCTCTCGCCACAGGGCCGCTTCGCGTGGGTGATCCCCGCCGGGCCGGTGCGGATCACCGACACGCCCGACCGCATCGAGGCCGCGCGGCGTGCGCTCGGTGAATTGCAGGAGGCGCCCGCGCTCGTGCCGCTCGACATCAGCTTTGCCACCACGTCGCGACGCACCGTGCAGCGACTGCCAGCGGAGCCGCCAGTGGTCGATCGCGGCTTCCCCGTGCCGAACCGCTACGATCCGCCGCGCGTGATCATGAATGGCAGCGGCGGCTTCACCGTGATCCCGAGCCAGCCGCGCGACTTCGGCACGCGCAGCGTCGGCTCCGGAGATGCCGTGATTCCCCCGCAGACCGGCTACCAGACCCAGCAATCCGAAGTGCGCCTGACCGAGACGACCGCGACCGGCGGTGTCACGCGCCGCTTCACCGCGTCCGCGGTGCCGGGCAAGGCGATCACCATCGCCGTGCTGCCGCAAGCCGATGCCGCGGCCTTGCGCGCGCTGGCGATCAAGCTCGGCGCCGTCGCCGAAGCCGAGCCCGCGTGGCCCGCCGCCGCCACGGAGTTGTTGATCCGGCCGGATCTCTCCCGCGGCACGCTCGTCGTGAACGTGACGCCGCAAATCGTCCTCGCGCAGGGCCGCCGCGTGCCGCTCCCCGCCTGCGCCGCCGCCGTGATGGTCGCCCGCGGCGCACCGAGCAGCACCGGCCTGCTTCCGCGCACCGACCCGGAGTTCTACCGCGTCTTCCTCGGCACGCCGCAGGCGCAGGATGAGACGATCACCACGCTGACTGTCGCCGCGCGAGTCCAATACATCGGCAGCCCGCCGAAGTAGCGCTGCAAACCAAGGAGGGGCGGCGTCCCGCCGCCCTGTGCCGCGCAGCGGCACCCAAAAGCGTCGCGTCGCCCTGAACCCCGGCAGGGGTTCCCGGGAGGCGTTGCATCTCGGGAACCCCTGCCGGGGTTCAGGGCGGCGGGACGCCGCCCCTCCTTGGCTTCGCGCCACGCGCTTTGGACTTGCCTATCGCTCCGACGCTCTTCAGCCTTCGCCGCCATGGAATTGAAGTTCTTCAATCCATACGCCGACATCGAGCAGACCCAGAATCGGCTCCCTCACTGGCAGCAGGAATCCGCGGTGTATTTTGTCACCTTTCGCCTCGCGGACGCTCTGCCGGCTCATCTCCGGCAGCAGTGGAAAAATGAACGCGACGCGTGGCTGGAGTGGCATCCCGAGCCGTGGACGGCGGAAGTCGAACGCGAGTATCACGAGCGTTTCTCGGGCGCTCTCGAATGCTGGCTCGATGAGTCGCACGGCGAATGTCTGCTGCGCGTTCCGGCCGCGGCGAAACTCGTTGGCGATGCGCTCACGCATTTCGAAGGAAAGCGGTTGCATCAGCTCGCGTGGGTGGTGATGCAGAATCACGTCCACGCGCTTTTCATTCCGCGCCCGCCGTGGACGATGGAGCAACTCATGCACAGTTGGAAAAGCTTCACCGCCCATGCGCTGAACCAGCGGCTCAGTCGCACCGGCGAGCTGTGGCAGAAGGACTACTTCGACCGTCTCGTGCGAGACCGCCAGCACTTCGCGAATGTGGTCCGCTACATCCGCCGCAACCCATCGAAGGCGAAACTACGCGAAGGCGAGTATCTGCTGTGGGAGAGCGAGCAAGCGCGAGCCGTGGAGTGACAAGGAGGGGCGGCGTCTCGCCGCCCTGTGCCGCGCAGCGGCACCCAAAAGCGTCGCATCACGAGCACGCCCCGCGTTCTTTGGAACCCCTGCCGGGGTTCAGGGCGGCGGGACGCCGCCCCTCCTTGGCGCTTCGAGCTTGGCGCTTAGCGCACCTTGCCCCGGCGTCCGCGCGCGCTACCCTCGCGGCCCTTTTATGCCCGAAGACGACCGCAAGACTCTCGAACAACGCCACCAGATGTCCGACATCGAACGCCTGCGCCATTCCGCCGCGCACGTGCTCGCGACGGCGATCCTCCGCATCTGGCCGGAGGCGCAGTTTGCGGCGGGGCCGCCGGTGGAGAATGGGTTTTACTACGATGTCGATCTGCCGCACCGCATCTCGCCGGAGGATTTCGCGCGGATCGAGGAGGAGATGAAAAAGGAGATCAAGGCGAACAACGTTTTCGAGCGCACGGCGGTGTCGCGGGAGGAAGCGATCGCGCTGGCGGAGAGCGGGCGGCTCGGCGGATTGACGGAGCGGCCGGGCAATCCGAGCAAGTTCAAGATCGGCAATCTCGCGGACATCCCGGAGGGCGAGGAAATCTCGCTCTTCCGCAATGGCGACTTCCTCGACCTGTGCGCGGGGCCGCACGTGATGCGCACGGGGAATATCGGCGCGTTCAAGCTCACGCACGTCGCGAGCGCCTACTACAAGGGCGACGAAAAGAACCCGCAGCTCCAGCGCATCTACGGCACGGCGTTCAAGAACAAGACGCAGATGGACGAGTATTTCACGATGCTCGAGGAGGCGAAGAAGCGCGATCACCGCAAGCTCGGGCGCGAGCTGGAGTTGTTCGCCTTCGACGACGATGTCGGCCCCGGCCTGCCGCTCTGGCTGCCCGCCGGCACGGTCTTGATCGAGGAGCTGGAGACGCTCGCGAAGGAGACGGAGTTCGCCGCCGGCTACGTCCGCGTCCGCACCCCGCACCTCGCGCGGGAGAATATGTATCTCAAGAGCGGGCATCTGCCGTATTACGCGGAGTCGATGTTCCCGCCGATGATTCTGGAAGGCGACCGCGCCGGGGACACGGATGCGCCGGGTAGGGTGGGCGTCCCGCCTGCCGATTCGCGCGTCCCGCGCAAATCATCCGCACGTGAAGAAGGCGCGAAATACGAAAAGGAACACCGCCGTTTGCCGCACTTCGAGAAACCGTGGGCGATCTATTTCGTGACGATCAGCACACGCAACCGCCGCGTTCTCTCGCCGGAATCGCGCACCATCGTCCTCAATGCCCTCCGACATTTCCACGCCCAGCGATACGAACTCTTCGCTGTAGTCGTGATGCCGGATCACGCGCATTTTCTCATCCAGCCGTGGGTGAAGGAAGCGAACGAAACGGGCGAGAGCGTGTTTTGGTCGCTGGGCGAGTTGATGCACTCGATCAAGGGATTCTCGGCGAAGGAAATCAACAAGGTGGAGGGGACGAGCGGAGAGGTGTGGGAGCAGGAACGGTTCGATCGTTACGTTCGTGGTGATCGCGATCTGGAGGAGAAGTTTCTCTACATCATCAACAACCCGCGCGGCGAAAACCTGATCGGGCCAAGCGAGAGTTATCCCTGGAGTTGGACGCCGGATTTCTACGCGGATGAATCGCGCGAGACGCGCGATTCGGCAGGCGGGACGCCCACCCTACCCGAGGCACACCCCTCCGCGCATGACACGCCCAATTCTCCCACGACGAAGGGCGACCGCTACTACCTCAAGGCGATGAACTGCCCGCATCACCACAAGATCTTCGGCGCAGTCCCGCGCAGCTATCGCGACCTGCCGCTTCGCCTCGCGGAATACGGCACGTGCTACCGCTACGAGCAGAGCGGCGAGCTTTTCGGCCTCATGCGCGTGCGCTCCATGCAGATGAACGACGCGCACCTTTACTGCACCGAGGCGCAGTTCGAGGACGAGTTCCGCGCCGTGAACGAGATGTATCTGAAGTATTTCAAAATCTTCGGCATCGACCGCTACCAGATGCGCTTCTCGACGCACGATCCGGCGAAGCTCGGGCAGAAATTCGTCGATGAACCCGAACTGTGGCTGAAGACCGAGGAGATGGTCCGCGGCGTCCTCCAGCGCTCGGGCATCAACTACGTGGAGGTGCCGAACGAAGCCGCCTTTTACGGCCCGAAGATCGACGTGCAGGTCTGGAGCGCCATCGGTCGCGAGTTCACCATCGCGACCAACCAGGTCGATTTCGCCGTGCCGCGGAAATTCGGGCTCGTCTATAAAGACCGCGACAACACCGAGAAGACCCCGCTCTGCATCCACCGCGCGCCCCTCGGCACGCACGAGCGTTTCATCGGCTTCCTCATCGAGCACTACGCCGGCAATTTCCCGCTCTGGCTCGCGCCCGAGCAAGTCCGCGTGCTGCCCATCGGCGACGAAGAACCGCTCGTGAACTACTCGCAGGAAATCGTGCGCGAACTGCGCGCCGCCGGCGTCCGCGCCGAGATGGACGCGGGCACCGACCCGATCAAAGCCAAAATCGCCAACGCCGAGCAGCGCAAAGTCCACACGATGCTCGTGATCGGCGGACGCGATCTCGAAGCCGGCGCGGTGAGCGTGCGCGTCCACGGCAAGGGCAACCTCGGCGCGAAACCGCGCGGGGAAGTCGTGGCCGACCTGCTCGCCGCCATCAAGGGGCGGCGGGCCTGACCGCTCACGTTCAGGGCACGCGGGTGACGCAGACCATGAAGTAGCGGCCTTCGTAGCCGAACCCGGGATCGTGGGCGAGGCGGACGCCGGGCGAAATGCCCTGCAACCGCGAGGCGCGACCGGCGCCGACGCGGTGGCCCTGCGGCGAATGCATGCGGCACGACCCCGAAGAGGGGGTTGCCACGGGAGATCCGGTGCGGCCATCTTCGCTCCATGGCAACAAGCGCTGAAATGATCCACCGCACGCCCGGCACCGGGAAAACCTACTCCGCCGTCGGCGACAAATACGTTTTCCTCGCGACCGGCGCGCAGACCGCCGGCGCCTATTGCCTCGCCGAGGCCACCGTGCCGCCGGGCGGTGGGCCGCCGCCGCACTACCACACGCGCGAGGAGGAGTCGTTCTATGTGCTCGAGGGCGAGATCACATTCACCGTCGATGGGAAGACGCTCGCCGGCACGCCGGGCACGTTCGTGCAGATCCCGCGCGGGACGCCGCACGCATTCAAAAACAACTCCGCTGCGCCGGCACGAATGCTCATCCAGTGCGCGCCGGCGGGATTCGAGAAGTTCATGGCGGCGTTTGCCACGGAGCTGCCGTCGCCGGACGCGGCGGCGCTCCCGCCTTCCCACGAGGAGATCGAGAAGCTGCTGCGCCTGGCGCCGGACTTCGGGCTCGTGATGCTCCCGCCGCCGGCGGCGAAATGAATCCGCACACGCCCGGCGCGCGGCTCAGCGGATGCGGAAGTGGCACCAGCCGTAGTCGAGCAGGCCGGGCAGGCGGCGGATCGGCTCGGCGATGAAATAGACGGTGCTCCGGCGGTCTTCGCCGCGCCGGGCGGAGACGACGTGGCCCTTGAGCAGCATCTTGCAGTGGTGATTGGCGGAATCGACGTTGAGCTTCCAGTGGCGGGCGACCTGGGTGGCGGTGAGCGTGCCGCCCTCGGCGAGTTGCTGGGCCATCCAGACCCGGATGTGGTGGCTCATCGCGAGAAAGAACTCGGTCGGGACTCGGAATTGGTCGTCGTCGGGGAGATTGGGCTCGGGGTCAGGCATGGCGTCGGGGTCGGTTGGCAGGAAGAGGTCGCTCAGCGAGAGAAAGAGGGCGTTTTGTGCGGACTTTTATCCGTGCGTAAGGAGCTGAAGGTTTCTTCACACGGACTTTTCTCGGTGTATCGACTGCTCTTTCCTATTTTGCAATGGATTAATCCGGTGCATATCTACATTCATTGGCGCATGAGCCGACGTTTATCCGTGCGATCAGACCTTTTTGTCTCGTTGTGCGGACGTTTTCCGGTGCAAACGGTCCTCTTTCTCCCTCCGGCTAGCCGCTTGTTGAAAAACTCGATGCCTCGGTGGCTGTCCAAAGATTGCACCGATTTTCACAGAGAACCTCAACGGATTGCCGGGACCAATCTGTGTCCATCCGTGAAATCTGTGGACGATTCCGAGAGTCTCCTAGGGCTCGCCGACTTTCGCTTCGTGGCCGTCAAGGTTCTTCACCATCACCAGTTCCGTGCCCACCTTCATGCAGCAGTAGTCCACGCAGGTGAAGGCGCGGCGGATGAGGTGGATGCCGAGGCCGCCGGGTTTCACGAGTTCGAGGGGACGGCCTTTTAGGCACTCGGGTTCGCATTGCGCGCCGTAGTCGCGCAGGCGGAAGACGAGGCTGTCGGGTTCGCGCGCGCAGCTCAGCACCATGAGCTGGTCGGTGCGGTGCTCGTAGGCGTAGCGGATCACGTTTGTGCAGGCTTCGTCGAGGCCGAGGACGAGCAGGTCCTTCTCCGGCTCGGGCAGCTCGACGCTCTTCAGGAACTGGCGCACGAAGTCGCGCACGAGGCAGAGGTTCCCGGGGTGGCTGGCAAATTCGAGTTCACTCTTCATGGTCATCCTACGACGAGCGTGGTGAGGTCGTCGTGCGGGTCGGCATCGCCGCGGTGCTGCTCCTCGCCGAGCAGGAGGGCGTCCACGATTTCCTGCGGAGAGGCGAAGGCGCGGGCGAGCAGGCGCTCGATGCCGGCGCTCTCGAGTGGCTGGCGCGCGCCGTTGAAGGATTCGCTGAGGCCGTCGGTGTAGGCGACCAGCCATTCGCCGGGGGCGAGCGTGAGGGTGGCCGAGCGCGGGGCGTGTCCCGGCACGATGCCGAGCGGCGGGCCGCCGGGCACGGGGAATTCCTCGACGCGACCGCCGGCGCGGATGACGAGCGGATGGCTGTGCCCGGCGCTGGCGAACTCGACCGTGCGGGAGGCGGAGTCGATGCAACCGAGGAGGGCGGTGATGAACATTCCGCGGATGGTATGGCCGCAGAGCATTTGATTCCAGCGCGCAAGTGCGTCGGCCGGGGCGATGCGCGGATGGAGGATGAGCCGCAGCGTGCTGACGGCCTGCGCCATGAGCAGCGCGGCGGGCATCCCCTTCCCCGACACATCGCCGACGACGAAAAAATAGCGGCCGGGGTCCATCTCGATCACGTCGTAGAAGTCGCCGCCGATCTGGCGGGCGGGCCGGTAGCTGGCGGCGAAGCTGAGGCCGTCGCGCTGCGGGAGCGAGCGCGGGAGGAAGCTGGTCTGGATGTCGCGCGCGATGCCGAGCTCCTGCTCGATGCGGCGCTGCTCCTGGCGCCGGTCGATGGCGCGCAGCTTGTCGATGGCGGTGGCGGCGAGGTTTGCGTAGGCCTCGAAGGCGACGAGGTCCACGGTGTCGAAGGCGTCGCGATCGAGCGGATTGAGCACCTGGATGACGCCGATCTCCTTTCCGCTGCGCAGCAGCGGCGCGCAGAGGATGGAGCGCGTGCGGTAGCCGGTCTGCTTGTCGGCTTCGCGGTAAAAGCGCGGGTCGGCGTAGGCATCGGGCACGAGCTGCGACTTGCCGTGCGCGAGCACCCAGCCGGAGACGCCGCGCCCGCGCGGGACGACGAGCCGCTGCGGCGGCGGCCCGCTATCGCCGTCGCGCTGGCTGGCGATGGCGAGATCGAGATCACCCTCGGCGTTGACGAGGAAGAGCGACGCGGCGTCGGCCTTCATCACGCGGCGCGCGACATCGAGGATGGCGGGGAGCAGCTCGTCGGATTCGGTGATGCCGTTGATGAGGGCGCTGACTTCGACCAAGCCTTTGTAGAGTTCGAGCTGTTGCTGGAGGCGGGCGGCGTCGGACATGGACGCGGCGAACATTGAGCATCGAAGATCGAACGTCGAACATCGAATTGCCGGCGCGGCGCGAACTACTTCGATGTTCGATGTTGGAAGTTCGACGTTCGACGTTCATCGTCCGCGGCCATGAAACGCCTCCTCCCGCTTCTCCTCCCCATCCTCGCCATCGCCGCCGATGAAAAACTTCCGCCGTTCCAAATGTCGATCGAGCGGCTCGACCCCGCGCTCGATGCGCTGATCGCGCCCGGCGCGAAGGTGGAGAAGCTCGCGGAGGGCTTCAACTGGTCGGAGGGGCCGACGTGGTTTCAGGACGGCGTGGTTTTCTCCGATGTGCCGGAGAACGTGATCCATCGCTGGATGCCGGGCGAGACGGTGGCGACGATTTTCATGAAACCGAGCGGGATGATGACGCCGCGCGAGGGCTTCAAGGAGAAGGGATCGAACGGGCTCGCGGTCGATGCGCAGGGCCGGCTGCTGATCTGCCAGCACGGCGAGCGGCGCGTGGCGCGCGTCGATGGGCCGGGCAAGCTGACCGCGGTGGCCGACCGGTTCGATGGCAAGCGCTTCAACAGCCCGAACGATCTGGCGATCCGCAAAAACGGCGACGTATATTTCACCGATCCGCCCTACGGCCTCGACGGGCTGAACCAATCGCCGATCAAGGAACTCGCATGGAATGGCGTGTATCGCGTGGACACGGCGGGGAAGGTGACGCTGCTCGAGAAGGGGATCACTTTCCCGAACGGCATCGCGTTTTCACCCGATGAAAAGACGCTCTACGTGGCGGTGAGCGATCCGAAGCAGACGGTGCTCGAGGCGTTCGACGTGAAGGAGGACGGCACGCTCGCGAATCGGCGCGTGTTCTTCGACGCGGAGCCGCTGCGCAAGAGCGGACGCAAGGGCGCGTGCGACGGATTGAAGGTCGATGTGAAAGGCAACGTGTGGGCGACCGGGCCGGGCGGCGTGCTGATCCTCTCGCCCGCGGGCAAGCATCTCGGCACCGTGCTGACCAATACGAACACGGGCAACTGCTGCTTCGGCGGCGCGGACGGCTCGGAGCTTTACGTGACCGCGGACATGTATTTCGTCCGGGTCAAAACCACGACCAAGGGCGCCACCAGGCCTTAGCTTTCGCGGGCTTTTCGGTGTCGGCGGCGGGAGCAGCAGGTGCCGGCGTGGCGGCGCTGCGTTTCGGCTTCGGTGCGGGCGCGGGCGCGGGGCTCGGCGCTTCCGGCGCGGGCTTGCGCCATGTCCACGGACGCCACCACGAGCGGGTTCTCGCGGGCTTCGCGGGCGCGGCTGCGGCTGGTGCCGGCGCTGTGGCGCCCGGCTTGGCAGGCGGCGTGGGTTGTTCGTTCCAGCGCAGAGCTTCGATGTTGAGCGTCGATGAGGTCTTGTCGCCGAAGAGGGACAGGAAACCGCCGGTGACGATGGTCTGGCTACTGCCGCCGGTGACGACGTAGGCGTTGCCACCGAGTTTGCCGGTGCGCTTGCGGGCGAGCGCGGGGAGGTCCGCGGCGAATGGGCTTCGCGTGCGCATGTCGATGGTCGCGAGTTTCACGTTCGCGCGTTGCCTTGCTTCGTCTTCGCTGACGCGTTCGACCTTCTTCGCGGGCACTTTTTGAAAACGCCCGTCGGTGTGCCGGTGGACTTTTGCGCGCGTGCAGGCGGCGAGCAGGAGCAGCGGAAGCAGGGCGATGGGCGCGATTTTCATCCGTCCGCGAATACGCGAGCGGCTCCGCGACGCAAGACCAGACTCGCCGCGCGGCTACGTCGCGGAGACGCCGCCAGCCGCGAGGGTCACGGGGCCGGGCTTCGTGAGCTTGAGCGAGACGAGCTTGCCATCCGCATCGCGCACCGGCGTGCCGACGACCCAGCCGCCGGCGATGAGGCTGTCAACGAGCGCGCGGTTTTGCACGATCGCGACATCGTTGCCGCCGACTTCGACTTCAAACTTCGTGGCACCGACAGGCGCGGCGGCGGGATCGAGGTTGGCGATGTCGATGGTGACGACAGGCGCGCCGCCCGCAGTGCTGCCCGGGGTGAGCGAGATGATCGCGCCGGCGATGGTGGCTTGCGCGCCGCCGGTCGTCGTCGTGAAGATGTTGATGGCGTTGCTACCGCCGAGGGTGAGCGTGCCGGCGCCGGTTTTCACGAGCGTGCCCGAGGCGAGCGAGATCTGGCCGGTGCCGGTGAGGACGACATTTCCCGTCGATCCGCCGAGCGTGAGCGTGCCGCCGGTGAGTAACGTGCCGCCGTTGACGACGATATTGCCGACGTAAGTATTCGTCCCGACGAGAGTCAGCGTGCCGGTGCCGGTTTTCACAAGCGTGCCCGAGGCGAGCGAGATCTGGCCGTTGCCGGCGAGGACGCCATTTCCCGTCGATCCGCCGAGAGTCAGCGTGCCGCCGCTCGTCGTGATCACTCCGCCGGTGACGCTCAAAACATTCGTTCCGTCGATGGTGAGCGTGCCGCTCGTGCCGACGGTGAGGACGCTCGTGCCGCCGGTGAGGACGCTCGTGCCGCTGGTGAGGACGCCCGTGCCGCTGGTGAGGACGCCCGTGCCGCCGGTGAGCGTGCCGGTTCCCGTGAGGATCGCGCCGACGCCGTTCTGCCCGCCGTTGAGCGTCAGCGTGCCGCCGGAGACGGTCGTCGCACCGGTGAAAGTATAGGCGTTTGCGAGATCGAGGATACCGGTGCCGATCGTTCCGAGACCGGAACCTGCCCCGTCGAGGGTGAGCGTCCCGCCGGAAAGAATCGAGCGTCCCGAACTCAACGTCACCGAACTCGCGCTTGCGCCGCTCGATGTGAAAGTGAAGCCGCCCACGGAGTGGATGCTGCCACCGGTGAGGTCCGCCGCGACGCGCAGCTTCGCGATGCCGCCGATGACGTCGCTCGTGCCATCGCCGCCGAACTGCTGCGCGACGAGTGTCTTCACCCCGGGCGAGCGCAAGCTGGTATTGAAGTCACCCGCCACGATCCGCCCGAGATCGCCATCGATCGCCACGCGACCGAAGTCGGTGCGTCCGTCGCCGGCATCGATGAAGCCGACTTTCGCAAAACCATCGCCGCCGAGCCGCCCGGCCTTCGCGACGATCGTGAGGTTCGCGCGGTGGAACTCGCCGCCGTCATCCGAGAAGTCGATCAGCACGAGTTGCTCGCCGCCTGGCACGAGCGCGCCTTCGCTGCTCGTCACGAAGTCCGCCGCGGAGAGTCGGCCCTTGCTGACGGTGATCGTGACGCGATCGCCATCGAGGTCGGTGTAATGCGCGACGCGTCCGCCGGTGCCGATGATGACGGAGGGAGCGATGCGGCTTTCGAGGACTTCGATGGAGGATGAGACGAGGGCCATTGCGGGAGAGGTTCGCTTTTGTGCCCGACTCCCTGGCACGTGTCAACTGACTCGTGACGCTTGACTCGCCGCCCCCGCCCGGTGCAAATGCGCGGCTCTTAAAAAACAAAACCACACCCTCACCATGCGCTTCGGACTTAATACCTTTCTCTACGCCAGCCCCTTCACCAACGAGAGCGTGAAGCTCTTCACCAAGCTCAAGGCCTGGGGCTTCGACACGGTCGAGATCCCGGTCGAGGCGCTCGAGCATGTGGACCCGGCGAAGCTCAAGGCCGCCGCGAAGAAGGCCGGCATCGCCATCGGCAGCCTCTGCGCGTGCATGGGGCCGGGGCGCGATTTCCGCGGCAGCGCGGCGGATCAAAAGACGGCGGCGACTTACGTGAAGGGTCTCATCGACCAGGCCGCCGCGATGGGTTGCCCAAAGCTGATCGGGCCGATCTATTCGGTCGTCGGCCTCGCCGATGCGCACGACGACGCGGAGAAGAAGCAGCAGTTCGACCTCGTGGTGAAGAACCTCAAGCCGCTCGCCGCGTATGCGGAGAAGAAGGGCGTCACGCTTTGCATCGAGCCGCTCAACCGCTTCGAGACCGACTTCCTCAACACGTGCGACCAGGGCCTCAAACTCGTGAAGGCGATCGGCAGCAAGGCGGTCAAGCTGCACCTCGATACCTTCCATATGAACATCGAGGAAAAGGACCAGGCCGAGGCGATCAAGAAAGCCGGGAAGCACCTCGCTCACTTCCACGCGTGCGGCAGCGATCGCGGCACGCCGGGCGGCGATCACATCGATTGGAAGCCGATCGTGAAGGCGCTCAAGAAGGTCAAATACAAGGGCGACGTGGTGATCGAGAGCTTCACGACCGACGTAAAGGTGATCGCGCGCGCCGCGGCCATCTGGCGCAAGATCGAGCCCAAGCGCGACGACATCGCGGTCAAGGGCCTCGCGAACATGCGGAAGGTCTTCGGGAAAAAGAAATGAGCCGCGCCTTCCTCATCCTCCTCGCCGCGCTCGCGACCGCGACCGCGCAAGTGAGCGCCGTGCGCCTGCGCGTCGAACAGGTGAGCAAGAGCAACACGACTTCCTACAAGACCGTCCAGACGCGCAGCCTCACGATCCATCTCGCCAACTCGTCCACGCAACCCGCGGACGTGAAGGTGAAGTGGGCGGTGCTCGGGCGCGACATCAAGAGCAAGGACGTGGTGACCGTCGAGCAGGGCGAACTGGCCGCGGCACTGAAGCCGACCGGCACGGAGAAACTCCAGACGCCCGCCGTCAGCGCCGCCGCGGAAGAAGCGCGCACCGGCTCCAAGGGCAAGTCGGACGACATCGGCACGCGCATCATCGGCCACGGCGTGCAGGTCTGGCAGGGCGAGAAGCTCGTCGCTGAATTCTACGAGCCGGCGAGTTTGAAGGAGTCCTTCGGCAAGGCGCCGGTCGCGCAGCCGCTCGACAAGCAGAAGAAAAAGTAGCGCCCGCTCAGCCGCGCCGCGGCGGATGCTGCGGCACCTTCACGAACGCCTTCGGATCGTAGCCCTGCTGCTCGAGCCGGCGCAGGATTCCCCGATACGTCGCCTCCGGCATCGTGCGCTGCCGCGCCATGATCCAGCCGTATCGGCGGCTCGGATGCCCGACGACGGCCCAGCGATAATTCGGATCGAGATCGACGATGTAATACGCGGCGCTGATGAACGGCGCGAAGTGGATGCGCCACTCGGCATTGGTCTGTGGATTGGTCACGCGGCCGACGAAATCGAGCCGCTGCTGCGGAGCGTCGAAGTCCGGTTTGCGAAAGCGGAAGGTGTTCGCGATCCGGCCATCAGGCCGCAGCGCATAGGTCTCGAGCGAGTCCACGCAATCGCGCTCTGCGAAATACGGGATGTTCGCGATGACGCGCCAGTCGCCCATGTAACGCGGCAGATCGACATGCGCGACGGTGCGCAGCGGCGGCTTCGTGGCGCAGCCCGCGAGCGTCAGCGCCGCAAGCACGAGAAAGGTGAGTGATTTCATTGCGGGCGGAAGATGCGCGCGCGCCGCGCCGCTGGCGAGATTTCTATTCCCCTCCGCGCCAAACTCGTGATTTGCTGCGCGCCCATGAAACTCCTTCCCGCACTCCTCCTCGTCGTCTCCGCCGCCGTCGCCGGCGAGATCAAACCTTTCAACGGCAAAGACCTCAACGGCTGGGAGGGCAACCCCGAGCTGTGGAGCGTGCAGGATGGCGCGATCACCGGCAAGACCGCCGCCGATCCCGCGAACCCCGCGAAGTCCACGCTCAAGCACAACACCTTCCTCGTCTGGCGCGCGGGCACCGTGAGCGACTTCGAGATGACCTTCAAATACCGCATCGTCGCCGGCAACAGCGGCGTGCAATACCGCTCGAAGGAACTCCCGAAAGGCGAGTTCGGCCCGGTCATCAGCGGCTACCAGGCGGACTTCGAGGCGGGCAAAACTTACAGCGGCATCCTCTACGAGGAGAAAGGCCGCGGCATCCTCGCCAAGCGCAGCGAGAAGACGACGATCAAGCCCGGCGAAGGCAAGAAGCCCGTGGTCGAAGTGACCGGCAGCACCGGCAGCAGCGAGGAAATCCAGGCGGCGATCAAGGCCGAGGACTGGAACGAATACAAGATCGTCGCCAAGGGCAATCACCTGCAGCACTTCATCAACGGCAAGCAGAGCATCGACGTGAAGGATGAAGACTCCGCGAACGCCGCGAAGGATGGCCTGCTCGCGCTCCAGATCCATCAGGGCCCGCCGATGATCGTTCAGTTCAAGGACATCCTGATCAAGGAACTCAAGTAGTCGCGCCGCACGCGACGGATGTTTCGCCAGCTTCGCTCCCGCGCCGCGCGCCTTTGCTGGCGGGCAGCGGCGTGGCTCGACC
The DNA here is from genome assembly GCA_040081625.1 of Chthoniobacteraceae bacterium. GTDB lineage: Bacteria > Verrucomicrobiota > Verrucomicrobiia > Chthoniobacterales > Chthoniobacteraceae > VFJQ01. Next base: position 19,616 of record JBEBGD010000050.1, read on the forward strand.
CGAGCGGGCGCGGCGCTGCGCTGTATGCGCCTGGCGATTTCTATTCGCCGCTGCTCGACCTCGCCGCGCTCGAACGCGACCCCGACGCATTTCTCGCCGGGGCAAAGCGCGGATGGGAATGCATCGACCTGCGGCCCGACGCGCAGCGCGAACTGCTCGCGAAATTCCTCACCCTCGAAAACCCGCTGCCACTCGCAGCCGAGCCTGCGCCACCGCGCCGTTACGGCTGGAACAATCCCTTCTTCCTTTTCACCGACGCGTGGGCGCTCGCGCGGCTGCTCGGCGTGGTGCGGCCGCGCCGCGTGATCGAAGTCGGTTCTGGTTGGTCTTCCGCGGTGATGCTCGACGCGCGCGATCATTTCGGCCTCGAGGACACGGAGTGGACTTTCATCGAGCCGTATCCCGCGCGGCTCGAATCGCTGCTGCGCCCGGAGGATCGCCGCGCCGTGACGCTGCGCGCCGAGCCCGTGCAGCGCGTGCCGGATGAAGTCTTCGCCGATCTCGCAGCGGGCGACGTGCTTTTCATCGACAGCTCGCACGTGGGGAAGGTCGGCAGCGATCTCGCCGATCTGCTCGTGCGCGTGCTCCCGCGCCTCGCGCCCGGCGTGTGGATTCATTTTCACGACGTCGCATATCCCGGCCCGTATCCGCCCGCGTGGCTTCGCGAAGGCCGCGCGTGGAATGAAGTGCTCTTCATCCAGACGCTGCTGCTCGGCGGCAGCCGCTTCCAAGTCGAGTGGTTCAACGCGCAGGCAGGCCGCCTCTTCCACGATCAACTCGCGCCGCTGCACCCCACGCGCGACCGCTGGGGCGGCGGGAGTCTGTGGCTGCGGACGTCGGGCTAGCGCGGGTGGTCCATGGCCATTGGGCGTCCCGAACGAGACGTTGAAAATTGACCGGTCGCGACGCCACCGAATTTTATTCGAACCTGATTCCGCCCCAGGCGGGGCGGCGGAAATGCGTATTTCTAGCGGCCCACTGGCGCGCGCATCGATTTGAGGACGAGTCCCTGCGCCATCCTGAGCGGAAGCCTTAAGCTGAGCACTCCGAGCGGCGTGTCTTTCACGGTCACCATGATTAGCGGCTGATCGGCGACGACGAGTGGGCCGATGAATTCGATGCAGAACCTTGCGAGGAACCTCGGCCGTTACTCGAACTGGTGCGCCGCGGGCACCGCAGTGGTTTCGCCCGTCAGCGTGAACGCGAGCGCCTGTAGCAGCGCATCAGTTGGGAACGGCTCGACGGCGAAAGGAAAGGCGTCCGGATTGAGCGGTCGCGCGGGCATCGCTGCCGCGCGGGTATCAAAGCCAGTTGCGCGATGCCGAACTTGTTGGAGAGTTCCGGGCGACGAAACCAACCACTGTAAAAATCGCAGTGCGCCTTACCGCGGTTGCGCCCGTCGCAGCGGAATTCGAACACGGAAGAAAGGCCAAACACACCCACCTCGAGGGATTCGAAGGCAGACCGAACGAAGGCGTCTTGCGCATCGCGGCGTCAACGTGGACGATCCAAGCGCCAACGGTGGTGACGCCCGCCGACCCACTGTCGCGGGTCTTCTATTGCACGTCCACGGAGCAGTAGCGCAGCGCGCTTCACCCAAGCGGCGTCCTGCCGCACGAGCCTACTCCGGTATCTGCGGCTTGTAGAACGGATGGTCCGGATCAAGACGGACGCCGTCCGGCCACCGGTCCTGCTGGGTGGAGTTCGTGTTGATCGCCGTCGCGAACATATTCTTCGGGAAATAGATCAGCTTCTCGCGAATCTTATCGCTGCGGTTAAACTTGTCGTGATCACGGCACAACTGCCAAGCGAACTGGTCGCAGGCGTCCTCGACACTTTTCGTAAGTGGAATCACAGGCCAGTGGCAAAGCGGGTCGGTCTTGAGATCCTCCCGGTATTGCTCCAGTTCGAGCAGCAAGTGATACATCTCGTGGGCGATGCATATCCGGGCAAGATCCTTGTTCGCGTGGCCGTGAATGTAGATACGAGCCAGCACGCGGTCGTATTCGCCCGGTCGACTTTTCCGCAGAAGGCGGGAGTGCAACACGCTGGTGATGCCCTGCCGCGGATCCAGCAGGGGGATTCGACCCGCTTTGTCGGCGATCACCTTCACCTCAAGCTGGAGGCCGGCATGGTTGAAAAAGTAATTCTGCATCCCTCGAATCGTATGCGCCATAAGCGACTTCACGGATTCCTCGAACACAGCCTTCGCGGATTGAATGGGGTCCATCGATTGAGTATATTGAAAAAAAGAAAGAGGGACATTCTCGACGAATGTCCCTCTTTGAGACAAGCTTGAAGTTTCGGAACTTACGCCAACGTGAGTTTGATCAGCCCTTCGCTGCTCAGCCACTCGTATTCAAGGCAGGCGAGAATCATCGCCGGAGTAGGCTGACCGGGATCAGGGCAGCCGCCAAACGCGGAGAAGTTTCCGATCGTTGCCTTGCCACCGAGTTTCTCGGTCAGCACGGTGATCTTCCGCTCGGTCGTATCAGCACCGAACGAAGTGTAGAGCTTTTGCAGCTCGAGTTCGGCCTCAGGACCGAACCCATCTTCATTTTCTGGCAAATGCATCATGTGTTGTGATTTTTTTGGGATGAGTTGGGGACGTTGCTGCTGTGCGACTGCTGCAGCTGACGTTTCATTCAACTGCGACCGCCGGGCGCGCAGAATGGGAAGCGCGCCAACAAGCGGCAAGAAATATTTTTGGCCCCCACTGGCGAGCGCTCGGCGGCACCGCTGAGCGGCGGCCGGCGAGGTTTGCGTCACCGGGGACGGTTGGCTGTCGAGCAGCCGCGATACCGTGCGATAAACATTTTGATTTCATAAGTCGGTTTACTCGTTTATATCAGCAATAAAACAAGGGATTTCGCGCGAGCGCACACACTATATTCTCGCATCCATGAGAGCCGGGATGACTGGTTTTGCAACTTCATCGCCGCGACTTTGCTCCACGATTCACGCCGTCTACGTTCTGATTGAGCTGAGCCGCTCGACGCCCGCCGCGGTTGGCGCGACCGGCTAATTTTCATGTTCCTCCGCGGACCAACGCAGCGAGCTATGGCACGATGCGCAGCACGCGATCGTTGTAGCTGTCGGTGATATAGAGCCGGTCGTCGGGGCCGATCGTCACACCGTGCGGACGGCGCAGCTCGCAAAGGAGAGGATCTCCGCCGACGCCCGCAGCGCCCGCTTTGCCCGTGCCGGCGACGCGCGTGATGAGACCGGTCTTCGGCGAGTAGCGGCGCACGACATGATTCTCCGCGTCGGCGATGAGCACGCTGCCGTCGCGGTCGAGGCAGATATGCTTCGGCCCGTTGAGCGTCGCCTGGAGCGCCGGCCCGGCATCGCCGCTCAGTCCCTTTTTACCGCTGCCGGCGACGGTTTTGATTTTTCCGCCGCCTTCGACGTAGAGCAGCGCGTTGCCGTTGCGATCGAGGATGTAGAAGCCGCCCGCGCGGTCCGGCACGACCGCGCGCGGATCGACCAGTGGCTGCTCGAGCGCCGGCTGGCCATCGGTCGGCACGCCCTGCTTTCCACTGCCCGCGACGGTGTCGATGATCCCGGTCTTCATCGTCACGCGGCGGATTCGCCGGTTCGGCAGGTCGGCGATGTAGAGCAACTCGCTCTTCGCATCGAGCGCGACCTGCATCGGCGTGCCGATGGTCGCCTGAGCCGCGACGCCGCCATCGCCGGCAAAGCCTTTGCGCCCGTCGCCCGCGAACGTGTCGATCACGCTCCAGTTCGAGCTGATGCGGCGCACGCGCTGATTGAACGAGTCGGCGAGGAGGATGGTGCCGTCGGGCAGGATCGCGAGGTTGTGGATGCCGTTGAAGGTCGCCGTCTTCGGATCGGAGCCATCGCCGGTGAAACCCTTGCGCCCCGTGCCCGCGAGGTGATGCACGGTGCCGGCCTTGTCGAGTCGCAGCACGCGCTCGCCCTTGGTCATCTCGACGATGATCATCTCCCCCGCCGGCGTGAACTCGACGCCGAACGGCTCCTTCAGCTCGACCTCCGCCGCTGCGCAAGGCGGCACCTTGGTCCCGCCGCCTGCGACCAGTTCGATGGTGGCCGCGAACGACGGCGTGAGCGCGACGAGGAAAAGCAGGGGGATGAGTTTCATGCGCCGACGCACTAGCCCACCCTCCCGACGATGGGAAGCCCGCAACGAGGATTAGCCGAGCAGCTCCGCCACCTCGCCCTGCACCTGCTCGATCTCATCGAGCCGCAGCCCCGGGTCGGGGATGACGAAGATTTCGCCAGTCACCGCGCGCTCATAGATGCGCACGACCCGGCCATCCCCGCCGCGCTTGACCTCCACCTCCTTGAGCACGCGTTTGCGCTCGAGCATCACGGCCAGCAGGAAGCGCGCGGCCGCGTGCTGCGGCGATTCCTCGGCCATGTAGCTGCGCAGCAAATCCTCCGCGGTCTGCTTGCCGAGCGTTTCGGTCACGACCGGTGGCGGCGTATATTTCATGCGCCAGAAAGAGAACGGCTGCGGCGCATCCGGCGCGCGATTGTTGAACGCCTCCTCGCACAGATCCTCGCGGCGGTAACCGGTCTTCTCGTCATAGAGCAGGGTGAAAAAGAACTCGTCCTCGACGAACGGCCTGCCGGTGGCGGCGCACTGGTGTGTGCGCGATTGGATGGTCCAGTCTTGTAGCATGGGAGCGGTCAGCGGCGTTTCACGAAGAAGCTCGAGAGCTCGCGATTCGTCGAGCGAAAGTAAAGCAGCGCGAGCCCGATCGCCGCGATGACGAGGTTCGGCATCCACGCCGCTGTGAACGCGGACACCCGCATCCCCTTCCCCAACGCGAGGAAAAGATTCGTCGCAAAAATCATCCCGAAGAAAATGAAGATCGAACTCGCCACGCCCGCGAGCACGCCGCGCCGGTTGAAGACGATCCCCAGCGGCGCGCCGATCAACACCACCACGAGGCAGCTCCACGGCAGCGCGCGCCGGTATTCGAGATAAGTCCGGAATGGCGCGAGCGTCAGATCCGGGAAGTCGCGATTCTCCGCCAGGAACTGCTCGAGCTCCGGCACCGTCAGATTCTGCGCCTCCATGCTCGACGACGCGATCCGCGCCACCGTCTCCGACCAGCCGTCCACCATCTCCGGACGATCGAGGAAAAGGTCGCGCTTGATCTCATTGCCCTCGGTGTCGAAGTCCACGCGCATCCCGCGGATGAAGATCCAGCGCCCTGTGCGCGAATCCCAGTCCGCGCGCCCCGCATACCATTTCTGCACCGGGTTATCGTTCACGTCCTGCTGCACGATCACCACGCCGTAGAGCGAGTTGGTGCCCATGCGGAACTTCTCGATATACCACGTGCGGTTGGTCTGCCGGTCGCGAAACAAATGCCCGTCGATCGACTCCTGCTTCATGCTCTTGCGCCCTTTCTGGATCTGCTCGAGCGCCACCTTCTTGATCGCGTCCGCCCGCGGCGCCAGCTCGCGATTCAGGAACGACAACAGCCCCGTGCATACCAGCCCCACGAGCAGCAGCGGCTGGATCACCCGCACCAGGCTGCGCCCCGCCGTGAGCTGCGAGATGATCTCATTGCTGCGGCTCATGCGGCTGAGCGAAAAGAGCAGCGCCAGCAGCAACCCCACCGGCAGCACGATCATCAGGATCGACGGAAGCTGAGAGAGATAAAACCCCGCCACCGCCTTGGGCGACGCCTTCGCGCCCAGGAAGTCCTGCCCATTATCTGAAAGATCGAAAATCAACCAGATGGCCAGGAAGCCGAACGTGCAAATCACGAACGGCTCGAGAAAACTGCGGAGGACGTAACGGTCGAGGAGCTTCAAAAAAGTGGTGAGAGAAAACGCGGCGCGTCTTTTCCCCCGCGAAGCCGCGCGCCGCAATACGCAATCATGCGACCGACGTGATGCGGATTTCACTCCGAAGTCCGAGTGTCGAGCTTGTCGGCGGACGCCACGTGCGGGATTGTGCGCGCCTTGCATGATCGCACCGCACGACACCCTCGGGACTGATTTCGTGGAGCGCGTCCGGGCGATGTTCGCCGCGGACGGGCTGCTCGCGCGTGCGCAGAACTTCGAATACCGCGCCGAGCAGCAGGAGATGGCGGCGGAAGTGGCGGCGGCGCTGAGCGAGGGGCGGCACCTCGTGGTCGAGGCGGGCACGGGCGTGGGCAAGTCGCTCGCTTATCTCATCCCCGCGGTGCTGTGGGCGCACGAGCAGAAGAAGAAGGCGGTCATCTCGACCTACACGATCAATTTGCAGGAGCAGCTTTTCGGAAAGGACATCCCGATCGTGCGCAAGCTGCTCGGCGTCGAGTTCGACTCGATGCTGTGGAAGGGGCGGCAGAATTTCCTCTGCCCCGCGCGGCTCGAACGCGCGGTGATGCACAGCAAGGATCTCTTCACCTCCACCGAGGTCGCCGAGCTCGAGCGCATCCACGCGTGGGCGCAGACGACGCAGGACGGATCGCTCAGCGATTTCGCCGTCGAGCCGGACCCGGCGGTGTGGACGCAGGTGTGCAGCGAGCAGCACATCTGCACGACGAAGACGTGCGGCACGAATCCGCGCTGCTTTTATCAGGTCGCGCGGAAACGGCTGCTGACCGCCGACGTGGTCGTGCTCAATCACACGCTCTTTTTCATGGCGCTCGGCGGAGTGGGGCAGGCGGAGGAAAACGACGAGGGGTATTTGTTCGCGAACGACTTCGTGATCTTCGACGAGGCGCACACCGTCGAGCAGGTCGCCGGGCGGCAGATCGGCTTGAGCGTTTCCCAATACGGCCTGCGCTACGCGCTCCAGCGGCTCTACAATCCGAAGACGAAGAAGGGCGTGATGCAGGTGCTCCGCCGGCCCGACGGCGTGCGCGAGGTGAGCGAGTTGATGGAAAAGGCGGACGCATTCTTCGAGCAGGTCGGCGTGAAGATGGACGGCGGCAAAGGCCGCGAGCTGCGCGTGCGCGCGCCGGATTTCGTGGAGGACACGCTCTCGCGCCCGCTCGCCGATTTGCAGAAACGCGTGGTCGATCTCGTGCGCGAAGTCGAGGACGAGCGGACGAAGGCGGAGCTGCAGGATCTCGGCCGGCGCATCCGCGACGCACGCGGCGCGCTGGTGCAGTTCCTCGGGTTGCAGATCGACGACTACGTTTATTGGGTCGAGCGCACCGGCAAGACGCAGCGCTCGCACTCGCTCAACGCCGCGCCCGTCGATGTCGCCGGCCACTTGAAGGCGCTGCTCTTTCGCGAGAACCACACGTGCGTGATGACCAGCGCGACGCTGAGCACGGGCAACGAAAGCCTCGACTACTTCCGCCGCCGCGTCGGCGCGTGGGACGAACCCGCGCGGCAGATCGGCAGCCCGTTCGACTACGAGCGGCAGATGAAGCTCTACATCACCCGCAAGATGCCCGACCCGCGCGACGCCGGCTTCGAGCCCGCGCTCGCCGCGGAAGTCGAGCGCTGGATCTGCGAGACGCACGGCCGCGCGTTCGTCCTCTTCACGAGCTACAAAATGATGAGCGGCCTCGCCTCCGCGATGCGCGAGCGGCTCGACGACCTCGACTACAAGCTGCTCGTGCAAGGCGAAGGAATGCCGCGCGCGCGCCTGCTCGCGGAGTTCAAGCGCGACGAGCGGCACGTGCTTTTCGGCACGGAGAGTTTTTGGAGCGGCGTCGATGTCCCCGGCGCCGCGCTCAGCAACGTGATCATCACGCGCCTTCCCTTCGCCGTGCCCGATCATCCGCTGATCGAAGCGCGTCTGGAGCAGATCGAGGCGGAAGGCGGCGACGCCTTCTCCGAATACTCGCTGCCCGAGGCGATCCTGAGGCTGCGGCAGGGCGTGGGCCGCCTCATCCGCACGAAGCAGGACACCGGCATCGTCGTGATCCTCGACCCGCGCGTGCTCACGAAGAACTACGGCCGCGCCTTTCTCAACGCGCTGCCGAAGTGCCCGGTGGAGATCGTCTAAGCGCTCGACAACCCGGTTGACAGGATTTGGCGGCAACGCTACCTGCCGCGCCGATGATCCACCTGCTCCGCCACCGCCTTCTCGCCGTGTTCGCGGTGCTGGCCGTGTTCGGTGGTTTGGGACACCAGATTCACGATCGATTCGAGGCGCATCATCATTGCGCGGAAGCCGACTCGAGCTGCGGCCATCAGGATGGAGAGCAATCGCCCCGTTCGAGCGACCACGGCAAGAGATGCGATCACGCGCTCTGCGCGCACGGGATCGTCGCCCTCGTTGAGTCTTCCTCGCCTACTTTGATGCGGAATTGGGTCGATGGTTCGCGCGTCCCCGAGTTTGTGCAGCAGCCGCTGGGAGTGGATCCGGCGGACATCGATCACCCGCCTCAGCTCGCCTAGCGCCTGACGCGCATCGTCGTGCCTGGAAGGCGCGGCGACTTCACCAGCGTCAGCCTCCGACCCCCGACTCCCGTCGGGATTCTCCGTGCCCGCGCCCGCGCGCCGGCCTCGTCCCAATCCATTTCGCACTCAACTTTCATGCTTCGATTCCATCTCATCTTCCTCGCACTCATCGTCAGCGCACTCGCAGCGCCGCGCACCTTCACGCTCGATTCCATCCCTGCCCGAGTTCGCACGAGCAATCTCGAACTCGCCGCCGCGCGCATGCGCATCGCCGAGGCGCAAGGCCGGCTCACCCACGCCGGAAGGCTGGGCAATCCCGAGCTTGAGTTTGATTACGCTCGCGACACGGCGGCGCCGCGCGAACACACGCTCTCGGTCGCGATCACGCAGCGCCTGCCGCTCACTTCGCGGCTGCGCCACGCACGCACCGCATCCCGCGCGCAGCTCGATGCGGCGGCGGCCGAGGTGGACGACCTCGAAACGCATCTCATCGCGCAAGCCGAGTCCGCCGCGATCAAGCTGCTCGCCATCAAAGGCCAGCGCGCCATTCGCGGAAAACAGCTCGCCAACAGCCGCGAACGCGCGGCCTTCCTGACGCGGGGCGCCGACCGCGGCGAAGTCTCCACCATTGATGCGGCGCAGATGGAGCTTGAAACCGGAATGCTCGAAGCGGAGCTGCTTCAGCTCGATGTCGAGGAGGTCTCATTGCGCGGGCAACTGCGCCCGCTCCTCGGCCTCGCCGACACCTCACCGCTCGAACTCGCCGGCGACCTCGGCAACCCGAAGCCGCTCCCGCCCACAGGCACCGTCACGAGCGCGCACATCAAGGCGGCCACTTTCACCGCCGCCGCCGCGCAAGCCTCGCTGGCCGAGCAGCGCGCCAGTCGCTTCGAGGATGTCGGGCTCAGCGTGCTCTACGAACGCGAACGTTTCGAGGATGAGCCCGTGGGCCTTCTCACCGAGCAGCGCCTCGGCCTGCGGGTCAGCATCCCGCTCCCGATCTGGAACACCAACCTCGGCCGCATTCAGGAAGCCGAGGCCACCGCCGAGCGCACGCGGCTCGATGCCGACGCCCTGCGCCTCCAGACCGGAGGAGAAGCTGCCGCCGCGCGCGCCGAGATGGCCGCGCTCGCGAAGCTGCTCGACAATCTCGACACGCGCCTCCTTCCGAAGGCCAGCGACCTCGAGGAGCGACTCCAGCAATCGTATGCCGCCGGCCAGTCGCCGCTGATCGAAGTGCTGCGCGCCCGCGATCGACGCCTTCAACTTCAGCGACAGCGCCTCGACGCGCTCCGCGACCATCACCTCGCCCAGGTGCGCCACGCAGCCACTCTCGGGAAAGCCGGCTTCATCAAATGACCACTCAACTCATCATCAAGGCCCTGCTCTCCGGAGCGCTCGTCGTCGGCATCGGCGAACTGGCGCGCCGCAACAACTACCTCGCGGCGATCGTCCATTCGCTGCCCTTGATCTCGCTGCTCGCGCTGATCTGGCTCTACACCGACACGCGCGACACCGCGCTCATCGCGCGGCACGCGCAGGGCACATTCTGGTTCGTGCTGCCGACGCTGCCGATGTTCCTCGCGCTGCCGTGGCTGCTGCGCCGCGGCGTCACCTTCTGGCCGAGCCTTGGGCTGTGCGCGCTGCTCACCGTCACTCTCTACTTCATCACCATGCGCCTGCTCAAAGCCGCCGGCGTTCAGTTCTAACGCACTCGCCGTTCATGAAACTCCATCTCGCTTTTCCCCTCTTCCTCGCGCTCGGCGTCGCCGCCTTTGCCGAAGCCGATCCGGCTCGCAAAGACCGCACCGTCATCCTCGACGAGGCGGCGGTGAAAAATCTCCGCATCGAAACCGCAGAGGCCGAGGAGACGACCTTCGAGGAAACGATCTTCGCGCTCGGGCGGCTCAAGGTCGCGCCGGGGCATCGCGCGGTCGTCAGCAGCCGCGTGCCGGGGCGCGTGCTCAGCGTCGCGGCGCACATCGACCGCTCGATCGAGAAAGGCGCGGAGGCGCTCGTGCTCGAAAGCCGCCAGCCCGGCGATCCACCGCCGAGCGTCACACTCATCGCGCCGATCTCCGGCTTCATTTCCGCGGTGAATGTCGTGCCGGGGCAGCCGGTCGAGCCGGCGGATTCGCTCGTCGAGATCATCGACCTCACCTCGCTCCACGCCGTCGCCGCCGTGCCGCAGCATCTCGCCGGGCAGCTCAAGGCCGGCCTGGCCGCGCGCATCCGCGTCTCCGCGTATCCCGACCGCGACTTCGCCGCAAATCTCGAACACCTCGGCGCGGAGGCTGAGGCAGAGAGCGGCACGATCGAGGCGGCCTTCCACGTCGAGAATCCCGAAATGCTCCTGCGCCCGCAGATGTCCGCGGAGTTTTCCATCGTGCTCAGCCAGCGCGAAGGCGTGATGAGCATCCCACGCGAAGCCGTGCAGGGCGATGCGGGCGGGCGCTTCGTCTATATCGCGGACTACGAACTCAAGCACGCCTACGTGAAAACGTCCGTCGTCCTCGGCGCGCAAAACGATCGCTTCGTCGAGGTGAAGGAGGGCTTGCTGCCCGGCGACGAAGTCGTCACGCGCGGCGCGTATTCGCTGGCGTTCGCGGGCAAGGGCAGCGTGTCGCTGAAGGAAGCGCTCGATGCCGCGCACGGCCACCCGCACAACGAGGATGGCAGCGACATGAGCAAGGACCAGGCGGGCGCGGGCGGCGGTGGCGCGCATGACCACGCGCACGGCACGTCGTCGCCGCTCGTGATGTTCCTCATCGGCACGAATGCGCTGCTGCTTCTCCTGCTCGTGCTCAGCGCCGTGCTGCGCCGCAAACCCGCGACCGCCTGAAGCCATGCTAAACGCGCTCATCCGTTTCTCGCTCAGGCACCGGCCCATCGTCCTCGCGGCCGCGCTGCTGCTGCTCGTCTTCGGCTGGAAGACCGTGCGCGAGCTGCCTGTCGAGGTGCTGCCCGACATGACGAAACCGACCGTGACGCTCCTCACCGAATGCCCCGGCCTCGCGCCGGAGGAAGTCGAGACGCTCGTCACGCAGCCGCTCGAAAGCGCCCTGCAAGGCGTCGGTGGACTCGACCGCCTCCGCTCGAACAGCGACGTGGGCCTCTCGCTCGTCTTCGCCGAGTTCGACTGGGGCACCGACATCTACCGCGCGCGCCAGCTCGTGCAGGAGCGCGTGCAGAGCGTCGTCTCCACGCTCCCCGACGGCGTGCAGCCGGGCATGACGCCCGTGTCTTCGCTCATGGGCGAGATCCTCCTCGTCGGCCTGCGCAGCACCGACGGAAAGATGCCGCTCATGGAGCTGCGCCAGCTCGCCGACTGGAACATCCGGCGCCGCTTGCAAAGCATCGGCGGCGTCGCCGAGGTGCTCGTGATCGGCGGCGGCGTGAAGCAGGCGCAGGTGCTTCCGAATCCGCACCGGCTCGCCGCGCACGGCATCACCTTCGAGGAACTCGAACACGCCGTCGCGCAAGCCGCGAGCAACTCAACCAGCGGCTACCTCGCCGCCGGGCCGCAGGAAATCATGGTCCGCAACCTCGGCATGACTGCGAGCCTCGACGACCTCGCGCGCACGGTGATCAAGACCGTCGGCGACCGGCCCATCGTCGTCGGCGACGTGGCGCGCGTGGAGTGGGGCGTGCAGCCGATGCGCGGCGACGCGAGCGTGAACGGCACGATGGGCGTCGTGCTCAGCGTGGACAAGGCGCCGGGCTTCGACACGCTCGAGCTCACGGAGAAGATCGAGAAGGCGCTCGCCGAGCTGCGGCCCACGCTGCCGCCGGGCATCGAAGTCGAGGTGCTGTTTCGCCAGGGCGACTTCATCCATCACGCGATCGAGAACCTCAAGGAAGCCATCCGCGACGGCGCGATCATGGTCACGCTCGTGCTGTTCCTCTTCCTGCTGAACTTCCGCACGACCGCGATCACGCTCACCGCGATGCCGCTCTCGTTCGCGATCACGGTCATCGCGTTCAAATGGTTCGACGTGAGCGTGAACTCGATGACGCTCGGCGGACTCGCCGTCGCGATCGGGATGGTCGTCGATGATGCGATCGTCGATGTGGAGAACGTCTTCCGCCGCCTGCGCGAGAACGCCGCGCTGCCGCACCCGCGCGAGAAGCTCCACGTCATCGCGAGCGCCTCGGGCGAAGTGCGAAACTCGATCCTCTACGCGACGATCATCATCGTGCTCGTCTTCCTCCCGCTGCTCGGGCTCGAAGGCATCGAAGGCCGGCTCTTCACGCCCATCGCCATCGCGACGATCACGTCGATGATCGCATCCTTCGTCGTGTCGCTCACCGTCATCCCCGTGCTGTGCTCGCTGCTGCTGCAAGGAGGGGCGGCGTCCCGCCGCCCTCTGCCGACAGAGTCGGCAGCCCCCGGATGCGCCGCTCACGCGGCGCAGGGCGGCGGGACGCCGCCCCTCCTTGAGCACGACGGCTTCCTCGTGCGCGGGCTCAAGGAACTTCACCGCCGCACGTGGCTGCGGCTCGCGCTGGATCAGCCGCTGCTCGTGCTCGGCATCGCCGGGACGCTGCTCGCGGGGGCGCTCGTTTTGTATCCGATGATGGGCAAGGAATTCCTGCCGACCTTCAACGAAGGCAGCGCGACGATCTCGCTCGCAAGCGCGCCGGGCACTTCGCTTGCGCAGTCGAACGAAGTCGGCGAGGTCGGCGTGCGGCTGCTGCAAACGATCCCCGAGGTGAAGAGCGTGGGCCGCCGCGCGGGGCGCGCGGAACGCGACGACCATGTGATGCCCGTGTCGGTGAACGAATTCGATGTCGAGTTTCACGAGACGGGCCGTCCGCGCGCGGAGGTCTTCGCGGAAGTCCGCGAGAAGCTCGGCAAGATTCCCGGCACCTTTCTCAACGTCGGCCAGCCCATCAGCCACCGGCTCTCGCACATGCTCAGCGGCGTGTCGGCGAAGGTCGCGGTGAAGATCTTCGGTCCCGACCTCGACCAGCTCCGCACGTCCGGCCGGCTCGTCGCCGACATCGCGAAGACGATCCCCGGCTTCACCGACGTGAACCTCGAGGCGCAGGTGCCGATCCCGCAGCTCAAGATCGAGATCAACCGCGAACGCGCGCGGGCTTACGGCGTGCAGCCGGGCGTGCTGAACGAACAACTCTCGACGCTGCTCGGCGGCAAGGTGCTCACCGAGTTGCGCGAGGGCCAGCGCACGATCGACCTGCTGCTGCGGCTTCCGCTCGAGTGGCGCGATTCGCCGGAGAAGATCGGCGAGATGCTCGTCGAGGCCGGCAACCGCCGCATCCCGCTGCGACTCGTGGCCGACGTGCGCGAGGCGAAGGGGCCGAACGTCATCAACCGCGAGAACACGCAGCGGCGCATCGTCATCGGCATGAACACGAGCGTGCGCGATCTCGAGTCGCTCGTGGTGCGGCTCCAGCGCGAGGTGGGCGAGAAGGTGAAGCTGCCGCCCGGCTACTACGTTTCGTTCGAGGGCGAATTTCAGGCGCAGCAGGAGGCGGCGAAACGCATCGGGTTGCTCAGCGTGCTCGTGTTCGTGGTCATCGCGATCCTGCTCTACGGCTACTTCCGCACGCCGGTCTTCGCCGCGCAGGTGCTGTGCGACATCCCGCTCGCGCTCATCGGCGGGCTCGCGTTCACGTGGTGGAAGATCGACAACATCAGCATCGCCACGCTGGTCGGCTTCATCGCGGTGGCGGGCGTCGGCGCGCGCAACTCGATCATGCTCATCAGCCACTACCTGCACCTCATGCAGCACGAGGGCGAAGGCTTCACACGCGAGATGATCGAGCGCGGCACGCTCGAACGGCTCGTGCCGGTGCTGATGACGGCGCTTTCCGCCGGCATCGCGCTGGTGCCGCTCGTGCTCTCCGCCGGCGAGCCCGGAAAGGAAATCCTGCACCCGGTCGCCGTCGTGATCGTCGGCGGGCTGATCACCTCGACTCTCCTCGGCCTAGGCGTGACGCCGGCCGTCTTCCACACCTTCGGCCGCAAGGCCGCAGAAACCGCAGTGCGCCTGGAAGCCCCAGCCGCACAGTAACCACAAACCAAACATGAAAACCAAAGTAACAACCCTCATCCTCACCCTCACCACCTGCTTCGCCTTCGGTCATGCCGACATCGAAATCGGGCCGAACGGCGGCCGCGTCCTCGAGTTCAGCAAAGACGAATCGATGCACGGCGAACTGACCGTGAAAGACGGCAAGTTCCACGTCGCCTTGCTCGACAAGAACCTGAAGCCCGTGAAGCTGGACAAGCAATCGCTCACCGCGACCGGCGGCACGCGCGAGAAGCCGGAGAAGCTCGCCGTCGAGAAAACCGACAAGGGCTTCGTCGTCCCGCTCGTGAAGGCGGGGCAATGGCTGATCCTGCAATACAAGCACACGCCGGAAGCCAAGGCCGTCACCGCCCGGCTCGAATACGACACCTCGACCTGCGGATCGTGCAAGAAGGTCGAGTGGATGTGCGACTGCGGGTCGAAGAACAAGAAGAAGTAGCAGGCTGGCGTTTGCGCGCGGGGTTTGATTCCCTGCGCGCCCGCCATGCCGCATTTCTCCTGGCCGATCGACGGCTCCATCGTCGGACTTTATCTCGCGATCACGATGATCGCGGGGTTGCTCGTGCGCAAATACGTGAGCCGCGTGGAGGACTTCCTCGTCGCGGGGCGCGAGATGAATCTGTATCTCGGCATCGCGTCGCTCGCGGCGACGGAGTTCGGCATCATCACGTGCATGTATACGGCGCAGGCGGGCTACGCGAATGGCTTCGCGGGCGCGTTCCCCGGCATCTGCCAGGCGGTCGCGATGTTCGTGATCGGCGTGAGCGGCTTTTGCGTGAAGCCGCTGCGCGACTCGGGCGCGATGACGCTGCCGGAGCTTTTCGAGAAACGCTTCGGCAAGTTCGTGCGCTGGCTCGCGGGCGTGGTGATCGTGCTCGGCGGGCTGCTGAACATGGGCGTCTTCCTCAAGATCGGCGGCGACTTCCTCTGCCTCGTGTGCGGCTTCGATCTCAGCTACCTCGCGTGGGTCATGGGCGCGCTGCTGCTCATGGTCGCGATCTACACGATCCTCGGCGGGATGCTCTCGGTGCTCGTGACCGACTTCCTCCAGTTCATCGTGATGAGCGCGGGCTTGCTCGTGGTGACGGTGATGATCCTGAACCACGTCGGCTGGGAAAAGATCGTCGCGACCGTCGAGCAGCATCACGGCGCGGGAGGGTTCAATCCGCTCGCGAATCCGAACCTCGGCTGGGCCTTCGTGATTTTTCAAATCCTCGCGAACACCGCGGCGACGCTGACGTGGCAGACGACGATCTCGCGCCTGCTCGCGGCGAAGGACTCGAGCACGGGGCGCAAAGTCTATACGCGCACGAGCTTCTTCTTCGTGTGCCGCTGGATGATCCCCGGCCTGTGGGGCATCGCGGCGCTGGCCATGCTCTCGCCCGACGTGCGCGCGGGGCTCGCCGATCCTTCGCTGCACGCGATGCCGGTGTTCCTCGCGACGTTTGTGCCGGTGGGATTGATGGGCCTGCTCATCGCGGCGATGCTCGCGGCGGATATGTCCACCAACTCGAGCTACATGCTCGGCTGGGGCAGCGTGATCTATAACGACATCCTCGCGCCTTTCCGCCGCAAGGCGTGGTCGCACAGCCGCGGGCTGCTGTGGAACCGCTGCATCGTCGCGGCCATCGGCGTGTATCTCTTCGTCTTCGGCCTGCTTTACCAGATCGAGGGAAATGTGTGGTCCTACCTGCTGCTCACCGGCTCGATCTATCTCTCGAGCATGTCGGTGCTGCTGATCGCGTGCTGCTACTGGCGCCGCGCGAACAACTGGGGCGCGCTCGGCGCGATCATCCTCGGCGCCGCGGTGCCGATCGCGCATCTCGCGATGGAAAAGATCGCGGCGACCGCGGGCTTCGCAGCATCCATCGGCAAGGAACAGGCGGGCATCGCGGCCTTCGTCGCGGCGGCGCTCGGGATGATCATCGGCTCACTTCTCAAACCCCGCACCACCGCATGACGCACGGCCACCCGTTCTGGTTCATCCTCATCTGGGTGTGCGTCGTTTGGTATTCGACCACGACGATCTACGTGGCGATCCGCGGCGCCGCGGACATCAAGGCGATGCTGCGGCGGCTCAAACTCAAGGACGCCGATCGCGACGCGAGGTGAACACCGCGCGTGATTCGCGTGAATAGCGCGGCGGTGCGCCGCGTCGGAGCGTGCCATGATCGAATCACTCGAGACCCGCATCGCCCCCGCCGCCGTCGTCAGCTTCTTTGAAGTCGATGGCGACAAAGTCACCGTAAAGACCAACCGCGGCACGACGGCGCAGCTCGAGGAGGCGTTGCTCATCACCCGCGGCACCACGGGCGTGGACGGGTTCACGCTCGATCTCATCGCGACTCCCGAGTTGGCGGCGGCGTTCGCCGGGACGAATGTCACGATCACCGCGAGCGGGCCGGGCAACAAGCTGGCGGACTTCGTGGCGATCAACGCGTTCAACGGCGGCGGCGCGGACAACATCGACCTCAACAAGGTGAACGTGAAAGGCAACCTCGTCTTCATCGACGTGGGCGACAACGCGGGCGGGCTCGCGATCAATTCGCTCACCGTCACCAGTTTCGTGCCGGACAAAGGCGAGCCCTTCGCGACGGTCTCGGAGATTCACGGCGACATCAACTGCGTGAACGTGAAGCGGGACTTCAACGGATTCATCCAGTCCGTGGACATGAGCGGCGCGGCGAACTTCACCGACGCCCTCGGGACGATCATCGGCAAATTCATCGTCGGCGGCTATGTCGCCTCCGGCAGCGGTGACGACGTGGGCCACTTGCAGGTGAACGGGATCAACAAGCTGGTGATCAAGAAGACGATGTTCGGCGCGACGACCGACTCGGACATGGATGGGACGCTCGACCGGCACAACGGGAGCATCGAGACGACGTTCATCAACCTGATGGCCATCAAGCGGATGAGCCTCGGCGCGTCGATCGTGCTGACGTAGGGCGCGGGAGGGGAAGGCGGGGGTTACTCTGTTGGACAGAAGGAGCCGGCGGCGTGCAGTGGGCGGAAATCCTCCTGCATTGGGCTGAATGCACGCTGCATTGGGCCCAATGCAGCAGGATGTGGGGCCAATGCAGCAGGCTTTCCGCCCAATGCAGCAGGATGTGAGGCCAATGCAGCAGGCTTTCCGCCCAATGCGGCAGGATGTGGGGCCAATGCGGCAGGCTTTCCGCCCAATGCAGCAGGATGCGGGGCCAATGCAGCAGGCTTTCCGCCCACGGCTGGCGGCTCAGGTCAGCCGCAGGTCGTAGGTGAGCAGGTCTTCGCGCAGCTTGCGGCAGGGGGCGGCGATGGCGGGGGCTTCGGCGGGGTCGCACCGGGCGAAGA
>JBEBGD010000051.1:0-37048 GCA_040081625.1 Chthoniobacteraceae bacterium
TTCAGCGCGAGCGTGAGCCGCGGCATCGGCGGTGCGGTGACGGTGATGGGCGGCGCTGCGGGCGACGGCAGCGGCACGGGGGCGGGTGGCGGAGGCGGTTCGCTGCGCGACGCGATCGTCGCGGCGGGCGGCGCGGTCGGTTCCTTCGATGTGCGCGCGGGCGATGCGGGAGCCGGCGGCGGCACGGGCGCGGGCGGCGCGGGCGGCGCCTTCGGTCCTGCGAAATTCAGCGCGGGCGCGGTGAATGGCCCGGTCTTCGTGCGATCCGGCGACGGCGGCAGCGGTTCGACGGGTGGCGCCGCAGGTCTGCTCCTCGGCCTCACCGCCAAGGTGAAAGGCGACATCCTCGGCACAAACACGGTGACCGGCGGCGGCGGCGGTGATGCGACCGCGGGCGCATCGGGCGGCGGCGGCACGGTCACGGGCGTGAAGATCACGGCGGCGAACATCTTCGACGCGACGAACATCTCCTCCGGCGCTGGTGGCGACGTGACCGCCGGCACCGGCGCGGGCGGCAATGGCGGCGACCTCACGCTGAGCAGCGTTGCAGCGAAGAGTTTTCTCGGCTCGGCCAACTTCGTGAGCGGCGGCGGTGGCGACGCGCGTGGCGGACTCGCCGGGCGCGCCGGCGATGTGCTGACGCTCGCGGTCTCGGCGCTCGAGGGCGGCGGCGACATCGGCTTCACGGGTGGCGTCGGCGGTAGCGTGACGATCGGCACCGGCGATGCGGGGCGCGGTGCGAATCTCGACAGCGCGAAAGTCACCGTGAAGCGGCACACCGATGGTGCCGTCGATTTTAAGGCAGGCGACGGTGGCAGCGCGGCCACTTCGGGCAATGGCGGAGCGGGCGGAGCGGCCAGCCACCTCACCCTCACGTCTCCGGTCGTGAATGGCGTCAGCGTGACAGCGGGGAACGGCGGTCCCGGCGGTAGCGCGGCCGGCAACGGCGGCAGCGGCGGCTTGCTCGACACCACGGTGCTCACCGTCCTCAGCGTGCTCGACGCCGACCTCTCCTACAACGCGGGCGCCGGCGGCGATGCGCCCGCGGGCGTCGCGGGCAATGGCGGCATCGCGCAGGGGCTCGTCGCGAAGATCGGCACCGTCACCAATCGCGGCATCAGCGCGACCGGCGGCGCTGGCGGCGACGGCGCGACCGGCGGTAACGGCGGCGCGCTGCTCAAACCGGTCATCACCGTCGGACCCCTCGCGCTCGTGGCCACCACGGCGTTCGCAGGCGGCGATGCGGGTGATGGGACGACTGGTCTGGGTGGAAGAGGCGGCGACCTCACCGGCGCCACCCTCACGAGCAGCGCCGTCCACCTCGGCGCGACCACAGCCTTCGCCGGGCGCGGCGGCGACTCCGCGAGCGCGGCTGCGGCGGGCGCGGGCGGCGCGGCGGGCGCACTCAGCTTCACTTTCAACGGCTCGCTCCAGGACCTCTTCTCCGCGGGCGGCGGTGGCGGCGGCGACAATACGAGCAACGGACCCGCCGGCGGGGGCGGCGCCCTCAACGTCGCGACGTTCACCTTGAACGGCAACGCGAGCACGGTCGCGTCGAACACCTTCGGCGGCGGCGCGGGCGGCGCGGGCAATACCGGCGCGGGCGGCGTGGGAGCCGATGTCTCCGGGCTGAAGCTCACCGACAAACACACCTACTCGACCTTCTCCGCCACTGCCGGCTCCGGCGGCGCGAGCACCGCGGCGGCGGGCGGCGCGGGCGGCAAAGTCTCCGGCGTCGCGCTCAGCGGCGCGACCTCCACGCTCAATTCTCTCGGCGGCGACGGCGGCGCAGGCGGCACGATCGGCGGCGCGGGCGGCATCGTGGAAAATGTCAGCGGGAGGATGGACATCCTGCGCGTCGCGGGCGGCGACGGCGGCGATGGCACCACCGCCACCGGCAACGGCGGCGGCGGCGGCGACGTGCGCGCGATCAAGGCGAGTGTCGCACGCTTCGCCCAGGTGCTGCGCGGCGGCGCGGGCGGCGATGGCGGCGCGGCCGGCATCGGCGGTCTCGGCGGCAGCGTGATCGACTCCATGATCACCGGCGACATCGGCAACCTCGCGAAGGCGCCCGACGCGCTCGGCAGCCAGTTCGGCATCGGCATCACGCAGATGGGCGGCCTCTTCGCCGGCGCGGGCGGCACGGGAGGCACCGCGGGCCTGGCCGGCAGCATCATCAACGTCACCGCCACGCGCATCGCCGCGATCCTCGCGGTGAACGACGGCACCCTCGCGAACAACCTCACCGTCGCGAACGCCGTCACCGCCATCAACAACGTGAAGGCGAACTTCTACGCCGCGGACAACGTCAACGCCGGCTTCTTCGACTTCATCGACAACGTCGGCACCGCCGGCTTCGTGCTCGGCGACGGCGACACCGCGCTCGACGGCCTCGTGATCGTGAAGACCGGCGGCCTCATCACGCCGCTCCTCCCCGCGCCGCCCACCGGCTTCGTCATCATCGTTCCGTAGAAGTGCGCGTCCACTCCCTCGAGCACGCGCCTGCCGAGGGCGCGGGGAAGATCCGCGAGTGGGCCGCGGCGCGCGGGCACCCGTTCGCCTCGACCCGCCTCGACCTCGGCCAGCCCTTGCCCGGCGACGACGCGTTCGACCTCCTCGTCATCATGGGCGGCGCCATGAATATCTATCAGCACCGCGACCACCCGTGGCTCGTCGCGGAGAAGCAGTGCATCGCCCGCGCCATCGGGCAGGGGAAGGCGCTGCTCGGCGTGTGCCTCGGCGCGCAACTCCTCGCCGACGCCCTCGGCGCCCGTGTCTATCAAAACGACCACGAGGAAATTGGCTGGCTCCCCGTGCGCTTCACCGATCGCGAGCCGCCCTTCGACGGATTCCCCGCGGAAGGCACCGTCTTCCACTGGCACGGCGACACCTTCGAGCTGCCCCAAGGCGCGCGCCACATCGCCGCCAGCGAAGGCTGCGCGAATCAAGCCTTCATCCACGGCGACCGCGTCGTCGGCCTCCAGTTTCACATCGAGCTCACTTCCGCCGCCGCCGCTGCATTCTGTGAAGGCGCGGACCACCTCCTCATTCCGCAGCGCTTCGTCCAGGCCCGCGGCTTCATCGAGCAACTGCAACCCGACCTGCGCGCGACCGACGCCGGGCTTTTCCGCCTTCTCGACCAGCTCGCCTCAATTTAAGACCGACCCATGCGACACTTCACCGCCGCCCTGCTCCTCGCCATGCCTGTCCTCGCCGCCGATTATCCCGCGCCTGCGGATTTGCCCTTCCGCCCCTCGCTTCCCGACCCGCTCGTCGCGCGCGACGGCTCCGCCATCCTCAGCGCCGGGCAGTGGCTGCGGGCCCGCAGGCCCGAACTGCGCAGCCTCTTCGCGCACTACATGTATGGACGCCAGCCCGAGAGGCCCGCCCGTGTCGCACACAAGCTCGTCGTCGAGGACAAGGCGGCGCTCGGTGGCGCGGCGACGCTTCGCGAGTTCGACGTGGACCTCGAGCTGGAGCGCCCGGTGCGTTTGTTAGTCATCACCCCGAATGGCAAGCCCGGCCCGCAGCCCTGCTTCCTCGGCATCAACTTCAACGGCAACCACCAGGTGCTCGACCACCCCGGCATCGCGCTTCCCGCCGGCTGGGTGAAGCCGCGCAAGGACGGCACCGGCGGTAACACCGCCCGCAAGGAGGATCGCGGCCTCGAGACCGGGAAATGGAACGTCGCCCTCATCATCGAGCGCGGCTACGCCTTCGCCGGCTTCTACCACGGCGACGTCGTCCCCGATGAAAAGGAACTCGCAGAGCCCGTGCTGCGAAAAATCGGCGGCGTGAAGGCGAAGCAGCGCGGCCCGGACGACACCGCCACCATCATGGCGTGGGCCTGGGGCTTCTCGCGGATGTTAGACACGCTCGAACAGGTGAAAGAGATCGACGCCAAGCGCGTCGCCACCGTCGGCCACTCGCGCAACGGCAAGACCGCGCTGGTCGCCGCCGCGTTCGACGAGCGCTTTGCCATGGCTATCCCGAGCCAGGCCGGCAGCGGCGGCACCGGCCCCTCGCGCGTCGCACCCGGGCTGGCGAAACCTAACGAAAAAGGCCGCCCCACGTCGGAAACCGTCGCCGTCATCACGAAAGCCTTCCCGCACTGGTTCGCCGGGAACTTCAGCCAGTTCGCCGACGCCCCCGCGCGGCTGCCTTTCGACCAGCACAGCCTGATCGCCCTCTGCGCCCCGCGCCCCGTGCTCCTCTCGAACGCGGTCGAGGACCTGTGGGCGAACCCCGACGGGCAGTTCAAGATGCTCCAAGCCGCCGACCCGGTCTATAAGCTGGTCACCGGCGAGGGACTCGGCGCCGCCCGGATGCCCGAGACCGGCAAACTCCTCCCCAGCCGCCTCGGCTACTTCATCCGAGGCGGGATCCACTCGATGAACGCCGAAGACTGGGTGGCCTGGCTGGACTACGCGGACCGCTGGTTGCGGTAAGAGGTGGGGCAAGGGCGCGCGGAGGCGCCCAACAGAGTAAAACGTCCAAAAAAGAAGCCTCGAACAGGAGGATAAGAGCCCCGTCCAGTCGGACAAAAATCGTAAAAAGTCGCACCAAGAGCGAAAACAGGCGCGCCAAAGCGAAAAACAGTCACACCATGATTGAAAACAGCTGCACCAAAGCCAGGAACAGCGCCTGGTTTCGCCTTTGGTCCAACCGGAAAACGCTGTGATGCCGCTGGCGTTACGACTTAACCGACCCGTTCGCGGCGATCGTCAGGTAGGTGTAGCCTTGAAGCGCCTTTTCGTAGCTCGCAAGCAGCTTCATCCCGTCGCTCGGCTTGAGGCGGTCGCTCTTGATCGCCTCATCGACCTGCACTTTGACCGCCTTGGCCAGGTCGCCCTGGTCCCACTGGGTCATTCTCAAGACATCGGCGATCATACTCCCCCCGATCGTCTCTTCGATATACCAGCCGCACTCTTCGTCGTCGTCGAGGAAGACGTGAGCCTCGTTCACGCGCCCGAAAAGGTTGTGGAGGTCGCCCATGATGTCCTGATAGGCACCCATTAGGAAGAAGCCGAGCAGGTAAGGCTCGCCGGGCTTGATGCGATGCAGCGAGAGCGTGTCCTTAACATCCTGGAGGTCGATGAATTTGCTCACCTTGCCGTCGCTATCACACGTGATGTCCACGAGAGTGCCCTGCCGCTCGGGGAAAACGTCGAGGTGATGAATGGGCATCACCGGGAAGAGCTGGCCGAGCGCCCAGTGGTCGAGCAGGGACTGGAAGACGGAGAAGTTGCACACGTATTGGTCGCTGAGGGTGACCTCGAGGTCCTTGATTTCGTCCGGCACGTATTTCATGCCCGCGCAGAAGTCCACGACAGCGCGGGCGACCTGCCAATAGACCGTCTCGATCTTGCCTTTGGTCTCGAGGTCCATCAAGCCGAGGTCGAACTTCTGCTGCGCCTGTTCCTTGTCGGACTGCGCATCGTGGAAGTTCTCCATCCGATTCTGCCGGGTGAGGGTGCGCTGCGTATCGAGGATCTCGTGGAGCAGCTTGTCGTGCTCCGGGCCCGCATTGACCTGAATGGGAGCGGACTCTTTCTCGATGGAACCGAAGGCTTCGACGACGAGAATCGAGTGGTGCGCGACGATGGCGCGGCCGCTTTCGCTGACGATCGTCGGGTGCGCGACGCCTTCCGCATCGCAGACGTCGAGGATGTTATAGACGATGTCGCGGGCGTATTCGCGCAGGGAGTAATTGGTCGAGGAGTCGAAGGCGGTGCGGGAGCCGTCGTAGTCCACGCCGAGGCCGCCGCCGACATCGAGGTAGCCGAGCTCGTGACCCATCTGGTTGAGCTTGGCGTAGAAGCGCGCGGCTTCGCGCACCGCGCGCTTGAGCGTGGTAATGTCGGGGACTTGGGAGCCGACGTGGAAGTGGACGAGCTTGAGCGCGTGGGCGAGGCCGACTTTTTTCAGCGCATCGCTCGCGGCGACGAGTTCAGCGGTGCTCAGCCCGAACTTCGCATTCTCGCCGCCCGACTGCGCCCACTTGCCCGAGCCTTTCGCCGAGAGTCGCACCCGGAGGCCGATCTGCGGCTCGACGCCGACTTCCTTCGACACGGCGAGGATCTGGAAAAGCTCCTCGAGCTTCTCGACGACGAGGATGACGCGCTTGCCGAGCTTGCAGCCGAGCAGCGCATTCTGGATGAAGAGCGCGTCCTTGTAGCCGTTGCAGATGATGAGCGACTCCGGGTCGCGATGAATCGCGAGGGCGGCGAGCAATTCCGGCTTCGACCCGGCCTCGAGCCCGACGTGAAACTGCCGGCCCGCATCGACGATCTCTTCCACGACCTCGCGGAGCTGGTTGACCTTGATGGGGAAGACGCCGCGATACGGCGCCTTGTAGCCGAACTCGTGGATCGCGTCGGCAAACGCGCGACTGATCGTCTCGACGCGATGGCGCAGCAGGTCTTGAAAACGGAGGACCATCGGGAAGCCGAGGCCGTATTCCTTTTGCGCCTCCTCGATGACTTCCATGATGTCGATCGGCGTCTTTGCATCCTGAGTGGGCCGCACCTCGATGTTGCCCTTCGCGTTGATCGTGAAGTAGCCCAGGCCCCAGCGGTCTATGTTGTAAAGTGAGATGGCAGCGGGGATGTCCCACGGTTCTTGCATCGTCTGCGCGCAGTAGTGGAACTGCCGGGCGAATGCAATGGGCAGGTTTGCAGAAAAAATTCGCGGCCCGCGCAGCTTGTCAGCTCAGCGCGCGCCGCGTAGCGTCGGCACGTGGCCAAACCCGTCATCGAAGCACAAGTCCGCGCCGTCCTGCCGTTCAACAACGGCCGCGCCGTCTTCATCGGCAACGACGAAAAAGTGTTCGTGATCTACGTGGACGAGAGCGTCGGCGCGGCGATCTCGATGTTCATCAACAAGACGCCCAAGGAGCGCCCGCTCACGCACGATCTCATGGGCCACTTGATGAAAGCGCTCGGCGCGAAGGTCGATCGGGTGATCATCAACGACCTCAAGAGCGAAACGTATTTCGCCCGGCTCATCATCAGCGCGGAGAACGAGCTTTTTGAGAAGAAGCTCATCGAGTTGGACGGTCGGCCGAGCGATTGCCTGGCGCTGGCCATCCACCACGGCGCGCCGATCTACGTCAGCCGCGAGGTGTGGGATGAAGTCGAGGACCGCAGCGACGTGCTCAAGCAACTCGACGAAGCCCAGCCGCCGGAGACTGAAGGCGAAGGCGAAGGTGAAGACGAGGAATAACTAATCGCCTTCCCGCCGCCTCGCGGTGGCGCTAGAAAGCGCGCGCCCATGACTTTCGCCCCGAACGACTACCTCGATCTCAACCACACCGAGCACCGGATGCTCTTCGACAACGCGACCAACGCGTGGGACGCGCTCAGGCAGATCACGAGCTACCTCCAGTTCCGGCTCAAGCCGCAGATCCTCGCGCGGATGATCGGCAAGCCCTTCGTAAGCAACGCGGTTTATGTCGGCAAAGGCACGGTGATCGAGCAGGGCGCGATGATCAAAGGCCCGGCGTGGATCGGCGAAGGCTGCGAGATCCGCAACGGCGCCTACGTGCGCGAGAACGTGATCATCGGCTCCGGCTGCGTGATCGGGAACTCGTGCGAGTTCAAGAACTGCATCGTCTTCGACGAGGCGCAGGTGCCGCACTTCAACTACGTCGGCGACTCGATCGTCGGCTTCCGCGCGCACCTCGGCGCCGGCGTGATCCTTTCCAATGTGAAGCTCGACCGCGGCGAGATCACCGTGCCGCTGCCGGACGGCACGTTTGTGCCGACGGGATTGAAAAAGTTCGGCGCCGTCGTGGGCGACTTCGCGGAGATCGGGTGCAACTCGGTGATCAATCCCGGCTCGCTCATCGGCCGCCGCAGCATCGTCTATCCCGGCACCGTCTGGCGCGGCGTGGTGCCGGCGGACTCCGTGGTCAAAACAAAGCAGACGCACGAGATTGTCGCGCGGCGGGACTAAGCGCTTGCGCGCAGGCGCGACCTTTGGAACCGTCGCCCCCCAATGGCCAGCCCCGTCGAGACATCCAACCCGCCCCCATCCGCTCCCGTCGAGCAGCACTTCGACCTGCTCGCGTTTTGGTATCTGCATAAGACCAAGATCATCGCGCTCGTCGCGCTGCTCGTGGTCGGCCTCGCAGGCTACTCGATCTACATGCTCAACGAGCGCCACGCGCGGGAGTCCGCGCAGAACGCGTTCGCCGGAGCGAAGACCGCCGACGACTTCCGCCGCGTCGCCGCGGAGCATCCGGGCCAAATCGCCGCGGCCAACGCCCAGCTCAAGCTCGCCGCGATGCTGCGCGACGAGGGCAAGCTCGACGAAGCGAACGCGACGCTGCGCGCCTTCGTCGAGAAATATCCCGCGCACCCGCTGCTCGCCGGCGCGTGGCTGAGCCTCGCGCAGAACGCCGAAGCCGCAGGAAAGAACGACGAGGCGCTCACCGGGTTCCAGAAAGTGACGACGACCTTCCCCGGCAGCTTCACCGCGCCGCTCGCGCTGATCGGCCAGGCGCGCATCCAAAAAGCCAAGGGCCAGACCGACCAGGCCAAGCGCACCTACGAGCAAATCCTCGCGCAATATCAGAACACGCCGTTCCAAATGGAAGCCGTGCGCGCGCTCTCCGAGTTGAACAAACCCGAAGCCCCGCCAGTCGCGCCCGCACCGAAAGCCGCCGCCCCCGCGCCGGCGCCCACGGCACCCGCACCCGCAACGCCTGCGCCTGCCCTACCTGTTTCTGCGACGCCTGCGCCCGCAACGCCTGCACCTGCGGCACCAGTTTCCGCGACGCCTGCACCCGCACCGGCTCCGGCGAAATGAATCGACTCGCCGCGTCCGTCGTCGCCATCGCCATCGTCGCGACGCCCGTCTTCGCGCAGCAGGCGGCGCCGAAGCCCGTCTTTGAAGTCGCGCGAGTGAATCCCGGCAAGGGCGTAAAGACCCGCCAAATGCGAGTCGAGCATCTCGGCCGGGCGACCGTCGTGCAGGTCGGCCCCGCGGTGCTGACGCGCGTTCACCTTCGCGAAGTCGCCACCGGCACCGAGAAGCTGGCCGTGACCAGCGGCGCGAAGCCCGAGAAGCGCGACGTGCCCGTGCTCCGGCTGCGTTTCACAAAAGACGGCGCCAGGGCCATGAGCGAGCTTTCCCGCGCCGCGCAGGGCCAGCTCCTCGCCGTGATCATCGACGGCCAGATCGTCGCCATGCCGCAAGTCGAGCAGCCGATCACCGGCAGCGCCTGGACCGTGAGCGGCAACTTCACGACGGAGACCGCGAAGGCGCTCGCGGCAAAAGTGAACGCCTCGAAGTAACGCAGCGCGTTTGACGTGCCGGGCAACGGCCCTACGATGCGCGGCTCATGAGCGATCTGACCCGCCGACTTCAAAGCGCCCACGCCGCCGGACACCTCCTCGAGAGCACCGTCGCCAACATCGAGAAGACCCTCGCCAGCGCGACCTCTCCATTCGTCGCCGAAGTCGTCGCGGAACTCGTGGCCAAGGGCGAGTGGGCCGAGCTGAACGACCGGTTTTTCAAGACACTCGCGTTCGGCACGGGCGGCCTGCGCGGACGCACCATCGGCAAGGTCGTGGCCGACGCCGAGCGCGGCACACCGCAGGCGCTCGACCGGCCGGAGTTCCCGTGCGTCGGCACGAACGCGATGAACTACACGAACGTGAGCCGCGCCACGCAGGGGCTCGTCGCGTATTGCAAAAAGTGGTTCGCGAAAAACTCGCTGCCCGGCCGCCCGAAGATCGTCGTCGCGCACGACACGCGGCATTTCTCGCGCGAGTTCACGGAACTCATCGCCCGCGTCGCCGCGGACCTTGGCTGCGATGCAGCGCTCTTCGCCGGCCCGCGCTCCACGCCTGAGCTTTCCTTCGCCGTGCGCCATCTCGGTGCGAGCGCGGGCATCGTCGTCACCGCCAGCCACAACCCTCCGCACGACAACGGCTACAAGGTCTATTTCAACGACGGCGCACAAGTCATCGAGCCGCACGCGGGCGGGATCATCGACGAAGTCAACGCGATCGAGTCCGACACGTTCGAGCCCGTCGCCGGGCGCGGCACGATCGAGACGCTCGGTGCGGAGATCGACGAGGCCTACATGGCGCGGCTCGAGACGCTGCTGCTCGATCGCCCGATGGTCGATGCCGCCGCGCGCGCCGGGCTGCGGATCGTCTTCACGAATATCCACGGCACCGGTGGCGTGATCAGCATGCCGATGCTCTCGCGCCTCGGCTTCGCCGCGATCCCCGTGCCCGAGCAAGAGCCGTTTGATGGACGTTTCCCGACTGTGGAGTCGCCGAACCCCGAGAACGCGGAGGCGCTCTCGCTCGGCATCGCGCTGGCGCGCGAAAAAGGTGCCGACCTCGTCATCGCGACCGATCCCGACTGCGACCGCATGGGGGTCGCCGTGCGCAATCGAGCCGGCGATCTCGATCTGCTCAGCGGAAATCAGATCGGCTCGCTCATGGCCGCCTACCGCGTCCGTAAGCTCATCGAGCAGGGCGTCATCACGCCGCAGAACGCGGGCCGTTGCGTGATCATCAAGACGCTCGTCACCACCGGCCTGCAAAATGCCATCGCCGCCGCGCACGGACTCAAGTGCGTCGAGACGCTCACCGGCTTCAAATACATCGGCGCAAAGCTCGGAAAATACGAAGCCGCCACCGGCCTCAGCTCCGCTGACTATCGCGCGAAAAGCGAGCCGGAGACGCGCGCGCTGCGGCTCGCGAAGTCGCACTTCTACGTCTGCGGGGGCGAGGAGAGCTACGGCTACAGCGCCGCCGACTTCGTGCGCGACAAGGACGGCAACGGCTCCGTCGTCGTCTTCGCCGAAGTCGCCGCCTACGCGAAGTCGCGCGGCCTCACGCTGCCCGAGTATCTCGACGAGATCTTCGCTGAATACGGCTTCTACCTCGAGAAAGGCGGCAACCTCACCTTCGAGGGCGCCGAGGGTGCCACGAAGATCGCGCGGCTCGTGCAGAGCTACGCGCAACAGCCGCCCGCGGATCTCAACGGCATCGCGGTCACGGCGACGCGCAACCACGCGGAGGAAGACATCCTCGACAGCGAAGGTGAACTGCTGCCCCGCGAGAAAATGCTGATGATCGAATGTGCCGACGGCGGACGCGTCGCGATCCGCCCGAGTGGCACGGAGCCGAAGATCAAGTTCTACATGTTTGCCCGGCGCAGCCCCGCGCCCGGCGCGAAATTCTCCGCAACCGAACTCGCGCAGATCAAAGGCGAAGTCGCCGCATCGCTCGACGCGATGTGGACGTGGATTCAGCGCGACGTGGAGACTCGCCTCGCGTAAGCCCATCGCTCAATGAGCCGCGAAAACGAAATCCAACTCGACGGATCCGAAGTCACCGTGATCAAGGCGATCGGCCTGAGCGGCGGCGAAGTCGATGGGAAGACGCTTCTCGAGCGGCTGCCGGACTTCGTTCTCGCCGAACTCGTGGACACGCTGCACGGGCTCGTCGCCCAGGCCTACGTCGAGTCCGACAAAGGCTCGTATCATCGCAAGGAAGAATTCGAGAAGACCCACTTTCACGTGAACCCGAGCTACGCGCACGACCTCAAGGACGCGCTCAATCCGCGCCCCGAGCCAAAGAAGAGCCGGCGCGTGCGGCGTGAGTGACGGAGAAGTGCGGAGTGAGTCGTCTCCCGAGTCGCGACGATCTGCGATTCGCATTTTCTGGCCGTGGTTCGCCGTTCTCGCGGCTGGCGTGTTGCTCGCGCTCTGCTTTCCGCCGGTCGATCGCGGCGGGCTTGTATGGCTCGCGCTCACGCCGCTGATCGCTGCGGTGTGGTTCGGGAGCAAGCGTCCGTTCCTCGCCGGCTATGTCGCCGGGCTTGTGTTCTTCACGGCGACCTTCCAGTGGCTCCACGCACTCGCGGAGTTGTTTCAAGCGCCGGCGCTCTTCGGTCTGCCGCTTCTGCTCGGCGCGTATCTCGCGCTTTACCCCGCTGCGTGGGCGTGGTTCCTCGCGCGAGTGCAGCCGCAGAGCTTCATCAACTCGTGGCGCAATCTCGCCACCGGCGCGCTCGCCGCGAGTGCGTGGACCGCGCTTGAATGGGTGCGCGGCTGGATGCTCAGCGGCTTCGGGTGGAACGGCCTCGGCGTCGCGCTTCACCGCGACCTCCCGATGATCCAGATCGCCGAGTTCACCGGCACGCTCGGCCTCACCTGGCTCGTCGCCTTCGTGAACGTGATGATCGTCATCATCATCCGCCGCATCGTCGGCGAGATCGGTCCGGGTTTTCTAAAACGCGTCCGCTGGGAGTTCAGCATCAGCGTTTCGCTAGTGATGCTTGTGTTCGGTTTCGGCATCCGCCGACTCCTGCGCGAGCAGCCGGCTCCATCCGCGAGCCTGCGAATCGCCGCGATCCAGCCGAACATTCCACAGGAGCAGAAATTCAATCGCGCCGCCGAGGACGAAACTTTCGAGACGCTCGAGCGTCTCACGCTCATGGCCGCCGCGATGCAGCCCGACTTGATCCTCTGGCCCGAAGCCTCTACGCCGCGCGGTCTCTTCGCCGACCATGAAGTCTTCGATCGTTTCGAGAAGCTCCGCGCGCAGGTGGCGAGCCCGATGCTCGTCGGGACGGTCGAAGACGACTTCGAAACCGACCAGCCGCGCACCTACAACTCCGCGCTGCTCCTACCCGCCGGCCCCGGCCCGCTGACCGAACGGCCTCCGACCTACCGCAAAATTCACCTCGTCCCCTTCGGCGAATACCTCCCGCTGCGCCCGCTGCTCAACCCCATCGCCGGCGGTCTCGTGCCCGGCGACATCGCCGCCGGAAGCGACCTCACCGTCTTCCGCGTGCGCGACACGCGAGTCGTCGCGCTCATCTGCTTCGAGGACACGCTCGGCGACCTCACGCGCCGCTTCGTCCAACGCGGCGCGGATGTGCTTGTCAACATCACCAACGACGGCTGGTTCCTGCGGACCTGCGGCGCCGAGACGCATCTCGCCAATTCCGTGTTCCGAGCGGTCGAGAATCGCCGCCCACTCGTCCGCTGCGGCAACACAGGCGTGACTGCGCTCGTCCGCCCGACCGGTCACGTCGACCGCTGGCTTGAGCCGCACCGCGAAGGTTTCACCGCGCGCCCGCTCGAACTGCGGGCTACACCGTCGACGTTCTATTCGAGGTTCGGCGACTGGATGGGGTGGCTGTGTGGTGCTGCGACAGGGCTTGCGCTGTCTGCACGAAAGCTGTTCGCCGGGAGGTGAGCCGGCAGTCGCCGTGTTACACGGTCGGATTGCGCAGCACGATGCTGACGTCGCTGGTGGCCTTGTTCGAGACGACTATGTCGGGTGCTCCGTCGCCGTTAAAGTCGCCTGTGGCGATTGCGCTCGATAGCCGGGAGATGGTGTTGCTGACATTGATGGTGTTTCCGAGACCGAACCGGACAACGGGCTCGAAGAGGCCTGTGCCGCTGCCAAGCGCGATGCGCAACGCGGCGCCTGAGTCGGAGCCGAAGGCGAGATCAGCATTGCCGTCGGCATCGAAGTCGCCGGTCACCATCGTGGTCGCGGCGCGGAATGCCACGGCGAATGCCGTCGTCAACTGCGGTTCAAAAAGCCCGTTGCCGGCGTTGCCGCGACCGAGCAGCACGCTGACAAAACGGGTGACTTGGTAGTTCACCGCGACGTCGAGGACGCCGTCGTTGTTGAAGTCTGCCATCGCGAGCACTGTGGGATTCTTGCCGAGCTTGTATTTGGTCTGAGACAAGGTGAAGACGCCACTGCCATCGCCGGTGAGCACGGTCAGATTGCTTGAACCGCGGTGGGCCACGGCGAAGTCGAGATGATCGCCGGGATCGCCGTCAAAGTTCGCGACCACGAAGTCCGAGGCGTTCCTGCCACCGGTCTTCTTCGTGTCGGTGCGGTCGAAGCTCGCCAATCCCGCGACGCTGTTGCCGGTATTGAGCAGCACGGTGATCTTTGAACTAGCCTTGCTCAGCGTGCCGATATCGAGGCGGCCGTCGCCGTTGAAATCGCCAAGGCGAACGATGCCGGGTCGCGACGCAACAGTGAACGGAACCGGGGTGGTCTCGTTCGAGAAACCACCGTTGTTGAGCAGGACGGTGACTTTGCTCGACGCTTGGTTGCTGACAACGATGTCGTTAAGGCCGTCGCCATCGACGTCGCCGATCGCCGCAGAGACCGGCCCACGTGCGCCGGTCGGGAAGGTCCGCGGCGCTCCGAAATTGCCATCCCCTTTGGCGATGAGCACCGTTACGATGTTACTCGCTTGGTTGACGACGACGATGTCGTCGAATTGATCGGCGGGGCCATTGAGTTTCCCTGTGATGACCTGATTCGGACTTCTGCCGACGCGGTAGGTGACTGCCGCACCGAAGGCATTTGGATTCGCGCCGCTAAATCCACCGCTCGAGGTCGAGTTGGCAGCGGTTAGTGATTCGATGCCCGAGAATGTAATGTCCTCGTAGCCTGGGGCAGCGAGTTTTCCGCTGTTCGGCGAGTCTTTCGTAACCTGCACAAAGGTGCCGCGGCCGTCGATGGTCAGTTGATCCCCGGGCGGAACGCCGGGCTCATTCGGCGAAGGAGAACCGCCTTCGATCCTGCGCGGGAAGTTTTGCAGGTCGGCAAAGATGACGTCATTTGCGGCGGTCCCTACAAAGTTTTCGATCACGTCGCCGAGGATCAGAGTGCCGCTGCCGGAGGTGAACTGCTGAACGCTGCCGACCGCGTCGAGGTCGATCGACACGCCGCGCATGGTGATAAAGAGCCCCAGCGCGTTCGAAAGGTCGAGCGTGTCGGAGCCTGCGCCACCAGTGACGGTGAGGCGTCCGCTGAAGGGGCCGATCTTGAATACATTGGCGCTCACGCCGCCAATCAACTCCACGGCTTCTATGCTATTGAGTTCATCCGAAAGGTCATTGCCGATGAGCAATGAGTTGTCGGTAAGCGTGAAGTTCGCGTCCCTGAATTCCACCGCGCGATCGACGCCACGGCCGCCGTCAAAGCGATCCGCGCCGCCGCCACCGATGAGGGCATCGTCTCCGCCTCCGGCGAAGAGCTGATCGTCGTCGCCACCACCATCGAGGGTGTCGTTACCCGAGGCCGGGGCGAGCGCGAAGCCGCGCAGCGTGGTGTTGTTTTCGAAGTTGCCGATGAGGGTTGCGGCGCCCGTCGTGAGGTCGATCGAATAGAGGCCAGCGACGTCGTCTACGACCAGCGTGGCAAACGCGACATCGCCGTTCGCGTCGATGTCGAAGCCTAGAGTTGAGTCCGCATTGACACCGAGCCGCCCGACGGTCCTGAGCATTCCGCCGGTCTGGACCACGAGGACATCGTCGCCCGAGACGATGCCGGTATCGATGCCGTAAAGAATCGTGGTTTCCGCACCGGCGAGGCTGTTGGTGAAGGCGCTGGCCGCGATTGCCGGATTGACGAGGAAGTTCACGTCATCGTTTGCGTAGGCGAGGACGGCGTCGATCGAGACTTCGCCGGTAAACGGATTGACAGAAAAGTTCTGGTTGTCGTCGCTGGTCACGCGCAGACGGTCGGACACAGGGTCGAAGTCCAGACCGAACTCGGTGCCGATGAGGGAGCTGGTGAGCTGCGCTACGAATGTGGCGGCCCCGATATTCGGCTCGCCAACTTCGATCACATAGAGCCGGCCGACGCCATCCTTTAGCCCGAGCCCGTAGAGCGCATCGGTGCCCGGACGGAAGTCGATTCCGACGATCGTCTCCCCAGACTGAATTCCCGTAATAGCCGCGGCAACGCCGAGGTCGCCGGGCGTAGCGGGGTTGAACCTGACAAGTTGATTGCCTTGCAATAAACCGATCGCGCCCTCGGAGCCACCAGCTGCTCCGCCATCGCCGCTGAGGATATTCTTTCCAGTGCCGCCAGAGAGCGTGTCGTCGCCCGGGCCTCCGATGAGAGTGCCGTCGCCGACGAGCGTATCGTTGCCACGCCCGCCATTGAGGATGAGGCGTGTCGTTCCCTTTGCGATGGCGTTGATGGTGTCGTTGCCGTCGCCGCCAAGAAATGTGATGGAGGTCAGGCGCGCGGGCGTGAAGAGGTTGTTGAGAGTGACGACATCGTTACCGCTCAACGCATCGACCAACAGCGCGGTCTTGTTTGTGAACTCCAGATTTTGCTGCTGATCAAT
Source organism: Chthoniobacteraceae bacterium (assembly GCA_040081625.1). Taxonomy (GTDB): domain Bacteria; phylum Verrucomicrobiota; class Verrucomicrobiia; order Chthoniobacterales; family Chthoniobacteraceae; genus VFJQ01. The sequence goes on from JBEBGD010000051.1 coordinate 16,147, forward strand.
GACGAGCAGTCCATTGGTTGCAGCGGCAGCATTTCGATAGTCGATGGTATTGCTCTTTTGATCCGCAAAGACCGTGAGCGTGGCGACCGGGACGGAATCAACAGCGAAAAACACACTCTCGAACTGGACCCTCTGCGTGCCGCTCGGGCCGGTGATCGTGCTCGTGCCGGTGCCAAGGAGTGTGCCGGAGAGATAGGTGTCGGCGGCTTGATCCACCCCCGCCGACTGCTCGAGCCGTAGCGTGTTTGTGCCGGTGCCGCCGTTGAATCGGATTCCGTTGGGCGTGTTGAGCAGTCCGTTGGAACTATCGACGGTCAAAACATCGTTCCCGGCTGCGCTGTTGACGATGATCTGCGTGACGAGACCGAGGCGAAAGACGTCGTTCGGGATTTCGCTCGTATTGTTGATGAAGAGGTTCACGAGGCTCGAATCGAGCGAGTCGCGAATAAGGCGAATCCGATCGTCCTGGCCGGGAAAGGCACGGTCGCCGGCGATTTGATAAGGCGAATCGACGCCGCGTAGCGTCTCGATCTCCGTGAAGTCGGTGGTGAGAAAACCGTGATCGTTCAGGATCGTTCCGCCCCCACCGCCGAGGTTCACGACGCCATCGCCGGAATAGCAGAAGGTATCGCCCGGCACCCCGCCGCTTGGCGTGCTTCCATCAATAAGCAGACGACTCAAGCTTGCGAAGCCAAGATCCGGTCCGGTGCTGCCGCCGGTGATGCCGGGCAGCGTCGGAGCCTGGTTGCCGACTGGCGCATTGCCGCCGATAAAGACCAGCGCGCGATTCGCAGTAGTCGGACGGATCGTGAACACGTCCTCACCAACCGTTCCGACGATCGTGGCGCTGTCGTCATCGCCTTCGCCGTTGAAATCTACGTTCTCGCTCGCGGTGACGTGGACCATTCCGCCGAGTCCGCCTACGTCGACGCCACCGGTCACGCCGCCGAGGTAAGTCAACACGAGGCTCCGCGGGCCATCGCCGGGCTGATCGAAGTTCAGAGCGACCACGTCGCGATTCGCATTATCCGAGGCAGGCTGGCCTCCGTTTATGTTTAGTGTGATCGCACCCGGGATCGTTCCACCGGCAGGAAGGCCAAGGATAAAGCGATCATTCCCTTGGAGACCGTTCAAACTCAGGGAACTGAGGTCGCTCAGTCCCGTCAGACCCAAAACCTCGAATATATCGTCGCCGGTGGCGCCGTTGACGATGAGCGACTCGGTGCCTCCGATGTCCAGCCCGAACGGCACGAGGTTCAGGCGCTGGAATGCGACCCTTGTTCCATTCGCCGCGATGCGGAACTCATCGTCCGCACCAAGTGCGCCATTGACCTGGACGAAATCGTTGCCAGCCGCGCCGTCAATGACGTCGGTGCCGTCGCCATTGCTCCATGCGATCCGGTCGTCCTCGTCCTCGCCGGCAAGCGTGTCTGCACCGCGGGCGCCGACGATTGTGTCGTTGCCGGGACCTCCCCGGACGACGTTGGCAACATTGTTGCCAATGAGGCTGTCGCCCGCCAGTCCACCGACGATATTCTCGATGTTTGCAAACCCCGTCGTTCCGGTGCCGGATGCAGCGGAGTCGACAAACGCCCCGGAAGCGAAGACCTGACCGCGAACCTGCCCGCCCGGGGCCGTAGGTGTGTGGATATTGATGTAGGTGAGCCCGCCGAACAGCGCAGCCTCCGATGTGGCGGGTAGGGCGAGTGGCGCGGGCGCGGTAAAAGTAAACCCGTCGCCGGAAGCGATCAGTCCAGCCGTGCCAAAATCTACAATGATCGGCCCGTTTGCACCGAAGGCACCCGTGTGCAGATGGAAGCCCGTGACGCTGGCGGGATTGATACCGGAGACCGCGACGGTTATGCCGAAGTTTTTGGTGACAGGATCGTAAGTGAGCGTGGCGTCTCCTCCCGTGGTGCCGGGCCGGGCGGGCACTTCCTGGTCGGTCGAGAGCGCGCTCGTAAAGACGCCGCCGGGCGCGTTGGCGCCGAGATTGACTGCGACCGGCGTGGCGTATGCCGCGTAGCTCACCGTGTCCGTGCCGCCGCCGCCGTTGAGTTGCCCAGCCGTGCGGGCACCGTTGGCAAAAATGAATTGATCGTCGCCGCCCTCGCCGAACGCCGAGGTCGCCGCCGCGGAGATGACGTTGATGTAGAATGTGTCCGTCGCCGCATCGTCGGGATTCATGCTGCCTGCATCGTTGCCATGCAGTTCGAGTGTCACCAAGCCGCTCGCCGCGGCGGTGTGGTTGAGGTTGAATACGTCCGTGCCGTCGAGCGCGTTGACCCGCACTGTTCCCTTGTTCGCAAACGTCACGTCCTCGTAGGTCCCGCCCGGTCCGTCGCCGATCGTGTTGGTGGCTAAGGCACCGACGACCGGACCATTGCTCACCGTCACCACATCGGGGCCGGCGGTGAGGTAGATGTCAAAGGATCCAACCGTGACCGTGTCGGTGATCGGTTCGAGCCCGGTAAAGTTGATCTGCTGCGTGAGCGCGGCGTTGCTGGTCACGATCGTCCCGGCATCGGCCGTGGCGCCCGCGCGATACGCCTCCGCGAAGCCCAAGCCGCCGCCACCAGCAAGCACGAGCGAGTCGCCCACGGTCTGCGTCTGGCCATTGATGTAGATCTGGCCGCCCGGTGCGAACAGCGATCCTGCTGGATTGTTGATCGTCGCGACGTCGTCGCCCGCGCCGCCATTGAATGTCAGCGACGCAGTTCGCGTGAAGGCGACAGGCGCGCCGCCGTTGATTCCGGCCATCGTGTAGCTACCCGCGTTGGTGCTGCTTGCATTGAGCACCAGGGCGTCGTTTCCAGCCGTGCCGACGATGACCAGCGAGTGAGTCTCGACTGCGAGGCTGCGGTAGGATGTCGTGCCGGCGCCAACGTTGCTGATGAATGTCGCCGAGCCGGTGTCGAGGGTGATCCTATAAAGGCCCGTGACTCCCCCGACGGTCAGCGTCGCGAACGCAGCGTCGCTGTTCGCGGCGATATCGAAGCCCCCATCAGCGATGCTGAGGATCACTCCGAGCGGACCGACGGTGTTGAGTTGGCCGGCATTTGGCGACGAAGGAGTGCCATCTGCATCGCCCTGCTGCACGAGCGCGCCACTGGCGAAGTCGATGCCAAAGAGCGACGTCAACGGTGTGCCGAAAACGATTCCCGTGCGGTCGTATCCCACGCCGACCACGGCAGGATTTGCGCCGAAGTTCTGGTCGCCGTTCGCAAACACGAGCGCGGAGTCCTGCTGGATTCCGTTGCCTGCGTTGCCGTCTCCATCGACTTGCGCACCGGTGTTGGGATTCACGCGCAGATTCTGGTCCGCATCGTTGACGACGCGGATGCGATCGACCACCGGGTTGAAATTGAACCCGTAGCGCGCGCCATCGGCGAGCTGCGAACTGAAAGGCGCCGAGCCGACCTGCGTGGCGGTGCCGGAAGATGGGTCGAGAATGTAGATGCGGCCCTCGCTGTTGGCCGGGCCAGCAGGGTCCGTGATGCCAAGCCCAAATAGCTGATTGGTCGCCGGGCGGAAGTCGATCGCGACGATCTGCTCGCTCGCACCAACGAGGCCGGTGATTGCCTGCGAGGCGAGGATCAAGCCGGGAATCGCACTGTTGAACCGAACGAGTTGGTTCGCCCCGTCCACGGCGAAGATATCTGGCGGTGTGCCTACGGTCGTCAGGCGTGTTAGGCTGTTGTTTGCAAGGTTCGGATCGCTCGTCAGCAGGGTGACCGTTGGCTTGTCGATGATCAGCGTGTCATCGACGAGCCCGGTCGCGACCGTGACCGGCAGCATGAATGTCACCGTGTTCTGGCCGGGCTGCGCGCTCAACGCGGCGCCTGTGGCGGTGAACAACGTCGGCGTCGTCGTCACATTGAAGACGGGATCGCCTGGGTTTTGGACCTGCGAGCCGCCTAACACGCCTGGGGTGGTATTCGCGGGAATGGGGTTCGACAGGCTGATCGACTGGGCATCGCTCGGACCGTTATTGGTGATCGTGATGAAGTATTTGAGCACTTGCCCGGCGGGCAAGGATACCTCCGGTTCGGTTCGCACGCTCAAGCTCAGGTCGGCCCGCGTATTGACCTGTGTCGCCGCCGTCGCGTTGTTGTTGCCGGGAGTCGGGTCGGGCGTGACCGATGATACCGTGGCCGTGTTGCTCAGAGTCGTATTCTGCGGGGTGTCCGAATTGACCTTCACCATGAGCGTAAAGGTTGCAGTCGCTCCCGAAGTCAGCGTCGCGAGCGTCGCACCGACTGTGCCGGTGCCGCCGACCGGGGGAGTGGTAGGAGTGAAGCCCGGGCCGGAGTTTTGCGCGAACGAGAAAAATGTCGAGTTCAGTGGCACTACGTCGCTGAGCGAGACGTTCTGCGCGTCGCTTGGGCCGCTGTTGAAGATCGTGATCGTGTAGCTCTCCACAGTGCCGGCGGTGACCGGATCGACACTATCGCTCTTGGTGATGCTCAGATCAGCCTGCGCATTCACGGTGGTCGTGCTCGTGGCGGAATCGTTGGCGGCATTTGTGTCGAGAGTCGCCGACGAAATGCTCGCAGTGTTGCCGAGTGGAGCGCTGACGCCAGAGCCGACTTTCACCACGAGAGTGAACGTCTCCGTCGCGCCGCCACCGGCCCCGCCGTCGAGCGTTGCCTTGATCGCGCTCACTGTGCCATTCGTTCCGACGGCAGGCGTCGAGGGTGTCCACCCTGCCGGCGCAGTCAGCGAGACGAAGGTCGTGCCGACGGGCAGCACGTCGGTCAGCACCACACCCTGCGCGGCGCTCTGTTCGTCGTTTTTCACCTGAATCGTGTAGGTGATGTTGTTGCCGGCGAGCACAGGATCGGGCGAGTCGCTCTTCGTTACGGAGAGGTCCGTTTCCGGCACTACAGCGAAGCTGCGGACGAGCCTCCCGCCGCCGTCGATGGCAGCGGTGAGCGCGGCAGCACCCGTGGTGAGATCGATCGTATAAAGCCCGGAGCTGATGCCGTCGGTCGAGAGCGCAGCATAGGCGGTGTTCGTGCCGGCGGGTCCTGGCGCGATGTCGAAACCGGCGACCGTAGTCACGTTGACGCCGAGCGCGCCGACAGTGTTTAGCACTCCGTTGTTCGGCGGGTTTTGGGTTACGAGAATGTCGAGATTTGAGTCGATCCCGAACAGGGTCGTCGTAGCAGCGCCTTTGAAGCTGTTCGTGTAAGCTGAGGCGACGACATTTGGGTTCACGCCGACGTTTGGATCAGCCGGAGTCGTGGAGTAGATGAGCGGAGTGTCCGTTGACGTCAGCGAACCGTTCGGATTCAGCCGGAGGTTTTGATCCGCGTCGCTCGTGACCCTGATGAGGTTTGAGGGCGCATTGACGGTGGGATTGAAGTCGAAGCCGAATTCCGTCCCGCTGAGCGTGAAAGCTCCGGCCCCTCCGATCGCAGTCGCTGCGCCGGTCGTGACATTGATCGTGTAAAGACGGCTCGAGTTGCCCAGCGCGAAGAGTGTCCCGGTCGAAGGTTGAAAGTCGATCCCTTCGATGATTTCGGCGGGCTCCAGGCCGGTGACTGGAAGCGCGGCGCCCGTCAAGGCGCCTGTGCCGTCAAACTGGATGAGCAAGTTGGTGTCGGTCACTCCGACAAACCGTGCGGGCGCGATTCGCGATTCGAGTAGCTCGACGTGGGGTGCTGCTGGCAGGGTCCGAGACGTATGACGACGACGCTGGGTGTTGGCTTTCATTGGTGTGGGTGTGTGATTCTGGGTGTGAAGGGAGTAGCGCATGCCGGCGCACTCCGGGGTGGGGAGGCGGTGAGTTATGGGAGAGGCTCGATTCGCACCGTGCCGCGTATCGTCGTTTCGCCGACTATGAATTTCAGCGCGCCAGTCCCGTAGCTTGAGTCGGACACATTACCCGGTGCTGGAGTGTGAAATACTCCGGTCAAATCGGCCTCCCGGCCGAAGTCGTTCGGAAATGGGGAAGCTTTCCCTGCGAAAAGGCCGTTCTTGAAGGTGGCTTTCTGCCGTCGAGCGGGATCGAACTCCGCCACGCCCGGTCGCAGTCTAACCGCGAATGGATTTGGATTTGGAACGAGCAGCTTTCCACCTGCCCCCAGTTTCACTGTCACCACGATCTCCCCACTGCCTCCCTCCCCGATCCCGGGTGCGGTCAGCCGCACCCGGGCATTGCCGGACTCGAAACCGACCGGGAAGCCCGTCGCCCGATCCACGCGATACGGTTCCATCATCGTCGTGCTGGCGAGGTTCGACGGGTCGCCGACGTCTGGCTGCCTCACCCAGTCCAAGTCACCGTGAATCGACGTCGTGCCGCTCCTGGCGCCAAGTGCAGATGGTTTGTTCAGGCGCACGAACCCGAACAGTTGCTCATTCTGCTGGAACTGGTTGAACAGCGCAAATCGCAGTGCAGCCAGTCGCTTCGCAAGCGGGCTCGCGAATGCATTAAAGTCCATACGGCCGAAACTCCGTCCGCGGTTGCGCGACAGGATCTGCATGCTGATAAATCCGAATCGCGACGACAACGCAGCAGCGGGATCATCGCGAAGTGCTGCCGCAGCGGATGTGGCGCTGACATCGACCGCGCCTGTGTAATACCCGTTGTCTTCGTTGGTCCTCAGTGTCTCCGCACGAACGAGCGTGAACGTTCCGACGTCGCCCGAAGCCTGCACTGCGCGCTCAGCGAGCCCGCCACTTGAAGACGAGACCTCAACGAGGGTGCCCGTTATCTCCTCAATCGCCATTAAGTCTGCTTCGAGGTCGTCGGGTTCGTCTTCTGGATTCTCGGTCGCCGGCTCCACCTCCAGGCTCGCGCCGTAGCTCAACTCCAGGTCGACCACGATCTCGGTATCAACGCCACGCTCGCTTAGGCTACTGGTGGGCTTCAGCTTACCCTTGCTCCGAACACCCTTCGCGATCACTTTTCCCCCATCGAGATGGAACTGCGTTTTCAGTGCGAATACGAGGCCCTGCCATCCGAATTGCCCGGTCACCGGCCTCGTATCGCTGCCATTCCCATTGCTAAGTTGAAATCGCGCATTCGAGTGGTCCCGGGTTGCCGGAGAATTACCGCGGTTCAGAAAGCCTTGGCTGGCACCTTGGACTCGAGCGAGTCGGAACATCTTGATCTTCGCTTTTGCGGTGTTTCCGGCGGTGTCGGTGACCTCGTAAGTGATCGTCTCAGATTGGCTGCGAAGATCCGGCGTGAGTTGAATCGTGTCGGTCCCCACTATTCGCGCCTTCGCTTTCGACGCCGGAAATTGTTGAGGCGTCGGTCTGAAAATAACCCTCGTGATCGTGAAAGCGTCGTCGTCGAAGTCGTTGACCATCGGCCGCATCGTCAGCGGCTTGAAGGGATTAAAAAAACACTTATCGTTCTTCATTCGCGGCTTGCTGTTCACCGTGAATGGCTTGGTCTCGCCCAGCACCGCGGTGCCGGCTTGCGTCACGACCAGTCGGTAAAAATAATTCTTGCCAGTCAACCCGGTCACAACCTCGGAAAACCGACCGCTCCCATTCCCGGGCACCGTCTTCTGTGTCGTCTCCAAGCCGAGGCTCTCGGTCAGCCCGTATTGAAAATACACCGTGGAGTCAGTGCCGCCGGTTCCGACCGTCCCGTTCAGCTTCGCTGAGTTTTGCTTTATTTCCGTCGCCGTCTCCGTCACCGCGCGCAGTGGCGGGATCGCCGTCATCGTCACTTCGTCGATCCAAGCGATGGATTCCGCCGCCGTCCCGCTCAGGAGCGAAACCTCAGTGACGGTGGCCGGATCCAAGCCGGTGACGGGCGGCGACACATTTAGAACCGACGACCCGCCGATCGGCGTCACGAATATGGAGACGCTTTCCCTCTTAAACTCGGTGACCACGTCGTAGGTGCCGGGTTGGATTGATGCTAACGGCACTTCTTGCGTCGTGGAGACATCAAGCCCCACGCGCACGAAAGTCCCTGCATCATTGCGGCCGAGCATCATGACAAATGTTCGTCCGCCCGCGACGCGGATGGAGACTCCCGCGCTCATCTTCTGCAGGCCCTCCGAAATCGTCTGGCGGTAGCTGAATCGAAGCTTCTCGGTATCTGCCGGCACCGCCTTCGCCCGCGCGAGCCGCGCAAATGTATCCGATGGCCGCGCTTCAAAACGCATGTTCGCGACGCCCGCGTCCGTTCCGCTGTGCGTGCTATCCGTGAAGATTATCCATCCAAATGGGATTTGGTTGTCGTTGAAATTGAGTGTCTCATTGAATGCGTCTTGGCTGTAGGTGGACATCGCGAATGCAATAGACACCGCTACAGTGAGGAGAATGACGTTTACCTGTTTCATGGGGATGGGTGGTCAGTTGAGTCTCGTCAATGGATGCCTCGGCCCTTATCGGGTCTGCACCGCCTTTCCGATCGATTGCCGCGGAGCCATGATCGAACACGAGGCATTCAAGCTTCCGGGCCTGCACACGATTAAAAAATCGGACGCCATTGTCTGTTCAATGCCTCTCATACTTTGCGTTAGATCAGTGGTGCCGTTCGGAATCGATAGAAATCACACCTACACGGTCTGGTAGTCGGATTGTGTCGACCTACGAGGCCGCTCCGCGGCTTTCCGCTCCCGCCTTGCAAGGCTCTATGCATGACGGTATGCGCGCAGTCAGTGCTCAACAGCCTTTTGGTCGTCTCGCTCCATGATGTCTCGCCGCTCACGCGCGAGAGGTGTGAGGATATCGTCGCGGAGATGGCTTTACTTGGGGTCCCTCGGCTTTCTCTGCTGGTGATCCCGAATCATCACGAGCGTGGGCATGTGCGGGAAGACTCGGCGCTTTGCGAGTGGTTGCGGGCGAGGGAAGGGGAGGGTTACGAGGTTGTCACGCACGGCTACTTTCACAGACGGGCGCGGCGGGGAGATGAGTCGCTCGTGCAACGGTTGATGACTCGCGCTTACACGGCGGATGAAGGGGAGTTCTACGACCTTGATCGGCGGCGCGCGGCGGAGTTGGTCACGCGTGGCAATGCGGACCTGCGGGAGTTGGGGCTCGATCCGCGCGGGTTCATCGCGCCGGCGTGGTTGCTCAGTGCGGAGGCGGAGGATGCGCTGCGTGAGCTGGGTTGCGAATATACGACGCGGCTGCGAGGAGTCGCCGACCTGCGCTCGGGCGTGTGGCACGAGTCGCAGTCGCTGTGTTGGAGTGTGCGCGCGGCGTGGCGGCGGGCGTGCAGTCTTGCTTGGAATGCGTGGCTTTATCGGAGGCTGGACGATTCGCCGCTACTGCGCGTCGCGGTGCATCCGGTGGATATCGAGCATCCGCGGATCTGGCGGCAGATTCGTGCGCTCATCGTGGAGGCGCTTCGCACGCGTGAGCCGATGACTTATCTCGACTGGATCATGCGGCAGCGTGAAGACTCACGTGCCTCTTGAAAGCTGACCTTCACATCCACACGAAATACTCGGCGCGGGCGCCGGAGTGGTTCTTTCGCAAGATCGGGCTGGCGGACAGCTACTCGGATCCGCGCGCGCTTTATGACCGGCTGCGTGCGGCAGGGATGGATGGCGTCACGTTCACGGATCACAACTGCATCGACGGGTGCCTCGCGATCGCGGAGTTGCCGGGCGCGTTTGTGAGCGTGCAGGTGAGCGCGCGTTTTCCGGAGGATCGGACGAAGATTCATCTGCTCGTGTGGGGCGTGAGCGAGGCGCAGCACGGTGAGTTGCAGAATCTGCGCGACAATATCTACGAGATGCAGCGTTACCTCGCGCAGCACGATCTCACGCACGCTGTGGCTCATCCGTTCTATCGGCCTTCGGAGCCGCTTCCGGTCGTGCACGTGGAGAAGCTCGTGCTGCTGTTCCGGCATTTCGAGGGGATCAACGGGCTGCGCGACCGGTTTCTCAGCGATGTCGCGCGGTGTGTCTTCGGCGCGTTGACGCCGCAGCGGATCGAGGAATTTGCGAATCGCCACGGACTCGCTCCGACGCACCCGGAAGCGTGGCGCAAGGTGCTGATCGGCGGTTCGGATGACCACGGTGGGCTGAGGCCGGCGCGCGCGTTCACCGAGACGCCGACGGCGGCTGATGCGGCTGAGTTTCTCGCACACGTGCGCGCGGGTCGCTGCGAGGCGCGGGGTGAAGGTGGGACGCCGCTGACGGTTTCGCACGGGCTCTACAACAACTTGCGGCAATTTGCCGGCGGGCGATTCGCGGGGGCGAAGACGACGAGCTTTGTCGGGAAGATGTTTTCGCGGTTCATGGAGGGCGAGGACCCGACGGAGTTTTCGTGGATGGAGAAGCTGGGCTTTCTCGCGGAGGGGATCGCGAGCGGGCAGATCTTCGAGCTGGCTAAGCCGGCGAATGCGTCGTTGTGGCGGCATTTCGCGACGCACTTTTCGCAGAGCGCGGTGAAGAAGCGGCTGGCGGCGGAGACGGAGGGAGTCGTGGAGCCGGAGCGGCGCGCGTTTGTGACCGCGAACTTTTTCGCGAGCCAGCTCGCGTTTCATTTCTTCACGAGCCTGGTCGCGAAGGCGTCGCGCGGGAATCCGATCGAGGCGATTCAGGATGCGGCGATGCTCGCGCCGGTGCTCGCGCCGCTGGCGCCGTATTTGTATGCATTCAAGAGTCAGGCGCCGGACCGGCGCTGGCTGGGCGAGGTGTCGCGCGCGCTGACGGGCGAGGCTGCTCCGGCGCTGCGCAATACCAAGCGCGCGTGGTTCACGGACACGCTCGAGGATGTGAACGGTGTGGCGAATACGATCCGGCGGCTGACGGCGGCTTGCCGCGCGCAGGGACACGACGTCGTTGTGGTCACGTCGCGCTCGGAGATCACGATCACGGACATCCCGATCAAGAACTTCGCGCCGATCGGCGAGTTCGAGCTGCCGGAATACAAGCTCCAGAAGCTGAGCTTTCCGCCGATTTTGCAGATGATCGATTACATCCAGCGCGAGGGATTCACCGAGCTGATCATCTCGACGCCGGGGCCGATCGGGCTCACGGCGCTACTTGCGGCGAAGCTGCTTGGGCTGCGCGCGAGCGGGATCTACCACACGGATTTTCCGCAATACATCCGCATCCTCACCGACGACTCCTTTCTCGAAACGCTGACGTGGAGCTACATGAAGTGGTTCTACGACGCGCTCGATCTGATCTACGTGAACAGCGAGGGCTATCGTGGCGCGTGGATCGCGCGCGGGATCGATGCGGAGAAGCTGCGCATCCTGCCGCGAGGCCTGGACACGGCGCTCTTCGATCCGTCGCGGCGCGATTCGGAGTTTTGGGTGAAGCGTGGTGCGGCGCGTGGCGCGACGGTGCTGCTCTACGTCGGGCGCATCTCGAAGGAGAAGGATCTCGATGTGATCGCGCGTGCGTGGCCAAAGCTGAAGCGCGACGGCGTGGCGGTGGCGTTCGTGGGCGATGGGCCGTATCGAGCGGAGATGGAGGATCAATTGCCCGACGCGATATTTACCGGCGTGCTCGCGGGGCGCGAGCTGGCGACGGCTTACGCGAGCGCGGACGTGTTCGTCTTTCCGAGCACGACGGACACGTTCGGCAATGTGATCCTCGAGGCCCTCGCGAGCGGGTTGCCGTGCGTGGTGTCGGACCAGGGCGGGCCAAAGGATCTCGTCGAGGACGGGCGCACGGGATTCATTTCGCGCGGACTCGATGTCGAGGACTTTGCTCGCTGCGTCGAGCGGGCGATCGGGGCGCTTGCGTCGGGAGAAATACGCGGCGCCACGCGCGCGGCGGTGGAGAGCCGCGACTGGATGGAAGCGGGCGGGCGCTTTTGGAGCGGAGGCTAGGTCTTGCGCCGGTTGAAGCTCGCGGCTTCGCGATCCATCTCGCGTTTGACCGCGCGTTTCTTCAGGTCGGCCCGTTGGTCGCGCTGCTCCTTGCCGCGGCCGATGCCCAGTTCGACCTTCACTCGCGAGTTCTTCCAATACATGCGCAGTGCGACGATCGTGAGGCCCTTGATCTGGACCTTGGCGAAGAGCTTCTCGATCTCGGCGCGATGGAGGAGCAGGCGGCGAAATCGCTTGGCTTCGTGCTGCAGGTTGCTGGCCTTTTCGTAAGGCTGGATGTTCACCTCGCAGAGCCAGGCCTGCCTGTTCTCGATGCGCGCGAAGGCGCCGCTCAAGTTGGCGTGACCCTCGCGGATCGACTTTACTTCGGTGCCCTTGAGCTCGATGCCCGCTTCGAGCCTCTCGAGGATGTGATAATCCCGGAGCGCCTTTCGATTGACGCTGATTTCGCGCTCGATCACGCGCGAGTCTTTCGGCTAGCCGCCCTTGGGGCTCTCCACCGGAGCCAGTTCAAACTTGACCTTGCCTTCGATGATTTCCTTGAGGGCGATGTCGGCCCATCCTTCGCGCGGGCCGTATTCGACGAGCGGACGATGCCCCGTGGTGAGCTGGCGGACTCGCTTGGAGACGAGGTTCACGAGCACTTGCTGATTTGGGACGACCTTCTGCGCTTCTTCGAGGAGCTGGCTGGACATATGGCGAATTGACACGACTGACGGGTTAAAAAGGACGCGGAGAGTCGTTGGGTTGCGCGGGGGCGTCAAATGGTTTCTCGACGCGTGTCAACCCGCAGTTTTCCGGGCGAAATCAGGGCTGCGGCGGGGGCCGGCGCTTAAGCGTGATGCGCTTGAGGCGCGAGTCGTCGGCAGGGCTCCAGGTGACGATATCCGGGTCGTGCTCGAAGGCGTGATGGACGATGCGGCGCTCGTAGGCGTTCATCGGCTCGAGCTGAAAGGAGCGGCTTGTCCTGCGGACGACATCGGCGACCTGGCGGACCTTCTGCACGAGCTGGTCTTCCTTCATCTCGCGCCAATGCTCGACATCGACCTGCACTTTTCGCGCGTCCTTGTTCTTCGCGGTGAGCATGCGGTTGAGCATGAGCTGGAGGTCGTCGAGCGTCTCGCCGTGGCGGCCGATGAGCCGGTCTTTCTCCGCGGTGTAGATCTGCAGCGTGAGCGAGCCGTCGTCGTGGGGGAATTCCTTGATCTCGCAGAAAAAGCCGAGCAGCCCGAGCATGGAGTCGAGCGTCTCCTTTGGATCGAGAACGACGGTTTGTTCGCTCATGATTTGCGTTTGGGTTTTGTGGGAGGCGGAATGACTTCGACCAGCGCCGGCTGCGCGGCCTGTTTGTCGCGCGTGACGTAGAGCTGCACGATGCTGAAGAGGTTTTGCACCGACCAGTAGAGGGCCAGCGCAGCGGCGTAGTTATAGCAGAGCGCGATGAAGATCAACGGCATGAACATCATCATGCGCTGCATCATCGGGTCGCCGGCCTTCGGCGTGAGCTTCATCTGCACGACCATCGTCCCGGCCATGATCAGCGGGAGGATGTTCAGTGGGAAGCCGGCGATCGTCAGCACGGTGTCGGGCTGCGAGAGGTCGGTGACCCATAGGAAGCCGTTGTTGCGCAGCTCCACGGCTTTGTTGAGCATGTTGTAGAAGCCGAAGAAAATCGGGATCTGCACGAACATCGGCAGGCAGCCGCCGAGCGGGTTGATGCCGTATTGCTTCCACATCTTCCCGGTCTCCTGTTGGAGCCGCATCGGGTCGTCCTTGTAGCGTTCCTGGATCTCCTTCAGCCGCGGCGAGAGCGCCTGCATTTTCTTGGCGGTTTCTGTCGCGCGGTTTTGCAGCGGCCACATCGCCGAGCGGATGATGATCGTGAGGACCATGATGGCCGCCCAATAGCTGCCGAGGAGCGACTTGAACCAGTTGAGCGAAGTGAGCAGGCCTTTGCTGATCCAGCCGAATATGCCGAAGTCGAGGATCTCGGCTTCCGAGTTGTCGAGGTGGCGGAGGCGGCGGTATTCGCTGGGGCCGGCGAGAATGCGGAAGCTGCGCGTGGCGGTGGCCCCGGGCTCGAGGGCGAAGCCGCCCATCTGGACTGCGCCGTCGATGCCGTGGAGCTCGGCGACGCCTGCCGGTTTGCGGCTGGCATTGTTCCATTGCGCGGCCGGGATCGTGGTGCGGCGCGCCCACACGCCGGTGCCGCGTGCCGCAGCCTGCACGTCGGTGGTGGCCTTGGTATTGACCTGCGGCGTGATCAAGGTGCAGAAATATTGGTTTGCGACCGAAGCCCAGCGCACATCGCTCAGCAGCTCGGGCTGCTCGGGATAGACGGCCCGCGCACCGCGCGAAAACATGAGGAATCCGCCCTCGGCAAACCAGCTCAGGTCGGTGAAATGGTTCTTGGTGCCGAAGCCTTCGCCGCGCAGGTAATTGAAGCCGATGTAGAGCGGCGCATCCTTCTCGTGGAGCGGCCCGGCCGAGCCGAGGTGAACCCAATACGCCGGCACCGCGAGCGGCTGCGCGCCGCGATTTGTGAAGGTCAGGTCGAGTGTGATAAGGAATTCCTCCCGCAGGCGCTCGTTGCCCGTGAGTCGATCGAATTTCGGCAACGTGAACCGCTTGGACAGCGCGAGCTGCTTCTCATCCACGCGCTCGAAGGTCACCGTGCCGGCTGCGGCGTCGGCCTGCGTCGTAAAGGGTATATTCGTCCGGTCGCCCGCCGCCTCGCTCACCGCGCCGATCGGCGTCGTGCCGAACTCATTGATCACGACCTTCGTTTTCCTCGCTGTCTCGATGACGTGATCGTCCAGCGTCACGCGCGAGATGCCGCCGCCCAAATTCGTGAAGACGTATTCAGCCGAAGAGGTGCGCAGTTTCTCGGGCTTCTCCTCCACCACCGGTGCGGCGGGAGCGACGACCGCGGGCGCTTGCGGCGAACCCGGCGCGGTCGCCGGCTTCGTCGCCGGCTCGAGCTTCGCCATCTCGGCATCGTAGGCGGCTTTCGCGACCTGATACGCGGCGAGTTGCTTGCCCTGATAGACCTGCCAGCCGACGAGGCCGATGACGCAGAGGACGATGCCGAAGATGCCTTTCTTATCCATGAATCACTGGGGACAACGTGTGTAGGTGCGGCGTGCATCCGTGGCGCGCGGCGGGACGGGATCGAAGCCCGAGCCGCCCCACGGATGGCAGCGCGCGATGCGCCGCAGCCCGAGCCCTGCGCCGCGGAGAACGCCGTGGACTTCGCAGGCCTCCAGGAAATACGACGAGCAGCCCGGCGTGTAGCGGCAGCCCGCGCCCGGCCCGCCAAGCGCGAGCAGAAACGGACGCAGCAGGAGCTGGTAAAAACGGATGACGAGCCGGATGAGCGAAAGCATCACGCGTCGAGGACTAACAGCCCGGCGCGTTTTGCCAAGCGGCGCCATTCGTCGCGCAACTCCGCGAACGTCGCCCCGACTGCGCGAGCGCGTGCGATGAGCACGACCCAAAAGCCCGTCGCCAGTTGCGAGCGGTCCGCGCGCACGAGTTCGCGGAAGCGTCGGCGCACCCGGTTGCGCTCCACCGCCGACCCGACCCGGCGCGAGGTGATGATGCCGATGCGCGCCGCGCCGGCATCGCCGCACGGCGCCACGCTGCAAAGCATGTATCGCCCGTGCTCGGCCTTGCCCTCGGCGCGCACGCGCTCGAACTCCGAGTTGCGTGCCAGTCGCGCGCTGCGGGGGAGGCGAAGGCGCGGCATCGGTGCTCAAAAATGAAACGGCCCGGCTGCGCACACGCCTCGCCGGGCCGGTCGATTCAGTCGTGGACAACGGCGCGCCTCAAGCGGCCTTCGGCGCGGAGGTGTCCACCACCTTGCGGCGGACGATCTTGATCGTCTTCCAGTCGCGGCCCTCGGTCACGGCCTTGATGCGTTGCTGACGGCGCGCGAGACGCGTGGCCTTGCGACGCTTGAGGTTCTTGAGCTTGCGGTTGTGCTGGTCGGTCTGGCGCGGGTATTCCGCGTCGGCGCCCTTCGGGAGGAGTCGCTTGCGGCCCTGGCGGCGGCGGCGGTTCAGGCACGCGCGGCCGTTTTTGGTTTTCATTCGCGCGCGAAAGCCGTGCTGGCCGACTCGCGTGCGTTTGGAAGGCTGGTAGGTGCGTTTCATTGGTCCGGTTTGGTGAAAAGGGCGCGAGGGTAACGGCGCGACGCACCCTGTCAACGCCGGCTTGCGAGAAACTCGAAACTTGAAACACGAAACGCTCTCAAGTTTCGGGTAATTCGCGTCATCGCCCTTGCCCGGCACGCTCTCCCCGTTACTTTGCGCCCCTTTTTTCCGACCGAATGACCGACATACCGCCGAACTACGCTGCTGTCCGCCAGGGCCTCATCCCGCTCACTCCGCAGGAGAAGATGAAGCTCGATAAGGACGGCCTCGATGTCATCCACGACATCTACCGCTACGCGAAGACCGGCTTCGCCTCGATCGACGCGGACGACTTCGACCGCTTCAAGTGGTATGGCGTCTATCGGCAGAAGCCGAAGGACTCGGGTTATTTCATGATGCGCCTGAAGCTGCCCGGCGGGCAGTTCAACAGCGCCCAGGCGCGCGTGCTCCAGAGCGTCACCGACCGCTACGCGCACGGCTTCTGCGACATCACCACGCGGCAGACCTTCCAGTATCACTGGCTCACGATCGAAGACATCCCGGCCATCTTCGCCGAGCTCGCCACCGTCGGCATCAGCACCAGCGGCGCGTGCGGCGACATCACCCGCAACGTCGTCGGCTGCCCCGTCGCCGGCATCGACCCCGAGCAGATCCTCGATGCCACGCCGCAACTCATGGCCGTGTCCGCCTTCCTCTCCGACACGAAGGAGTTCTCGAACCTCCCG
This sequence comes from Chthoniobacteraceae bacterium, assembly GCA_040081625.1. GTDB lineage: Bacteria > Verrucomicrobiota > Verrucomicrobiia > Chthoniobacterales > Chthoniobacteraceae > VFJQ01. The sequence goes on from JBEBGD010000051.1 coordinate 32,793, forward strand.
CGCAAATACAAGATCAGCATCAGTGGGTGCTGTATCCATTGCGCGCAGCCCGACATCAACTGCCTCGCCTTCTTCGGCGTCCGCCGCGGCGATGAAGTGGGCTACGGCCTCAAGGTCGGCGGCGGGCTCAGCTCGGCACCGCACATGTCCGTCCATGTCCCCGTCTTCGTGAAGCCGGAGCAGGTCGTCGATGTCGCGCGCGCCGTGAGCGTCATTTATCGCGACCACGGCTACCGCCACACACGCACCCGCGCGCGGCTGAAGTTCCTCGCGAAGGCATGGGGTCCGGAGAAACTGCGCGAGGAGATCGAAGCGCTCATCGGCTACAAGCTCGACAGCCACACCGACTGGACCTTCCCGCGCGATCCCGAGACCGACCACATCGGCATCCACAAGCAGAAGGACGGCGATCTCTACTGGGTGGGCATCTGCTTCCCCGGCGGTCGCATACGCGACGGCCACCTCTCGCACCTCGCCGACCTCGCGGAAAAATACGCCGCGCCCGGACAGGACGCGCTGCGCTGCACGAACAAGCAGAACCTTCTCCTGCTCAACATCCCCGCCGCGAACCTCGACGCCCTCAAGCGCGACCTCGACGCGCTCGGCCTCGACTACGCGCCGTCGAACTTCCGCAAAGGCTGCGTGAGCTGCACCGGCATCGAGTTCTGCAACCTCGCCGTCGCCGAGACCAAGAACCGCATGATCCGCCTCGTCGAGCAGCTCGAGACGCAGAGCGGCTGGTATAAAGGAAAAATCCGCATCCACTTCTCCGGCTGCCCGAGCTCGTGCGGCCAGCACCAGATCGCCGACATCGGCTTCCGCGGAGCGAAGACCAAAGTGAACGGCGTGCAGGTCGATGCCTACGATTGCTTCATCGGTGGGCGGCTCGGCGAGACGCGCCGCTTCAACGAACTGCTCAAGGGCAAAATCATCGCCGAGGACGTGCATCTCTTCATCGACAAGCTCCTGCGCATCTACGACTCTCTCAAGCAAGGCGACGAGACGTTCGCCGAGTTCACCGACCGGGTGAAGAAGGACGAGATCATCAAGGCGCTCGAGTAGCTGCGTAGTTTTTCTCGCGCGATCCCGCCGGCTGTGTGCTCGACGGCGGGACGATGGTTTTCGAGCGATGCCGCTCCTTGCCATCCGCGTGGTGTGCTCGTAGTCTCCGCCATGCCTGACCGGACGCAAAAACCTGCCGCCCCCGCTCCGTGGGGACCGAAAGAAGGAGACAGCGGCGGGCCGAAGTCGCCCGATGTCTCGAAGCCCGACGTGAAGGACTTGCTCAAGCGGATGCGCAAGGTTGATCCGAACCAGTCGCGCCGGTATCGTCAACGCACCGGCCAGTGACCGAACGCGGGCTTCCTCCACCGCAGGGCGCGCAGGATTTCGCGGCGGTGCTGCGGCGCGAAGGCGTGCTGCCGAACGCGCCGGTGGTCGGCGCCAACGCTGCGGTCGAGCAGACGCAGGCGACGACGATCCTGGCATTCAAATACAGCGACGGCGTGCTCGTGGCGGGCGACCGGCGCGCGACGGCGGCGAACACGATCGTGTATGATCGCGCGGACAAGGTTCTCGAGATCGATCGGCATTCGCTCATGGCCATCGCGGGCGTGCCGGCGACGGCTTGGGAAATGGCGCGCGTGCTCGAGCATTCGTTCCAGTTCTACCGCCGCACGCAGCTCCAGGAGATGAGCCACGAGGGCAAGGTGCGCGCGCTCTCGAAGCTGCTCCGCGACAATCTCGGCATGGTGCTGCAAGGCGTCGGCGTGGTGGTGCCGATCTTTGCCAGCTACGACGCGGCGGCGGAAGTGGCGCGGCTCTATTTCTATGACGCGATGGGCGCGCAGTTCGAGGCGGCGGACTTCGCGGCGACGGGCTCCGGCTCGCCGGCGGTGCGCGCGGTGTTGCACTTCGCGAACTCGTGGGGCGCCAAGCCGCTGCGCAAGCTGAAGGCGAATGACGCGATCATGCTTGCGCTGCGCGCGCTGGAGACTGCGGCGTCGAGCGACAGCGCGACGGGCGGCGTGGACCGGCGGGCGGATGTTTTTCCGATTGTGAAGACGATCACGAGCGCGGGCATCGAGACGCTGTCCGAAGCGCGGCTGGCGCGGCTCTTCAAAGGGAAACTGGTATGATCGACGAGCCGTATCGCTGGGTCGAAGCCATCGCCAACCGGCGCGAATACATCGAGCATCAGCTCGCGCCGGGCAGCCCGATCGTCGCGCTCAGCTACGCCGACGGGATCGTGCTGCTCACGCTCAGCCGGGAGCGGCAGAAGATTTTCGAGATCTACGATCGCATCGCGATGGGTGGCATCGGGCATCCGGGCGACATCGAGCGGCTGCGACTCGCGGCGATCGAGCTATGCAGCACGGAAGGATTCGCGCGATCAGCGCACGATGTGTCGCTGCGGCGGCTCGCGAATTTTTCGCTCAGCCCTGCGTTGAAGGCGGCCTTTGAGCAGGTCTATGGCGCGCCGTATCTCGCGCGGCTGATCTTCGCGGAGCTGGGCCGTGGCGATGTCCCGAATCTCTTCCTGCGGCTCGATTACGACGGTTCGATCCACACGAACGGCGGCAGCTTCGGACGTTCTTTCGAGGAGTTCGGCGTGATCGCGGGGACGAAGTCCGCGGCCGAGCGCATGGAGCGGCTGTTGCGCGAACACGACGCGACGAAAGCGTCGCTCTCGCGGGCGGTGAGGATTGCGGCGGAGGCGTGGAGCCTCGGCCACATGGCGTCGCCGGACGATGCGGCGGAGGAATTGCCGAAACGCGCCGTCTTGAAAAAGCACCTCGACGAGCAACTCGCACACGCGGCTGTCGAGTGTGCGGTGCTCGAGCGAAGCTCGACGCTGCCGATCACGTGGCGTGCCTTGCCGGAGGCGGAGACGCGCGCGATGCTCGACGCCGAATGAGATGAAGGCGAAGCGCCCATCTTCGCAAAGTCACGACCCGGCATCCCCGCCGGTGGCGATGGAGGGCGATCAGGCGCTGCTCCCGCTCGGGGGCGCGAGCGGGCCGAAGCGAGCCCCGCGCGTCGTCGCCCAGGCCCCCGCTCCGGCGGTTCGTTCGCAGGCACCGCCCGTCGCGCACCGGGCGCTGGAGCCCACATCGCGAGTTGGCGCATGGAGGTTGCTGTGCAAAGCTCTGCATATGGAAATCGTCACTCCAACCGTGGGCCTCCTCACCATGGCGGGCTGCCTGACCTTTCTCGTCGCACCCGAGGAAGCTCCGAGGGACTTGCGCGTGGCGTCGGCCCTGAACCCGAGCGCGCTGCCGACCATCGTCATCGACGCCGGCCATGGCGGCCGCGACGGTGGAGGACGGGGCTACGGGTTGGTGGAAAAGGACCTGACGCTGGACCTCGCTGCCCGGCTCGACCAGCAGCTCCAGGCGATGGACTTCAAGACGGTGCTCACGCGGCGCGACGATACGTATATCTCGCTGGCCGACCGCGCGGAGATGGCGAACCAGGTCGATCACTCGATCTTTGTGAGTCTGCACTTCAACACCTCGTCGCGCAGTTCGGCGGCGGGCATCGAGACGTATTTTGCGACGGAGAAGATCGCGCAGGAGCCCGGCTGGCTGTTCGCGGGATTTTTCGCCAAGCCGGATCCGCGACCGGACGCCGACAGGGGCGAATACCTCGCCGGTTACGTGCAGGCGTCGCTGCTCAATCGAACCGAGGCGGGCAACCGCGGGATCATGCCGAAGGCGTTCTTCGTCGTCCGTCACACGCGGGCGCCGGCGGTGCTGATCGAGGCCGGCTTCCTGACCAATCCATTCGAGGCGAAGCTGATCGCCACGCCGGAATATCGCGACCGGCTCGCGGCGGCTATTGCCGAGGGAGTGGCGGAGTTTTCGCGCACCATGCCGCCGCCGGCGAAGCCCGCGACGCAACTTGCGAAGGCGGCGCCTTGAATTACTCCCGGTGGCGCCGCGTCTGAATCGACCTCGCCATGATTAGAATACTCCTCGTCCTCTCGCTCCTCGTCGTCGTTGCCCGTGCCGATGAGCTGACCAAATCCGTGCAGGGCCTGCTGAAAGAGCAGGGCTTCTATTACGGCGAAGTCAGCGGTGCGAGCGGCCCCGAGACCGCCTCGGCCGTGAAGCGCTACCAGATCCGCAACGGGCTCGAAGTGACCGGCACGCTGACCAAGGAAACGCTCGAAGCACTCGGCCTCGTCGGCGATTCGCAGCCCCTCGTGCCCGTCGAGCCTCCCTCCCGCCCGGTCGAGACCGAGCCCGAGCCCC
>JBEBGD010000149.1:0-10506 GCA_040081625.1 Chthoniobacteraceae bacterium
CTTCTCCCGCAATGCCGCGCACGCTGCCAGCGCCGCGGCATTGCGGGAGAAGTCGGTGGCGCAGACGATGGAGCGCGGCAGAGGATGGTTCATGCGACGACGGTCATAGCCCCACTTGGCTACATGTCACACGTCGAGGCAGCGCCGGACGGTCTCCAGCAGCAGCGCCGGCGTGGTTGGCTTCTGGATGAAGTTCTGTCCTTCCTTGAGCGAGAGCTCCTTGCCGGCCATCTCCGGCGTGTAGCCGCTGGTGAAGATGACGCGCAGCCCGGGGTTGCGCGCGTGCATGAGCGAGGCGAGCTCCCGGCCGCTGATGCCATTGGGCATCACCATGTCGGTGAAGAGCAGGTCGATCGACGCGTGATGCTTGTCCCACACCTCCATCGCCTCGACGCCGTGGGAGGCTTCGAGCACGTTGTAGCCGACCCGCTCGAGCACGACGCGCGTCAATCTGCGGACGGCCCGCTCGTCCTCGACCAGCAGGATCGTCTCCGTGCCGCCGCGCGGCTTGGGTCGCTCCGCAGGTGCTTCCACCTCCAGGCGGGCCGCGTCGGTGGCGCGGAGGAAAATCTGGAACGTCGTGCCGGTTCCCACTTTGCTCTCGAGCGAGATTGCGCCGCCGTGTTGCTTGATGATGCCGAAGACGGTGGCCAGCCCGAGGCCGGTGCCTTTGCCCGGATCCTTGGTCGTGAAGAACGGCTCGAAGATCCGCGCCATGCATTCCGGCGGGATGCCGCAGCCGGTGTCGGCGACACTCAGCCAGACATGGCGGCCAGCCGAGGCGTCGGGAATCGATGACGCTTCCTCCTCAGAGAAGGTTTTCTCCCCGGTATTGATGAAAAGGCGTCCACCGCCGGGCATCGCATCGCGGGCGTTGACGACGAGATTGAGCAGCACCTGGTCGAGCATCCCGGAATCGGCGCGCGTGATGAGCGGGCGCGAGTGGAGATTGAGCTGAAGGTGAACGTCCTCGCCGACGATGCGCTGGAGCATGTTGGTGAGACTGGTGACGATTTCATTCAGGTCGAGCTGGCGCGGCTGGATGACCTGCCGGCGGCTGAAGGCGAGCAGTTGCCGCGTGAGGTTCGCCGCGCGGTCGGTGGCGGCCTTGATGTCCTCGATCAACTCGCGCGTCTCCGGCGGCGGATTCGTGACCGTGAGGGCGAGCTCGGCCTGCATCATGATCGCGGCGAGAATGTTGTTGAAGTCGTGCGCCACGCCGCCGGCGAGCTGCCCGATGGCTTCCATCTTCTGCGACTGGCGGAATTGCGTCTCGAGGTGCCGCTGCTCGGTGATGTCCTCCGCCGTGCCGACGACCCGGGTGACCTCTCCCGATTCGTCGAGAACCGGGAAACCGCGATCGTGAATCCAGTGCACCGTGCCGTCCGCGCGCAGGATGCGATACGTCTCGTCGTATTCGCCGCTCGTCAGTCGCGTCTCCAGCGCATGCATTACGCGTTCGCGATCGTCGGGATGCACCGCGTCCAGCCAGGTGCGCGGGGATTCGTAAAGGCTGGCGCAAGTGCGGCCCCAGATTTTTTCGTAAGCCGGGCTCACGTAGAGCACGCGTCCGGAGGCGGGATCGTTGATCCAGAAGACTTCCTGGATGTTCTCCGCCAACTGCCGGAAGCGCTCCTCGGTCGCCCGCAGATCCCGCCCCGTCTGCTGTTCGTCCTCGAGCACGCTCAGGAGCGCGAGCCGGGATTTTTCGCCCAGCGCGAGCAGCCGATCTTTCTCCTCCTCGGTCTGGCGCAGCAGCGCCTCGGCTAGCTCTCGTTTCCCGGCCTCGGCCTTCAGCTCGATCCCACGCCGGTGCAGCTCGAGCTGTGTGACGACGAGGCGGCTGAGCACGCGCAACGCGGCCGTCTGCGCGGCGGTCAATTGCCGCGGGGTGCGGTCGATCACGCAGATCGTCCCGAGCGCGTGGCCGTCGTGCGTGATCAGGGATGCGCCGGCGTAGAACTGAATGTTCGGGTCGGAAATCACGAGCGCGTTGTCGGCGAAGCGGGCATCATTCCGGGCGTCATTCACCTCGAGCACCACTCCCGTTTCCAGAATCGTGTGTGAGCAAAAGGAGAGTTCGCGCGGCGTCTCGGAGACATCCAGCCCGACGCGGGATTTGAACCACTGACGCGTCTCATCGATCAGCGAGATCAGCGCGATCGGCGTCTCGCAGAGCTGCGCGGCGAGGCGCGTGAGGTCGTCGAGTGAGGCGTCCGGCGGCGTGTCGAGCACGTCGTAGCTCCGCAGCGCTTTGAGCCGCTGCGCCTCGTTCGGGGGCAGGGGTGCTTTCATGGCTGGATCAGGCTCGGGTAGCGTGGCGGCTGCCCGCGTTCGGCCATCAGCGCGTTGATCTCGGCCTTGAGCCGCGCCACACGATCTTCTCGGGCGAGCATCACGTCCTGCCAGCGCAGGAGTTCGTCGAGTTGTCCGCGGGCATTCTCGTCCACTTGCCGGCGCTCGGCTTCGCGCTTTGCGACTTCGAGCGCGAAGGAGATGTCCGTCGCGAGTTCGTCGAGCAGGCGCAATTCTTCCGCATCGAAAAATCCCGCGTCACCGGCGTAGAGATTGAAGGTGCCGATCACCGTCTCCTTGAACTTCAAGGGCAGCGAGGCCATCGCTCGGTAGCCGCGCTTCGCGGCAGCGTCGCGCCATCCGGCCGCTTGCGGATCGTGCTCGATGTCGTTGCAGACGCCGTGCTGGCCGGTCTGCAGCGCGATCATCGTGAAGGCGCAATCCGACTCGCCCTGTTCCTCGCCGATGAGCGTGTCGAGGACGCGCACCGTGCGGTCGCTCGCGCCTGCGTGCGCGGCGATCCTGAGCGCCCGCCCCGGCTCGTCGTCGAGGCCGATCCACGCCATTCTGAACTGCCCCTTCTCGACGGCGATCCGGCAGGCGGCGGAGAGCATCGCCTGTGTGTCCTTCTCGCGGACGATCGTCTGGTTGATGTCGCTCAAGACGACATAGACGCGGTTGAGCTGGCGGATGCGTTCCTCGGCCTTCCGGCGGTGCGTGATGTCGCGTGTGATGCCGAGCAAGGCGGTGACGCGACCGCCTGCGTCGCGCAGCGGAGCGGCGTGCGTCTCGAGCCAGCGGCGCGTGCCAGTGAGGCCGATGGATTCGAACTCATAGAACCCCTTTCCGCCCTGCATGACCTCCCGGTGCAAGGCCGCGAACCCTTCGCGATACTCCTCGCCGATCCACTCGAGGAGGGGGCGCTCCAGCACCTGTTCGAGGCTGTGGCATTCGAGCATCGCGAGACCGGCCGCATTCATCTCGATCAGCCGTCCGTCCGCGGCGACGATCTTCACGCACTCCGGCTCGGACTCGACGATGGTGCGGAAGCGCTCCTCGCTCGCCCGCAGCGTTTCATTCGCCTCGACCAGGCTCGTGATGTCCATGGACACGACCAGCACCGCGGGCTGGCCGGGCGAGAACTCCATCGGGTATTTGCGCGTGCGGTAATGGAGCGTGCGGCCTTCGCGGGTCAGGCCGGTCTCGATGGTTTCCAGCATCGTGCCGGAGTCGATCACCGCGCGGTCGTCGGCGAGCCACTTACGGATGTCCTCGGGGTCGAAGCCCAGTTCGTGGTGCAGTTCGTCCTGCCGCCGGCCTACCAAATCCTGCGGCGAGAGCCCGTAGAAGCGGGCCGTCGCTTCATTCGCCATGAGGATGCGCGACTCGCGGTCCTTCACGAAGATCGTGTTCTCGTTTGCGTCCAGCACGCGACGCAGCACTTGCTGCTGCTGGCCGAGAGTGGCTTCCGCCTGCATCCGGCTGGTGCTGTCGCGCGCCACCACGAGGTAGCCGGTCTGCGCGCGGGCGTCGTCGCGGATGGAGGTGATGTTCACGCTCGCCCAAAAACGCGAGCCGTCCGAGCGCACGCGCCAGCCTTCGAGATCGACGCTGCCACTCTGCGCGGCGGCCTGCAGGTCGAGCGCGGGTTGCTTCCGCGCGATGTCGGCTTCGGTGTAGAAGGACGAAAATTCTCGCCCCTTGAGCTCCGCTTCCGTCCAGCCGCGGAGACTCTCGGCGCCAGGGTTCCAGTTCGCGACGCGTCCGTCCGCATCGAGCAGCAGGATCGCGTGGTCCTTCACGTTTTCGACGAGCAGCGAGTAGCGGCGATCGCTTTCGAGTTGCCGCCCCATCGCGTGGAACGCCGCCCGTTGCGACGACGCACCGACGTAGTGGAGCAACCCGAAGCTCAGCGGCAGGACGACGACGAAGATGAGCGCGATCCCCGCGCCCCATGGGAGCGCTGCGGCGCGAATCTCCGAGTCCACCGTGCGCGCGGGCAGGTGAACGGCGATGAGTGCGTCCAGCCGCAGGCTGTAGGCATACGCGGCAAGTTGGCGCTCGCCCTCCGAGTTCCGATTGCGTCCGGCCCAGTCGGTGCGCGCCTTGATCAGGTCGGACACCGTGCGCGGTGAACCGTCCTCCGACGGGACGGGTGTCCCACCCACGAAGACACCGGCCTTTTCCGGCCGCCGCGTATTGAGCAGCAGCTTGCCGTCGGCTCCGATGACGCAGAGGTAGTTGTCGCGATACTGGCTGGGCGAATGGCGCCAGAGTTGCGCCAGCCTTTCGAGCGCCGCTGCCTCGTCGAACTCGGACGCGACCGCCATTTCCAGCATGTGCGCGAGGTCGAGGCTTCCCTTGAGCAGGCGGTTCGTCACGGCGTCGCGGCTGTTCGTGTAGGCGAAGTAGCCCAGGACCGCGCACCCGAGCAGCGACACCAGCGCGAGGAGGACGGAGTGTTGCTTGAGCCGGTCCAGCGCTCCGATGCCGAGTTGCTCCGGCGAAGCGTTCGCGTCGGCGCTCCGCATCTGCCAGCGGAGCAGCAGGGTCAGCCCGATCGCCATCAGCAGCGACACCGTCAGTGCGATGCACTCCGACACCGGGTCAGGGGTCTGCTTGCCGATCAGCGCTGCGCTCATCAAGAGGGCCTTCCGCCCGAGCATCAGCGTGATCGCCACCGCGACAAAAACCCAGCCCGCGCGCCGCTGCCGCACTGCGAGCCGCACCGCAAGCGTCACCGCCCACGCCTGCACGAGCATCGATGTCGCGAGGATTCCTTCTGCCATGATCTCCCTACATCTCTGCGGACGGACTCATGACACGATGCTACCGAGCTTCGGGACGGCTGTCCACGGCGGGTTTCGTGGGTTCATTCGCTTCCGACGTAGCCAGTTCCGCACCCCATCCCGCGCCTATTTTCCGAGCGCTTTCCGGATCTCCGCCGCGACCTGTCCGGCGAGCGCCTTGCTCCCCTCATCGGTGAAGTGGACGTTCTTCTCCCGCTGTGTGTCGGGCTTGGCGACGACGACCGCGTGCAGATCGTCGATGGCGACGCCCTCGGCCTTCATCACGCCCGCCGCCGCGGCATTGTATTTCACCTCGTCGCCGGGGACGCGCCCGTCGCTGCCCGCGGGCACGGGAGTGGTCGTGGCCCAGATCAGCTTCGCGCCGGTGGTCTTGAGCTTAGCCACGATGGCACTCAGGTTCTTCGCGTAAGCATCGATTGCGTTCACCTGCGGGCCGGTCAGGTCGAGCTTGCCGTCCTTGAGGTGCTTGAGGTCGTGCAGGCCCCAGTTGAAATGGATAGCGTCCCACTTCTTCCCCGCACCGCCGGTCGCGAGCCACGCGTCGAGATTCTTGAGGCCCGCGTCGGACGAACTGCCGTTGGTCGGTATGCGATGCACGTTCGCGACGCCCTTGAGCAGTTCACGCGTCGGCAGCGTGTAGCCGATCGAGATCGAATCCCCGATGATGAGCACCCGCGGCAGCCCGGCGACATCCTCGATCGGCGCGAGCGCGGGGCTGGGCTTGCGAGCCGCGGGCTTCGGGGCCTGCGCGAAGGAGAGGGTCGTGAGCGCGAGGAGCGTGAGGGAGATGCGGTGGATCATGGTGAGGGGATGATTTGAGGAAAGAGGCGTGCTTGTGCAAGCACGAGCAAACCTACCAGGATGGCGAGCCCGAGGCTGTGCCAGAAAACGGCGCGCAAGATTGTGCCCGCGTCGGGTGCTCCCGGCGCGCCGCCCGTCGCGACTTGCGCGACGACGATGCTCTGCGCGTCGATCATCTTGCCCATCACGCCGCCGGAGCTGTTCGAGGCCGCGCAGAGGATCGGCGAGAGGCCGAGTTGCTCGGCGGTGACTTTCTGCAGGTTGCCGAAGAGCACGTTCGACGAAGTATCGCTGCCGGTGAGCGCCACGCCGAGCCAGCCGAGCAACGGCGAGAAGAAGGGGAACCACCAGCCGGTGTGCGCGAAGGCGAGCCCCATCGTCGAGTCCGTGCCGGAGTAGCGCGTGACGTAGCCGAGCGCGAGCATGAGCGAGATGGTGAGCAGCGAAGTTCGCACGCGCCACGCACAGCGGCCGTAGAGCCGCGCGAGATTCGCGAGATTCACGCCGAGCAGCAGCCCGGCGACGATGCCGGCGAGCAGCAGCGCAGTGCCGGTCATCGCGAGGAGGTTGAACTTGTAGATCGCCTTTTCCAACTCGGGTAGATGGGAGACGGGCGGCATCTTCTGCACCGCGAGGTGCAGCGCGGGGACTTCCAGTTTCCACGGGGCGGTGGCGTTCAGCCACGCCTCGATGGGCCCGATCTTCCAAACGGCGACGGACACGGAGAGCAGCACCCACGGCAGCCAGGCGCGGAGCCTTCGTTGGAAGTTGAACGTTGGAAGTTGAACGTTGGACGTTGAGCCCGCCGCAGGCGCCTCGCGATTCGAGTTGCCGTCATCCGAAGCGTCCGGCCCTGCCGGCGGCTCAACGTCCAACGTCCAACGTTCAACTTCCAACGTTGAACGGGAGGGCCGCCACACGCGCAGCAGCGCGACCAGCGCCGCCATGGACACGACCGCCGCGGCGATATCGACCAGCCACGGGCCGTGGAAATTCGAGACGAGAAACTGCATGAGGCCGAAGCTCGCGCCGCACACGAGGCATGCGGGCCAGACTTCGCACATCCCTTTCCACCCGGCCTGCGCGGCGACGAGCCAGAACGGGACGATGAGGGAGAAGACCGGGAGCTGCCGCCCGACCATCGCGCTGAGCGCATAGACATCGAGCCCGGTCACGTCGGCGAGCGTGGTGATGGGGATGCCGAGCGAGCCGAAGGCGACCGGCGCGGTGTTGCCGATGAGCGCGAGCTTGGCGGCTTCGAGCGGCTTGAAGCCGAGGCCGATCATCATCGCGCCGGTGATGGCGACAGGCGCGCCGAAGCCCGCGCAGCCCTCGATGAATGCGCCGAACGTGAACGCGATGAGCAGCGCCTGGATGCGCCGGTCGCCCGCGAGCCCGGCGATCTGCGTCTTCAAGGTCTCGAACCCGCCGGTATCGACCGAGAGTTGGTAGATGAAGATCGCGTTCAGCACGATCCACCCGATGGGAAACAGCCCGAAGACCGCGCCGTATCCCGCCGAGGCCGCGGCGAGTTGCGCGGGCATGTCGAAAACGAAGATCGCCACCGCAGCGGCGGTGAGCAGCCCGATGAGCGCGGCGAGATGCGCACGCACGTGCCACACGCCGAGCAGCGCGAGCAGGACGACGACGGGGATCGACGCGACGAGCGCGGAAATGAGGAGGCCGCCGAGGGGCGTGTAGTTCTGGGACCAGGGCATCGAAAAGGTGAAATGGCGAACCGCGGGCGACGAGGGAAGCACGAATCGAATAATTGCTTTCGCCGCGTGCTGTTCGCGCCACTCTCACGGTCCCGATGTCACCCGCCCGCCGTCTCGAACTGCTCATCTTCCTCGCCACCTGGTTCGGCTTCGCTTTCTTCAATCAGGGCGGCGGTTGGAACCAGAACTCGCGCTTCGCCGAGATCCGCGCGATGGCCGAGCAGGGGCGCTTCGCGATCGACGATTTCCTCGTCTATCGCAAAGCCGACGAGAGCGGAAAGCTGCGGCGCCTGCCTGTCGAGCGCGCCGAATACACCGACGGCGGAAAGCGACATCGGCTCTGCTGGGTCGATGGCACGTGGACTTTCTTTCCCGTCGGCGATGCGCCGCTGCGCGAGGGCGTCGAGAAATCGCCGATGGTGCCGGAGGTGCCGGGGCAGGGCTGTGCGTCGGGCGACGTGGCTTTCGTCGAGCGCACCGGCCATTTCCACCCGAACAAACCACCGGGCACGTCGTTCATGGGACTTCCGGCGTATTACTTGATCCATCGCATCGAGCGCGCGCTCGGCATCGATCCCGATCATTGGTGGACGCTGAACATGAACCTCTGGCTGACGACCATCTTCAGCGTCGGGCTCATGTCCGCGGTCGGTTGCGTGCTCTTCCTGCGGCTCGCGATTAAGTTCGCTGGCGGCAAGACCACACCCGCGCTGCTCGCGACGATCGCCTTCGCGTTCGGCACCACGTTCTTTCCATTCGCGACGATCCTCTTCGATCACGCGCTCACCGCGGCGCTGCTCATCGCGGCATTCTACTGTCTGTCGTGGGATCGATGCGGCGAACACGGCACGTGCGCGCTGCGCCGCACTTCGCCCGATGTGCGCCACGCACTCGCCGGACTCTCAGCCGGACTCGCGGTGGTGACGAACTACGTCGCCGTCGGCGCAGTCTTCGCGCTCGGCCTCTACGCCCTGCTCGCGGGTGGCGTGCGCTGGCGCCGCGCGATCGCTTTCGCCGTCGGCGGCGTGCCGATGGCGGCGCTGCTGCTGTGGTATCACCAGGTGAATTTCGGTTCGCCCATCGCGCTCGCGAACGACTTCCAGAACCCGATCTTCAAGACCGAGAGCGGCTCGCTCGGGATGTTCGGCCAGCCGAATCCGTATGTCGTCGGCCTGCTCGCCGTGTCGCCGTATCGCGGCGTGCTGTGGCTCTGCCCCGTGCTGATCGCGGGCATCTACGGATGGGTCGTCTGGCTTCGCGACAAGACGTGGGCTGCCGAGGCGCGGCTCGGCATCGCGATCTTCGGCTTCTTCTTCCTCGTGAACGCGAGCTTCAATGGCTACCACGCCGGCTACTCCGCCGGCCCGCGCTACCTCGTGCCGGGCATCCCGTTCCTCGCGCTCGCGACGGTCGTCGCCTTCGTGCACTGGCGGAAGACGGCGCTGGTGCTGCTCGGCGTGTCGGTCGTGCAGCAGTTCCTCCTCACCGCGACCGATGGCCAGTGCCCGCTCGCCGTCGGCCACCACGCGCGCATCGACGACGCGCATCGCAAGGACGACTTCTTCTGCAATCTCGTCACCGAATACGCCGCGCCGCTTTTCTTCACGGGCAAAGTCGGACCGATCCTGCGCTGGATGCGCGACATCAAGCTCGAGGAAGCCGCCGATCGTCTCGAAAACGAGGAGCCCGACGAAGCCGTCCGCGCGCAGAAGCTCGCTGAGGAACGCGCGCGTCTGGACGCCGCGATCGAGCGTGGCGATCGCGAACCCTTCCTCCTCGCGGCGATCCGCGGCCCGGTGTCGGTAAATCCGGTCGGTGTCTATGACGGGATGCTCGGCTGGGGCATGTTCCCGCTCGACTCCGGGCAGAGCGATTGGGCGTCATTCAATGCCGGCGAGTTCCTCGCCCCGCGCTCGCGCTGGAGCGTGCTCCCGTGGCTGCTCGTGGTCGGCGGTGGGATGGCGCTCGCGCTGCGGATGGCGCGGCGCTCGGACGCGCAGCTTTAGTCTTCGATTCCGAGGCGGTCTTCGCGCTCGACGCGGCGCTCGACTTCCCCCGCGGCGAGCAGCAGCGGGAACAGGACGAGATGCATCCACATGTGCGACTTGATGATCGTGAACGCGATCGCCCCGGTGACGATGAGCGGGTTCACAAACCGGACGACGATAAGCGTCGCGAGCCCGAACGCATGACGCCGCGGGTGGCGCGTGACGAGCCCAATGGTCATCGCGAGGAGCGAACGCAGCATGCGCCCGCCATCCATCGGGAAGCACGGCAGCAGGTTGAAGATCGCGATGACCACGTTGATCGAGCAGCCGGCCTCGAGCAGCATGAGGATCGCGGAGCGTCCCGCGGGGCTGTCGATGGGTGGAAGGAATTCCGCCAGGAGCCAGAACGCGCCCGCCAGCGCGAGGCTCGCCGCCGGGCCGGCGAAGGCGACCCAGAATTCGCGGGTGTCGAAGAGCGGTTTGCGCATGAGCGCCGCCGCGCCGACGGGCAGGATGACCACCCGCTCGGTGTCGATCCCGCAGTGCCGTGCCGCGAAGACGTGAGCGAATTCGTGAACCAGCAGGCATCCCCACAGCAAGGCGAGAAAGCCCTCGAGCAGGATCGCGAGCCCGAGTTGGCTCATGTGCATACTTCGCGCAGCGTGGCCGGTGAAGGCCAGGCACAGCAGAAAGCCGGCGGGATAAATGAGGCAGCTCGTATGGATCTCCACTGGCACCGCGGCGATGCTGCCGAGGCGGATCGCGCTCCACGAGAAGCGCCGGGCGGGCGGGCGCCCGGGCGGGATTCGCCGCAGCGTGCGGCGTGGCCGGACGCGGGTGCGGGCGAAGGCGGGTTCGGTCTGACGCGGGAAGGACGCAGTGCGCGGGTTCATC
>JBEBGD010000003.1:0-123279 GCA_040081625.1 Chthoniobacteraceae bacterium
CGGAAATCCCGCGCGCATTTCGAGCGCATCGCGGACGGCATCTATTGGTATTCCTTCCAGCCATGAGCGCCGTCGGCGTGCGCACCGTTTCCGCGCAGGACGTGATCGCCGTGCGCTGGCTGATCCTGCGCGCGGGATTTCCGCGTGAATCCGCGGTCTTCGACGGCGACGACGCGCCGGCGACTATTCACCTCGGCGGATTCGTCGAAGACCGGCTCGTCGGCGTCGCATCGATCTACGCCGCGCCGATGCCGGACCAGCCCGGCGACGCGCGCCAACTGCGCGGCATGGCGACGCTGCCCGCGGTGCGCGGCGCAGGCGTCGGTCGCGCGTTGCTCGCCGCGTGCGAGGACGCCGCGCGCGCGAGCGGCGCCGCGCTGATTTGGTGCAATGCGCGTGTGAGTGCCGCGGAGTTTTACCGACGGCTCGGCTGGGAGATCTCCGGCGCGGAATTCGATATCCCGACAGTCGGGCCGCATTTCCGGATGTCGCGCAGCCTCGTGTGACGCGCTGCGGAACTGGACGGTGCTCCCGGCCGCCAGCTCGATCATCGGCCTGGTGCCGCAGCTGATCTAGCCGCCGCCGTGCGCGCGGATCGCCGCGACCAGGCCGGGGATGTCGTATTGCTCCGCCTCGATGTCCACGCTCATGCCCAGCTCGCGCATGGTCTTTGAAGTGATCGGCCCGATCGATGCCGTCTTCATCCCCGCGGGCCACGGCAGGCCGAGCGCGTGGAAATTCTCCGCCGTGCTCGAACTCGTGAACGTGATCAGGTCCGCGCCCTCCGCCTTGAACCGCGCGATGCCGCCGCTCACGTCGTCGGTCTCCGGCACGGTGCGATAGACGGGCACGATATCGACGATCGCGCCGAGCTTCGCGAGTTCGTCGGGCAACACGTCGCGCGCCTTCTCCGCGCGGGCGATGAGGATGGTGAGATTCTCGATCGAGCCCTGCTTCGTGAACGCCTCGACCACCGCCTCGGCCACGAACTCCTCCGGCTGCAGGTCCACCGTGAACCGATACTCGCGCACCTTCGCCGCCGTCGCGGGACCGATCGCTGCGATCTTCGGCGCGCCGAGTTCGCGCGCGTCGGCGCGCACCTCGAAGAACTTCTCGAAGAACGCCTGCACGCCATTCGGCGAGGTGAAGACGAGCCAGTCGTATTGATGCGCGTGGACGACCGACGTGACGAACTCGCGCTCGTCGGTCGGCGGCTCGATGCGGATGGTCGGCAGCTCAAACACATCCGCACCGAGCCCGCGCAGCGCGGAGCTGAGCGCGCCCGCCTGCTGCCGCGTGCGCGTGACGACGATGCGCCGTCCCCACAGCGGGCGCTTTTCGAACCACGCGAGCTTTTCGCGCAGCGCCGCGACGGTGCCGATCACCGCCACCGCCGGCGCGCTAAAGCCGCTCGCGGCGACCTTTTCCGCGATGTCGCCGAGCGTGCCGGTGAGCACCTGCTGCTGCGCGGTGGTGCCCCAGCGCACGAGCGCGATCGGTGTGTCGGCGGCGAGTCCGTGCTGCACGAGCTGTGTGGTGATCGCGCCGATGCGCTCGACGCCCATGAGCATCACCTTCGTGCCCGGCGCCTTTGCGAGCGCGGCGTAGTCGAGCGTGCTCCCGGTCTTCGTCGGGTCTTCGTGTCCGGTGAAAATGGTGAGCTGCGCCGCGTGCTCGCGGTGCGTGACGGGGATGCCCGCATACGCCGGCGCGGCGATCGCGCTGGTGACGCCCGGCACGATCTCAAACGACAGCCCCGCATCCGCGAGCGACTCCGCCTCCTCGCCGCCGCGGCCGAAAAGAAACGGATCGCCGCCTTTGAGCCGCAGCACCGTCTTCCCCGCCCTCGTCTTCTCGACGATGAGCGCGTTGATCTCGTCCTGCTTGAGCGTGTGCGCGCCTGCCTTTTTCCCCGCATAGATGATCTCCGCATCGGCGCGCGCCCACTTGAGCATCTCGCGGTTGCAGAGGTAGTCGAAGACGATCACGTCCGCCGAGCCGAGCGCCTCGCGCACGCGGAGCGTCACGAGCCCGAGATCGCCCGGCCCCGCGCCGGCGAGGATGCAATGGCCCGTGGTCGTGGTGGCGGCGGATTTTTTCATCGATGAACGCGCACGCTGGCACGCACGCGTCTCGCGTCAACGAATCCTGCCCGTCAGTCGTTCGGCGAGTTCCGCGCCGGCGAGCGCGAGCGCTGCTTTCGCGGCGATGTGCTCGCCAAGATCGGTCGCGACGCTGACCTGCCGGTCGCTGGCGATGAGTGCGCCGGTGGCGAGGTTGCGCAGCTTCACTTCCACGCGCGCCTTGCAGATCACGAGGTTCCCGCGTTGCAGCGCCCGCTCGCTGAAGGCCTCGCCTTCGATCGCGAAGTCGGCGCGCGTGGTGGACTTCTCATCGGCGATCGTGAAGCCGCATGCTTGCAGGATGTGCGCGATCTCCGTCTCCGCTGCAGGGTCACTCACCGGCCGGCCGAAGTGCTGCTCGGGAATCTTCACCGCGACGACGGGCCGCTTCTCCGCTGCGCCGAGCGCCGCCTTGATCCGCGCGATGCGCGCCTCAGCCGGCTCGACTTTCGCCACGAGCACGCCCGCATTCTTCGTCGCGAGATCGCCGATCATGCCCGCGAGACTCACGGCTGTGTCGGCGAGTGAACCATTCGGCGCGAGCTTCGCGGTGACGGCGAAGACGCGACCGGTCTCGGTCCCGATAATCTTCGCGACCACGAGTGTCTCTGCCTCCGCCTTCATCACGCGCCCGGTCACGAGCACCGTCGCGCCAGTGAGTTGGCCCACCCGCGCGGCGTTCTCCGGCGCGACGCTGCCGGAGAGAGCGAGTTCTTGTTCGCCGAGCGCCTTGTCGAGTTCCGCGCGCTCGACGGTGAGCAGCCGCGCATCGGCGGAAAGCTGCGCGGTGACGAGGCTCGTGATCTTCGGACCGAGATCGCGCACGCCTTCCTCCGGCGATTGGAAGTCGAACACAGCGATGCTGAGCGGAGCGTCGGCGGCGTGGAGGGTCGCGATGGCGAGCAGGAGTGCGGCGGGGAGTTTCATGGCGAGCGTGGCGATGCGGGAGGAGTGGCGTTTGGCGCGGATGTTCGACGCGGCAGAGAATTGCGAAGGTCGGAATGCGGAACGAACCAAAAGCCGATGCGAAATGCCATCCCGCTGACGATCAATCCGCCGGGAGCGGGCCACGATGTCAATGGACCCACGGCGGACATCGCAGCGGCGCTGCCGCTCGGTGCCTGGGCCGGCACGAGTTCCACCTGAATTTCCGGGCCCATCCCGGTCGCGATCACGAGATGCGAGCCATCGAACGGCGGGTGAAATGCGCCGCGCGCCGTGAGTGCCGGCAGGGCGGAAAATGGCGGGAGTTTCGGGGCGATGAGCGGCGGTCTCGTCCGCGGCTCCCGCCCGTCGTCTTGCGCCGGCTTTGGATTCCACTGCTTCGTCGGCGGATCGAACGTCACGACTGGGCCGTGCAGATCCTTGCTCGCGGCCGCCCATGCCGTTGATTTGGTGCCGGTGAGCGGCTGGCGGGGAATGCCGGAGCCGGGCTCCTTTTGCCCTTCGCGCCGTGTCGCGGTATCCACGAGAAGCTGTCCATTCGAGATCCGCAGCGCGCGATAGAAGAGCGCCGCGTTGTCGAGCGGAGTTTGCTCCGGTTTGCGGCGGGTGCTTGCGAGCAGATCGATCGCGCCGGTCGAGCAATCCCACCGCAGGAGCGCGTCGCTGCCTTCGTCGCGCTGCACGAAGTAGATGAAGCCGTCGTGCCATACCGGACGGAGCGCGCCCGCGGGCTTGAACTCGCGGTTGATCTTCCACGAACCGGCCCGGCGATCGTAGGTCCCCACGCACTCGTCGCTGAGGAGGACGTAAACGGCGTCCGCCATCGGAAAGAGGGAACCGCCAGTCCGATGGCCCTCGCCGATCCTGATCCTCCGCTGCGTCGAGGGCATCGCGATGACTTCAGTCTCGAGCGTGGGAAAGCGGACGCGGTAAATGAAGCGCTCGACGTTCTGCTCCCTCGCAGAATTCTCCGTCCTCTCGCCGAGAATCCACAGCGCACCATCCGCGAACAGGGCGCCATTCAGATCGATTGTCACGTCAAAGCCGCGCGGCTCGGCGAAGTCGCTCGCGCGCCAGTAGCGCGTCACTCGCAACGGTGCGGTGGGTGCAGGCTTGGCGATCGCGCCCGCGAGCCCGAGCCAGTTCATCTTTCGCGATTGTTCCGTGACGGAGAGCTCCCTGTTCGCGTTCCGATCCGCCCACTCGCCGATCGCGCGGTTCAGCCGCTCGATCTCCTCCGGGAGATAGCTCTCCGGCGACCACCAGAGCGAAAGAGCCGTGGCCGGATCGGCCTGCCCGAAGATTGCGAGCATCACCTCGACTCGAAATGCGCGATACTCGGGCGAAAAGGCGAAGGTCTGCGGCGATGAGTTGATCGCCATTTTGACCATCGGGAGGTCGGGATCGAGTTCGCGCCGGAAAAGCTCCATGCCTTGAAGCGTGTGGACGCCGATCTCCTGGAGCCGCATGTCCGCGGCCCACGCAGGCAGCAACTCGCGAAAAGCCGCAATCGCCCCGCGCTGCGCCGCCGCGCGTGTGGCGACGAGTGACTGACGGGTGCTCGCCAGCCGGTTGCCGAAGAGCCGATCCTCCGGCGCCTTCGACGCCAGCAGCGTGCTCGTGATCCGCGTGCCGACTGCTGCGGCGCGAGCGTCGTTCGGCTCAAACCACAACTTCGCCCGGACCGCGGCGCGGCCATACGCATCGTCGGTGCGGAAATGCCGCGCGAGCAGCGAATCGATCGCGGCCCCGGCGTGTTCGGACGTCTCGTGCATTGCCACGGCGCACGCGACGTTTTGCACGGCGAACGCGATCTCCGCCTTCGCATCGGGGAGGCGTCCGGCCGCAGTCATCGCTTCGGCGGACGCCGCGCGCCATGTCTCGCGCATCGCCGCGAGCCGATCGCGCTGGCGCGCGATCTCCGCGGCGGTGTCGAACGCGGCGGCGGCGAACTTCACCTGGTCGAGCACTGCGAGGCCAAATTCCAGCCACGCGATTCGCGCCGCGTCGTCCTGCGTTTCGATCCGGCTCAGCTCCGCGCGCCACGAGTCGAGCGCGCGCGTGGTGATCACGAGCCACTCCGCACCATCCGGGCAATCGGCCCGGCGCTGCGGGTGATGGAAGAGATCGTGGCTGCTCCAATCTTCGGATAACGGAAAATCGCCGGTGACCGTGCGGCGTTGCATCCGGAGGAAGCGAAGTGCGGCGTCGATCCGCAGGCGCGCGACCTCCGGTGTCCGCAAACCCAGCGCCCATGCGGCGTCGGCGGCTTCCATCGCCGGGGCGTAGAGCTGGATGAGCGAAGCGACTCGTGCTTCGTCGGCAAAGCGCTGCGCCTCCGCGAGGTCGTCGCCGCTTACGCGCGCATCGCCGGGGCGCAGCTTCGCGAGCGCCGCCTGCAACGCCGCGTCCACGGCCGCGCCCGGATGCTCGCGATCGCCCGCGCCACTGCCGGCGATCACTTCGCCTCCGCCGGCGGGCTGAAGGCGGACGCTGAAACGAAACGCGCCGGGCTTCGCGAGATCGGGCTCGACCGCGCCTTCCACGAGATAGCGCCCGTGCCAGAAAGTGTTCGCATCGCCGCCCGCCTCCGCCGCGAGCGTGTCCAGCGCCGAGCGTTCGAGCAGCACGAGTCGCGGGTCGCGTCCAAGCCGGTGCCGGAGCAGGACGCCGAGTGTGCGCTCGAGTTCGAGCGCGTTCTTCGAGCCGAGGGTCGAGCGCACGCCGAGCAGCGAAACGGCGAGCGCATCGCGCTGCGTCGCGCGCATGGCCAGCGCGGAGGCGTGGGGCGCGAGCGCATCGGCCCACGCGGTCGCGTTCGCGATCGGCGCCGGGTGGTGGAGCGTCTCGATGACGACGCCGGGCGAGACGCGCACGAGCCTGCTCTCGACCGTTTTCGTGCCGAGGAGGTCGCGCTCGCGGATGAAGACAAATGCATCGGCGTGCAGCCATGCGCCGAGCTGCCCGGCTGAAGCCGCATTCGCCGCGAGTCCGCGCGCGAGCCGCTGCTCGGCGAGGATGCGATCGATCTCCTGTCGCTCGACGAGTTCGATCCCCGGCGCGCTGCCCAGCCGCGCGGTGAGTGCGATGGCCGCGGCTTCGTTCGCTTCGTCGGCCACGATGGCGAGCCGGCATCGTCCACTCGGCACCGGTGCGGCGGGCGCGGCGGTCGGGAGTAGTTCGGCGACGCCGAGCGCCTGCAGCGTCGGCGCTGCGACCTCCGGCGGCGCCGTCGCAGTCGTGGGCTTCGCCTTTTGAGTGGTGAAGGGATGGGGGAAATCGTCGCGGCCGCCGTGCGCGACGAGCAGTTCATACACGCCGGTATTCGCGCTGAAGTTCGCGAGATGCGTGCAGCGTCCGCCGCCCGCGTTCGGGTCCGCGCCGGCGTCGAGGAGCAGCTTTGTGATCTCGACGGAGCCGCCCGTCGCCACGCCGTTGAGTGCGGTGTGGCCGGTGCAGGCCCCGTCATCGCAGCGGCCCACGTAGGTCGCCTTCGCCCCGTGTGCGAGCAGCCACTTCACCGTTTCGATGCGGCCCCGACTCGCCGCGTGCATGAGGGCGTTCTCGCCTCTGCTCGCGCCGGTCGTCCGCGCGATGTCCGCCGGCACGCCCGCGGCCACGAGCTTCTCGATCACACCCGTCCGGCCGGCCTGCGCAGCGGCGATCATCAAGGCCGCGTCGGTGCTGACGCCGGCCTTTTTCGCGGTATCGCGAATCCTGGCGATGCGACCCCATTCCTCCGCGGCCACCGCTTCCTCGATCTCGCGGGCAGTGGCCGCGTGGCTCGCGAAACTGGACACGAGCAGCAGCGTGATGCCGAGCAGGCTAACGCACGTTCGCATCGGTGAAGGGGAGTGTTTCGCGTCCGAGTGCGAGTTGCACGAGCTTGAAAAAGTCGAGTTGCGCGCCGGCGTCCGTTTCGATCTCCGCGAAGCGCGCGGCGTCCGTGCAGAAGATTTTTCCATGCTCGACGAGGACGCCCAGCCGTCCGCCGAGAGTCGCTGCGGCGATGTCTCGTGCGGGCAGGAGCACGATGGCGCCGCGGCCCGTGCCGAGCGGGGAGGGAATTTGCGCACGGCTTGCGGCGATGACGATGACGGCATCGGCAGGCGGCGCTTCGTCAGGATTGTAACGGCTCACCAATGCGCCGAGACGAGCGAGCGCGGACGCGAGCCGCGCATCAGGATCGTGCACGGAGAGCTTCGCGCCTTTCAGCAAATCGGTGGGGCACGCGAGCACGAGTTGGCGCCCGAGCGGCTTTCCCTCCGACAAAATCTCCACGCGAAAAGTCGTCGTCGCGCGCACCGCGGGCAGAGCGAAAGCGAGCGTCTCGATCATTCGCTGGCCGGGCTCCAGCGCGAGCGTCTTCCATGGCGCGGCAGGTCCGATTGGCGCTGCCGTCGCGGAGCTGAGTTGAAAGACGCGGTGCGAGCAGTCGAGCTTCGCGGGCGCATCGCCGCGATTCTCGATGCGCCATTCGATCTCGGCCGGACGGCCCGCGAAAACGACCACGGGAGATTCGGGATTAACGATCGCGATCTCCGCGCGGGCCGTGGACGCGGCGGCGAGCAGCAGGAAGATCGAGCGCGTTCTCACCGCAGCGTGCCCGCGAGCAGCCAGGCCCCCGCGGCGCAGATGGCCACGCCGCCGGTTCGCACGGCGATCGGGATGCGCGCCGGCACCCAGTGGCGCACCAGCGCCATCGCTCCGAGCAGCGGGAGCACGACGAGTTGATGGCCGATTTCCACCCCTACGCTGAAGCCGGCGATGGCCGTGGCGAGAGTGGTCGCGGGGAAGCCCTCCATGGCGGCGCTCAGGCCACCGGCGAAACCGAGCCCGTGGAAAAGGCCGAAGCCGAACGCGACGCCGAGTCGCGCGGTGAGCAGCGGCTGGCCGGGTTTGAAAAGATTCAGCGCGGCGGCGACGACGATGCTCGCGGCGATGAGCGGTTCGACGACGCTCGGCCGCACGTGGACGAGCCCGAGCACGCCGAGCGTGATGGTGATCGTGTGCGCGAAGGTGAAGACGGAGACGAGCGCGAGCACGCGCCAGAATCCCGGCAGCGCGAGCACGAGCGCGGCGACGAAGAGCGCGTGGTCCCAGCCGCCGGTGATGTGCTCGATGCCGTGCCGGAAGAAATCCCACGCGAGCCGCCAGTGATCCGCGGGCGGCTGCGCGAAGCCGGCGGCGATGCCTTGCGCGAGCGGCACGAGCAGCGGCTGTTTCGCGGTGAGCAGCGCGCCTTCGACGACGGGCCGTTCGTCGTGCCAGACGCGCGCGATGAGCGGCGCCTCCCACGGGTTGCCGGGCGCAAAGAGAATCTCGGTGAGGAGATCCTGGCGCACTTCGATCTGCGCGGGCGACTTGACGGGGAAGCGCAGCACGTAGGTGGTGAAGCCGTTCACGCTGCGATCGACCGGGGGGCGCACCTCGCGCACTTCGCCGGGCGCGGCGGTGCCATCGGCGAGGAGGGTGAAGTGGCGGAGCAGATACGCGCCGTGCGCGGTGAGCATCGCGTCGAAGTCCTGCGCGTCGGCGCCGCCTTCGCCGAGCGTGGCGGCGACGAAGACCTGCTCGTTCGAGATGCGCAGCGTGGCGGCGGCGGCATCGGCGGTGAGGTGGAGATCGAGGGAGCCTTGCGCGACGGGGTGGGCGTGTGCGGCGAAGCAGATGAAGATGAAGAAGCAGAAGCAGAAGCAGAGAGATTTCATCGGTGGACGTGGAAGTTTGCGAAGTGCGGGTTTACCGCGGCGCAGCGGCGGAGCAAGTCCTGGCCTTCCTTCACGGCGCCGGCGCTCAGGCGGATCATGGCAGCGTGGTAGAGAACGTGCGGGTCGGCGAGGCCGGTGGCGAGGGCCTTCGCGCTCGACTCGGTCGCGGCGGTGAAATCGCCCGCGCGGTATTGCGCCCACGCGAGCGCATCCCACGCGCCGGTGCTCTGGCGCAGCTTGAGGTCGCGCTGCGCGAACTCGATGGCCTGCGCGGCGTCGGGCTGCGAGTCGCTGAAGAAGCCGGAGAGGTGATGGATGTAGAGCACTTCGCCGCGATCGAGCGATGCGCGGTAACCGGCGAGTGCCTTGTCGTGCGCAGCCTTCGCGTCGGCGGGGCGCTTGTAAAAAGCGTGCAGGTCGCCGAGCGCCTGCCACATCTCGGGCCGGCCCGTGCTGGTCGCGACCTGCTCGAAAAGCTCCGCGGCTTCCGCGTCGCGGCCTTGCGCGCCGCGCAACTCGGCGATGGCCGAGGTCACGGTCCAGTGGCCCGGCGCGGTGGCGAGCGCTTCGTCGTAGAGCTGGCCCGCGGCGGTGTGATCGCCGCGGCGGAAGGCCTGTTCGCCACGCTGCATGAGCGCCCAGACGAGGGTCTCGCTGTCGGTATCGGCGCGGGCAAAGGCGAGAGTGGCGTCGAGATGCTCGGCGGCTTCATCGAGCTTGCCGCGCAACCACGCGAGGCGCGCGAAGCGGGATTCGCTCGCGGGGGCGGGCTCGCTGCGCTCGAGCGCGCGGGCAAAGGCTTGCTGCGCGCCGTCGAGATCGCCGAGCTCGATCAGAGCGTCGCCAAGCAGTTGCTGCGAAAGCGCCTTGCCGGGCTGGAGCATTTCGAGCTGGCGGGCGAAGTCGGCGGCTTCGCCAAAGCGGTGCAGTGCGGAGAGCACGCGCGCGCGCCCGGCGAGCCCGCTTGGATTTTGCCCGGGCGGCGTGGCCTTCAGCGAGAGCGTGGTGATCTCTTCCGCGCGGCGCAGGTCTTCGAGCCGGCCGGCCCAGCTCAGTCGCCGGAGCAGGCGGTCGGCGAATTGATTCGCGGCAACGTAGTCGTCGGGATCGCGCTTGAGCCGCTCTTCAAAAAAATCAACCGCGCGGTCCAATTTCGCGCTCACTGCGTCCTCCGCCGCGTGCGCGCTGAGAACGGCGGCGAGAACGCAAATGGCGCGATGCATGGAAAACGAAACCGCGCCGGTCACCACTGAGGTGGCCGGCGCGGTCGTAGGGATCGATGGAGGTTAGTTCCGCGTATTGTCGTCCGGGGCGGCGTTGGCCCGCGGCTGCTGCGTGAGCCCGAGATACGGGAACGCTGCCTCGAAGGGCACGTCGTTCACGTCAACGTTGTCTTTCACCACGGTCGGCGAGAAGAGCACCGAGAGTGCGGTGTCGATGACGTCATCGTCGAGCTTGCGGCCATTTGGCCAGCCGGCGGCCGCGGCGGTGTCGAGCGTGAGCAGATCGCCCGAGAAGACCGCGATGCCGGCGAGCGCGCCGATGGTGGTCACGCCCGGATTGAGCGCGGTGATCGACGCGACGATGTCGCCCGCGAACTTGCCGCTCGCGTCATCCTTCGGGGTCGAGGAGTTGTATTCGCTCTTCCGGTTGAAGGGAACGAACGCGACGTTGATCGCCGGATTGCCTTCGCGGTCCACCGCGACGAAACCACCGGCGCCGCGGCGGGTGCCTGCGGTAGCGCCCCGCTTCACATTGATCTCTACGCCCCGGCGCTGCGCGATCACGTTCAGCCCAATCCTGGTCTTGGTCACGTCCGCATTGGCGAGCGCGGCTTTCGGGATCGAGAGTGCGATCGCGAGCGTGTTGTAACCGGCGAAGGTATCGCGGGCACGACCGAAGAAGAGCGGGTTCGTGAGGAAATCCGCCGGGAGGGTGCCGTCGCGGATGCCGCCGACCGTGCGGCCAAAGGCCGGGATGTCGAAGAAGAACGGATCGTCGGTTTCACCCGCGAAGAATTTGATGCCGGTCGAAGAGGGCGCGCCGGTGAAGGTCGGAACGTCCACCACGGTTCGCATGGGAGAAGTGCCGCCCAGCCCCGGATTGAGCACGGCGAGGCCGCTCGCCTTGTCTTTCCTTGCGCTGCCGAGGAAACCGACCTGACCCTTGAAGCCGGTGAAGACGAGGTTCGCCGTCTGCGCCTGCGGGATTTGCAGGGCTTCCTTGCCTGTCGGGCCGGCGATGGCCGTGCGCCCGGTGAAGCTCACGTCGATGGTGCGGGCGGGTTTGATCGAAGCGAGGAACTGCGACTGCGCGCGCTTGAACGCGGCTTTCTCCGCACGGGTCGCCGCCGGACCGGGATCGACCGGCAGTGGGGTGTTCACGTGGTTGTTATAAAACTCGAAGCGGTAATTCACCTCGGGTGCGAAGATCGCTTCGTTCCCCGCTTCGCCCGGCACGATGAAGCCGTGGAAGGTGGCGATGACCACGAGCTTGGTCGCGTCAACGGGGTCTTCGAAGAAGTAAGCGTCATTCAGGTCCGTTGCGCTGTCGTGCGCGTTGGTCGGTCCGTCGCGGTGATCCGCAGCCCGCAGGACGGGTTGCCCGATGGTTAGGACGGCGAGCGCACCGAGGGCGGCCAGCCGGAGAGTAGGAATCAGGGTAGTGGTTTTCATTTTCGTTTCTGTTTGTTTGCGTTCTGTGGTGCGTCAAGGATTCATGACGCATCCGCCATTGCATGACACTTCGCTTAGCCTGTCAAACCTGTTCGGCTACTTTTTTTATTACGCTGGCTTTCACCGCTTGCGGCCGGAAAGCGCCGCTCGTGGCGGAGCCTCCGCCCATGGTCGTCACGCCCGCGCCTTCCGGCGTGCCCCCTGTCGGGATGCGCGCGCCCGGCGCGATGCCGGAGGCCGCAGCCACGCCGCCCATGGTTCGCGACAGTGATGAGCCTTCGCCGCGCGAACTCGGTCAGAAGATGCGCGCCGAAGAGGACCCGGCGGAGCGCGGGCTGCTCGTCTCCGAGTTGTGGGAGATCGGCACGCCCGAGGCGGTGGAAATCCTGCGCCAGCAATTCCACATCGAGCGCGATACGGACGTGAAAGCGGACATCATCACCGGGCTGGTCGGCGAACAGAAGCTGGAGACTCGCGAGGTGCGCTTCGGGATCCTCGCTTCCGCTCTCGCGCCGACGCAGCCGGCCGACGTGCGACTGGTGGCGCTGGAACTGGCGGGCGAGTTCGAGGACGCGCGGGCCGTGGCGTTGCTCCAGAATCTTTTGCAGGACCGGGATGAGGAGGTGCGCGAAGCTGCGCAGGACGCGATCGAGCTGCTGCGCGAAAAGAATCTGAGGTAGCGCGGCTCAGCGCTTCGCGGGTTTCTCGAAGAGCGCGATCGTCGTGATCGCATCGAGCGCGCGCTGGAGCGCGGCGTCGCGCAGCACGGGCACGGGCAGCTTGCCCTGGCGCGCGCGCGCGGCGTCGAGCTCAGGATTGGTGCCGGCGACGAGCGCGGCTTCGTTCATGCGCGGGCGTTCGGTCTCGACGACGAATGGAGCGACGCCGCCATTGAGTTCGGCCTGGAGCACGCGCTGTGTTTCATCCGCGGGGATCTCGAGCGCGATGTCCGGCGTCACGCCGCCGGGGAAGACGCGCACATTTTCCGGCAGGGCGACCTCGGCGACTGCGATGCGCAATTTCCGCCCGCTCGGAAGCGGCACCTCGGAGTATTCGACCGCTTCGCCGAGCGTCTGCTCGCCGACGATGAGCGCCCGCGCCTGCGTGCGCAGGACCGCGGCGATGACTTCGCCGGCGCCGCCGGTGTCCGCATCGGTGAGGGTGACGAGCACGCCGGTGAATGACGGATCCTGCTTCGAGGTGAGGATGAGATCCTGCTGCGCACTCGGTCGGCGGATTGTGAAAATGACGCGGCCTTTCGGGCAGAAGCGTTCGCAGATTTTCGCCGCGAGTTCGAACTCGCTTCCCTCGGGCACGGCGCGCAGATCGAGCACGGCGGCGGGGAGCCTGCGTTCGCGGAACGTGCCGAGCGCGGCGTCGAGCTCGCCGAGCGTCGCATCCGTCAGCGTGCCGAGCCGCAGGTAGCCGATGCGGTTGTCGAGGATCTCGGTGCGGAATGGGCTCGCGACTTTCGGCGTGGAGGCGTCGTCGAGCGGCAGCACGATGCCGGGGGAGAATCGCTCGAAGAGTCCGTGCGCGGTGGCGCGCAGGACGGCGGTCTCGTCGAGCTTGTCGGGCGCGAGGTAGTGCTCGCGGAGGAGATTGAGAAGTTCCTTGAGGTCCGCCTCGGGCAGCGCGTCCACGGCTTCGCGCAGCGTCTGCGGGCCGGGTTGCGTCTGGCGAAATTCCGGTGGCTTGGTCTCGACGCGCGGGACCGGTTCATCCGCGCAGAGCAGCAGCGGAGCGGTGAGCGCGAGGAGCAGTGGGCGGTTCATGCGGGCGGGAGATTAGGCGCGCAGACCCTTGGCGGCAATATCGCTGCGATGGTGCGCGCCCTCGAAATGAATCCGCCTGACGGCGGCGTAGGCGCGGTCGCGCGCGGTTGCGAGAGTGGGGCCGAGCGCGGTGACGCCGAGCACGCGCCCGCCTGCGGTGACGACGCGCCCGTCTTCCTGTCGCGTGCCGGCGTGGAAGACGACGGCGTCGG
Organism: Chthoniobacteraceae bacterium; assembly: GCA_040081625.1. Taxonomy (GTDB): domain Bacteria; phylum Verrucomicrobiota; class Verrucomicrobiia; order Chthoniobacterales; family Chthoniobacteraceae; genus VFJQ01. Next base: position 13,442 of record JBEBGD010000003.1, read on the forward strand.
CTGCGTCGAGGCCGGTGATCGTTTTACCGGTCGCGTATTTTGCCGGGTAGCCGCCGGAGGCCATGACGACGCACACGGCGGCGTCGGGCTTCCAACTCGCGGAGATCGAGTCGAGACGCTGATCGATCGTGGCCTCGAGCAGATCGACGAGGTCGCTCTCGAGCCGTGTGAGCAGCACTTGCGTCTCGGGATCGCCAAAGCGGCAATTGAACTCGAGCACCTTCAGCCCGTCGCGCGTGATTATGAGGCCGGGGAAAAGCATCCCGCGGAAATCGAGCGCGTCCTTCGCGAGCCCGGCGATGAAACGATCGAGCACCTCGGTGCGGACGCGGGCTTCGAGCTCCGGCGTGAGCAGGTGCGCGGGAGGGCTGAACGTGCCCATGCCGCCGGTGTTGAGGCCCTCGTCGCCGTCGAGCGCGCGCTTGTGATCCTGCGCGCCGGGGAAGAGCAGGTAGCCGCGGCCATCGACGAGCGCGTGGATGGAGCACTCCTCGCCTTCGAGAAATTCCTCGATCACCACGCGCCGACCCGCGTCGCCGAACGCGCGACGCTCCATGATTTCCCAGATCGCGAACGCGGCCTCGCGCTGGTTGTGGCAGATGAGCACGCCCTTTCCGAGCGCGAGCCCGTCGGCCTTCACGACCATCGGCGCGCCGATCTTTTGCGCGTAGGCTTGCGCGGCGATCGGGTCGTCGAAGCCCGCCGAGCGCGCGCACGGGATGCCGTGGCGGAGCATGAAGTCCTTCGCGAAAACCTTCGACGACTCGAGCTGCGCGGCGCGCTGCGACGGGCCGAAGATGCGCAGGCCGGCGGCCTGGAAATGATCGACGATGCCGGCGGCGAGCGCGTCGTCCGGCCCGACGACGGTGAGCGCGATGCCTTCGCGTTTTGCGAAGTCGATGAGCGCGGCGTGGTCGCTGATCTTGATCGGCACGCACGTGGCGACCTGCGCGATGCCGCCATTGCCGGGCGCGCAGAAGACCTGCGCGACGCGCGGCGACTGCTTGAGCTTCCAGGCGAGCGCGTGTTCGCGCCCGCCACTGCCGATGACGAGGACTTTCATGAAAGGGCGCGGAGGCTACGCGCGCGGTGCGAAGTGATGCAACGCGTCCGTGCTGCCCCAGCGCAGAAAGTTCGTAATGGCGCGCGTGACGAACTGCTTCGCCTCGCCGACGGCGGCGGGCAGGTCGAGCCCGCGCGCGAGTCCGGTGGCGATGGCGGCGGAGGTGGTGCAGCCGGTGCCGTGCGTCGAGACGCCGGGGACGAAAGGCGCGGCGTATTCATGCACGGCGCCGTCGCGCAGGAAGAGCAGATCGATCGCGGTCGAGCCGCGCAGGTGGCCGCCCTTGAGCAGGAAGGCGGTGCCGAATTTTGCGACGAGCGCGGGGCCGGCGTCGCGCATCGCATCGAGGTCGGGGATCGGCGCGCCGAGCAGCACGCGGGCTTCGTCGAGGTTCGGCGTGGCGAGCGTGGCGCGCGGGAGCAGTCGCTCGCGGTAGAGGGCGATCGCGTCTTCGCGCAGCAGCGGATCGCCGCTCGTCGCGATCATCACGGGATCGACCACGAGCGGGCACGCGGGCAGCGCGGCGAGCACGGCTTCGATGATCTCGCGCGAGTAGAGCATCCCCGTCTTCACCGCGGCGACGGGGAAGGCTGCGCACGAGAGGCGAATCTGCTCCGCGACGATCTCCGGCGCGATCGGCTGGATGGCGGAGACTTTGCCCGGCACCTCGGCGACCACGCACGTGATAGCGGTGAGCGCGTAGCCGCCGAGCGCGGTGATGGTCTTGAGATCGGCTTGCGCGCCGGCGCCTGCGCTGTTGTCGGAACCGGCGATGGTGAGAATCACGGGAAGGCTCATGGATTGCGCACTAATGCAGGCTTGCTACCGTCGCGTCATGTCCGAACCGATGACCGAACTCGATGGCCTGCGTGCGACGATCGATCGCGTCGTGCATGTGCCGCACCTGGATGCGCCGCCGGAGAGGCCGCACCCGTTCGTATATTTCATCACCATCCACAACGACTCCTACGACGCCGTGACGATCCGCGGGCGCAAGTGGGTCGTGACCGACGTGAACGAGGAGCGGTTGGTCGTCGAAGGCGATGGCGTGGTCGGGCAGTTTCCCCGCATCGAACCGGGCGAGCATTTTTCCTACAACAGCTACCACACGATCGGCGCGGACAGCGTGGCGGAGGGTGCGTTCTTCGGCGTGACGGATGGCGGCGAGCGGGTTTTCACCCGCATCCCGGCGTTTGAGCTGACGGCGCCACGCGGCTGAACGCGGAGCTTTTCAGGCCTTGCGGGGATGGGGAATCCCCATACTCTCCGCGCTCCTTTCCCCGTGTCTTACATCCCTTTCCTCGCTGCGAGCTCCTTAGAAAACAACGGCATCCCACTGGCAATCGTCTGCTCGCTGGTCGGGCTCGCCGGCGCGATGCTGCTGATCCGATCCATCATGGCGGCGCCCGCCGGCAATGAGCGCATGCAGGAGATCGCGCGCGCCGTGCAGGAGGGGGCAAAGGCTTACCTCGGTCGCCAGGTGCGCACCGTCAGCCTCATCGCGATCGTGCTCGCGGTGCTGCTCGCATATTTCAAAAAGGACGGCTGGACCGCGGGCGGCTTCGTGCTCGGCGCCGTGTGCTCGCTGGCCGCTGGTTTCATCGGGATGCGCATCGCGGTCGTCGCAAATGTGCGCACCGCGCAGGGCGCGACCGAGAGCCGGCAGCGTGCGCTGCGGATGGCGTTCAATGGCGGGGCGGTCACCGGACTGCTCGTCGTCGGCCTGGCTTTGCTTTCGGTCAGCGTCTTCTGGCTCGTGATGCAGAAGCTCAATCCCGACAAGGCGCTCTCGAGCCTCGTCGGCGTGGCGTTGGGTTCGTCGCTGATCTCGGTCTTCGCGCGACTGGGCGGCGGCATTTACACGAAGGCTGCGGATGTCGGCGCGGATCTCGTCGGCAAGGTCGAGCAGTCGCTCGATGAAGACGATCCTCGCAACCCGGCGACGATCGCCGACAACGTGGGCGACAATGTCGGCGACTGCGCGGGCATGGCGGCTGACGTGTTCGAGACTTACGCCGTGTCGCTCATCGGCGCGGTGCTCGTCGGCTCGCTCACCGCGGGCGGCGGCGCGTCGGTGATCTTTCCGTTCGTGCTCGGCGGCATCGCGATCCTCGCGGGGATCGTGGGCATTCTTTACGTGAACATTTCGAAGGCCGCGCCGACCGCCACGCTCATCAACGGCGTGATCCTCTCCGGTGTGCTCACGGCGGTGGCCGCGTATCCCATCGTGCAGGCGATGTTCCCGAGTGGCATTCACGTCAGCGAACTGATCGGCGGCGGCGAAACAGCCTACACCGCGAACGGCATTTTCCTCGCGGCGCTCGTCGGCCTGCTCATGACGGGCGCGGCAGTGGCGATCACCAATTACTACACGTCCACCCATTACAGCCCGGTGCGAAAGATCGCCGAGGCGAGCAAGACCGGGCACGCGACGAACATCATCGCCGGGCTCGCCGTCGGGCAGCACGCCACGGCACTGCCGGTGATCTTCATCGCCGCGAGCATCTGGTTGAGCCACTACTTCGCGGGGCTCTACGGCATCGCCGTCGCCGTGATGGCCATGCTCGCGCAAGCCGGCATCATCATCTCGCTCGATGCGTTCGGCCCGATCACCGACAACGCGGGCGGCATCGCCACGATGAGCGAACTACCGAAGGAAGTGCGCAACATCACCGACGAACTCGACGCCGTCGGCAACACGATGAAAGCGGTCACCAAGGGCTACGCGATCGCGAGCGCCGGGCTTGCGGCCATCGTGCTTTTCGGAAGCTACTTCGTGGACTTGAAGCACCACCTCGAAACGGTGCGCGGCATGAGCGGGGCGGCGCTCGAGCACGCGCTCGAGTTCTCCCTCCGGGATCCAAATATCATCATCGGCCTCTTCCTCGGCGGACTGCTCCCGTATCTCTTCAGCGCATTCAGCATGAATGCCGTGGGCCGCGCGGCGGGCGCAGTCGTGACCGAAGTCCGGCGGCAGATCGCGGCGCGTCCGGGCATTCTGAAAGGCGAGGACGTGCCCGAATACGGCGCGTGCGTCGATATCGTGACCAAGGCTGCGCTCAAGGAAATGATCGTGCCCGCGCTACTGCCGCTGGTCGCGGTCGTGCTCGTTGCGAGCCTCGGGCTCGAAGGCGCGAAGATCCTCGGCGGTATGCTCGTGGGCACCATCGTCACCGGCCTCTTCCTCGCGCTCTCGATGACCAGTTCCGGCGGCGCGTGGGACAACGCGAAGAAATACATCGAGGAGGGCAACTGCGGCGGCAAAGGCAGCGACACGCACAAAGCCTCGATCACCGGCGACACCGTCGGCGATCCCTACAAGGACACCGCCGGTCCCGCGATCAATCCGATGATCAAGGTCGTTAACATCCTCGCGATCATGGTCATCCCGATCTTCTTCTGACGTGACGCGCAGATGAAGGCGCTCTTCCTAACCAACGAATACCCGCCGACCATCTACGGCGGCGCCGGAGTCCACGTGGACTACCTCTCGCGCGAACTCGCGAAGCTCATGGAAGTGGAAGTGCGCTGTTATAGCGACGCGATGCGCGAGCAGCGGCTCGACCTTCCCACCCTCAAGGCCGCAGGCTTCGGCATCGACCCCGCCGCGTGGCGCGCACCGAAGCAGCTCACCGGCGTGCTCTCCGCGCTCCAGCGCGGCGTGGACTGGAACGCCGCCGGCATCGACGCGGACCTCGTCCATGTTCACACGTGGTATGCGCACTTCGCCGGCATCGTCGCGAAGCTCTGCTACGGCATCCCGCTCGTGCTCACCACGCACAGCCTCGAGCCGTTGCGCCCGTGGAAGCGCGAGCAACTCGGCGGCGGCTACGACTTCTCCGCGTGGGTCGAGAAGACCGCCATCGAGATGGCCGATGCCGTCATCGCCGTCTCGCGTGAGGCGCGCGACGACATCATGAAATTCTTCCCGGTCGCGCCGGAGAAGGTTCACGTGATCTACAACGGCATCGACCTCGACGAATACCGCCCGGCGAAGACAAGCGGCGCGCTCGAGAAATACGGCGTCGATCCGCGCGCCCCTTACGTCCTTTTCGTCGGCCGCATCACGCGGCAGAAAGGCATCGTTCACCTCGTGCACGCCATCGAGCACCTTGCGCCCGGCATCCAGGTCGTGCTCTGCGCCGGCGCGCCCGACACGCCGGAGATCGCCGCGGAGATGCAGGCCTCCGTCGCCGCGGCGCAGGCCGCGCACGGGAAGGTCGTGTGGATCGACCAGATGGTCAGCGTGCCCGAGAAGATCGAACTCTACAGCCACGCCGCCGTCTTCGTCTGCCCGTCGATCTACGAGCCCTTCGGCATCATCAATCTCGAGGCGATGGCGTGTGAAGTGCCGGTCGTCGCGACCGCGGTCGGCGGGATCAAGGAAGTCGTCGTCCACGGCGAGACCGGATTCCTCGTGCCGCTCGAGCAGATGAGCGAGAGCCCGTTCGAGGCGACCGACCCGGCGCAGTTTTCCCGCGACCTCGCCGCGCGGGTCAATGAACTGATGGCCGACGAGCCTTTGCGCCGGCGGATGGGCAAAGCCGCGCGGCTGCGTGCGGAGGCGATCTTCTCGTGGGGCTCGATCGCCCGGCAAACCCACGACCTTTATCAGCAGCTCGTGGCATCGCGCGCCTCGTTGGGCTAGAGTCGCCCATGTTCGTCGATCACATTCAGGTTCATGTCCAGGCGGGCAAAGGCGGGCGGGGCTGCGTTTCGTTCCGGCGCGAGAAGTTCATCCCCAAGGGCGGCCCCGACGGCGGCAATGGCGGCACGGGCGCTTCGGTGATCCTGCGGGTGGATGCGAATGTGGATAACCTCACCGACTTCTATTACTCGCCGAATCTGCGCGGGAAGCATGGCGAGCACGGGCTGGGCAAGAATTGCTACGGGCGCGCGGCTGAGGATGCGGTGTTCCATGTGCCTGTGGGCACCATCGTCTGGCGCGTGCCGATCGCCGCGAGTGGACCGACGGGCGATTCGCCGCGCAGCGACAAAACGTTCGTGGATTTCACGACACTCAGCGACGACGAGGCGGAGGCCTTCGACGGGCCCAAGCGCAAGCGAGTGGCCTTCGACCCCGCGCAATTTGAGCTGGTCGCGGACCTCACTGCGCCGGGCACCGATTTCGTGCTCTGCGAAGGCGGCAAGGGAGGCCGGGGCAATACGACTTTCAAGAGTTCGCTCAACCGGGTGCCCATTGAGTTCACCGACGGGGAGGCGGGCGAGGAGGGGACATTTTATTTCGAGCTTCGCAAGATCGCCGACGCGGGGCTGGTCGGCTATCCAAACGCGGGCAAGTCCACGCTGCTCACGCGCATCTCAAACGCGCACCCGAAGATCGCGCCTTATCCCTTCACCACGCTCACCCCGCACGTCGGCGTCCTCGAGCTGGATGGCTACCGGCGCGTGACGGTGGCGGACATTCCCGGATTGATCGAGGGCGCGCACACCGACGTGGGCCTGGGGCACGATTTCCTGCGCCACATCGTGCGCTGCAAGCTGCTGGTCTTCGTGCTCGACATGGCCGGCAGCGAGGGGCGCGAGCCGCTGGCGGACCTGCAATCGCTGCGAAAGGAACTCGACCTTTATGACCCGACGCTGAGCGAGCGGCCGTGGCTGATCGTGGCGAACAAGATGGACCTGCCCGACGCGAAAGCGCGGCTAAAGACCTTTAGGACGCGGTATCGGAAGATCGAGATCATCCCGATCAGCGCGGAGCAGGGGGAGGGCGTCGAAGTGCTCAAGCGGCGTCTCGGTGAGATCGTGTGCGAGGGGAAATTCAAGCCGGAGTAGCCGGCGTCGGCGCCCGTCTGTTCAGCGCCCTTCGTCCGCGTCGATGTAATCGAACATCGTCTGGATGTCCTCGCGGCATGCGAGCCCGCTCTCGGCCTTGCGCTGGAGCAGGCGATCGCTGGCATCGTCCTTCCAGCCACGCTTGAGCATGAAGTCGGTCCAGATTTTCTGCTCGAGCGCGTCGGGACGGCGGCCTTGCTGGAAGGCCCATTCGAGCAGCGCCTCGTCGGAGCCGCCGGACTTCGCGCGCTCGACGAGCGCCGGGTAGTCGATCCACAAAAAGCGGCAGCAGAATTCATCGAAGCCGCCGCCGAGATTGGAGTGGTATTCGGCGGGAAGCTGGCCTGCGGCGTGGAGTCGGATCTTGTCGAGCATCCGCGCGAAATAGACGAGGCCGGTGGTTTTGTGGTGAGGACTGCGGAGCGCGGGCACTTGCATGAGGGTGCCGAGATTACGGCGCATCGGAATTTCCGCGCAAGGCCTGCTTGCGTTTGCTCGGATTCATCCGCACCATCGCCCACTCTTCCCGGTGAATACCATTTTGCTAATCGATGATGATGAGGTGTGCCGCGCGCCCGCTGCCGAACTGCTGCGGCGCGAGCGCTGGAACGTGATCGAGGCGGGCGATGGCGAAGAGGGGATCGAACTCGCGCTTAAGCACCGGCCCGCGGTGATCCTCTGCGATCTGCTGATGCCGCGCGTCAATGGATACCAGGTCTGCCGCGCCGTCCGCGAACGCATCGAGCTGCGGCACACGAAGATCATCGTGGTGACCGGGCGCGACTATTCCTCGGATCGGAAAAGCGCAGAAGAGGCCGGTGCCGACGGCTACCTCGTGAAGCCGCTCGAGATTTCCAAGCTGCTCGCGGTGCTCGACAAGGTTCTGCCCGGCAGGGCGAATATGGCGCCCACACCGTCGGACGGCGCCGCCTTTGGCGCCGAGGGAGTGGGCACGCGCGTGAAGTTTTGGGGTGTGCGCGGATCGATCCCCTCGCCTGGGAACGGGACGATCTTCTTTGGCGGCAACACCTCGTGCGTGGAAGTGCGCGTCGGCAGCCAGATCATCGTGCTCGACGCCGGTTCGGGCATTCGTCCGCTCGGACTCTCGCTGATCGAGGAGTTCAAGACGCAGCCGATCGACCTCTCGCTGTTGATTACGCACACGCATTGGGATCACATTCAGGGGTTCCCATTCTTCCTGCCCGCGTATGATTCGCGGAACCGGATTCAGATTTTTGGCTACGAAGGCGCGCTCTCCGGGCTGCGCACCGCGCTCTCCGGGCAGATGGAGAGTCCGTATTTCCCCGTCGCGATGGACGAACTGCAGGGCAATCTGCGGATCGACGAACTCCGCGAGATGAATTTTTCGCTTGGCGCGGTGCGCATCGAGACGTGCTTCACGAATCACCCCGGCGTGTGCGTCGCCTACAAGCTCCAGACACCGGACGGCACGATTGTCTATATGCCCGACAACGAGACGCGAAAGGGCAGCGTCAGCGCCGACAACGGCGCGATGATTCCTGATCCATCCGAAGCGGACCTGGCGGAGTTCATTCGCGGCGTGGACGTGCTGATCATGGACAGCCAATACACGAGCGAAGAATACAAGACTCATGTCGGCTGGGGCCACGGATGCGTCGATGAAGTCGTGCGCCTGGCCATCGAGAACCGGGTCAAGCGGCTCTTCACCTTTCACCACGATCCGTCACACGACGACCGCTTCATCTCCGCGATGCTCGTGCATGCGCGCCAGCTCGCCGAGGCCGCGCGCAGCCCGCTATTGGTCGATGCAGCGCGCGAGGGCCTCGAAGTGATGGTGCAGGGAGGCGTCGTCGCCGCCCGCTGAAGCACTCGCGCCGCTACGGCTCCGCGAACTCGTGCTTGAGCTTTTCCACGAGCGCCTCGAGCTTCGGTCGCCGCAATTCCTCCATCTGCTTGCGGAGGTCTTCCTCGAGGTGCTTTCGCTCCTCGAAGTAGCGATCGGAAAATTTTTTCTTCTGCTCGTCGGAAAGGCTCAGCCCCGAACGTTTGATCGCTGCTTCCACGTCCTCCCGCATCTTCTTGCGGAAGAACTCGGCGCGCTGAAAGATCTCCATCTTCCGTTCCGGCGGCAGCTCGGATAGCTGCTTCATCGTCTCCATCCAGCGTTGCCGCTGTTCCGGGCTCATCTGCTGAAAGCCTTGGCGCGCCTTCTCCGCGTCCGGTCCAGATGGAAATCCGGGGCCGGGCCTGCGCATTCCCGGTGAGCCAGGGGCCTTGGTGGGCGCCGGGGTGGCCGTCGGATCGACCGGCGGCCTGTCTTGCGCGACCAGAGCGGTCGCGAAGCCGAGGACGACTAGCGCAGCGAGCTGTCGAGCCATGCGTTGCTATCGTCGAGCGCGAGGAGCACGTCGAGATTGTTGACGACGGTGAAGTCGCTGTTCGCGAGCGCCGCTTCGATAGCGGCGGCTTCGTGCGCAGCGAGCGGACGCGGGGTCGGAGCCTGCGGCTGGCCGCTGAGCGCGACGAATAGCACGACGGCCGCCGCACCGGCGAGCGCGAGCCAATTCCATCCGTGCCGGAGCCACTCGACGAATCCCGCCTCCCGCTCTGGTTGCGCCATTCGCACCGCGCGGAGGACATCCTGCACGAAAGCCGGCCGCGCCTGGGCAGGACGCGCCCGCCCGAGTAGCTCCCAAAGGTTGTCGTTATCGTCGTGGTTCATGGCTGGGGGGACTAAACCCGGAACCGCCCGTAAGTTGCAGACAAAATGCGTGCGCGGTGGCGTCGGCTAGGCCACCTGCGGCGCCTCGATGTAGCCCTCGAGCTGCCGGATGCGCGTGGGATGCCGCATCTTGCGCAGCGCTTTCGCCTCGATCTGCCGGATGCGTTCGCGGGTGACTTTGAATTGCCGCCCGACCTCCTCAAGCGTGCGGCTGTAGCCGTCCACGAGGCCGAATCGCTGCTCGAGCACCGCGCGTTCGCGGTCGGTGAGCGTGTCGAGCACGCTGCGGATTTTTTCCTTCAGCAGCGCCGCCGCCGTCACATCGCTCGGATCCTCTGCGGTGACGTCGGGGATGAAGTCGCCGAAGCTCGTGTCGTCGCTGTCTCCGACGGGCGCCTGCAGGCTGATCGGCTGTTGGGCCATTTTCAGCACCGCGCGGACGCGCTCGACGGGGAGGTTGATTTCATCCGCCACTTCCTCAGGCGTGGGCTCGCGACCGTAGTCCTGCACGAGCTGCTTTTGCACGCGCATGAGCTTGTTGATCGTCTCGATCATGTGCACCGGGATGCGGATGGTGCGCGCCTGGTCGGCGATCGAGCGGGTGATCGCCTGTCGGATCCACCACGTCGCGTAGGTCGAGAACTTGTAGCCGCGGCGATACTCGAATTTCTCGACCGCCTTCATCAGGCCCATGTTGCCCTCCTGGATGAGGTCGAGGAAGGAGAGGCCGCGGTTGGTGTATTTCTTCGCGATGGAAATAACGAGCCGCAGGTTCGCCTCGACCATCTCGGTCTTCGCGCGCAGCGCGAGTCGCAGCCAGTGCTTGAGGTGCTTGTATTCCTCGGCGAATTCCTCCGCGCTCATCCACGCGGCGCTTTGGAGTTCGCGCAGTTGCTCGGCGTTGGTTTCGTGGGCGGCTTTGCCGTTTTTGCCGGAGGCCTTCGTCTTGCCGAGTTCATCGATGTGAATCTTCATGCGGCGATGGTGCTCGTCGCACAGCGCCACGAATTCCTCGGTGACCTTTTGCTTGAAAAAGAACTGCGGGAAAAGCTTCTGGATGCCGCGATGGATGCGCTGGAAGTGGAGGTAGCTTTTGGTTGTGTGGTTCTTCCCGCCGTGCCCGACGTAGTTGCGAAATGACGAGGAGCATCGCGCCATGGCGTCCGAGAGCTTCCGCATCAGCTTCGGTAGCGTCTTCATGTAGCGGTCGCGGCTCTCGATTTTCTTGTCGAGGATCACCCGGTCAAAACGCTCGCGCCCCTCGATGAGTTTTTGCGCCACATCGTAATGCGCACGCGTGATGAAGCCGAAGCGGTTGGTGTGTTCCTGAACCTTGATCTCGGCTTCCTCGATGCGCTTGCTGATCTCGACTTCCTGCTCGCGCGTGAGCAGCGGCACCTGACCCATCTGCTTGAGATACATCCGCACCGGGTCGTCGAGGATGTCGAGCTTCGGCTCCGGCGTGCGCTCTTCTTCTTCCTCCTGCTGCTGGTGTGGATCATCGGGCTTCTTCCCGTCCTTCACCCGATCGACCTCGGAGGCATCGACGATCTCGATCTCCATCTGCCGGAGCCGGTTCATGATCGTCTCCATCTCGTCCGGGTCGCTCATGTTCTCCGGGAGCGCCTCGTTGACGTCGTCGTAAGTGAGGTAGCCCTGCTCCTTGGCCAAGCGCACGAGCTCGCGCAACTTGTCCTGCACGAGCGGCTGATCGATCACACTGATCGCCACGGATGCGGGCTTGATCGCCGCCTCGACCTTGTGACTCCCATTCCTGCCGTTCCTGCCGTTTGCCCCGTGGGAAGCCTTCGCGACGATGGCGGCCTTGGGCGCTTTTTTCTTTGGTGCGAGTTTTGCCTTCGGGCGCCGGGCGGCTTTCGGTGCCGCCGCCTTGCGAGCGGGTTTCGCTCTCGGGCGTCGCGCGGCTTTCGGCGTCGCCTTCTTGGGAGCAGCCTTTGCTTTCGGGCGCCGGGTGGCCTTGCGCGCTTTCGGCGCCTTGCGCGCTTTGCGCTGCTTGGAAACTGGGGCGGGTCGCTTTTTCTTCGCCGGGACCGTTTTTCGGGCCTTTTTCACTGGGCGCTGTGCCCGGGCGGCGGGTTTTGGAGACGTTTTCTTCCTTGGTTTTGGCCGGGAGGATTTCGCGGGACGACGTTTAGGCGACTTGGAGGCGGCTTTCTTGGATCGTTTGGGCATACCCGAGTGGAGTGAGCTCTCGTCCCACCACCGACCTGACCACTGGTTCAGAGCGGTGGGGAAAAAAGCCTGCCAAGGTTTGCGAGGTGACTTTTCAAATCAAGGACTTCTTTCTGTAGTTTTGAGACCTCGTCCGGCTGCAATCCGAGTTGGCGTAACCGCACCTGACATGCATCCAGCCGATGCCGGACCCGCTCGCGCGAGATCGCCCGCCAGACATCGTTCGCCGTCAGCATCGGGAACCAAAGTGTCCCGGCGGTTCCGTCGGGTTTGGCGAAGACCTTGTCATTGCTGCTTGGAGCCGCCGACTGGATCAGTCCGTTCTCGAGCACGTCCACGACGGCGTCCTGCTCCTGGTCGGTCAGGCTGGTGAGAAAGCTGTTCACCGATACCGGGTTGGTCACCTCCACCTCGGCGAGCAGCACTTTCTCGAGCAGGTCTTCGTTCGGATCGACGCCGGCGATTTCCTCCCACGCCTGCTCCTGAAGCCACAGGCGCGCGTCCGCATCGCACAGTGCGACGAGGAGCAGATTCGAGATCGCCTTCGAGAACTCGAGCCGCGGCTGCAATGCCTCGGGAGACGGATCCGGCCTCTCGATCTTCGGCGTCGTGAGCAGGCGCGCGAATTCCTGCGGCGACACCTCCAGCCGCTCCGACGCCCGGTTCGTGATCGCTGTGCGCAGCATCACGTCGCTCACTTTGCTGATCGCCCCGGCCAGCTTTCGAACCGCGACGACCCGTCCGCGCGTGGTCGCGAATTCCGGCTTCGCCGTCTCCCGGTCGATCACGAAATCGAAGTAGTCCTTCGCCGCCGCGATCCGCTCGCGGAACGCGTCCGCGCCCTTGCCGCGAATGAGCGAATCGGGATCCTCGCCTTCCGGCATCGTCGCCACCCGCACGGCGAGACTCGCCGCGAGCAGCGCGTCGAGCGAACGCTCCGCCGCCTTCTCGCCCGCGAGGTCCGCGTCGAAGCACAGCACGACTTCCTCGCAGTATTGCTTGAGCTTCCGCGCCTGCCGCTCGGTGAAGGCCGTGCCCTGCGGCGCGACCACGTTCTGCACGCCGGCCTCGAACGCCGTGATCAGGTCGAGCTGGCCCTCGCACACGATCACCGAGCCGCGATCGATCAGCGCGCGCTTGGATTTGTGCAGCCCGAAGAGCACCGCGCCCTTTACGAAAAGCATCGTCTCCGGCGAGTTGATGTATTTCGCAGCCTTCGCATCCGGCGCGAGCACGCGGCCGGAGAAGCCGATGACTTCGCCCGTGTCGTTGCAGATGGGGAACATCACGCGCCCGCGGAAACGATCGTAGAACTCACTTCGCGGACGATCTTCGTCGCGCGTCTTCACCAGCCCGCTCTCGAGCAGCTCCTCCTCGGAGAATCTTTGCGCGTGCGCCAGCTCGCGCATCGAATCCCACTCGTCCGGCGCGAAGCCGATCTTCCACGACTTCGCGACATCGCTGCCGATGCCGCGGCCCTTGAGGTAGTCGCGCGCGACCTGCGCCGACGGCTTTTTCATGAGCTGTTGGTGGAAAAACTCCGCCGCCTCCGCGTGCAGCGCGAGCAGCCGGCGCCGCATCGAGACCTTCGCCTCGTCCTCCGCCGACATCAGTCCGTCCTCGACCCGGATGCCGCCGCGCTCGGCGAGCTTCCGCGCCGCAGCGTGGAAATCGAGGTTCTCATATTGCATCACGAACTTGATCGGCCCACCGCCCGCGCCGCAGCCGAAGCACTTATACATCTGCCGCTGCGGATTCACCGTGAACGAAGGCGTGTTCTCCTGGTGAAACGGGCAGCGCGCCTTCCACATTGCACCGGCGCGCTTGAGCGGGAAGTAACCCTGCACCAGCTCGACGATGTCGTTCGCGGCGTTGATTTGGTCGATGAGCTCGTTCGAGAGGCGCGGCACGCGCGGACTGTCGATGCGCGAACGCGGCGTGTCGAGCGACTGCGCTCAGCGACCCGGTCCGCGCGGTCCGCCGCCGCGACCATCCGTCGGTCCGCCGCGTTGTTGCGGCGGAGTGAAAGGCACGCCATTGGCCTGCGCCCACGTCTGCGCCGCCGCTCCGTCGCGCTGGCCCCACGAGCGAAGTAGATCGCGCATCGTGTCGTTGCGGCGTTCTTCCTCGGTGATGGATTGCGCCCACGCGATTGCGCCCTCGGGATCGTTTCTCACCACGCGCTGCGCGTAGTCCTGCCGCGCGCGATCAAATTCCGCCGATGGCCCGAGTTGCTGGAGATAGCTGCCCGCCGCGACCGGATCTTTTTGCGCCCACTCACCGATTACCTCAGCCATCGCGCGCTGCCGGGTCTCGCCGGCCGGCAGGCCGTTTGCCCAGCCCGCCGCGTCCTTCGGATCCTTGTCCACAAGCCGCTGGGCCAGCTCCCGCGCCATGCCCGCGCGGAACTGCTCGTCGGTCTGGTCAAGCACCGCGCTGCGTGCCGCTTCCAGCCCGCGCTGGCTGATGAGTTCGCTGATCAGCGTGTCCGCCATCCGCCCGCGCGCGCGGCTGTAGGGCTGGTTCGCGGCCACGTCGATCGCGCGGTCGAGGCTCGACTTCGCCAGCGAGTTGACCAGCGTCGCGACCGCCCAGTTGCCATCTTCGCCGCCGGGCCCGATCCCGCGCTGTCCACCGCCTTCGGTCGGCGCGCCATTTTTCTCCGCCCACGCGATCGCCGCCTCGGGGCTGTCCTTCACCCACGTTTTGAGCACCGCGTTGAGCCCGTTGAACCGCGACCAGTCGCGCAAGCCCGACGCGAAGGTCGCCGCCTCCGCCGGATCGAGTTTCGTCCACTTCTGAAGCAGCATCGCCTGCTCGGTCATCCGGTAGCGCCCGTTCGGGTCCTTCGCGATGACTTCGAGCACCGACTTGATTTCAGCCGGGTCCTTGAGCGCCTCGAGCAGGCGCAGGAAGCCGAGCATGCGCATTGATTCGTCGTCCTGCTTGAGCAGGAACTTCACGTGATCCTCGAGCGAACGCCCGCCGATCACTTCCGCGATGCCGGTCGCGCGCGAGCCAAACCAGCCGGCCAGCGAAAACTCCTCGTCGCCGGAACTCTGCGTCGCGCCAGTCCCGGTCTGTGGCAAGGCGGCCACGGCTCCGGATTGCGTCACCCGCTCGATCACTCGCGTCGCCGAGCCCAGTCGCCCGAGGCTGAATGCGGCAGTCGCGGAGAGCAGCCAGGCGGCGGCGATGAGAAGGCGGCGTGATTTCATGGGAGTCGGGGCTGAAACACCGGGTCGATCGGAAAGTTAGCCGCGATTCGTGTCGCGGTGACGCGCACCTTACAGCAGCACGTCGATGATCTCCAGTGCGCGGTGATAGACCTTGTGCCGGCTTCCGCCGCCGATCTCCCACAGCAGGAGACTCGTCGTCTCATTGCTCCCCGCGGGCAGCAGGTGATTATAGATGCTGCCATTTGCGAGCCGCACCTCGACGCGGAAAAACGCGCCCTGCTGATCGCGATACACTCGCACGCTGCCGGTCTTCCCACGCAGTTCGCACACGCTGATCGAGCGCCCCGCCTCCGCGGTGAAGGCGATCCGCACGCGCTGGCCTTTCGGGTGCGTGAACGTGATCTCGTCGCCGTCGCGTTTCGGGTCCGCGAGCCGGAGCTGCGCTGCAAACCAGCTCGTGAGCAGCAGCGCCGTCGAGCGATTCGCCGGCGCGTGGCTGATGCCGATCGTGTGGAGCCCGTCGAGCACCGCGAGGTTTTCCTCGTGATCGAACATGAGCGCCAGCGCCTGCCGGAGGTGAAGCGAGCGCGCCCAGTTCAAGTCGCACAATACGAGGCTCGCCTGTGTCCCGTCGAGCGACGCGCGCAACCTGCGGAACTGCTCCTTCGGGTCCGCCCACTTCTGGCTGTCGAAGATGAGCCGGTCCACGCGCGCCCACAGCGTCCTGTCGATCTGCTCGGGAAACTCGCACTGCCACCAAAGGTAAAGCGGCAGATCGGAGTCGAGATTCGCGAAGACCGTGTTCGCGATGCGCCCCGCCGTCTTCCCCTCGAAGAGCAGCGACACCTGCTCGCAGCAGATCTGTTTCGCGCCGGCCCGCGAGAGATGGCAGTGCGCGTTGATAAAGGCGGAGACTTTGTCCTCCGGCGCATCCGGCTCGTGGCAGATGAGCAGCGCACGGCACGCGTGCTCGCGCGTGAATTCGCTGACGAAGGAAGTGTTATCCGCGCTCCCCGCGAGCCCGCGGAAATAGACTGCGAAGTTGATCAGCGACGCGCGTGTCTGCGTGCCGCCGGTGCTTTCCCATAGTTTCTTTAGCTCCTTGCCGACCGCGCCGACTTCCACCGGCACGCCGAGCGCTGAGGTGTCGAGATTCGCTGGCATCGTTACATCCTCCGCCACGCGCGCCCGTCGCGTTCGAGCAGGTCGTCGGATTCCGTCGGGCCCCACGACCCGGCGGGATAAAAGGCAAGCGGCGGCGGCGTGTCGCTGTGGTGCCATGCATTCTCGATCCGGTCGATGAAAGCCCACGCATTCTCCACCTCGTCGCGCCGCGCAAAGAGCGTCGCATCACCAGCCATCGCATCGAGCAGCAGCCGCTCGTAAGCCTCCGGCGACGCCTTCCCGAAGCTCGTGCCGTAGGCGAAATCCATCTTCACCGGCTGGATGTCGAGCGCCGTGCCGGGCCGCTTCGCCTGGATGCGCAGCGAGATGCCCTCGTCCGGCTGGATGCGGATCACGAGCACGTTCGGTCCGATCTCCACGTCGCGGCTGAAAAGAATCGTCGGCACGTTCTTGAACTGAATGGCGATCTCCGTCGCGCCCTTCGCGAGCCGCTTCCCGAAGCGCACGTAGAACGGCACGCCCGCCCAGCGCCACGTGTCGATGTGGATCTTCAGCGCCGCGTAAGTCTCCGTCACCGATTGCGGATTCACGCGATCCTCGGCGCGATACGCGATCACATCCTTCCCGCCGATCGCGCCCGCGCTGTATTGCCCGCGCACCACATCGCGCGCGACATCCTCCGGCGACATCGGTCGCAGCGACTTGAAGACCTTCACCTTCTCATCGCGGATCGCGTCCGCGCTCAACTCCACCGGCGGCTCCATCGCCACGAGCGTGAGCAGTTGCAGCAGGTGATTCTGGATCATGTCGCGCAGCGCGCCGCTCGTCTCGTAGTAAGGCCCGCGCCCCTCGACCCCGAGCGGCTCCGCGCCGCTGATCTGCACGTGATCGATGTAACGCGAATTCCAAAGCGGCTCGAGGATCGCGTTGGTGAAACGCAGCACCATGATGTTCTGCGCCGTCTCCTTCCCGAGATAGTGGTCGATGCGATACGTCTCCTTTTCCGAGAAGACATCGTTGACCACCTTGTTGAGCGTCTGCGCGCTCGGCAGATCCTTGCCGAACGGCTTCTCCACGATCACCCGCGCCCACGCGCCGTCCTTCGCCTTGTTCAGCCCGACCTCCGCGAGCTTCTGCAAAATCCCGGGGAACTCGCTCGGCGCGACCGAGAGATAAAACAGCCGATTGCCCTTCGTCCCGCTCGACGCATCGAGCGCGTCGAGTTTCGCCGCGAGCGACTTGTAGCCGTCGAAATTCCCGAACTCGCTCGCGTGGTAATAAATCCTGCTCACGAACGAAGCCCACAGCTCGTCATTGACGCCCTGCCGCGAATACTTCCGCGCCTGCTCCTCGAGCTCCTTGCGGAAGCCCTCGTCCGTCTTCTCCCGCCGCGCGAATCCGATGACATTGAACGCCGTCGGCAGGTCGCCATCCGCGCCGAGATTGTAGAGCGCGGGGATGAGCTTGCGGAAAGTCAGGTCGCCCGACGCGCCGAAGATGACGACGTTGCAAGGCTGCGGCGTGGGCCGCGCGGAGAGGCCCTCACGCAGCGGGTTTAGGGATGGATCGGTCGAGGTCGTTGTGCTCACGGTCCCGCGAGAGTGCGGACGCGCGTGGAGAATTTCAACAACCGTTTCCAACCCGCGGAATCTACCCCGGCAGCGGATACCGTCGCGTGAGCGCGAGCACTTCCTCGCGGATATTCGTCAGCTCGGCGGGCTGCTCGCGGGCTTCGAGCGCGCGGTGCATCAGGTCGGCGATCTGGAACATCTCCTCCTCCTTCATCCCGCGCGTGGTCACCGCCGGCGTGCCGACACGGATGCCGCCGCCGAGCGTGATCTTCTCGGTGTCGAAGGGGATGCTGTTCTTGTTCACCGTGATGCCGGCGTGGTCGAGCACCTCGCACGCGAGCTTGCCGTTCAGCCCGCGCGGGCGCAGGTCGATCATCATGAGGTGATTGTCCGTCCCGCCGCTCACGAGCCGGTAGCCCTTGTGCGCGAGCGCGCCGGCGAGCGCCTTGGCGTTGCTCACGATCTGCGCGGCGTATTCCTTGAAGCTCGGCTGCAGCGCCTCGTGGAAGCACACGGCTTTCGCGGCGATCACGTGCTCGAGCGGGCCGCCCTGGATGCCGGGGAAGACCTGCGAGTCGATCGCCTTCGCATACTTCTCCTTGCAGATGATGATGCCCGCGCGCGGGCCACGCAGGCTCTTGTGCGTCGTCGTCGTGGTGAAGTCGGCGATCGCGCACGGGTTCGGGTGCTGCCCGCCCGCGACGAGCCCGGCGATGTGCGCCATGTCCACGAAAAGATACGCGCCCACGCTGTCGGCGATCGCACGCATCCGGTCGAAGTCGATGATCCGCGGATAGGCGCTCGCGCCGGCGGTGATCATCTTCGGCTTGGTCTCGAGCGCGAGTTTCGCGAGTGCGTCGTAGTCGATCCGCTCGTCGGCCTGACTCACGCCGTAGTGGACGACTTCGTAGAAACGCCCGCTGAAGTTCGCCTTGTGCCCGTGCGTGAGATGGCCGCCGTGGCTGAGGTCCATCGTGAGGATGCGGTCGCCGACTTGCAGCACGGAGAAATAGACGGCGGCATTCGCCTGCGAGCCGGAATGCGGCTGCACGTTTGCGTGTTCGGCGCCGGGGAAGAGCTGCTTCACGCGATCGATCGCAAGCTGCTCGACCACGTCCACGTTTTCGCACCCGCCATACCAGCGCCGGCCGGGATAGCCTTCGGCGTATTTGTTCGTGAGGCAGGAGCCCTGCGCTTCCATCACCGCGCGGCTCACGAAGTTCTCGCTCGCGATCAGCTCGATGTTCTCGAACTGCCGCTTCTTCTCCGCCTCGATCGCCGCAAACACCGCCGGGTCCGCCTCCGCGAGCGACGCGCGCGGACTCGATCCGCACGTGAGCTTGCCCACGCGCCGCTCGTGCCGTCCGCCTTCAAACTGCGCCGCCACGAACGCTTCGACCAGCTTCGGCGCGTCGGCCGCGGTCACGTTGCGCGCGCCGAAGCAGAGCACGTTCGAGTTGTTGTGCTGCCGCGTCACGGTCGCGTCGGCGGGGTTGCTCACCAGCGCCGCGCGGATCTGCGGATGCCGGTTCGCCATGATGCTCATGCCGACTCCGCTCGAGCACATGAGCACGCCGAAGTCCGCGCGCCCCGCGATCACCTCCTGGCACACGGCCTCCGCGTAATCATTATAGTCCACCGAGTCCTTCGTGTTCGTGCCGAGATCGACGACCACGTCGCCGCGGCCAGTGAGGAAGGCATTCACCATCGCCTTCAAGTCGAGCGCGGCATGGTCGGCGCCGAGCGCGATGCGCATCGGGCGGGTGGAAGTCGGGGCGGGTGTGTCGGTGGATGTGGTCATGGATTGCTGGTCGATGAAGTTGAGAATATTTGGCATCGCCGCGCGCAGCGCGTCGCGGCACTCGATGTAAGCGCCGATGCCCATGCCGATCGGGTCCGGCACGTCCGGCGAGCCGCCGCGGTCCGGCATGAAATCGCCCATCAGCCACAGCTTGCCTTCCGCCTCGGGGAAAAAGAGCCGGATCGTTTCGTAGTGCCCGCGCGTCATCGCGAAGATGTGCGTGGCCCACGCGACCGCGTCCTCATCGAGCTGCGCGCTGATGATGTCCGAGATGTCGAAGCCGAGCGCCCTGCACGCCTCGATGCCCGGCTCGCTCGGCCCCTGGCCTTCTCCCGCGCTCACGCCCGCCGACGCGACCTCGAAGTCCCCGCGCCCCTCCACCAGCTCACGAAAAAGCCCCTCAGCCATCGGGCTGCGGCAGATGTTTCCAGTGCAGACAAAGAGGACGTGTTTCAAGGGCGCGGACAGTAGAGCCGGCGACGTGCAAGTCAATGTAGCCGCGGAGTTCCGCGACGAGTGGCTACAATTTTCATTTCCCGCCGCGCGAATGCGGCTACACCACTCGTTCCAAATGAACCCACGCACGATGAAAGGCGTCGGCGTCGTTCCCGGGAAACGGGAACTGCGCATGATCGACCACCCAGAACCCGCGATCACCGCGGCCAACGAGTTGAAGATTCGCACGATCGAGGTCGGCATCTGCGGCACGGATCGGGAAATCTGCACCTTCGCCTACGGACGTCCGCCGGGGGACAGCGAATATCTTTTGCTCGGCCACGAGTGCCTCGGCGAAGTCGTCGAGATCGGCGAGGGCGTGACCGGGTTCAAGCCGGGCGATCTCGTGGTGCCGAGCGTGCGCCGGCCTTGCGGCGATCCGGACTGCGCGCCGTGTCGCGAGGGGCGGCAGGATTTTTGTTTCACGTGGCAGTTCACCGAGCGCGGGATCAATCAGCGCCACGGCTACATGACGGAGGTGTTCGTCGAGGAGGATCGGTATCTCACGCCCGTGCCGACTGAACTGCGCGACGTGGCGGTGATGGCCGAGCCGCTGACGATCGCCGAGAAGGGACTCGCGCAAATCTGGCAGGTGCAGAAGCGGCTGCCGGGTTGGGAAAATGACGGCGGCAAGGGCCGCGGCTTTGGGCGAAACGCCGTGGTGCTCGGCGCGGGGCCGATCGGCCTGCTCGGCGCGATGAAGCTGCTGATCGAGGGCTTCCGCGTATTCATCTACTCGCGCTCGAAGGCGCCGAATTTCAAGGCGGACATCGCCGCGCAGATCGGCGCGGAATACGTCTCGTCGCTGGAAGTGTCCGCCGAAGAACTCGCGAAGAAGGCCGGCAACATCGATCTCGTGTATGAGGCGGTCGGCGAAGGCAACGTCACCTTCGAGGTCATGCGCGAACTCGGTATCAACGGCGTCTTCATCATGACGGGCATCCCGGCCGAGAAGCCGCAGATCCCGATCTTCGCCGACACGATCATGCGGAACATCACGCTCAAGAATCACGCGATCATCGGCACGGTGAACGCGAGCCCGCAGGCGTTTGCCGATGCGATCGAGGATCTCGGCGAGTTCAAGCGGCGCTGGCCGGCGGCGGTTGCTGCGTTGATCACCGGTCGTTTCGGCATCGACGCGCATCGCGAGCTGTTGATCGGGAAGGCGGCGGGGATCAAGAACGTGATTCAGTTCGCGTAGGGCATCCTCTCCTTCTGCTTCTGCTTCTGCTTCTTCATCTGCTTCCCTTCGATTCGAGCTACGATAGAAGGAGATGAAGATGAAGAAGCAGACAAATACCATGAATCCTTGGATCGACGTCTCAGTCCCCATTCACAGCGGCATGCACCATTGGCCCGGCGATCCGCCGACCTTTGCGACCATGCACGCCGGCACCGCCAAGGGTGACGTGTGCAATGTCTCCGCGCTCTACATGAGTTCGCACATGGGCACGCACATGGACGCACCGTTTCACTTTCTCCCCGGCACGAAGACCATGGACGACCTGCCGTTCGACGCGGTGATCGGCCCGGCGCGGCTCGTGGAGATCAAGGACAAGACCGCGATCAAGCCGGCGGAACTCAAGAAGCTCAAGCCGCGCAAAGGCGAGCGGCTGCTTTTCAAGACGCCCAACTCGGCGCGGAGCTGGAAGAAGCCGGAGTTCGACAAGGACTTCGTTTATATCGCGAAGGAGGGCGCGAAGTATCTCGTCGATTGCGGCGTTCAGACCGTGGGCGTCGATTACCTGAGCGTCGGCGGATTTTACAATGACGGCATCCCGACGCACCACGTCCTGCTCGGTGCGGAAGTGTGGATCATCGAGGGGCTGAACTTCGCCGGCGTGAAGCCCGGCGACTACGACCTGATCTGCCTGCCGATCAAGTATCGCGGCGGCGACGGCGCACCGGCGCGCTGCCTGATCCGGGCGATGTAGCCGCGTCGCTCTGCGACGCGCACTACACGCTACACCTTCGCGAGGATCGCGTTGAACGTAGCGCTCGGGCGCATCGCTGCGGCGGCCCTGGTGTCGTCGGGGCGGTAGTAGCCGCCGATGTCCACAGGCTTGCCCTGCACCGCGAGCAGTTCGGCGACGATCTTCTCCGCGTTCGCGGTGAGTTGCCCGGCGACCGGCGTGAAGACGCGCTTTAGGTCCGCGTCCGCGTCCTGCGCGGCGAGCGCCTGCGCCCAATAGAGCGCGAGGTGGAAGTGGCTGCCGCGATTGTCGATCGTGCCGAGCTTGCGGCCGGGCGACTTGTCCTCGTCGAGGAATTTCCCCGTCGCCGCGTCGAGCGTATCGGCGAGGACTTTTGCCTTCGGGTTCTTCGCGGTTTCGCTGAGGTGCTCGAACGAAACGGCGAGCGCGAGGAATTCGCCGAGGCTGTCCCAGCGCAGATAATTCTCCGCGAGGAATTGCTCGACGTGTTTCGGCGCCGAGCCGCCGGCGCCGGTCTCGAAAAGGCCGCCGCCATTCATCAGTGGAACGATCGAGAGCATCTTCGCGCTCGTGCCGAGCTCGAGGATCGGGAAGAGATCGGTGAGATAATCGCGGAGCACATTGCCGGTGACGGAGATCGTGTCCTGCCCGGCCTTGAGCCGCGCGAGTGTGAACTCACACGCCGCGGCGGGCGCGAGGATGCGGAGGTCGAGCCCGGTCGTGTCGTGCTGCGCGAGACACGTCTTCACCTTCGCGATGATCCGCGCGTCGTGCGCGCGTTTCTCATCGAGCCAGAAGACGGCGGGTGTGCCCGTGGCACGCGCGCGATTGACAGCGAGCTTCACCCAATCCTGCACCGCCGCGTCCTTTGTCTGGCACGCGCGCCAGATGTCGCCCTGCTCGACGGCGTGCTCGAACAAAACACCGCTCGCGTCGGTCACGCGGACGACGCCATCCGCGGGGATCTGGAAGGTCTTGTTGTGCGAACCGTATTCCTCGGCGGCCTGCGCCATGAGGCCGACGTTCGGCACCGTGCCCATCGTCTTCGGATCGAAGGCGCCGTGCTTTTTGCAGAAGTCGAGCGTCGCCGTGTAGATGCCCGCGTAGGAGCTGTCGGGGATGACGGCGAGCGTGTCCTGGAGCTTGCCTGCGGCGTCCCACATCCTGCCCGAACTGCGGATCATCGCCGGCATCGAGGCGTCCACGATCACGTCGCTCGGCACGTGGAGATTGGTGATGCCTTTCTCCGAATTCACCATCGCGAGCGCCGGGCCGCTCGCGTAGGCGGCCTGGATATCGGCTTCGATCTCCGCCTTCTTTTCCGCGGGAAGCGTGGAGATCTTCGCGAGGAGGTCGCCGAAGCCGTTGTTCAGATCGACGCCGAGCTGCGCGAACGTCGCCGCGTGTTTTGCGAGCACGTCCTTGAAGAACACGCGCACCGCATGGCCAAAGATGATCGGGTCGGAGACCTTCATCATCGTCGCCTTGAGGTGCAGCGAGAAGAGCACGCCGTCGGCCTTCGCCTGCGCGATCTGCGCTTCGAGAAACGCGACGAGCGCCTTCCGGCTCATGCGAGTCGCGTCGAGAATCTCGCCGGCTTTCAGCGGTGTCTTTTCCTTGAGCGCCTTCGTCGCGCCGTCCGCCCCGACGAACTCGATCTTCACCTCCGTCGCCGCGGCGACCGTCACGGATTTCTCGTTCGAGAAGAAGTCGTCCTTCCCCATCGTCGCGACGCGGGTCTTCGAGTCCGCGGACCAGGCGCCCATCGAGTGCGGATGCTTGCGCGCGTATTCCTTCACGGCCTTCGGCGCGCGGCGATCGGAGTTGCCCTCGCGCAGCACGGGATTCACCGCGCTGCCCTTCACCTTGTCGTAGCGAGTGGCGGCGTCGGCGTAATCCGGCAGCTTGCAGCCCTGCGATTGCAGCTCGGTGATCGCGGCCTTCAACTGCGGCACCGACGCGCTGATGTTCGGGAGCTTGATGATGTTCGCCTCGGGCCGCAGCGTGAGCGCGCCGAGCTCCGCGAGATGATCGGGCGCCTGCTCGAACGCCGCGAGGATGCGCGCGCCGAGTGAAATGTCGCGCGTCTCGACCGCGATGCCGGCGTGCTTCGAAAAGGCCTGCACGATCGGCAGGAGTGAATAGGTGGCGAGCGCGGGTGCTTCGTCGGTCTTCGTGTAGATGATGGTCGGTGTCGCGGGCATAAAGGAGCGGGCGCAGTAGCAGCGCCCGCGCGGCTCGTCGAGCGCGAGTCGTCAGCGCCAGCTCACGATGTCGTCCGAGTCCTCTGCGCCGCGGTGCGCAAATGGAGTGTCGGGAGTCTCTGCGCGTGCCTTGCTTTCCGGCGCGTGCTCCCTAGCTTGCGCGACTTTTCATGTCCCAAGAGCAAGCCATCGACGCCGCGCGCACCCGCATCCAGAGGCTGGTCGAGGAGATCGCGGCGCTTTCCAAGCGCGATCTGCCGACCGAGCAGTTCCTGCCCGAGTTCATCGCGCGCGTGGTGAAGGCGACCGATGCGCGTGGCGGCGCGGTGTGGCTGGTCGGGCAGCGGGATGCGGAGGGGCAGGCGGAGTTTCAGCTCGCGGCGCAGATCGAGTTCGAGTCGTGCGGCTT
This sequence comes from Chthoniobacteraceae bacterium, assembly GCA_040081625.1. Taxonomy (GTDB): domain Bacteria; phylum Verrucomicrobiota; class Verrucomicrobiia; order Chthoniobacterales; family Chthoniobacteraceae; genus VFJQ01. The sequence continues at coordinate 37,916 of JBEBGD010000003.1, forward strand.
TCAAAGCGACGAGGTGCAGCGTGCGCTGATCCTGCGCGCGCTCGGCGAGTGCGTGAGCCAGAAAAAGCCCGTGGCCATGCAGCCGGCGCCGCAGCAGTCGGAGGCCGGTTCGCTCGAGGCGCAGCTCGCGCAGCTCCGCGGGGAGGCGCAGCCGCAGGGGCCGCAGAACAAGACGCCGTTTCCCTTTCTCTACGTGCCGCTGCCGCTCAAGGAGCAGGTGCTCGGCGTCGTGCAGGTGTGGCTCCAGCCTTACGTCACGGCGGAGAATTACCGCGAGTTCGCGACGTTCCTCGGGCAGCTCGCGGGCTACGTCGAGCAGCACTTCCAGTCGCGCCGGCTCGGCACGCTCGTGCTCGAGACGCAGCGGCTCCAGCATTTGCTCAAATACACGAGCGATCTCGCCGGCTCGCTCGATCCGACCGAGGTCGCGCGGCTCGCGGCGAATTACGGGCGCGATCTCATCGGCTGTGAGCGCTGTTCGGTGCTGTGGCTCGATGGGCAGCAGTGGCGCGTGCATTCGATCTCGGGGCAGGAGGTCGTCGAGAAAAAGAGCACGATGGTGAAGGCGCTCGCGGCGTTCGTCGGCGCGCACGTGAAGCCGGAGGTCGTGACGCTTTCCAAGAAGGAGCTGCTCGCCGCGCACGCGAGCGACGGTGCCGAGGGCGCGGAGCCGACGCCGTCGCGCAGCGGCACGGATGTGATCGACCTCGCCTACTTCGATGTTTCGCACGTCTCGAGCGCCGCGATCGCGCCGCTGCTCGATGATGACAAGCAGATCTTCGGCGCGTATTTCGCCGAGAGCACGACGGAGGGATTTTTCGACTCGCCGGAGGGGGCGAAGGAGTTGCCGCTCGCGCGCCGCGTGACGGACTGGCTGGCGACGCACACCGGCAAGCAGCTCCGCGCGGCGCAGGACTATCACTCGCTGCCGTTTCTCTTTGCGACGAAGCGGCTGCGCGCGACGCGGCTGGCCTTTGCCGCGAACAAGCGCCGCCGCTCGATGATGCGGCTGGCGATGTGGGGCATCCCGCTGCTGCTCGTGCTCATCTATCCGAAGCAGGATGTGGTCGAGGGTAATTGTGTGCTCATGCCCGAGCACCACAATGCGATCGTGACCGAGGTGCCCGGGCGCGTGGACAAGGTGCTCGTGCAGGAAGGTTCGCAGTTGAAGGCCGGCGATGCGGTCGTCGTGCTCGACACGCGCCGGTTCGAGACGGAGCTCGATGGCGTTCGCAAGGATATCGCGCGGCTCGAGGCCGAGGCGGAGCGCTACCGCGGCGCGGGCGATGAGGCGGGCGCGCAGGTCGCCAGCTTGCAGGCCGCATCTTCCCGCGAGAATGCGAAGCGTCTCGAGTCCGACATCGCCGCCGGCACGCTGCGCAGCCCGATCACGGGCGTGATCCTGACCAAGGATATCGAGAAGCGTGCGGGTGAATTCATCCAGATCGGCACGGTGCTCGCCGAGGTGGCTGCGCTCAATGGGTGGGAGATGAAGATGGACGTGGACCAGCGCAACATCGGCAAGGTCGAGGGGCGGCTTGATCGCGGGCCGGTGACGATGAGCTACATCCTTTACAGCCAGACGGCGCACACGCTGACCGCGACGCTGAGCAGTTCGCGTCAGATCAGCGCCGCGGCGGAGGCGCGCGAAGCGGAGCACGTTTTTGTCGTCACGATCGACGACGTGATCATCCCGAAGGAAATCGAAAGCTCGATGCGACCCGGGTTGACCGGCCGGGCGAAGATCGACCTCGGCCGCAAGCCGCTCGGCTGGCTGTGGCTGACGCGGATTTGGTCGTGGCTGGAGATGCGGCTGATCGGCTGAACGTCAGCGGGCGTCGGGCGGGTAGGGGCGCGGTGCCTTGTCGAGGTCCGGATTGAAAGCCCACGCGCGCCGGGAGGCGAAGTAGGTGGTGACTTTCCGGTTTTCCTCCGGGCCCATGTCGCGCGCCCAGACGATGTCCCCGGCGTCGATGTCCGCGCCATTATAGACCCATTCGCGGTTGAGGTTGTGCGTGCGTTCGTAGTCCACGAAGACGACGTGCTTGTTTCCGTCGCTCGCGAGTTGTCCGGCGATCGCGCGGCGGTGGAATCCCCAATGGTCGCCGCGCTGGTTCTTGCTTTGCCTGATGTAGAACCCCGCGAAGGACATGAAGAGCAACCAGGAGGCGACGAGCCCCACCGCGCAAGCGCCCGCGGGTCGCTGCCCGATCTGCCAGCGGCTCATGGCCTGCATCGATGCGGCGAGGAGGACGAAGGAGAGCGGGAGCACTGGCGCGGCGTAGTGCTCGAAGACGTAGGTGGACATCGACATCGCCGCGGCGCAGCCCACGCAGACGAAGATGGCGGCGCGCATCCACCAATCGCGCAGCAGCAGCGGCAGGGGCAGGAAGAGGAGAAGGACGAGCCAGTTCCAGCTCATGACGCGGAAGCCGGCCAACTTTTGCCATGAGATCCGAATGAAGCCCGGCAACGAGCGCTGCCACTCCGCGTATTGGCGCGAGTGCTGGTAGAAGTCGTGCATCTGCCAGTGCCTCACCTCGGGGATGGGCGGAATTTTTTCCCACAGGAAAAGCGGGGCCGAATCGTAGGCGCGCTCGTAGATCAGGTAGGGGAGCGTCGTGGCGGAGCCGGTGAGGGTGCGATTGTAGTGGAGCAGGAATGCGCAGCTCAGCGCCAGCACGAGCAGGAGCGGTGGCAGCACGCGGACGAGGCGGTGAAGGCGGCCGGAGCGCAGGAGCTGGACGCCGAGGATGGACATCACGAGCAGGCACATGACGAAGCCCTCGAAAGGCCGGCTGATGGTCAGCAGGCCCATCCCGAGGCCCATCGCGGCACCGATGGTGCCGAAATTCCTCGGCGCGCTGTCGTCTGCGGCGACGCGGCGCCAGCCACTGAGCACGAGCGCGCCGGCGCCGAGCGCGATGCTCCCGCCCCAGAACGACCAGTTCCAGAGCAGCAGCAGCGGGTTGAGCGTGGTGAGGATGGCGGCGACGACCGCCCAGCGCCGTGGCAGCCAGGCGAAGAACATCCACAGGAGCGCCGCGACGCTGAGCGCGGTGGAGATCCACACGCCATAGATCGGACTGCCCAGCCACATGCCCGCGGCCAGCACGAGCGCCTGCGCCGGGGGAAATTTCGCCGCGTAGATCGGCGAGGAGATGACGTGGAAAGTCTCGAAGTGCTGCCAGAGCGGGTGCGGCTCGTTTTTCAACCGGCCATGAAGAAACGTCTCCGCCTGCATGAGGTAGGCGAACTCATCGTGAACGCGCGGCGCGGGCGACTCGAGCACCGTGCTCGCCAGCACGCTGATCGCGAACGAGAGCACTGCGAACCCACCGAGGCACGCCCACGGCCGCTCGCCGAGCCGGTCGAGGATCCTCACGATCCATTCGCCGCGCCGCGCCACGCTGCGGGGCAGGACGAGCCCGACCACGAAGAGCAGGATGGCAACCGCAGTGAATTTCATTCGGCGCAGGATGTGTTTCCGGTGCGGGGGTGGCGCAACCAAAATGTGCGAGTGGGCGCCGGAGCGCGGATGCGGTAGTGAAGGAGGCGCATGACTCCGTTTCAGTTCGCCGCGCTCGTTTTCATCGCCGGATTGCCGGCGCTCGTGTGGTGGTGGGACCGCCACCCGCACCGGCCGGCAGTCGCGCGCCTCGCCGAGCGCGGGCTCGCGGTCGCGCTATTGCTCGCCTATGCGGGCGATCTCGCGGCGAAGTGGCACGACGGGAAATTCACGCCTGAGTTCGCGCTGCCGATGCAGCTCTGCGACTGGGCGCTCCTTGCGATCGTGCCGGCGTTGTGGTGGCGGTGGCGGGCTGGTTTCGACGTGGCGTATTTCTGGGGCCTCGCCGCGACGCTGCAGGCGGTCTTCACGCCGGCCATCGCCGCGGACCTGCACTGGTTGCGGCAGTCCGGCTTTTTCTTCATGCACGCCGGGATCGTCGCGGGTGTGCTGCACTTGACCGTCACCGCGCGTTTTCGCCCGCGCTGGCCGCGCTCGATCGTGCGCGTGGTGGTCGCGTCGGAGGCGTATCTCGCCTGCGCGCTCACGGCGAATGCGCTGACCGGCGGGAACTACGGCTTCCTCAGCCACAAGCCCGCGACGCGCTCGATGCTCGACCTCTTCTCCGACACGCCGTGGCTCTACGTCGTGCAGCTCAACGTCGTCGCGTTCGGCTTTTTCGCCGCGCTCTACGCGCCGTGGTGGATCACGGATGCAGCCGCTGCCACTCGAGCGCGGGCCGATCGACGCGGAACTGAACGATCCGCTGGTGATCGACCTCGGTGACGTAGGCCGTGCGCCCGTCCGGGCCGCCGAAGCAGATGTTCGAGGGCTTAAGCCCGAGCACGTCGATCTCGCGCAGGATGTCGCCGGCAGGTGAGAGCTTCACGACGGTGCCCCTGGAGTGGCGCGTGACGTAAAGATTGCCGTCGATGTCGCAGCGCATCCCATCGAAGCCGAAGTCGTCGAACTGCTTCACGAGCTTGCGGGGGCCGAGGGTGCGGTCGGGCTGGATCGGGAAGGCCCACACGCCGCGCTGCTCGCTTTCGTTGACGTAGAGCGTCTTGCCGTCCGGGCTCACGTCGATGCCGTTGGTCGTGCCGAGTCCGCTCGCGAGCAGGTGCGTGGTGCCGTCGCGATCGATGCGCCAGAGCTGGCCGGTCTTCGCTTTCCAATCCGGATCGCTCGCGTAGAGCGTGCCGTCGGCTGCGATGGCGAGATCGTTTGGCTGACTCATCTTCGGTTCGTGCGCGAAGACGCTCACGGCTCGTGTCTTCATGTCGATGCGCAGCACGTTGTGGCCGGTGTAGTCGGCGACGAACATCGTGCCGTCGCGCCCGAAGCGAATGCCGTTGCCCGTGCTGCCCGCGGGAAGCGTCACGAACAGCTCGGCTTTGCCGTCCGGCGTGACTTTCCCGATCGTGTGCTGCTGCGCGAAGTTGACGGCGTAGATATTTCCCGCCGCGTCGCACGCCGGCCCCTCGATGCCCGGCGTGAAGGCACCCGCTGTGGTGAGCGGCGTCGCGACGAAGAGCTTTTCTTCGGCGGCACTGGCGATGGAGAGCGCGGCGATCGGGAGGATGAGAAGGTGGAAGTGCATGGTGGGTGGAAGGCTCTATCCGGCAACGCGCGGAGATGCTGGTAAATAATCGCCCGGACTGTTGTGAATCGCGCAACTTCTCAGCCCGGATGCGCTCGTGCGCCGGGCCTCGCAAAAAAAGTTTCAGTGGAGATTGAACGGAAACACAGAGGGCGCAAAAAAAAGCTTCCATCCCGGCAGGCTGGCTGCTAAACGCGCCGATGCCGAATTCCGGCACCAACCAAAGCAGTCCAAAAAACCAACCAAAGAAAGAACCACCAATGACCAAGACCAACATTGCCAAGTTCTGCGCGCTGACCGCCGGGATTCTCTCACTTCCCGTCGCCAGCTACGCAGGCAAAGACATGAAAGCGCCGAAGGAAATCATCGAGAAATGCAAGGAAAGCTGCATCACCGGTGACCTCGGCGTGAACATCGTGAGCCAATACTTCAGCCGCGGCGTCCTCTACGAGAACCAGGGCTCGATCCTGCAGCCCTACGCGGACCTCTACTTCAAGCTCTACGAGGGCGAAGGCTTCCTGAACAAGGTCAGCCTGAATCTCGGCTGGTGGAGCAGCTTCCACAGCAATCACGACACCGGCTTCGGCAAGAGCACCGGCACGACCCGCTCGTGGTATGAGACCGACTACACGTTCGGCCTCACCTTCACGATGGCGAAGAACTGGAACGTCACTCCGAGCTACATCATTTTCGCCAGCCCGAACGACGCGTTCGCGACGGCCCAGGCGATCAATGTGAAGGTCGCCTACGACGACACCGATCTGCTCGGCGCCTTTGCGCTGCACCCCTACGTGCAGGCGCTTGCGGAGCTCGAGAACAAGGTCGGCACCGGCCCGGATGAAGGTTTCTACTTCGAGTTCGGCGTCGCTCCGAGCGTGCCGCTCGGCCCGGTCACGCTGACGTTCCCGCTTACCCTCGGGATCGGCACGAGTGATTTCTACGTCAACGAGAAGGGTGGCAACGAGTCCTACGGCTTCTTCTCCGCTGGTGCGATCGCGACCTATCCGCTGGCATTCGTCCCCGAATGCTACGGTTCGTGGTCCCTCAACGCCGGCTATACGTGGCTCACCCTCGGACAGGGCAGCGACTACATCTACAGCAAGACGCAGGGTGGCACGATTCGCAGCAACAGCGATAACGAGCACATCTTCCAAGGCGGCATCATCGTCGCGTTCTAAGGAACCCCTCGCAGTCTCGTCTGCATCTATCGAAAGCGCGGGTCGGTTCGCCGGCCCGCGCTTTTCGTTTCCCGGCGTGCGGTCTTCATGCGCGGTCCCGCAGAAAAGCGTTCGCCATTCGCGCCCGCCGCGATAAATCGTCCGCACCATCCAACATGAAACGATTCGTCCTCGCACTGCTCGCAGCGCCCACGCTTCTTCTCGCCCACCCCGGTCACTCGACCTTCGACCCGACGGCAGGACTGCCGCACGCCGGCCACGAGGCGGAAACCTTCGTCGTCGTGGGGCTGATCGCGACGGGACTGCTGCTCTCGCTGCGCGCGGTCCTCAGGCGCCGGCGCTAGTCCTCAGCGCGTCGAGCCGCCCCGCGGCATAGGCCTCGAACACGCGCCGGATTTCGTCGCGCGTCTTGCGGAAGGCGGCGAGTTGGTGCGCGGTCGATCCTTTCGTGAAGGATGGATCGTCGAACGGGAAATGGTGGCGGTTCACCTGGCCGGGAAAGATCGGGCAGACCTGGTCGGCGTTGCCGCAAACGGTGATCGCAGTCTCGACCGGCAGGCTCATGAATTCGCCGAGGTGCTTGGAGGTGTGCCGGCTGATGTCGATGTCGAGTTCGCGCATGACCTCAATCGCCAGCGGATGCACGTAGCCCGCGGGCTTCGAGCCGGCGCTGGCGATTCGGAAGTGCGCGCCGAGCAAATCGCGCAGAAAGCCTTCGCCGATATGGCTGCGGCAGGAGTTGCCCGTGCAGAGGATGAGGATGAGCGGCTTTTCCATCGTGAGTCGCGCACGTTGTCCACGGTCGCACGCTCCGCAACTGCGATCGTTCTATTGGCTCACCTTCGCGCGCATGAACCGCGGTGTGCCGCCGCTGGCCGGGACCGAGTCGCGCACGCGGAGCGTGGTGGGCGAGTTTTCCTCGATGATGAGGCCGCCGCTGCTCCAACTCGCGGGCGCTGAAAGATCGCTCGTCGCCAGCACCTCGTAGGTGATGTCGGTGGCGGCGGGATTCTTCGCGACGGAGAGGCGCAGGAAAATGTCGGGGCCGACGGCGGCAAGGTCGGTCACGACCGGGTTGGTGTTGGCGCTGCCCGGGTCGGTGCCGAATGCATATTCGGCCAGCGTGCAGAACCCGTCGCCATCGATGTCCGCGAGCGGCCCGGCGACCGCGGGGTTGTTCGCCTCCGCTCCGAATTGAGCAAAACGCCACGCGTCGATCGGCAGGTCTTGCAGCGTCAGCGCGACGGTCGGCGGCGCGGGAAGGTGATAGCCCGGATTCGCGGAGAGTGTGACGGAGACTGTCTCATCGCCCTCGGCGATGGTGTCCGCTTGCGGAGTGACGAAGATCTCCGCGGACGATGCACCCGCAGGGATGACGAGGGAGCCGGGGAGGGCGACGAAGTCGGCGGAGTTCGCCGTGCCGCTGCTGGTGTAATAGACGGTGAGCGGCCCATCGAGCGCGCTGTCGCGGGAGACGATGATCTGCCCTGCCTGCACGCCGGCCTCGCTGGCGGGCACGCCTGCGACCGGTGCGAGCGTGGCGAACTGCACCTGAACCTGCACCTCGTCGAAGCTGACGACCTCGCCGTCGTCGGCGGTGAGGCGCAGCGTGTAGTCGCCCTCGGCGGGGAAGCTCGCGGTGGTGGCCCGTGCGGCGGGATCCAGGAACGCGGCCGCCGCGGGGCCGCTGACTTGCGACCACTGCGTGCTGAGTTCGCCAGCGCCCGCATCAAATGCGGTGCCGGCGAGCGCCTTGAACGCCGCGCCCGGCACGGTCGATGTCGGCGCGGCATCGACGAGCGGCCCGGTGTTCTCCGGCGCACCGGTGACGCGCACGTCGGTGAACAAACCGCGCGCAGGCCGGGTGGTGTTGCCGCTGGTGACGGCGATGCCGGCGCGCAAAGTCGAGGCGAGCGCAATCGTCTGCGACGTGCCGACCTGCGTCCACGTGACCTTGTCCACTGAGTGCTCGGCGGTGAAAAGATCTCCGACGCGCCGCACGCGCAGCCAGCGCGGGCCAGGCGGCAGGCTGCTCGACGCCGTCGTCGCCATGCCGCCGACCGTGGCCCGGTAGATCCACGCGACGCTGCTCGTGGACACAAAAGTGAAAGCGACGAAACGCGAATTCGCGGCGGTGCTTTCGCGCAGCATCACTCCGAGCCGCGAACTGCCGAACGCACCGTCCACGCCCTCGAATCGCGCCACGATTTCGCCGTCGCCTTCCATCTCCGTGTGGGCGAAGTGGAATGAATCGCTGGTGCTCGTAATGCTCGAACCGCTGCCCTGGTTTTGCACGAAGCCTTCGCGCACGTCGTCGGCGCCGGTGGCGTTCGTGCCGGTGATGCCGATGTCGCCGCTGGTCCACGGACTCGTGCCGGGCGCGACGACGACCGCGACTTCCGCGGAGCCTGATTGCAGCGCCACATCGGTCGCCGTGCATCGCAGCACGTAGCGGCCTCCGGCGGAAAACTTCGCCGTCGTCCCGGGCGCTCCGTTGTCTCCGAAAGTCGCGACGCCCGGTCCGCTCGCCATCGACCAGACGCTCGTGACCGAGCCCGGCGCGCCGTCATCGCTGACGAGTGCGTTGAGCATCAGCCCGATGCCCGCGGGCAGTGCGATTTCCGATTTCGCCGGGCTGGCGATGCGCACGGTGGGCGGATGATCGGTGCCCGAGTCGAGGATGCTCAGCGCCGCATTCCCGGTGCCGGCGATGGAAAACTTCGTCGAGGGCAGCACGGTGATGATCGCGGTCTCGGTGCCTTCCACCGCGGCGTCGGTCAGCGGCGTGAGCGTGCGTGTGATCGAGCGCTGGCCGGCGCTGAGCGTCGCGGCGGTCGAGATTGCGTTGAAGTCGGCGCCCGAAGTCGCGGTTCCTGCGATGGCGAGATTGACCGTGAGCGCTGCGGTGAGCGGGCCGGTGCGCGAGATCGTGACGAATGCCGGCTCGCCGCCTTGCTCGTGAGCGACGGGATCGGTCGCGGCGATGCTGACGCGCGGTTCATTGTCGCGGATGAAGAGCGTGTGGTAGCTGCCGCTGCTGGTCAGGCCGGCGTTGGAGGCGTAGGCGATCTTGAGAGTGAGGTGTTCCTCCATTTCGGGCAGCAAGTCGTCCACGACCGTGGTGGAGATGTTCTTCTGCGTCTCGCCAGGCGCGAAGGTGAGCGTGCCGCCGACGAGGTTCGTATCGACGCCGCTGCCCGTCGCGCTGTTCGTGTCGATGATGTAATCGACGACGACGGGATTGACCGGGTCTGCGGCGGAGAGGACGACGGGGATCGCGAACGGCGCATCGCCCTCCGTTTTCACCGTGCTCCGCGAGGCGAAGGACGCGGTGCGCGCGAAGCCGGTCGTTTCATTGTCGGTGACGATCAACGAAGCGCTGCCGCTTTCGATGCTGTAACTGCCGGGCAGGATCGTCACGACGATCGTCTCCGCGCCTTCGGCGAGCGAGTCGTCGATGCCTGCGAGGTCCACGCTTACGCTTGATGCGAGGTCGGGGATCGTCGCGGTGCCCGGGAGCGCGGTGTAGTCCGCACCGGCGGTGGCTGTGCCGCTCAACTGATAGGAAATATTCAGCGCGCCGGCGGTCGTCGCGGAGCCGGTGCTGCCGGTGCGGGATAAGAAAATCTTCGAGGCGCCGCCGTTCTCCGCCATCGTCACCGTGGTAAAGGAAACGTTGACCGTGTTGGCCTGGTCATCGTCGCGGATGACGAGGGTCGAAGCCGGCTGGAGCACGTCCACCTGGTAGGCTGGGTCTGGCGTGAGCGTCAGCGTCACCGTCTCGGCGTCCTCGATCAGCGCGTCGTTGATCGGCACCACCGTGATGGTGGACGAGGTGTTTCTCGCGATGCTGAGCGTGCCGGTGAGCGTGGCGAAATCGACGCCGGAGGTGGCGGTGCCGCTGATGATGTAGCGCACGATGATGTTGCCCGCGCCCGTGCCGGTGGTGGTGATGCGGAAGGCGCCGCTGGCGGTCGGTTCGTTGCAGATGCTGTCCGAGACGCCGACCGCGACGACGGTCAGGTCGTTGTCGTTGATGGTGACGGTCGCGAGGTTCGCCGCGTCGAGAAGCAGGCGCGGATCGTTGCGGAGCTGGAGGATGACCGTCTGCGCGGGTTCGCCGTGCGCGTCGTCCACCGGCACGATGAGGACCGGCGCGCTCGCCGCGCCGGCGGGGATCGTGATCGTGCCGGGCAGCGGGAGGTAGTCCACGCCGTGCAAGGCGGCGCCGCCGATCGTGTATTCCACGACGAGCGGATTTGTCGTGTCGCCGGTGCGCGAGATCGAGAAGAGCCCGGTGTCGGCGCCGCCTTCGGTTGCCGTCGCATCCGTGGCTGCGATCGAGACGGTCGGGATGTCGTCGTCGGCGATTCGGACGATGGCGGAGGAAGGCACGCCGACGCCGTAGAGCGTGCTGGTGCTCACGGTGAGCTGCACGGTCTCCTGGCCTTCGACGAGTGCGTCGTTCGTGGGATCGATCGTGACGGTGACCGACGCCTCGCCCGCGGGGATCGTCACCGGCGAGGCGATGCTTGCGTAGTCGGTTCCATTCGTCGCCGCGGCGGTGTTGCTGGTTCCGGCGAGCGCGATGGTGACGTTGAGGGCGCTGTCCACCGGGCCTGTGCGCCGGATTTCAAAGGTGCCCGGATCGCCCGCCTCATCCGCGTCGCCGTCGAGCGCGACGACCGAGACGCGGCTTGCCGAGCCGTTGGTGCCGGTGTCGTCGATCACCACGTCGGCGCCTGCCTTTCCGGTGATGGTGTAAGTCGTCCGCGGGATCAGCACCATGCGCAGCACCTCCGGGCCTTCGCGTGTCGTGTCGCTCACGGGAGTAACGGTGATTTCCAGCGTGTCCGAGCCGGCGGGGATCGTGAACAGTTCGAGCGGCGAGATCGTCGTCGTGTCCGCGGTCGGGCTGAGCGTGTAGTCGCCAGTCGATGCGTCGCCCTGCAGGTCGGTGTAAACGACGAGCGCCGCGGTCGTGCTGCCGGTGCGCGTGAGGCGGAAGGTGCCCGGGTTTCCTCCGGTTTCGGCTGCGTCGGCGTCGGTCGCCTCCACCGTCACGCGCACCGGCTCGATCGCGGTAAAGTCGCGCCCCGTGGGGCTGGTGCTGCCGGTGACCGCGTAGCTCGCGGGCGTGAACGTGTAGGCGCCGAGCACCGGCGTGAGCGTGACCGCGCCGGCGGCGAGATTGGTCACGACGTAGTCGCCGTTCGAGTCCGTCCACGCGCCGCGAAAGCTCGTGCCGCTCGATCCGTTCTGGATGCGCACCTCGGGCATCGGGTTGCCGATTCCATCGAGCACGCGCCCGCTGGCGGTGAAGGTGGCCGGCGTGCCGACCGTGACGAGCAGCAGCCTGCTCGTCTCGCCGCCCTTCCGGTCGCTCACGATGCAGCGCACGGCATGGTGGCGCGCGGTGGTGAATTGCTTGCTCGTGTTCGCCGCGTTCGTCCCATACGTCGCGTCGCCGAAGTCCCAGAAATACGCGAGCGTGTCGCTGTCAGCATCGGTCGCATCGACGGTGAAGCTGACGGTGCCATTGACCGCCGGCGTCGTCGTGTCGGCCATGAGCGAGTTGATGACGGGCGCGTTGTTGCCGGGAAAATCGCCGGTGTTCACGACCACGTCGATGCTCTCCGGCGTCGTGCCGCCCTTCGCGATGGGCGTGATGTGAACGCCGCTCTCGCGATCCGAGAAAGTGCGGCCGATGACCACGGGGCCGTCGTTCTTTCCATCGGCGGAGCCGGGCGTCGTGTCGAGGAACTGGCCGCCGCGATTGCTGCCCGCCGTGGTTGTGTCGAGATTCTGCCCCCACGCGCTCCAGCCGAGCGCGACGCCGTCTTTGAACCAGCGGTGATCGGCGTTGTATTTCTGCCGGAACTCGACCCAGTAATCACGATCCGCGTCCTTCGCGATCTTCAGCGCGTAGCGCCGCGCGGGATCGAGCACCGTCTGGTCCATCGGGAAGATGCGATAGGTGCCGTTGGCGGAGACGGTGGTGACGACTTCGTTCGGGAGCCAGCCGAGCAGGTTTTTGTGGGGCGTCATGAAGTGGCCCTTGTTGCCGCTTACCGCGCCGCTGCTGCCCATCACGTCGTAGCTGTTGCCGTATTCGCCGTTCGCGCCGCCGCCGATCACGTCCCTGGCCATGCTAGCGTTCCAGGCAACCCCTGAGGCCTTTCCCGAATCCCACGAGTTGCCATGCCAGACGCCGACGTTGTGGCCGATCTCGTGGGCGAAGACACCGAGGCTCGTGCTCTTGAGCCACACATTCGATCCGCCCACGCTGCCCAGCCCGCCGAAGCTGCCCGGACCGCCGGTGTAGATGACCGTGTAGTGCGAGAAGTTGTCCGGGTTGTAGCCCATGCGCCGCGCGGCGTCCTTCGCATCGGTCATGATCGGAGTATTGCTGCCGTTCGCCGTGTAATCCGCGGCATACCACGCCTCCGAGCGCGGCAGGATGATGAGCGGCGGCACCGAAGCGAGGTAATAGATCTTCCCGAAACTGATCTCCTGGAAGTAGCTGTTGAGCTGCGAGATCGCAGTCCACGCCGCGGCTTCCGTCTGCGGCTCCTGCTGGTCGTCGGGAAATGCGAGCCGCATGTAAAGCAGCGTGCGCGGTCCGTTCGCGAAGGAACTTGCCGCCGGCGCCGTGATGCCCGCCGCTCCGCCCGTGCCGCCTTCGGCCGCGACCATCTCTTCCTCGAAGACGCGGATGTGTCCACCTTCGCACATATAGATCACGCGCTCGCCGACCTGCACGACGTCAGCTTCCGCGCTGACCGGCTCCGCCGGCTCGCTCACCGCCGTCGTCAGCCCGGACACCGGGCACTGCGTCACGCGCTCTGCGTCCGCGGGCGGGAGCTCGCCCACTTCCAGCACGCGCACCGGGCTCTCCGCGAGCGCCATCACGCGATCGATCGCAACGCCATGCACGGGCACTTGCGAGAGCGAGTTCTGCCCGGTCCGCCGGCCATAGACAAACGTGCGCCACTCCTCGTCTCCCACTCGCGTGAAGCGCCGCACCACCGGCTCCGCGGGATCGCTGCCGGGCGACACCGCCTGCACCTCGACATCCGCCGTCGCCTGCACGCGCTTCTCGAGTTGGGCGACGACTTCGGGCGGAAGCTGCCGCCGCACGACCATCGGCACCGCCGTCTCGATCGCGCGGCGCGGATCGTCCTGGATGAGTTGCTTGAAAACTGGCCGTCGCGCCTGCGCCTGCCGCACGCCTTCCGCGACCAGCGAGGCTCGCTCAGCGGGTGCGGCTGCGAGGAAGCGCTGCGTCCACGCGGAGAAGCCGGGCAGAACATCCGCGGTCGGCGCTGGATTCGCGACAACTGCCGATGGAGCACGCGCGATCACGCCGGGCCGCGTCTCCGCAGCGGCACTCGCGGCACCTTGCGCAGGCGCCGGTATCTGCGACGCGCGGCGGGCAGTGCGCAGCGCCAGCACGACGCCAGCGACGAGGGCAACGGAAAGGACGGCGATCAGGATGCGAGAACGCATGTTCGGGAAGCGGAAGTCAGAAGGGAGAGGGAACCGGAGGTGAAGCCGGCGCTTCGTCTATAATTGCCATAATTCAACCGACATTCCTTGTTCCGCCCCACGTTGCTCCGGCCCGGAAGTTGACGCTTCGTCCGCCGTTTCGCGATGCCTACTGGCTCACTTTCGCGCGCATGAACCGCGAGCCGCCGCTGCTCATCGGCATCGAGTCGCGCACCCGCAGCAGTGTGCTCGTGTTCTCCTCGATGATGAGTCCGTCGCTGCTCCAGTTCATCGGAACGGTCATGCCGCTGGTCGCCTCGACTTGAAAAGTCACGCCGCTCGCGTCCGGGTTTTTCGGGATCGCGAGGCGGAGAAACTTGTCGGGCCCGATCGTCGCCTCGTCGAGCGTCCACGGCGCGGCATCCATCACGCCTGGAGACAGGCCGACGGCCCACTCGAGGAAATTCGTGAATCCATCGTGCTCGGGATCGGCGCCGGGCGCGGCGTTCGGGTCGTTCGGGTCGCCGCCGAAGTTCTGCGCCTGCCACTGCTGGAACGCGCTCTCGTAGTGCGTCATGAGCGCATCGCGGAAGGTGACGATGCCCGTATCATCCGCGCGCAGGCGCAGCGTGTAGTCGCCGAACTGCGGGAAGCTCGCGCTCGTGTCCACCGCGCTCGTGTTGCCGAACATCACGTTGCCGGGTCCGGCCGCCTTGCTCCACGTCGTCGCGAGCGAAGTCGGCGCGGGATTCCCATCGTCGATCACCGTCGCGTCGAGTGTCGCGTCGCCGACGGTGGTGAAAGGCAGCGCGCTCAGGTCGATGTCCGGCCCGATGTTCAGCGGCTCGATGGTCAGGCGGGTGAAAGTGCAGGTGTTCAGCGTGCCGGTCGCGCCGCTCGCGTTGTTCACGTAGAAGCCGACCCAGACGGGCGTCGTCATGATGACCGTCTGCGCCTGGCCGATCTGCGTCCACGCATTCGGGCCGTTCGTCGCGACGTTGTGCGTGGCGCGGTAGCCGGTGATGCTGTTGCCACGGCGCACGATGCGCATCCAGTTGCCAGCCGCGATACCGCTGGGCACGCCGCCACCGCCGCCGGCGGCGATGCTCGTCCAGTAGTAGCCGCTGTAAGCGCCGGTCGGCATTCGTCCGAGATGGAGCTGCGCGCCGCTCTCGATGCTCTCCGCGACGCGGATGCCGCCGCTGCTGCTGCCCGCGCCGGAGCTGTAGGTGTTCAGCCGCGCGGTGAAGACCATGTCGCCGTAATACTGCCAGCCGTAGAAGTAGCCGGTCGTCGGTCCGGCGAGCGTGTAAGTGGTGCCGTCGAAGCTGCCGCTGCCCGCCAGGTTCGGCGCGGTGCCGCTGTCCTCATTCACCAAAGCGGGACCTCCCGGCGCGGGCGTGAGCGTCACGTTGTCGAAGATCGCGGTGGCGCTGCCGGCGGTGCTGTTGTTCGTCGTCGTGAGGCCGTAGTGCGCGTTCGTGTTGAGCAACGGGATGACGACCGGACTGCCCACCGCAGTCCACGCGCCGGGAGCGCCGCTGACATCCGGCGCGTAGCTGGCGCTGACTTCGTTCGTGGTCGCGTTGCGCTCGAGCTTGAGCCAGCACGGCAGCGCCGGCGCGGTCGCGCCCACGCTCGTGTCGTTGCCGGAGGTGGCGCGGGTGCGGAACTGCAAGCCGGTGCCCGGCACGTAGCCGAGCACGGCGCGAGTCGAGCCGCGTGCGAGGGAATCGCGGATCGTCACGCCCGCGAGCGCGGTGGCGACGTTCAAGCTCGTCAGCCGCGCGACGACGCTGCCATCGCCTGTCGCAGCGCGGACCATGATGTGCGCCTGGTCGGTGCTCGTGGAGGCGTAGCCGGCGCCGGTGCCCGTGACGCTGAACAGCCCGCCGTATTCGAGCCCCTGCCCGCGGCGCGCGGAAGACGGCCCGAGATCCTGCGTGATCCAGTTCGACGCCACGAGCCCGCTGCCGGCCACGATGGTGATTTGATCGCTCGCGGTGAACTGCGTGTCGCTCGCGGTGATGCGCAGCACGTAGGTGCCCGGCGCGGAGAAGGTGACGGCGGTCGTCGCGGCGCTGGGCGATTCGATGCTCGCGGTGCCTGGGCCGCTCACGCAGCTCCAAGTCGTCGTGAGTGGAGCGGGGAAGCCGTCATCGCTCACGCTCGCGCTGACGATGACGCCATTCGCGGCGGCGATGAGCGGCCCCTGCGTCGTCGGGCTGTTGATGAAGACGGTGGGCGGGTTGTCGTTGTCCGTGATCGCCACGTTGTCGAACGACTGTGCGCCGATGTCGTAGCTGCCGGTGTTGAGGGAAATCGTCACGTCCTCCGGCCCCTCGGTCGCCGCATCGTCCACGGGTGCGATGTTGACGACCTTCGACGACTCGCCCCCGACAAACGCGACCGTTGCCGCCACGTTCGCGTAGTCGGTCGTGTTCGTCGCCGTGCCGGAGATCGTGAGATTAACCGTCAGCGACCCCGTCGTCGGCGCGGTGCGCGTGACGGTGAACTGCCCGGGATTGCCCGCCGTTTCGGACGCATCGGGATCGTTCGCCACGATCGTGACGGTGCTGCGGTCGTCATCGGCGATGGTCACGGTCGCGTTCGCTGGCGTGCCGAGCGTGTAGGCAGCGTTGGCGGTGAGGGTCAGGATCACGGTCTCATTCCCTTCGTTCGTCGCGTCCTGGAGCGGCGTCACCGTCACGGTCGCGTTCGCCTGACCGTCGAGGATGGTGGCGTTGCCAGGCGATGCGATGGCCGTGTAGTCCGTCCCGCTCGCAGCCGTGCCGCTGCGCGTGAAGTTCACCACGAGATTGCCCGCGAGCGAACCCGCGCGCGTTATCGTGAACGTCCCCGTGTCGCCGCTCTCCGCCGCGCTCGCGTCGGTCGCGACGATGTTCACGGTCGGGAAGTCGTCGTCGGTGATCGTGATCGTGTGCGCGCTCGCGCTTCCGAGGTTCAAGTTGGCCGGAGCTTGCAGCGTGACGGTGAAGTTCTCCGCTGATTCGACCGCGGCGTTGTCCGTGATGGGCACGGCGATGATCTTCACGCTCTCGCCCGCCGCGAAGTTCAGCGTTCCGGTCGTGGTCGTGTAATCGCCGGGCTGCGTCGCGCTGCCGTCGGCGGTGATGAAATCCACGCTGCACGGCGCGGTGGCCGGCGCGCTCAGTGCGACCGCGATCTGCACCGTGCCCGCATTTTCCACCACGCTGCTCGCGCCAGTCGCGAAGCCCACGTAGGGCTGCGCGGGCGGGGTGTCGTTGTCGAGGATCGTGTAGCCGTGGTAGCTGAACGTGCCGAGTCCCGCGCCGAGGGGATTGATGAGCTGGATCGTGATGAGGTTGTCCGGCTCGTCCATCGTGTCGTTCACGACGGTGAACGTGAGGTTCTTCGTCGTCTGGCCCGGGTCGAACGTGAGCACGCCGGGCGGCAGCACGAAATCCACGCCGGAGCCGAAGGCCGTGGTGTTGCTCTGCAAACGATAGCGCTGCTCCATCGCGCCGCTTTTCACCCACCCCGTGTGAACGCCGCGCGCATAGTGCGTGCGATCGTCGCGCACCATCACGCCCGCCTGCGCGCCGTTCGCACCGCCGGTGAGCGAGGTCACGCGCGCGATCAGGGTGAAGTCGCCCGTGACCTCCGTGCTGGGAAAATGCGCCTCGTCGCTGCCGGTGGCGATGCCCGCGCCGCTGCCGGTCACCGTCCACACACCGGCGTTGTGGCTTTCGTCGCCCTGCGCGTTAACAAAGCCGATGGTGCGGCCGCCGAGCGTGGTCAGCGGGCTCCCGTTGAGCGTCACATTGTCAAAGGTGGCCGTGGCGAGCGCTCCGTCGCTGGCGGCGGAGACCGCGAGGCCGGCGAACACCTTCGGTGCGAAGGCGATGCCCGGTGCCGTGCCGAAATCCGTCCAGCTCACGCCATCGCGGGAGAAGCTCTGGGTGAAGACACTGCCCGCGCGGACGGTGCGCGCCCACATCGGCGGCACATGCCCGGTGAAGGCGCTGCTCAGCGTGGCTGTAGCGCCGGCACCGGTGCGGTGGAGCGTGTAGAAGTTTCCAGCGGCGACGCCGGTGCCCAGTGAGGAGGCGTGAACAGCGTTGCCCGCCGTCGAGGCGCGCAGCATCACTCCCGCGCGTGAACTCGTGGAGCCGCTGTTGCCCACGCTGGTGATCCGGGCGGTGACGGTGCAGTTCGCGGAGCCGTTGACCGGAAGATACACGAAGCGGAAATTGTCCGCCGTGCTGTTGGTGAGGCCGTTGCCGGAGTTCGTGAAAGTGTAAACGCCGGACGAGGACGAACTGCCGCCCGTGACCGTGCCAATACTCGCCGCCACCTCCGCGCCGGTGCTGCCGCCTGAGAGGTTGCTGACGCTGAAGTTATCGATGGTGGTCGTGTATTGCGTCGTCGATCCAGGCGCGAAAACGATGCCTGCGAGGTAGCTCGTGTCGCCGAGGCCGGAAACCGCCACCGCGCTGCCTCGCTCCGTCCAAATCTGCCCGTCGTGCGACTGGAAAAAGGCCACAGTAGTTCCCGTCTTCACGAGCCGGACCCAGTGCGGCACGGCGCTGCTTGTGTTGGACGCACTCGATCCCGTGCTGAAGGCGCCCGTCTGATATTCCACCGTCACCGGCGACGCCTGCGCGGAGGAGAGCACCACGGGGATGTTCACGGTCGTCACGCTCTCGCTGCCGGTGGAGCTGGGTGCCTGGAAGCCGACGGTCGCGGTGACGGTGTCGTTGTCGGTGATATACATCACCGCGCCGACGCCGCGCGCATAGGCGCCGGGCGCGAAGTCGAACAGGATCGTCTCGGTGCCCTCGAAGGTCGTGTCGTTCGCGACGGTGATGGGCACATCCACGCCCGTCGCGCCCGCCGGGATCGTGACGCTGGCCGGCGCGGTGTAATCCACGCCGCCGCCCGTCGCGGTGCCGCTGTAGCTGCAATTCACCGTGACCGCCGAGGTCGTGCTGCCGAGGCGGGAAACGTAAAACTTCACCGGCGTGGTCGTCGCGCCCTCGGTGAAGCTGATCGCGCCGCTGGTGCCGACCTGCGTGTCCACGACGAGCGTGTTCACGTTGTCATCATCGCGCAGCCAGGCCGTGGCGCTCGTTGTGGGCGCGTAGGTTTGATAATCGACAGTCGGCGAGAGCGTGACGGAGATGGTCTCGAAATCCTCTGGCTCCGTGTCGTTCACCGGCCAGCAGATCAGATCGAATGTCGGTGCGTTCTGCGGGATCGTCGCGCTGGCAGGCGAGCCGGAAGTGTCCACCGACCGTGCCTCGTAAACGCTGCCGCTGTCGCCGCTGACCCACACGTTATCCGCGTTCGCACCGGACACGGCTTGGAAGGACGGGTTGTTTGTCGTCACGCGGGATGAAGACCATGAGGAGCCGTCCAGCGTGCGCAGCAGCATACCGCTTGATCCGCTGATCCACACGCTGCTGGCATCGCTGCCCCAGATGCCGTTGAGATCCTGCGTCACGCCGGAGGTCTGCGCCGTCCATGTGGTGCCGTTGCCTTTCAAGATGACGCCGCCGACGCCCACGGCCCACAGATTCGTGGCGGAGCTGCCCCAGACGCCGCGCAGGTTGCCCGTGGTGCCGGAGGTCTGCGCGGCCCACGCGGTGCCGTTCCATTTCAAAATGGTGCCGGCATCGCCCACGGCCCACACGTTGTTCGCGTCACTCCCCCAGACGGCGTAGAGGTTGGTCGTCGTGCCGGAGGTTTGAGCTGACCAACTTGTGCCATCCGTCGAGCGGCGGATCGTGCCGGTGTTGCCCACGGTCCACAGGCTCGTCGCACTGCTGCCCCAAATGCCGCGCAGGGTGTTCGTCGTGCCGGAGGTTTGAATCACCCATGCGGAGCCGTCGCCTTTAACGATGCGCCCGGAGTCACCCACGGCCCACAGGCTCGTGGCGCTGCTGCCCCAGATGCCGCGCAGGTTGTTGGTGGTGCCGGAAGTCTGCGTCGCCCACGTCGCGCCGTTTCCTTTCAGGATGCGGCCGGCATCGCCCACCGCCCATAGGTTCGTGGCATCGGCGATCCACAGGCCGCGCAAGCTGGTGGTGATGCCGGAGGTCTGCGCGCCCCAGGCCGTGAGTTTGTAGTCTGTGGCCTGATCGGCCGTGCCGCCGACCGACAACTCGATGGGAATCGCCGTGCCGCTCGAGCCGCCGCGCACGGTGAGACGGAAGTTCGCGCTCGTGCTGCCCTCAACGGCGTTCACGGTGTTCACCACGTCGATGTAAGGCGTGTCGCCGGCGGCGTCGGTGATGTTCACCGTCGCGCTGTTGCCCGTGCCGAGGATGTAATTGGTCGCGCTCGCGCCGAGCGTGAGCACGCACTGCTCGACGCCCTCGCCCACGCCGTCGAAACGCGGCACGATCGTGACCGCCGCCGAATCCTGGCCCGCGGGGATCTGGATCAAGCCGGGCATCCACTCGAAGTCCACGCCGTGCAGCGCCATCACACCGCTGGCGTTCGTTCCGGAGAATGCATAGTAGATCGTGAGCGGCTGGCTCGTGTCGCCGGTGCGCGAAACGAGGAACGTCCCCGTGTCGGCGGCGGCGCCGGGGATGCTCAGGTCCACCTCCGTGGCCGTCGTGTCCGTCGCGGTGACGCTCACCGTTTGCAGATCGTCGTCGTAAATGCTCGCGGTGCCCGTCGTGGCCAGCGTGTCGATGATGTAAGCCGCGTTCGTGCTGAGCGTGAGGATCGCCGTCTCGATCGATTCGGAGAGCGAGTCATCCAGCGGTGCGACTTCGACCGTCGCGGAAGCCAAGCCGGACGGGATCGTCACGCTGCCGCTCAGCGCGGTGAAATCGCTCCCGCTCGTCGCCGTGCCGGTCACGGCGTAATTCACCGTCAGCCCCGCCGCGGTGCTTCCCGTGCGCGAGACCGTGAAGACCGCGGGCGACGCACTGTTTTCCGTCGTCGTGGCCGTCGTTGCGGCGAGGCTCACTTTCGGCAGCAAGGTGTCGTCGTCCTCGATCACGACCATGGCGCTGGACGCGGAGCCGACGAGGTAGCCGTTGCCCGGCCCGAGTTGCAAAATGACCGTCTCCGGTCCTTCGCTCGACGCATCGACGACCGGCGTCACGATGATGTCGAGCATGTCGGAGTCCGCCGGGATCGTGAAGGTGCTGAAGCCTTGCGAACCGGTCACATAGTCCGGCGTGAAGGTGTAGTCGGTCGTCTTCGTCGCGCCGCCGAGAGCGGTGTTCACATTCACGACGAGATCCTGAGAGGTGTCGCCCGTGCGCGTGACTCGGAACGCGCCCGGCGTGACCGGCGCGAGTTCGTTCGCGCTCGGAGCCGGCGCGGAGATCGTCACCACGCTTTGCGCAGAGGCCTCGAACTCCGCGCCGCTGAAGCTCGGCCCGACGACGATGCTGTTATTAAACAGCTCGCTGAACGTGTAGCCGTAGAGCAGCGGCGTGAGCGTGTAGGTGTTCGCGCTCAGGTTCGGGATCGTGAAGTAGCCATCCGCGTCCGAGATCACGCCGTTCGCGTTGTTCGCGGTGACGACGACATCTTGCAGCCCCTGCCCGAGCAGCGTCACGCGGCCGCTGATGGTGAAGGTCGCCGCCGAGCCCACGGTGATGAGCTTGTTGCGCGTCACCGTGCCGCCCTTCATGTCGCTGGCCGTGCAGGTGACGATGAACGTGCCCGCCGCAGTGAACTGCCGCGTGATCACGTTCGAGTTCGGCGACACGATCTGCGTGCCGCCGCCGAAATGCTGCCAGTTGAAAGCCAGCGGATCGCTGTCGGGATCGTTGGCCGTGGCGGTGAAGGTCACCGTGCCATTCAGCGGGATCACCTCCGCGCTGGCGGCGAGCGACATCGTCGGCGGCTGATTGCCGGGGGAGCTGCCGAGGTTCACTTGCACGTCGAGATAACGCGGACTGTCACTTGCCGCCACGGCGGTGACGTAGATGCCGCTCTCGGTGTCGCCAAACGTGGCCCCGAGCGAGATGGGCGCGTCGGTTTTTCCGTAAGGTGAGCCGTTGGTCGTGTCGATGAGCTGGAAATTTCCGCCGCCGCCGCTCGGGAAGCGCCAGCCGAAGACGAGGCCGTTTTTCGCGAAGGGATTGCTGTCGAAAAGCGATCGCACCATGCCCCAGTAGGTGCGCTGCACGTCCTTCTGGATCGTCAGCGCATAGCGTTTCGACGCATCGAGCGAGCCCTGATCAAACGCATGGATGCGGTAGAGCCCGCTCTGAGTCACGGGCTGCAAAAAGGCGCCCGGCAGCCAGCGGATCTGGTTTTTTCCCTGCGCATTGTAGTGGCCCGGCGGCGTGCCCGCGCCGCCCATCACATCGTAGCTGTCGCCGTATTCGTTGTTCGCGCCGTTGCCGATGCTGCTCGTGCCTGCGGTGTCCCAGAAATTCGAGTGCCCGAGCCCGAAGCAGTGCCCGATCTCGTGCGCCCACAGGCTCACGCTATCGCTGCGGCACCACACCGTGCTGCCGCCCGCGAGCCCGCCGTAACTGCCGGGGCCGCCATTGTGCCGCATCACCACGCAGTCGTAGTCGCTGGAGTCGAAGCCGAGCTTCCGTGCTTCGTTCCGCGCGTCCACATGCGAGATGCTCGTGCCGCCGATGTCGCCGCCATTGCTCGTGTCGCGGTTCACATACCACGCTTCGTTGTGCGGCAGCTTCACCGGCGGTGTGACGACGCCGACGAGCGACAGCCGGCCATACGAAGCCTTCGCGTAATGATCCGCCACGTCGCGCAGCGTCGTATAGAGCGCCGCCTCGGTGGAAGGGATCGCGTTTTGATCCGCGTAGGTCGTCGGGATCACGAGCACTTTCACCTGACCAAGCGCGGGAGTCGGGGTGGACGGCAGGATGCCGGAAAACGCGAACGAACCGCCCGTGACGCCTTCGCCGTAGAGGATGGTCTCGTTTTGCATCGCGATGTGCGAGCCGTCGCAGAACGTGATGATCTCCACCGGCGTCTCGACCGCGGGCAAACTCTCCGGCACCACGCTCGGCACGCTCGCGGGATCGAGCACGATCTTCCCCGACACCGGGCACTCGGACACGACCGGCTTGCCCGGCGGCATGTTTTCCCCCGCCTCGAGCCGCCGCGTCGGTTGGTCGCTGACCGCAAATTCCGAGTCCACCGCCACGCCGTTCACAAACGCGCCCGCCGTCCACGTGAGCTTCTGCTCGCGCTGGCCATACACGTAGGCGCGGTAAGTCCCGCCGCCCTTCAGCTCGACCTCGCGATACGTCGGCACCGGCGGATCACCGGGATTCAGCGGCACGCCCTGCATCACACGCAGCGCGCCGATGTCGTTGATGCGCCGTTCGAGCTGCGCGAGCACGATCGGCGGAAGCTCCTGTCGCACGACCATCGGCACCGCCTGCTCGATCGCCGCGCGCGGGTCGTCCTGGATGAGTTGCTTGAAGACCGGACGCCGCTCGCTCGCGAGCCGCACGCCTTCCGTCACGAGCGCCTGCCGGTGCTCGCGCGGCGTGGCGAGAAAGCGACCGGTCCAGTCGCTGAAAGCGGGCACCGCTTCGCCGCCCTGCACGACCGGCTGCGCGGCCGGTCGCGCCTTTGCTACTTCCATCCGCCCGGAGTCCAGCGCGGTGGTCAGGATCGCGGGTGCCTGCGGAGCAACGGCTCGATCTTCCCAAAGCAGAAAAACGACAGCGCCAAAGACGATGGCAACGAGTGAAGCGAGGAGAAGGCGGTAGCGCACGGTTGGGAGGAGGCGGGAGGCGTAAGTATTTCGGCGACAAGCCGGTTTAACGCAACTCGCATCCGGCGTTTCAACTTACGGCCTGCGCCGCGCGCCTACCGCTTTGGCGAGTGGACGTTTCCGACGCTTTCCGCTGCCTTTCCCGCCCCTGCCATGCACCGCTTCCTCATCCTCATCCTCCTCGTCCTCATCACGCCTGTGCGCGCGGCGGACAAGCCAAACGTCCTCTTCATCGCCATCGACGACCTGAACCACTGGGTCGGCCATCTCGGGCGCAACAAGCAGACCAAGACCCCAAACATCGACCGCCTCGCAAAGGCCGGCGTCACCTTCACCCGCGCCTACTGCACCGCGCCCGCGTGCAACCCCTCGCGGGCCTCGCTCATGAGCGGCATGCGCCCGAACACCACCGGCTGCTACCTCAACTCGCAGCCGTGGGGTCCCGCCATCAGCGGCGATAAGCTGCTCAACACGCACTTCGCCGGCGCCGGCTACCGCGTCTATGGCGCGGGAAAAATCTACCATAGCTCCGAGCACGGCGGCACCTGGACCGACTACGCCGGAGGAAAAGGCGGCACGCCAAAGCGCCACCCCTCCGCGAAGGACGACGGCATCGGCGGCATCGCCTTCAGCCCGCTCGATGGCACCGACGAGGAGATGCCCGACTTCCGCACCGTCAGCTACTGCATCGAGAAGCTGAACGAGAAGAGCGACAAACCGTTCTTCATCGCGTGCGGGCTCGTGAAGCCGCACATGCCTTTCAGCGTGCCGAAGAAGTGGTTCGACATGTTCCCGCTCGACTCGATCGAGCTGCCGCCGCATCGCGAGGACGACCTCAAGGACGTGCCACCCGCGGGTGTGAAGATGGCTGGCGGCGATCATGCGAAGATCGTCGCTTCGGGCCGCTGGAAGGAAGCCGTGCAGGCTTACCTCGCGACGATCGCCTTCTGCGATTCGCAAGTCGGCCGCATGGTCGACGCGCTGGAAAAATCGCCCGCGCGCGACAACACCATCGTCGTCCTCTGGACCGACCACGGCTGGAGCCTCGGTGAAAAATCGCACTGGCGGAAATTCGCGCTGTGGGAGGAGCCGACGCGCACCGCGTTCGTGTGGAAGGCGCCGGGTGTCACACCCGCGGGCGGCGTGTGCGACCGCACGGTCGATTACGCGAACGTCTATCCCACGCTCTGCGCGCTCACCGGCCTGCCGAAGCCCGCGCATCTCGACGGCTTCGACATGACGCCGCTGCTCAAGGATCCGAAAGCCAAGTGGGACCACCCCGCGCTCACGACGCACGGGCGCAAGAACCACACCGTCCGCACCGAAGGCTGGCGCTACATCCGCTACGCCGACGGCAGCGAGGAACTCTACGACGAAGCCGCCGACCCGCTCGAATACACCAACCTCGCCGGCTTCACCGAGCACGCCGCCCGCAAGGCCGAACTCGCGAAGCTCCTGCCAAAGACCGACGCGCCCGACCTGCCCGGCGGCGGCAAAGGCGAAGGCGAAGGCAAGGCGAAGAAAAAGAAGAAGGCCGAGTAACCTGCTCGCGAAGTGATCCGACTCGCATTCTTCCTCGCGCTCGCGCTTTCCCTCCGCGCCGCGGAGAAGCCGAACATCGTCCTCATCTTTTGCGACGACCTCGGCTACGCGGACGTCGCGTGCTTCGGCGCAAAGACCATCCGCACGCCGCACATCGACCGCCTTGCGAAGGAAGGCACGCGCTTCACGAGCTTCCTCGTAGCGCAGGCTGTCTGCACCGCGTCGCGCGCGGCTCTGATGACCGGCAGCTACGCGAACCGCGTCGGCCTCGCCGGTGCGCTCAATCACACCAGCAAGACCGGCATCAATCCCGACGAGACGCTCCTGCCCGAGCTGTGCAAGGCGCAGGGCTACGCGACCGGGATGTTTGGCAAGTGGCACCTCGGCGATCAGCCGCCCTTTCTACCGACGCGCAACGGCTTCGACGAGTGGCTCGGCATTCCCTACTCGAACGACAACGGCCCGCTGCATCCCGTCATCCGCGACATCCCATCGCTCCCGCTCTACGACGGCGAGAAGATCGTCGAGCGCGACCCGGATCAGGCGCACTTCACGCGCCGCCTCACCGAGCGCTCGGTCGCGTTCATCGAGAAAAATCGCGAGCGCCCGTTCTTCCTCTACGTCCCGCACATCATGCCGCACGTGCCGATCTTCGCGTCGGAGAAGTTTCGCGGGAAGTCAAAGCACGGCCTCTACGCGGATGTCGTCGAGGAACTCGACCGGTCCGTCGGCGAGATCGCCGCCGCCATCGACCGCGCCGGCTTGCGCGAGAAGACGCTCATCCTTTTCACCAGCGACAACGGCCCCTTCCTTTCCTACGGCGAGCACGCCGGCGCCGCGCTCCCGTTCCGCGAGGGAAAGCTCACGACGTTCGAGGGCGGCGTGCGCGTCCCCTTCATCGCGCGCTGGCCGGGCCGCGTGCCCGCCGGGCGCACGAGCGACGAATTGCTCGCGAGCATCGACCTCCTGCCGACCTTTGCCCGGCTCATCGGCGCGCCGCTTCCGGCGACGAAGATGGACGGCATGGACGCATGGACGCTCATCTCCGGCGACACCGCGAAATCCCCGCGCGACACCTTCCTCTACTACTCCGGCGACGAACTCCAGGCCGTGCGCCGCGGCAAATGGAAGCTGCACTTCCCGCACGACTACCTCACCACCGCCGCCGAGCCGGGCCGCGGCGGCAAGCCCTCGAACTGGGCCAACATGAAGCCCAAGAGCATCACCGAATCCGGCATCCGCGGCATCGCCAGCCGGCACGGCTACCGCGTCGAGCGGATCGAGAAGTCGCTCTTCGAACTCACCGCCGACCCCGGCGAGACAAAGAACGTCGCCGCCGAACACCCCGACATCGTCGCCGAACTCGAAGCCCTCGCCGAATCCGCCCGGGCCGACCTCGGCGACGCGCTCACGCAACGCACCGGCGCCAATCTTCGCCTCGTCGGCAGAGTTCCATGAAAAGCATCCTCGCCATCGCCGCGCACGCGGCGGCGAAACCGAACATCCTCTGCCTCGTCGCCGAGGACATGAGCGCATCGCCCGGCTGCTACGGGGTGCAGGAAGTCAGCACGCCGAATCTCGACCGGTTCGCGACAGAAGCCTTCGTGCCGACGGCGGAAGATCTGATCGTGCAAAAGCTCCGATGGGCGCGGGACAAGGACATCGCCGACATTCGCGACATGCTCGGCGTGCAAGGCGACGCGCTCGACTTCGCCTACGTCGAGCGATGGTGCCGCACGCATGGGACGCTGGTGCGGTTTGAGGAAATCCGGCGCTCGATCCCGGCGGACCTTTGAGCAGCGGGGTTACTGCACGGCGAGTGCGCCTTCGAGCTGCGCGAGCGCGGCGGCGAGCGTTGCCTCGTCGCGCGCGTGGATGCGCAGGAGCGGCTCGCCTGACTTCACGGCGTCGCCGATTTTACGGATCGCGCTGAAGCCGACCGCGTAGTCCACGGCGTCGCTCGCCTTCGCGCGGCCTGCGCCGAGCAGCACGCCCGCGCGACCGATCGCGCCGGCGTCAAGTTTCGTGATCTTCCCGGCGTGCGGGGCAGGAACGTCGCGGATGATCGGAGCGGGATGCACCTCGGCGATGCGTTCGAGCTTCGTCGTATCGCCGTCCTGGGTCTCGACCATCGCGACGAACTTCCGCCACGCAGTGCCGTCTTCAAGCCAGCGGGTGAGCGTGGCGCGCGGGGAGTTGGCGACGCGCTCGGCGAGATCGAGCGTGAGCGCGATGAGATCGGCGGGGCCGCGGCCTTGCAGCGTGTCCACGCTCTCCGCGACTTCGAGCGCGTTGCCCACGGTGCGGCCGAGCGGTTCGTCCATCGGCGTGAGGATGTGCGAA
This sequence comes from Chthoniobacteraceae bacterium, assembly GCA_040081625.1. Taxonomy (GTDB): domain Bacteria; phylum Verrucomicrobiota; class Verrucomicrobiia; order Chthoniobacterales; family Chthoniobacteraceae; genus VFJQ01. Next base: position 65,293 of record JBEBGD010000003.1, read on the forward strand.
GTCTGGACGCCCATCTCGTTTCCCACGGCGGTGAGCGCGGCGGCGAGCGCCTCGGCGTCGGCGCGCGTTTGCATGAACGCGCCGCTACCGAACTTCACGTCGAGCACGAGCCGATCGAGCGTCTCCGCGAGCTTTTTGCTCATGATGCTCGCGACGATGAGCGGGATGCTCGGGACCGTCGCGGTCACGTCGCGCAGGGCGTAGAGCTTTTTGTCGGCGGGGCAGAGATCGGCGGTCTGGCCGATCATCACGACGCCGAGCTTCGCGAGTTGCGCGGCGGATTCGGCTTCGCTCAAGCCGACGCGAAAGCCGGGGATGCTCTCGAGCTTGTCGAGCGTGCCGCCGGTGATGCCAAGGCCGCGGCCGGAGATCATCGGCACCCACAGACCGTCGCACGCGAGCAGCGGCGCGAGGATGAGCGAGACTTTGTCGCCGATGCCGCCGGTGCTGTGTTTATCGACCTTCGGCGGCGAGCCGGGCGGATGCGCGAGCACGCGACCGCTGTGCATCATCGCGCGGGTGAGCGCGCTGGTTTCCGCCGGGTCCATGCCGCGGAAGAAGACAGCCATCGCCCACGCGGCGGCCTGATAGTCGGGGATCTCGCCGCTCGCGTAGCCGCGGATGAACTCCGCGATTTCCTCCGCGGTCAGCGCGTGGCCGTCACGCTTCCGCTCGATGAAAGTAGGAACGTGCATGGCGGTTCAGTTCGGGGAGGAAGGACGTGCCGGTGGGCCGGCCATCGCGGAGCTGGAAGGCGTCGGCGAGCGACGCGGCGACATCGGCGAAGGTGCGGCGCGTGCCGAGCGGGACGTGAAAGCCTCGATGCACGACGAGCAGCGGCACTTCCTCGCGCGTGTGATCGGTGCCGCGCCACGTCGGGTCGTTGCCGTGGTCGGCGGTGAGGATGACGAGGTCGTCTTCGTCGAGTTGCGGGAGGAAGGTGCCGAGCCACGCGTCGAACTCCGCGAGCGCCTGCGCGTAGCCGGCGACATCGCGACGGTGGCCGAAGAGCATGTCGAAATCGACAAGGTTCGCGAAGACGAGGCCTTCGTCGAACTCCGACCAGATCTCCTCGATCGCGCGCATGCCCTCGGCGTTGCTCGCGGTCGGGGTTGATGCGGTGATGCCGCTGCCGGCGAAGATGTCGCTGATCTTCCCGACGCCATGCACCGGCAGGCCGGTGTCGCTGATCGCATTCAGGATCGTCGGCGGTGGGACCATCGAGAAGTCGTGCCGCCCGCTCGTGCGCTGCCACGCGCCGGGTTCGCCGATGAAGGGACGCGCGATGACGCGGCCGATGCGATGCGGGTCGCAGTGCCGGCGCGCGATGCGGCAGATTTCGTAGAGCCGCTTGGGCGCGATCACGCTCTCGTGCGCCGCGATTTGCAGGACGGAGTCGGCGGAAGTGTAGAGGATCGGCTTCTTGGTGCGGACGTGTTCGGCGCCGAGTTCGTCGAGGATCGTCGTGCCGCTCTGCGCGTAGTTGCCGATGAACTCGACGCCCGCCTCGCCCTCGATCGCGCGCACGAGTTCGTCGGGAAACTTCGTGAACGTGCCGAACGGCTGGTCGAGCAGCGCGCCGGCGAGTTCCCAGTGGCCGCTGGTCGTGTCCTTGCCGGCGGAGCGCTCGCGCATCCGGCCCCACGATGCGCGCGTGCCTTGCGAGCGCGGGTCGAAGACATCGCCGGTGATCGCCTTCCACAAGCCGAGCGAGAAAAGGTGCGGCAGCGCCAGGTCCGGCTGCGCTGCGAAGATGTGCCCGAGCGTGTCGGCGCCGTCGTCGCCGTAAGTGGCGGCGTCCGGCGCGTGGCCGCAGCCGACGCTGTCGAGGACGATGAGAAGTGCGCGCATCGTCCCGAGCTACTACTTCGACTGGGTGCGCGCGAGCAGTTCGTGGACTTTGCCAGCGATGCGTTCCTCGACGCTCGCGGTCCACGGGCCGGGGAGATTGCCGTAGCGATTGGCGTCGCCGGCTTCGTAGCCGCCTTCCTTCAGCACGCGGAGGCTGGGGATGTAGGCCATCACGTCATTGCTGTAACCCGCGACCCACACGTGCTGCCCGGCGAGTTCACGTTTGAAGCGCAGCGAGTAATCGACCACCACTTCGCCGCCGAGCGCGATGAGCGTGAGCTTGCCGCCGAAGCGGACGACCTGCACCGGATACGCGTAGTGCGTGGGCAGCGCCTCGCCGGCATCGAGCCGTGTGAGCATCCGCTGCGCGTGCGAGGCGAAGTATTTGTCCGGGCCCTTGAGTCGCGACTCGAACTCCACGCGCGTCGGCACGGCGAAGTCGAGCTGCACGTCTTCCATCGCTGCGTCGAGCCGCGCGGGAAGCTGCACGGCGGGCGCTTCGAGCGCTGCTCGCACCGCCGTGGCGAGCGAGCGCCCGTGGATCTGCGCAAGCGGGAGATGACGACGCGGGTAGGGATTCTGGTCGCCACCGCAACCGGCCACGAAGAGCGCCGTGGCGCCGGGATGGTCCGCCTGGAAATATTCCTGCGCGTAGCCCGGGTAGTCGCCGCACCATTCGTTGAATCCCATCGTGGTGCTGTGGCAGGCATAGCCGAAGACCGCGGCGCGCAGCTTCGCATCCGCGCCAAACACCGCGAGCACGGGCACATCATGATCGACCGGCCCCTCGGAATACGGCGCATTCTTGTAGCCGCCCTCGACGGGCAGGCGCCGGTTCATCGCGAAACCGCAGCGCGCGTGGTGATACTCGAGCCGCGCCGGGGCGAGCTGCGCGAAGGCATCCGCGGCGAGCGCGACGAGCTTCTCCTCGAGGAAAACGCCGTAAGCTTCCGCCTGCTCCTTTTGCGTGACATCCGCGAGGTGCGAGGCCTTCTGCGCCACGCGAAACTCAGGCCCGCAGTGCGTGTGCGAGGCATTGATAAGCAGCCCTTCGCGCGGCAGCCCGTGTTTCGCACCGAGGCGCTTCTCGAGATTGTCGCGCAACGTGCGCGGCACGCCGATGAGGTCGAGCGTGACGAGCAACTGCTTCTTCCCGTCCGCGTCCTGGAGCACCAGCGCCTTCGCGAAAAGATCCTGCGTCCTGGCCACGGCGGGCGTGGTCCGCCCGGCGTAGCCAGCCATCCAGATGAACTCGGTGGGCGTGATCACGGTGCTCGCGACGCCGGCTTTCCAGTCGAGCGGCGCGTCGGCGGCGCGGGCGACGGATGCAATCACGACGAGGGCGACGGCGATGGCGAATCGGGTAGGGGAGAACATCGGCTTCGTTTGCCAGCGACTGCGGACGCGGACAAGTGCGCTTCCGCTCAGTCCTCGCGCGCGAAAATCCCGAGCTGGGTTGCGATGACTGCGCGTGAATCCGCGTCGCTGAGGTAGCCGAGCAAACGCAGAACACGCCGGTGAATGGGCCGGACCAGGTCGCAGCCGACGACGAATCGTCGATCGGCGAACGTGACGTGCGGTCGCAGCGAGGTCTTGTGCAGGTCGCGGCGCATCGGGCAGACGAGAACGGTTGGCGGGGATTCGATTCCTTCGTCCTGAACGCCGACGAGGTTCGGCTCCTGCCCGGAAGTCTTCGAGCTGAAAACCGGAAGGTTCACGCGTCGCCGTGAATGGGATACTGCGCGTTCACCCGAAGCGTCTCGGCGCAAACCTCCGGGGTGTATTCGGCGTTCACGCGTTCGAGGAACTCCGCACGATCGCGGCGGCGCTGCTCGCGCTCGATCAGCGACTGGATGTAGGAACTGCGGGGCAGTTCGCCGCGCAGCTCGTCGATCGCCCGGTAAGTGTCCGCCGGAAGCGTCAGCGTGTTCCGACCCGGCAGGCGACTCCGGGGCGATTTCTTGGCGACTTTCATGCGCGCAGAATCGTCGCCTCGTCGCCTTTCCGCAACGTCAAAACACCCGCGGCTCGCCTTCGCCGATGATGGCGACGCGTTCCTCGATGCCGTGCTTTCGCGCGCAGGCGCGGAGACGATCGACGGGTTCGTGCAGCGGCTCGTAGCTCAGGCGAAACGAACCGTAGTGCATCGGCACCATCCACTGCGCGCCGAGATCGTGAAAGGCCTGCACGGCTTCCTCGGGATTCATGTGGACTTCGCGCCCGCTCGGCGGGTCGTAGGCGCCGATGGGCAGCAGCGCGACGTCGATCTTGTGGCGCTGGCCGATCTCGCGGAAGCCGTCGAAATACGCCGTGTCGCCGCAGTGGAAGATGGTGCGTCCGGCGACTTCGATGATGAATCCGCCGAAGCCGCGATGCGAATCGTGCAACATGCGCGCGCCCCAATGATGGCAGGGCGTGAGCGTGATGCGCAGCGGGCCATGCTCGTAGCGCTCCCAGTAGTGCAGCTCGTGAACGCTGTGAAAGCCGAGGTCATGCACGAGATTGCCGACCTCGAAGGGCACGACGATGGGCTGCTCGGAGGCGACCTTGCGCAGCGTCTTGCGGTCGAGGTGATCGAAGTGCGCATGGGTGACGAGCACGAGGTCGATCGCTGGCAGGTCGTTAAGTTTCAGCCCCGGATGCCGCACGCGCTTGATGACCTTCAGCCACTTCGCCCAGTTCGGATCGATGAGCAGATTGAGCCCGGCGAGCTGGAGCAGGAAGGACGCGTGGCCGATCCACGTCACGCCGACGTCGCTGTCCTTGAGCTTGGGAAATTTCGGCGCGTTGTGGTTGCCGGCGCGCTTGGTGAAGAGCGACGGGATGAGCACTTCGGTCAGGAAGTTGCGCTTGTGCCAGCCATTCGCGGGCTTGAGCCCGACCTTCTTCGCGCCCGCGGCTTTCGCGCGCGCGCGAGTGGCGGGCTTCGGTGCATGCGCGGATTTTCGGATCTCCGCCTTCGCTTTCCCGAGTCGTTCAAATGGGTTGAGCACAGCGGAGGAGTGTAGGTTCGCGCGGTTCGGAGGCAAAACTTTCGTCAGGGAATATCAGCTCTCCGCGCGCCTTGACTTCGGGAGGGCAGCCCCACACGCTCGGCACCCATTTCAACCGACACAACCTATGACCCTCGATACCACCGCACTCTCCCGCGCCGCCAATGAATCCCGCGGCCTCGCCATGGACGCCGTCCACACCTGCTCGTCCGGACACCTCGGCCTGCCGCTCGGCTGCGCGGAAGTCGGCGCGGTGCTCTTCGGCCACGCGCTGCGCTACAACCCGCAGGATCCCGGGTGGATCAACCGCGACCGCTTCGTGCTCAGCGCCGGGCACGGCTCGATGTTTCTTTATAGCTGGCTGCATCTCGCCGGTTACGCGCTCGTCACGCTCGACGAGGTGAAGAAGTTCCGCGCGCTCGGTTCGCACACGCCGGGGCATCCGGAGCAGTTTGAAACCGAGGGCGTCGAGGCGACGACCGGGCCGCTCGGGCAGGGCGTGAGCAACGCGGTCGGCCTGGCCGTTTCGCAGAAGATGGCCGCGGCGCGATTCAACACCGAATACTACAAGATCCTCGACAACCACGTCGTCTGCCTCGCGGGCGACGGCTGTCTGCAGGAAGGCGTCGCGATGGAGGCGGTGAGTTTTGCCGCGCATTACCAGCTCGATAACCTCATCCTTTTTTACGATTCGAACGACGTGACGCTCGACGCGATGGCGGACAAGTCGCAGAGCGAGGATGCCGCGGCGAAGTTCACGGCGATCGGGTGGGAAGTTCAGACCGTCGATGGGCACGACCTCGTCGCGCTCCTCGAGGCTTACGAGAAGGCGAAGGCGAACATCGGCAAGCCGCAGTTCATCATCGCGCGCACGCTCATCGGCAAAGGCATCCCCGAGGTCGCCGGCACGAGCAAGGCGCACGGCGAAGGCGGCGCGAAGTTTGTCGATGCCGCGCGCAAGGCGCTCGGGCTGCCCGCGGAGCATTTCCACGTTTCGCCGGAGACGCGCGCCTACTTCGAGTCGCACCGGCAGAAGCTCGTCGATAGCTACGAGGAATGGCAGGACCTTTTCCACGTCTGGCAGGCGGCCCATCCGAAGCGCGACAAGGAGCTGACCGACGCGCTCGAGAACAATCTGCCCGCCGATCTTTCCAGCCTCATCCCCGCCTTCCCCACCGACGCGAAGCTCGCGACGCGCAAGGCCGGCAGCGACGTGCTCCAGCCGCTCGCGCAGGCCATCCCGAGCCTCATCGGCGGCAGCGCGGACCTCTACGGCTCGACGCTCAATTACATCAACTGCGACAAGGATTTTAACCCGGAGAATCGCGGCGGTCGCAACATCCGCTTCGGTATCCGCGAGCACGCGATGGCCGGCATCGCAAACGGGCTCGCCTACGACGGCATCTTCCGCCCGAGCGTCGCGACCTTCCTCGTGTTCGCCGATTACTCGCGCCCGTCGATGCGCCTCGCCGCGCTCTCGCGGCTGCCGGTGATTTATATCTACACGCACGACTCGGTCGGCGTCGGTGAAGACGGCCCGACGCATCAGCCGGTCGAGACGGTCGCCGGGCTGCGCGTCATCCCGAACTTCGACGTGATCCGTCCCGCCGATCCTGAGGAAACCGCGGGCGCCTTCATCGCCGCGCTGCAAAAGCTCACGGGCCCGACGCTCCTCGCGCTCACGCGCCAGGCCGTGCCGATGCTCAACGACATCCCCGTGAAGACGCGCCGCGAAGGCGTGATCAAGGGCGGCTACATCGCCATCAAGGAAACCGGCCCGCTCAAGATGATCCTCATGGGTTGCGGCAGCGAGCTTCAACACGCCGTCGCCGCCGCGAAGACGCTCGGCGAAGGCGTCCGCGTCGTCAGCCTGCCGTGCATGGAGCGCTTCGACGCGCAGCCGCAAGCTTACCGCGACGAAGTGCTTCCGCCGTCGTGCCGCAAGCGCGTCGCGATCGAGGCGGGCGTCAGTTCGCCGTGGCACAAATACACCGGCCTCGACGGCAAGATCGTCGCCATCGATCGCTTCGGCATCAGCGCGCCCGGCGGCACCGTCATGGAGAAGCTCGGCATCACCGCGAAGGCGGTCGTCGATGCCGCGAACTCGCTCGGCTGAACCGGACGATTTGTCAGCGCCTCAATTTCGGCTTAGCTGCGTGCGATGAGAACGATCGCCCTGCTCCTCGCCTGCTCGCTCGCCGCGTTCGCGGAAGAGGAAAACCTGATCAAGAACGCGAGTTTTGAGGAGCCGGCCGTGCAGGCGCGCACCGTCGAGCGCGATGGCGGCAATCCTGCGCGCGTCGCCGATGGCGCGACCTCGTGGACGCAGTTTCAGTCCTTCGTGCGCCCGCAGGACAAACCCGGTGGCGAGCTCGTCGTCGGGATGACCAATCAGTTCGCGCGCACCGGCAAGCAGTCGATCTTCGTCGATTTTCAAAACCTCGGCGCGCAACGCCGCTCATTCCTGATCACCGACCTGCTGCCGGTGAAAGCCGGTCACCGCTATTTCATCGCGCTCTGGGGTCGCACCGATTCGAAGCGCCCGCTCACGCTCGACCAGCGCCGGCCGCTGCTGAAAATCGATGTCGAATACTTCATGAGCGACCCGGAAGAGCAGTGCGAGCAGACCGACCATCGCAACGAGCGAATCCCCGGCAGCCTCGATCGCCTGCTTTTTGTCTCCACGAAATGGACGGAGTATTTCACTTCTGTGCGTCCGCCGCAGGACGCGGCGTTCATGAAGGTCACGTTTCGATGGGAGACGGACCGGGAGGCCGGCACGACCGACGGAGCGATATACTTCGACGACGCGTCGATCACCGCGGTGCCCGGTGGCGGGAGTCTCGCGCCGCTCGATCCCGTGCCGGCCAATCCGCCGGCGCCCGGCGAGGCCGCGCCGCCGAAGGAAAACCGCTAGGGGTTCCCCTCGGAACAAAACTGGTCGGGCCGGCGAGATTCGAACTCGCGACCTCTTGAACCCCATTCAAGCGTTCTACCAAGCTGAACTACGGCCCGACGTAAGAGGGCGCGGAACCTAGCCGGGTCGGGCGGAGGGCAAAGCAGAATTTTCCGAGGATTTGATTTTCACTCGGCGGCGCGCTTCGCATCATCGCGGGATGAACATCGAAAAAGTCGCCGTCATCGGCGCCAGCGGTTACTCGGGGGAGGAACTCGTGCGGCTGCTCACGCGGCACCCGCAGGTCGAACTCGTCGCGCTCACCTCGCGGCAGGTCGCCGGGCAGCCGCTCGCGAAGGTGTATCCGCGCTTCGCCGGGACGCGTTACGCGGCGCTGAAGTTCGTGGAATCGACGGTCGATGCGATCCAGGCGAGCGGCGCGCGTTTCGTCTTCCTCGCGCTGCCGCACGGCGTGGCGACGGAGTATGCGAAGCCGCTCGTGGCGGCGGGGTTGCGCGTGCTCGACTTGAGCGCGGACTTCCGCATCAAGGACGCGGAGATCTACGAGGAGTTCTACGGCGAGAAGCAGCACGCGCCGGAGCTGGCGGCGATGAGCGTGTATGGGCTGCCGGAGATTTATCGCGCGAAGATTCGCGACGCGCAGCTCGTCGCGTGTCCGGGCTGCTACCCGACAAGCGTGCTCATCCCGCTTGTGCCGCTGCTTCAGCGCGGGCTGGTGAAGCCGCACACGATCGTGGTGAACAGCCTCAGCGGCGTGAGCGGCGCGGGGCGCAATGCGAAGACCGATTATCTTTTTGTCGAGTGCAACGAGAGCGTGCGTGCCTACGGCGTGCCGAAACACCGGCACCTCGCGGAGATCGAGCAGGAGCTTTCGCTCGCGGTGAAGGAGAAGGTGACGATCAGCTTCACGCCGCATCTCATCCCTGTGAACCGCGGCATTCACACGACGATCCATTGCGCGCCGGGCGAGGGGATCGACGCAGGGCATATCGCGAACGCCTACCGCGAGACTTATGGAGCGGAGCCATTCGTGCGGTTGATCGAGGGCGACGCGCTGCCGGACACGAAGAATGTGGTGTTCACCAATTTCGTCGATGTCGCGTGGCGGCACGATCCGCGCACGGGGCGGCTCGTGCTGCTGAGCGCGGAGGACAATCTCGTGAAGGGCGCCGCGGGGCAGGCCGTGCAATGCCTCAACGCGATGGGCGGATGGCCGGAGACGACGGGACTTTTATAGGCGCGAACTTTTCCGCGAAAGACGCTCGTCGCCGGGCACGGAACGCGTTCAGATTTCGCCCCCAATTTTGCACCAACCATGTCCTACACCGAAATTCCTGGCGGCGTGACCGCCGCGCGCGGCTTCCTCGCCGGCAGCGTCTATTGTGGCATCAAGGCCAGCAACGCTGACCGCCCCGACATCGCGCTCATCCATTGCACCGAGCCGTGCGCCGCGGCGGGGACGTTCACGACCAATCGCGTGAAGGCCGCGCCGGTGCGCGTCTCGATGATGCATGTGCGCTCGCCCGACGTGCGCGCGATCGTCGCCAACGCGGGCAATGCGAACGCTTGCACCGGGATCAAGGGGATCGAGAGCGCCAGAAAAATGGCGGCTGCGACCGCGGATGCGCTCGGGCTCAAGGAGCGGCAGGTGCTCGTGTGCTCGACGGGGCGCATCGGCGTGCAGATGCCGATCGACAAGATCAAGCCGGCGATCGCCGCGCTGCCGGCGGCTTGCTCGGAAACGGGCAGCCATGCCGCGGCGTGCGCGATCATGACGAGCGACACGCACCCGAAGGAAATGGCGGTCGAGGTGGAACTCGACGGCACGACGGCGCGCATCGGCGGGATCGCGAAAGGCGCGGGGATGATCGATCCGAACATGGCGACGATGCTCTGCTTCATCACGACCGATGCGGCGATCGACAAGAAGCTGCTTCAGCGCGCGCTGAGTGTGTCGGTCGAGCAGAGCTTCAACCGCATCACCATCGATGGCGACATGAGCACGAATGACACTGTGTTGATGCTCGCCAACGGCGCCGCGGGCAACAAACCGCTGCGCTACGGCACGCCGGCGTTCAAGATTTTCCAGCGCGGCCTCGATCACATCACCAAGCACCTCGCGCGGATGATCGTCGAGGACGGCGAGGGGGTAACGCGGTTCGTGGAGGTCCACGTGCGTGGTGGTGCAACTTACAGCGACGCGCGGCGCGCGGCGGAGGCGGTGGCGAACTCGAACCTCGTGAAGTGCGCGTGGTTCGGCGGCGACCCGAACTGGGGCCGCATCATGGACGCCGTCGGCTACAGCGGGGCGAAGATGCGGGAGGAACTCGTGGACATTTACTATGACGGCGTGATCGGCGTGAAAGGCGGGCTCGCGAGCAAGACGCCTTTTGCGAAGCTCCAGGAGATCGTCAGCGAGCGTCGCTTTTCGATCTCGATCGACCTGCACATGGGTTCCGCAGATTACAGCGTGTTCACGACGGACCTGAGCGTCGATTACGTAAAGCTGAACATGGGGGAGTAGCCTGCCTGGCTCAGCCGTCTTTCAAATGCCCCGCACACCCATCGATCGCGCCGAAGTCCTCATCGAGGCGCTCCCGTTCATCCAGAAATTCCGAGGCCATCTTTTCGTCATCAAATACGGCGGGGCGGCGATGGAGGACGAGGGGATCGTCGAGCGGTTTTTGCGCGATGTCGTCTTCCTCGAGGCAGTCGGGATCAATCCCGTGCTCATCCACGGCGGCGGCAAGGCGATCACGGCGCGGATGCGCGAGGCGGGGCTCAAGGCGCGCTTCGTCAATGGACTGCGCGTGACCGATGAGCAGTCGATCCGCATCGTCGAGGAGGTGCTCGACGGCGCGATCAACCCCGGGATCGCGCGCAGCATCAACGAGTTTGGCGGGCGCGCGGTGGGCATCCACGGCAAGACGGTGCTCGTCGGCCGGAAGTTGCCGCTGCAGGCCGAGGGAGGCGAGTCGGTCGATCTCGGCTTCGTTGGCGAAGTCATCGACGTGGATCTCGCGCCGATCCGCGACGCGGTTGCAAAGGAGACGGTGCCGGTGATCTCGCCGCTCGCGCGCGATGCCGAGGGGCGCGTGTTGAACATCAACGCCGACGTGGCCGCGGGCACGCTCGCGGGGCGGTTGCAGGCGGAGAAGTTCATCTACCTCTCCGACGTGCCCGGCATCATGCGCGACCCGGCGCATCGCGATTCGCTGATCCCGACGGTGAGCCGGGCCGAGGTTGGGCACTTGCGCGCGGAGGGCATCATCACCGGCGGCATGATCCCGAAAGTGGAGAGCGCGGTGCAGGCGCTGGCGGCTGGAGTGAAGAAAGTTCACTTCATCGATGGGCGCACTCCGCACGCGCTGTTGCTGGAGATTTTCACGAACGCGGGGATCGGCACGGAGATCGTGCCGTGATTTGACTTTGCGTGCGCGGGGCTCGTGCGCTTTTCTGGCCGCCCTTCGTCTTCCGAAATGAAAGTCGCTGATCTGCGCGGGATTTTACAATACGTGCCCCGGTTCCGGGACCGCATCTTCGTGGTCGCGGTGGACGGCGAGATCGCCGCGTCGCCGAACTTCGCGAACATCCTGCTCGATCTCGCGGTGCTGCGTTCGCTGAACATCAAGGTCGTGCTGATCCACGGCGCGGGCCACCAGATCGAGCAACTCGCGGCGGAGCGCGGGGCGGCGATCACCAGCGCGGACGGCACCGGCATCATCGACGACGCGACGCTCAAGCTCAGCCTCGAGGCGGCGACCAATGTGATGAACGAGATCATGCAGGGGCTCACCTCGGTGGACCTGCGCGCGGCTTACGCGAACGTGATCATCTCGCACCCGGCGGGCATTCTCGGCGGCGTGGATTTCCAGCATCTCGGCCGGGTCGAGCGCATCGACACGCAGGCGCTCGAGCTTTTTCTCAACCAGGGGATCATCCCGCTCATCCCTCCGATCGGCTTCGACGGGGAGGGCCGCACCTTTCGCGTGAACAGCGACGCGGTGGCCGTCGAGGTGGCCGAGGCGCTGCGCGCGATGAAGGTCATTTTCCTCACCGGCGGCGACGGGCTCGTCGTGGGCGGCGAGATCGTGCGGCAGCTTTCGATGGCTGAGGCCGAGGACTTCGCGAAAAAGAAGCGCGCCCTGGTTGCGCCGAGATTGCTCTCGAAGCTCGAACACGCCGCGCGCGCATGCCGGCAGGGGATTCCGCGCGTGCATCTGCTCAATGGCAACGTCAACGAGGCGCTGCTGGCCGAGGTGTTCAGCCCGGACGGCATCGGCACGATGATTTACTCGAACGAGTATCAGCAGATCCGGCGCATGTTTAAAAAGGATGTGCGCGCGGTGATGACGCTGATCCGCGAGAGCATCGCGAATGAAGAACTCGCGAGCCGCACGCGCACGGACATCCTCGCGCAGCTCGAGGATTACTGGGTGCTCGAGATCGATCGAAACATCGTCGCGTGCGCAGCGATCCACCTTTATCCCGCGCAGAAAAAAGCCGAGCTCGCGTGCCTTTACGTCGCCAAGGCGGCGGAGGGGCAGGGCTATGGGCGCAAGCTGATGGCCTTCACCGAGCAGCTCGCGGCGGAGAAGGGGATGCGGCACATCTTCGCGCTGAGCACGCAGGCGTTTAATTACTTCCAGCAAAAGGGCGGCTACGCGGAGGTCACGCCCGAAGAGCTGCCGCCCGAGCGGCGCAAGAAATACGACGCGAGCGGCCGCAACTCGAAGGTGCTGCAAAAGGCGACCGTGCTGGCGGTGAGCGCGCCGGGAACGTAGGTCCGGCGATCGGGAAAGGTGCCGGGAGTGTATGGGTGGAAGTTCCCTTGCGCATTGGCGCGGCACTCGCTGAATGACGACGCGACGATGGAGGATTTGTCTCCGTCGCCCCTCCCAAGTCATGCCCGAACTTCTATCCTCCAGCTCCGAAATCGACGAAGCGTGCCCCGAGCTCGCCGAGTGGATGCGCGCGACCCTTGGCGTCGCGGGTTCGACGGGCGGCGAGATTGCCGCGGAGTTTTGCAAGTGGGCTCGCGAACGATTTGCGCTCGACCTGCGCACGAATTGGAACCCGAGCGCCTGCGCGTTCGATGCGCGCTGGCAGGACGGTGGACGCACCGCCGAGGGGATCGAGCGTCCGTTTTCCGCCGAGACCGACGAGGAAGCGCGCCTGCGGGCGTGCGAGGGCCTGCTGCGGCTGATCAAAGCGCTGGCCGGGCCGTAGCCGCGAGCGTTACCGGAGCATGATCGTCGCGAGGCCGAGGAAGGTGCCCATGCTCGCGACGTCGGTCGCAGTCGTCACGAAAATGCCCGACGCGGTGGCGGGATCGGCGCCGAGGCGCTTCATGGCGAGCGGGACGAGCGCGCCGGCCACGCCGCTGATGACGCAGCTTCCCATCATGGCCACGAGCGTGATCGCGCCGAGCATCCACGGGCTCGCATCGCCGCTGGGCTTCCACATCGTGTAGCCGACCATGCCGAGGCCCGAGGTAAGGCCCACGAGCGTGCCATTGCACAGGCCCAGCCATGCTTCCTTGAGCACGAGCGGCGTCACAGATCCGCGCAGTTCGCCGAGAGTGATGCCGCGCAGCATCACGGCGAGCGCCTGGCAGCCGGTGTTGCCGCTCTGGCCGGCGAGCACGGGCTGAAAGACGGCGAGCGCGACGAACCGCGCGACCGTGTCCTCGAAGTATCCTACCACGGCGGCCGCGCAGAACGCGGTGATGAGATTGAGCTGCAACCACGGATGGCGGAACCGCAGGCTGCGCGACCAGTGTGTGTAGAGCCGCTCCTCTTTCTCGACACCGACCATCGAGCCCGCTTGCGAACTCAACTCGAACGCCTGCGCCTCGAAGAGCATCTGCCCGCGCACCACACCGATGAGGCGGTGCTCGGCATCGACGACGGGATAGACCGGGAAATGGCGCATGAGCGTGGCCTTCATCGCCTCGACGAGATCCTGCTCGGCCCGCAGCACGAAGGGCTCGCGGATCATGATCTCGCTCAGCGGTTGGTCCGGCCGGCCGAGCAGCATCTCGCGCATCGCGACGACGCCGCAAAGCCTCTCGGATTCTTCGGCGACAAAGACGTAGGTGATGAATGCGCGTGCTGTCAGCAGGTGCAGGCGCTGGACGGCTTGCGCGATGGTCGTCTGAGGCTCGAAGACCGCCAGAGCCGGTTCCATCAGCCGCCCGACGGTGTGATCGGCGAAGGTCTCGTTGTGCGTCCACTGGCGGCGATCCTCGGTCGAGGCCGTGGCGAGGAGCAATTCGCGGCGCTCGCGGGGCAGCGCGGCCAGCAGGTCCTGCCGCAAGGCGGGATTGAGCAGTGCGACGACTTCCTCGACGGATTGAATCGGAATGTCCGCGAGCAACGCCGCTGCTTCGGGCGCACTGCGAGTCATGACCTCGCCAAACAACTTGTGGACCTGCTCATCGCGCGATGGATCGCGTGTGGGATCGGAATTCATGCCGTTGCTTCTATCCCTGGCAGCGCCGCCGCCAAGCTCGGAAGACGTGTCCCCGCCGCTTTATGGCGCGGTCTGCTCGATCTCGATCAAGTCCGCGATGCGCAGCGTCTCACCGCGCGCGGCGGGATGGGGCAGGTCCGGACCTGCGACGAACCGGCAGATGCGGCGAAGGTTTTCGCGCGACTCACCGGAGCGCAGCGCGATCGTGACGCGGGATCCGCAGCCAGGAAGTTCGGCAACGATTTCCACGTCGGCGAGGGCCGTGACTCTAAACCGTTGCATCGTGTGAGGTGGTTTCGCTGGCGCGTGTTTCCAGCGGGTGATCCGCCCCGAGCTCATCGCCGCACGGGCTGGCGGAGCGCTGTCGGGTGTCGCCGCCGACGAGCGAATCGCCGGCTTCCTTTAGCGCGGCGAGGCTCTCGCGCAGACTTTCGATGTCTGCGAGGAGCGATGTGCGGTTGTATGGATTCATGCGGTCGTAATCCAGCAGTGGCCGCGCCTGTGGTCGTCAGGTTGTTCCGGCATTCGAGCGGTGGCGACTACTGAGAACCGGGCGCGATCCGTCCCGCGGTGCGCGCCGGTGGCATCGCTCTGCAATGCTGTGGCAGGGCCGATCAGGCGGTGACGAAGTTGTTGCGGATCGCATACCGCACGAGCGCGGCGAAGCTCTCCAGCCGGAGCTTCTTCATGATGGATGCGCGATGGGTCTCCGCGGTCTTGACGCTTACGCCGAGGATGTCCGCGACTGCCTTGTTGCTCTTCCCCTCGGCGAGCAATTGCACGATCTCGCGTTCGCGAGGCGTGAGCCGGACGGCTTGCGTGTCGGTTGAGACGTTTTTCTCACCGTGGAGAAATTTTGCGAAAAGCACCTCGCCCACTTCACTCGTGAAGTAGGGCTTGTGCGCGGCCAGCGAGTGCAGCGCCGCCTCGATGTTCTCCTTGCTCTCGGTCTTCATGAGGAAACTGCGCGCGCCAGCCTCGAACATCTGGTGGATCAGCGCTTCCTCGGCGAAGCCGGTGAAGACGAGCACCTCGGTCTCGGGTGCCATCTTCTTGATCATGTGCGTGGCTTCGAGGCCGTTGAGTTCGGGCATCATCATGTCCATCACGACGATGGACGGGCGCAGTCGCCCGGCCATCTCGACGGCTTCGCGTCCTGTGCTGGCTTCGCCGCAGATTTCCCAGCCTTCCATGGCTTCGACCACGCTGCGGAGGCCGCGGCGGGTCATTTGAAAATCGTCTGCGAGTAATACGGTAGTTGGTGTGGTCATGTTCGGTTGTTGGGTTGTTCCGTTCCTCTGGGATGGGCCTTCGTGAGCTTTTTAGCACCTCACGTGCCTTATAGTGGCTAGAAGCCCATCGCTTTGGGTGAGCGGGCGCATTGCGCGGCGATTCCCTCCCCGGTCACCGCACTTTCCCTGAGCGCATCTGCGGAGTCTTCCCCGACCGATTCTTCGGAGTCCCGGAGGGCCAAGTTACGGGGTCGCGCGGTGGCACGGGGGCTCAGGGGTGGCTCTACGACGGGCATCGCAATTCCGCCGGTGCCCATGGTCGGCGGAGAGCATCAAACCAACACCAACAACAACACACGACAATGAAACTGATCCACCACATCACCCGCAAAAACAATCGCCCCGGCTCGCTCCTGCGCTCCGGCAAATCAACCTCCAACTTCTCCTCGCGTCTCGCCCGCATCATCGCCGGCGTCGCGCTCGGGCTCGCCTGGCCGACCTCAAACGTCTTCGCCGACCAGCCCTTCAGCCAGGACTTCCCGTCCGCGCTGAGCTTCACCGACTGCTACATGGAAAAGGTGCAGACCATCGTCTCGGGCGACTCGATCTACCACGAAGTCGCGCCCGACGCGAAGCACTGCAAGCTGCGCATCTCCGCGAAGCTCTCGACGGCAGGCATGAATCTCGCCGCCCTCGATGAAAGCACCCCGATCGAAGTGAGCGTCGGCAACTTCTCTTACTCCGGCGTCCTCGGCGACGATCCGAACTACGCGCCCGGCGCGACCAGCATCCGCATCCCCTTGATGAGCTTCGATGACGAAGGCAACGAAATCGAGAGCGGCTGCGTCGAGGCCAAGTGGGTCAAAGGCGCGCTGACGGTGGTCGCCACCGGCATGCTCTCCGCCGGCTACTCCATCGATGCGACGAACTTCGCCGGCAGCGAGTGGACCATCGACGATCCGACCCGCGTCGCAGGCCGCGTGAAATTCGCGGACCGCGTGCTCGAGGACCGCACCATCTACGCCAAAGGCGAAGCTGAGGTCATCACCCGCACGCTGGTTGAAGGCGACGACACGGTCACCTTGAACCTCTCCCAAGTCGAAATGGGCGGCGCCATCGACTCGGTCCGCCCCACGCTGAAGATCTCCAACCCGGTGCATACCAAAGTCACCGTCACCAATCCGCTCTTCAACCTCGCCGGCACGGTCTCCGACAACATCGGCGTCACCACCGTCGAAGTCGCCGTCAACGGCGCGGAATCCGAAACCGCCAGCATCAGCGGCAACCAGTGGAGCATCGCCAATGTCCAGCTTCAGCCCGGCACCAACACCATCACGGTGCGAGCCATCGATGACAACGGCGTCGCCTCCTCGGTGAGCACCCGCAGCGTCCGCTGCCTCACCCCGCTCATCGTCAACGTCGTCGGCAATGGCATCGTCACCCCTGGCTTCAACGGCAGCACCCTCCGCGTGCCCGGTGAAATGGTCAGCGTCAAAGCCATCCCGCGCAGCGGCTGGCGCTTCAATGGCTGGACCGGCAGCGTCACCTCCAGCGCGCCGCTCATCCAGTTCGCCGTGCTTCCCGGCACCAGCGTGCAGGCCAACTTCATCGCCAATCCCTTCTCGGGCACCGGCGGCAGCTACTCCGGCCTCGTCGTCCCGCAGAGCGGCGGCAGCGCGGGCGGCCTCTTCAAGGCCACCGTCACCTCCGGCGGCAGCTTCTCGGGCAAGCTCACCCTCGACGGCAGCACCGAGACCGTCTCGGGCACCTTCGCCAACGATGGCTCCTTCAATGCCACCATCGCACGGGCAGGTAAATCGCCCCTGAGCGTCTCCCTCGCCGTGGACAACAGCGGATCGAGCCCCGCGCTCACCGGCCTCGTCAGCGATGGCACCACCACCTTCGCCATCGGCGCGGGCCAGGCCACCTACAGCGCCTCGAATCCCGCCCCGCAGGCAGGCCGCTACACGGTGATCTTCCCCTCCGGCGACAATAGCGCCGGCATCCCGCAAGGCGACGGATACGCGACCCTGAACGTGAGCAAGAGCGGCGTGGCCACCTTCGCCGGCACCCTCGGCGACGGCACCGCGTTCACCTACGCCTCACCCATCGTCAAAGGCGACACCCTGCCGATCCTCGCCGCACCTGGCACCGCCCGGCTCGCCGGCAACGCCATCTTCGACGGCGACCTGAGCCTCGGCACCCTCGGCGGCACCCTCGCCTGGACCAAGTCGGCCCGCTCCGGCGACCTCACCTATCCCGGTGGATTCGCCACCGAGCTGGCACTGGTCGGTGGCCGTTACCGCGCCCCCGTCAGCGGCGAGCGCGTCCTCGCACTCAATGTGAGCCGCGGCAAAGCCGACGTCGAACTCGGCCTCGCCAGCCCGATCACCAAGCTGATCACCGTCAGCGCCTCGAACACCGTCACGGTGGTCGCCCCGGGCACCGATAAGCTGACCATGACGTTCGCCGCCTCCAACGGCATCTTCAGCGGCAGCTTCATCGACGCCGTCAGCGGCGCCAAGCGCACCTTCAAGGGCGCCGTGCTCCAGTCGCAGAATGCGGGCGCCGGCCACTTCCGCGCCGGCACCGCCACCGGCTACGTCGCCATCAGCGTCCCGTAACCAACGGACCCCGCAGCGGGACTCTTCCCGCGCGACATCAACAGGCTCGCGGTCGTCTCACCACGGCCGCGAGCCCTTTTGTTTGTCGCGACCACCTCCACCTACTTCGCGTCGAGCACGCGGCGCAGCGTGGTGAGCAGCTCCTCGGCGCTCACGGGCTTGTCGAGGAATTCGACCGACTCGAGCGCGGCGATGTCGAGCGATTCGTCGCCCCGGCGCAGGCCGGAGAGGGCGATGATTTTGAGCCGCGGCGAAATCGCCTTCATGCGCGTGATGATTTCGCTGCCGTTATGGCCGGACATCATCAGGTCGGTGATGACCAGGTCGAGCTCCATCCGGAGCTGGCGGATGATGGCGAGGCCTTCGTCCCCGCTCGATGCGGTGCGGACCTGGTAACCGCGGCTGCGCAGCACCAGCGCGAGCACGGTGCGCACGGCTTCGTCGTCGTCGATGAGCAGCAGCCGCTCGCCGAGGCCGGTGGGCAGCGCGCGGCGGCTCGTGGATTCCGCGCGTCGCGCGGTGTCCGCGCAGGCGGGCAGGTAGATGTGAAAGGTGGTGCCTTCGCCGACGGCGCTCTCGACATCGAGGAAGCCGTCGTGGCTGCGGACGATGCCCGCGACGGTCGAGAGGCCGAGGCCGGTGCCTTTGCCCGAGGCCTTGGTCGTGAAGAAGGGATCGAAGATGCGCTCGAGCATCTCGGGGGGCATGCCGCTGCCGGTATCGACGACGCTGATCCGCACGTGCCGGCCGGGCCGGCGATCGGTGCTGCCGGGCACGCCGACGACTTCGACATTGGCGACGCGGATTTCGAGCGAGCCGCCGAGCGGCATCGCGTCGCGGGCATTGATGCCGAGGTTGAGCACGACTTGCTTGAGCTGCGTGGCGTCGGCATCGATCAGCCACGGTTCGCCGGCGTAGTTGAAGCGCACCTCGATCGTGCGCGGCAGCGTCTGCTGGAGCAGCTTGACCACGCCATCGATGAAACGCAGCGCCTGCATCGGGCTGCGCTGGCCTTCGCCGCCCTGGGCAAAGGTGAGGATCTGCCGCACCAGCTCCGCTCCGTGTTCGGCGCTGCCGGAAAGCATGTCGAGCAGCTCGAGGTCGCCCGGATCGCTGAGCCGGTCGCGCAGCAGGTCGAGCGACATCACGATCGGCGAAAGCATATTGTTCAGGTCGTGCGCGATGCCGCCCGCGAGCATGCCGATGCTCTCGAGCCGCTGGGAGCGCAGGAGCTGGACCTCGAGCTTGCGCTGCGCGGCGGCCTGCTCGATGGCGAAGAGCGCCTTGCGGATCGCGGGCACGATGCGCGCGGGACGGTCCTTGAGCACGTAGTCGGTCGCGCCGGCCTTGAGCGCCTCGATGGCGCGCTCCTCGCCGATGGTGCCGGAGAAGAAGATGAAGGGCGTCTGCGGCGCGTGCTTGCGCGCGGTCGCCAGCGCGGCGAGCGCGTCGTAGCCGGGGATGGTGTAGTCGGAGAGGATGAGGTCGATGTCCGGCTGCTGCACGGCGCTCTCGAACTGCTCCTGCGAGCCGACGTGCGTGATCCGGCACTCCGGCCATTCATCGCGGATGATCTCGGCGATCAATTCCGCATCGGGTGCCGAGTCTTCGAGGTGGATGAGATGCATATCGAGGGTAGTTCGCTGTGTCATGCGCCGGTGGCCTTGCGGACCGGCAAACTAACGAAAAATGTGGCACCCGCGCCGACGGCGCCTTCCGCCCACACGCGACCGCCGTGGCGCTCGACGATGCGGCGGACATTCGCGAGGCCGACGCCGATGCCCTCAAACTCCGCGGCGGTGTGCAGGCGCTGGAAGACGCCGAAGAGCTTCTTAGCGTGGCTCGGATCGAAGCCGGCGCCATCGTCGCGCACGAACACGACCAGCTCATGCGCCCCGCTCTCCGCGAGGCCGATCTCGATGTGCGCGCACTCGCGGCTGCGCGTGTATTTGACCGCGTTGCCGATCAGGTTTGTGAAGACCTGCCGCAGCAGTGTCGCGTCGCCTTCGATCTCCGGCAGCGGCGCGATGTGCCACTCGATCCGCCGGCCGCTGACCTCGCCGTTGAGGCCCGCCTTCACCCCGGCGACGAGCCGGTCGAGTTGCACGCCGCTCATCGTGAGATGCGTGCGGCCCAGGCCCGAAAACGCGAGCAGCGCCTCGATCAGCGATTCCATGTTTCGCGCCGCGCCTTCGATGGTCTTGAGGTAGTGCTGCGTCTTTTCGTCGGCCTGGTCGCCGAGGTGTTTCGCGAGCATCAGGCTGAATCCGCCGACGTGGCGCAGCGGTGCGCGCAGGTCGTGCGAGACGGTGTAGGAGAAGGCCTCGAGGTCTTCGTTGACGGCGCGAAGCCGGTCGATGGCTGCCGCGAGCGCCCGCGAGCTGCGCACTTGCTCCGTGTTGTCATAGACGGTCGAGCGGCACGACGCGTAGCGGCCGTCGGGCCCGTAGATGGCCGTGGAGTTCAGCAGGATGGGCATGACGCTGCCGTCGCGGCGCACGACTTCGAACTGGATCGCCGCGACCGATCCGTTCTCCTTGAACAAGGCGAATCGCTCGTGGTGGAGGGCGCGGCTTTCCGGCGTCATCAAGTCCGCGTGCTTCACCCGCCCGATCAATTCCTCGCGCGTGTAGCCGAGCCAGCTCAGCTCCGTGTCGTTGATCGCGGTGAAGACCCCCTCCACGTCCAGCGAGTGATAGCCGCACGGCGCGCGATCGTAGAGATCGTGAATCTCCGCGGCGGCGGCTTCGCCGGAACGCACCAGCCGATGCACGACTCCGATCATCGCCGCCCCGAACACCAGCCCGACTGCCAGCGCGCCCCCGCTGAATCGACCGTCGCGCCGCGCGTGCTCGAGATGCACGCGAATCTGCGCGTTCTGCGCGGCCTCCAGTTCGCCGAGCTTCGCGCGCAGGCTTTCCATGATTCTCAGTCCGCGCCCGGTCGCGATGATCTCCGCCGCGGCCTGCGCGCCCTGGGATTTCCGCACGTCGAGCACGAGCTGAATCTCCGCAATCTTCTCAGCGACGAGCGGCGCGATCTCATCGAGCCGCCCCTCGAGCGAGGGATCGCTGATGCTCAGCATCCGCAACGCTTCAAGCTCGCGCGGGATCGCCGCCATCCCGGATTCGTAAGGCTCGAGGAAGCTCGCCTTGCCGCTGATGACAAAGCCGCGCTGCCCCGTCTCGACATCCTTGAGCTGTGAGTGCAGCGCGTCGATGCGCCGCGCGACTTCGTTTGCGTGCAGCGCCATGAGGCTCGCATTTCTAAAAGACCAGGCCGACTGCACCGACACGGCGACAACCCCAACGAGGCAGCACGCGGCTGCCAGCAGGCCGAGGTATATCCGCTTCGCTTTTGGGATCTGCATTGCGAGGTTTCGAGCTGTCGCGTTTGGGATGGGCGCGTGCGCGAATCGTCAGCACCACGAAAATCGTGTCACGATCAATCGTATCGGGACTTGTCCGCGACGCGGGTGGGCACATCTACCGACCGGGATGGCTCGGCGATTATCGCAAAGCTCTGTTTTACCGCGCCGCCGCCGGCGTTATACACCGCCCGCACTCACCGAATGTCCGAGCCTTTCAAACCCGTCCGCATCGCCTCGTTCAAGACCGCCGCCGACTTCCGCGCGCACTGCGCGACGCTCGGCATCGACCTGCCGTGCGACGATGCGATCACGACGACCGACTCGCCGCTCGCGCGTCCGGCGGACGTGACGATCAACGGCAAACGCCCCGGCAATCGCATCGTGATCCATCCGATGGAAGGCTGGGACGGCACGACCAGCGGCGGCGCGAGCGATGAGATGCGGCGGCGCTGGCAGCGCTTCGGCGAGAGCGGCGCGAAGATGATCTGCGGTGGCGAAGCGATGGCCGTGCGCCACGACGGACGCGCGAACCCGAACCAGCTCATCATCGTCGAGCAAAACAAAGCGGACCTCGCGGAGATCACCGGCATTTTGAAACGGGCGCACGCCGAACGCTGGGGCGCGACCGACGATCTCGTGATCGGCTTCCAGCTCACGCATTCGGGCCGCTTCTGCCGGCCGAACGAAAAGAGCACCTACGAGCCGCGCGTCGCGTTCCGGCATCCGATTCTCGATCCGAAGTTCAAGGTCACGAGCGATGCGCAGGTCTTCACCGAC
Source organism: Chthoniobacteraceae bacterium (assembly GCA_040081625.1). Lineage (GTDB taxonomy): Bacteria > Verrucomicrobiota > Verrucomicrobiia > Chthoniobacterales > Chthoniobacteraceae > VFJQ01. The sequence continues at coordinate 87,531 of JBEBGD010000003.1, forward strand.
GACGAGATCGAGACGCTGATCGGCGACTACGTGCGCGCGGCGCGGCTCGCGTGGGAAGTGGGCGCAGACTTCGTGGACCTCAAACATTGCCACGGCTACCTGCTGCACGAATTCCTCGGCGCGCACACGCGGCCCGGAAAATACGGCGGCAGCTTCGAGAATCGCACGCGCGTGCTCCGCGAGATCGTCGCCGGCATCCGCGCGGATGAAAACCCGATCGGCCTCGGCGTGCGGCTGAGCCTCTTCGACAAAGTCCCGCACCGCCCGGACCCCGCGCTCTCGCAACCCGGCAAGCTCGGCCCCGGCATCCCGGAGGAATTCTCCGCCTGCCTTCCCTACCGCTTCGGCTTCGGCGTGGATGAAAACGATCCGACAAAAATCGACCTGCGCGAGACGCACGAGTTCGTCGCGCTGTGCGCGCAACTCGGCATCAACGTGCTCAACACGACCGCCGGCTCGCCCTACTACACGCCGAATCTCCAACGCCCCGCGTCCTTCCCGCCGAGCGACGGCTACCAACCCGCCTACGATCCGCTCATCGATGTCGCCGCGCAGGTGCAGGCCGTGCGCGAAGTCCGCGCGCGTGCGCCGCGCGACCTGTTCATCATCGGCTCCGGCTACACGTATTTGCAGGAATACCTGCCGCACGTCGCGCAGGCAGTGCTGCGCGAAAGCTGGGCCGACGGCATCGGCATCGGCCGGCTCGTGCTCTCGTATCCGTCGATGCTCGCCGACGCCGCGGCGGGCCGCCCGCTCGAGAAGAAGCTCATCTGCCGCACGTTCAGCGAATGCACGACCGCACCGCGCAATGGGCTGATCAGCGGCTGCTATCCGCTCGACAAGTATTACACGCAGCGGCCCGAGTTCGAGCAACTCAAGGCGCTGAAGAAGAACGTCGGCTCGTGATCGCGATTCGCCATTTGGTGATCGCGTTCGCGCTGCTGCTGGCGCCGGCGCACGCCGTTTGGCCGCCGGCCGCCGCGTCGCTCGTCGAGCAGGCGGGGAACACGGACGATGATCGTGAGCGGCAGGTTGCGCTGGAAAAACTCGCCGCCCTTGATTTCGCCGCGCGCGGCGAGGCGACGGCGATGGCGGACTTCGTGCGCCGCTGGAACGAAGGCGGGCTCAAGGCTTACAATGCGCAGGTGAAGGGCAAGGGCGTGCGCGCGATCGGCGACTACGATTTCGGCGTGGCCGCCGGCTCACCGCTGCGTCCCATCGCCGAGCTTTACCGCGGGCGGATGCTTGCGTGGACGCTGATCGAGAACAGCAACGTGCGCACGCACCCGGTCGATTCGCGATGGTTCAAGGACGAGGCTGTGAAGTCTTTCCGGCGCGCTGCCGACGCCTTCCCGCGCAACCGCGTCGCGCGGATGTATCTCGGCGAAGCGATCCCGTGGCCGCGCGAGTTCCCGGCGGCGCCGGGTGCGCCGGCGTGGGCGGTGCTCCAGCGCGAGCAGATCGAGCGGCTGCGCGAGATCATCCTGTGGTGGATCGAGCACCGGCAGAGGCCCGATGGGCAGTTCGGCGGCGGGTGGGGGGACGACTGCGAGATGTGGCGCTGGTGGTCGGCCGTGCTGCTCGGCTTCGATGATCCCGTGATCACGAAGGCGCAACTCAAGTTTTCCAAGGCCGCCGTCGCGCGGCCGCATCTCAAGGGCGGCTTCAATACCGACATCACCGATGTCGAGCACGCCGCCGAGGACACGACCGACAATCTCATTCCGCTGATGGTGCTCGAGCCGCACGAACCGCGCTGGGAAAAGTGGGCGCTGCGAATGGGCGACTTCATGAGCGACGTGTGGACGGGCCGGAATGAGCGCGGGCAGCTTCAGTTCAAGAGCTTCTACTTCAGCGCCACCGCCACCGCTCCGCAGCCTGAGCGGGCGTTCGACGTGATCGCGAACGTCGGCGCGCTGCATCCCTCGCTGCTCGCATGGCAGCGCACCGGCGATGTGAAGCTCGGCGCGCAGATTTGCGCGTGGCTCGACATGTGGGTCGATGCGACTGCGCGCGCCGGGGGCGGCAAGCCGGCGGGGATTCTGCCCGCGTCGATCCGCTGGCCGGATGGCGCGGTCGCCGGGGCGGCGGGCAAATGGTGGGAGCCGATCAAGCCCGGTGGCTACATGCATAGCTACTACATCTGGCCGAGCGTGATCACCGAGATGACCGACGCACTGATGCTCGCGCACGCAATGACCGGCGAGGAAAAATATCTCGCGCCGCTGCGCTCGATGGCGGCGATCCGCTTGAAGCACCTGGGCAACGAAAGCGCCGCTCCGCCCGGGAGCGACGCATGGTGCGCCGGGCAACTCGCGCCGCGGCGCAATGCGAACAGCAACACCGGCGGACTCGTGAAGACGCTCGCGCGTTGCAAGGCGCTGACGGGCACGAGCGAGTTCGATGAGTTGCTCGCGCGCGAGGGCGGCGAGTTCGTCGTGCGCACGGATGCGGAAGGCCGGCGCGAACTCGTGGCTGCGCTGCGCGAGAGCGCCGCCGCGCTCCGCGTGAACTTTCCCGGATTCACCAGCGAAGTGCGCTCGACGGATCGCTGCATGCGCTTCGTGCAGTTTCTCGCGCAGGATTACGCGTTCGACGAATACCGCGGCGTGATGCAACCGAAGCACGAGCTGCTCTATCGAATGGTGACCGGCGACAAAAACGCGCCACGCTTTCCGCAGATGGCGGTGCGGTGGCTCACGCCGCCGGAGGACATCGCCGCACTCGTCACCGACGCGGGCGCGACGCGGTTCGAGGCGGAGTTGTTTCACTTCGGCGAGAAGCCGCGGCCACTGACCGCCGACCTGCGCTCGCTGAGGCCGGGAGCCTACTCGGTGCAACTGTCCGGCCGCGATTTGCCCGGCGAGTTGGTGGTTGAGCGCGGCGCGCCCGTGCTTGTGAAGATCGAACTCCCGCCTCAAAAACTCAGCGTGCTGCGAATCACACCCAAGCCATGAACGCCCTCATTTCCGATCCCCGCGACCTGACGCCGCAGACGACCTGGCGCGAGACCAAGTGGGCATGGACCGCCGAGGAGTCGCTGGTCGATCACACGACACGCGCGCGGCTGTGCTCGGCGGTGTTGCTTCCATTTCGCGACGCGAAGCCGGACTGGGCGAGCTTCGTGGCGGGCATCCGCTGGATGATGACGGCGGCGGAGCACTACGGCGTCGAGTTTGTGTGCGTGCTCAATGCGGACACGGGCTACATCTTCGAGCTCGACGACGCGCTCTACGCCGAGGTGCTGCGGAGGTTTCGCGCAGAGTTTCCGGCGGCGAAATTCATCGCCGGCGTGACGGCGCGCGGACGCGATGGCGACGACTACCGCCCGCTGATGGACATCGTGCAGCAGCACGAGAACTGCGAGGTGATGCTGATGACTTCGCGCTGGCTGAACGCGTTCGACCCTGAGCGGCGGCGCGATGCGTATTTCGAGATCGCGGAATCGCTCGTGCGGCCGGGGATCGTCCACGCGCTCGAGCCGGCCTTCGTGCCGTGGGCCACGCCTTACGAGCCGTGGCTGCTGTGGCAACTCGCGCAGCATCCGAAATTCGTCGGCGGAAAAATCTCCACCCTCGACGAGCCGCACTTCCTCTACTGGGCGGCGATGACTCGCGATCTCGGGCTCGATTTCGCGCCGCACAGCGGCGACGACTTCGGCATCGCGACGGCGATCAAGCTCGGCCTGCCGCTGCTCATCGGCGCGGCATCGAGCGCGGCGCCGCTGATCTGCGCGGCGAAGAAAATGTGGCTCGCGGACGATTTCGACACGCGCGTTTACAAGCTCTTCGAGGCGATCCAATCGCTCGAGGACTCGGTCTTCCGGCTCGATGCGCGCGGGAGTGCCGCGGCTTACAAACACAGCACCGCGCACGTGCTGCACGCACTCGGCGTGATCGCCGCGCCGGAGCCGCACCCCGCGTGCGCCGACGTGCGCGGAGCGGATGAAGCCGCGCGCATGGACGAAGCGCTGCGCCGCGCGCGGCGCATGGCTGCGAAGCTGGGCGTGCCCGGATTCGCGTAGCGCGTCAGTCGAGAATGCCGCCGGAGGTCTTCGCGGGCTGGCCTTCGTTCGGCAGCGTCTTTGCCACGAAGGCCTGGAGCGAACCCATGATCGCAGTGATGAAGAGCGAGACGCCGCCGAAGACGCTGAGCACTTCCTCCTTCTTCAACTCGATCTTCTGCCCGATGGCGAAACTCTTCGGCACGTCGAGCACGCGGCCGGTCATCGCACCGGGAGTCGCGGCCTCGCCGGGTTTCGGCGTGGCGGGTTGAAGATCGAGCGCCATGAGGCGGACGACGAGGTCCTTGCCCTCGGTGGTGTCGGCTTCGGTGACGGTGCCGCCGCGCGCGAGCGCCTGGCCGAGCTTCAGGTAGCTGTTGAGGCTCGGCTCGTTCGGCGAGGCGATCGTGAATTTTTCGCGCAGCGTCTTGAGCTTGTCCTCAAAAGGCAGTGCGAGAAATGCCTGCCGGTCCGGGCCGAGGATTTCCTGGAGGCGCGCCTGCTCGGTGTTGCCGGAGGCTTTCCACGTCGCGAGTGCGGCGACGGAGCGGGCGTCCTCGAGGAGCGGGACGAGCATGCTGAGCGCTTCGCCGAGGAGTTGGCGCAGCAGCCACGACTCGGCGGCGGGGCGCACGGCGTCGAAGGCGAGATGATGCTGCTGCGAGGGCATGAAGCGAAGCGCGCGGGAAAATTCGTCGTAGTCCTTTTCGGTCTGGCAGCGCAGCGAGCCGATGGTGCACGCGGCGAGGTCGAAGGCGCGCTGGATGGCGCCGAGGTATTTGAGGCTCATGTCGCCGAGGTTGATCTGCACGGCCTTGGTTTCGGGCGGGGTTGGTTCGCTTTTCTTGCTCATAAAGGCGGCGAAGGTGGCAGGGGAGATCGTTTCGGCAAGCGACTTTGCGGAAGTGCTACACGGAGCTTGAGTCGGGCGCGTATTGCGCGGTAGTTTTCCGCCGCCATGTCCACAACCGCCGATCCCGCCACGCCCTACTCGATGAAAAATCCGTTCCCCGCGCAGCACGTCGCCAACGTGCTGCTCAACGGGCCGGGTTCAAAAAAGGAGACGCGCCATCACGCGATCTCACTCGCGGGTTCGGGGCTTTCTTATTTGCCCGGCGATGCGATGGGCCTCGTGGCGAGTAATTGCCCGGCGCTCGTCGATGGCCTCGTGAAGGCGCTCGGCTGCACCGGCGATGAACCGGTGCCGGGCAAGGACGGCCAGCCGAAGCCGATCGCGCAGGCGCTCATCCACGACTACGCGATCAATTTTTCGGACAAGAAATTCATCGAGGCGTGCGTGGCCAAGGGCGTGACCGATCTCGCGCCGCTGCTCGCGCCGGAAGCGGCGGATCAGCTCAAGACGTATCTGACCGGCAAGGGTGAGGCGCACGATTACCTCGAGATTCTCACCACGTTTCCGCAGTTGAAGTTCGCGCCGGACGAGTTTGCGAAGCTCCTACGCCGGCTGCCCCCGCGGCTTTACTCGATCGCGAGCGCGCTCTCGGCGCATCCGGGCGAGGTTCACCTGACCGTGGCGACGGTGCGCTACGACATCCGCGGGCGCACGCGCAAGGGAGTGGCCTCGACCTTCCTCGCCGACCGCTGGTCCGAAGCGCAGACGGCGGGCATTTATCTCCAGAGCCAGCAGAAGCATTTCTTCCTGCCGCCGGATCCGAACACGCCGATCATCATGTGCGGGCCGGGCACGGGCATCGCGCCGTTCCGCGCGTTCGTGGCGGAGCGGATCGTGACGGGCGCGCCTGGGAAGAACTGGCTGTTCTTCGGCGAGCAGAAAAGCTCGGGGGATTTTTTCTATCGCGACGAGTTCGAAAAGATGATCGCGACGGGCAAGCTGACGATGACGTGCGCGTGGTCGCAGGACCAGGCGGAGAAGGTGTATGTGCAGCACAAGATCGCCGAGCATGGCGCGGAGTTGTGGAAGTGGCTCGAAGAGGGCGCGGACTTTTTCGTGTGCGGCGACAAGACGCGCATGGCCGCGGACGTGGACAAGGCGCTGCACGAAGTCGTCGCCAAGCACGGCGGCAAGACGCCGGAGCAGGCCGCCGAATACATGGAGGGTCTGAAGAAGGCGAAGCGCTACAAGCGCGACGTTTATTAAAGTGCAGTCGCTCGCGCATCTGCGCTGCGGCTTGATCGGAACGGGCTTCATCGGCCCGGTGCATCTCGAGGCCGTGAAGCGACTCGGCGTGCAGGTGACCGCGATCTGCGGCTCGACGAAAAGTGCGGGCGCGCTCGCGGCGCACTGGGGCGTGCCGGAGGTGTATGGCGACCACGATTACCGCGGGTTGCTCGCGTCGCCGAATGTCGATGTCGTCCACATCACCTCGCCGAACAAAGTCCACGTGGAGCAATCGCTCGCGGCGCTCAAGGCGGGCAAGCACGTGATCTGCGAGAAGCCGCTCGGCATGACGACGCGTGAGACGGCGCGCGTGGTGCGCGCGGCGGCGAAGAGCGATCGCGTTTTCGCGGTGAACTACATGTGCCGCTTCTTCCCCGCGGTGCTGCAGATGCGCGCGATGGTGCAGCGCGGCGACCTCGGGCGGATCGTCCATGTGCAGGGACATTTTTTCCAGGACTGGCTGCTCAAGCCGACCGACTACAACTGGCGCGTGCTCGCTGGCGAAGGCGGAAAGCTGCGCGCGGTTGGCGACATCGGCACGCACTGGATGGATGCGCTCGGCTTCATCCTCGGCGACCGCGTGGAGTCGGTCTTCGCGACGCTCGGGCGCGCGCACGAGCAGCGGCTGCGGCCGAAAGGGGAGGTGCAAACCTTCGCGAAGATCGACCCGAAGATGATGGTGCCGTATGCGGTCGATACGGAGGATTTCGCCAGCGTGCTGCTGCGCTATCGCGGTGGTGCGCACGCGAATCTCGCGGTGAGCCAGGTCGCGGCGGGGTGGAAGTGCTCGCTTTACCTCGGCATCTACGGGACGGAGGGAAGCGTGCGCTGGGACTTGCAGCAGCCGAATGAATTGCAGGTCGGCCGGCGCGATGAACCGAACCAGGTGCTCCAGCGCGGGACGGCCGGATTCACCGAGGACATCGCCGGGTTTAGCGACTACCCAGGCGGTCATCCCGAGGGTTTCGCCGACGCGCACAAGATGCACTACCGCGCGGTTTATCAGCACGTCGCCAGCGGGCGGAAGACACCGTCGCTCTTTGCCTCGGCGGCGGATGGGCACGAGGAGATCCGCGTGTGCGAGGCGATCCTGCGGAGCGATGAATCGCGCCGCTGGGTGAAGCTGGCCGGCGCTTAGTTCTCGCCCTTTTCCTCGGAGGGCGTGGTGAAGTGCCAGTCGCGGATCAACCGCACGGCGCGCTGCGTGGCGGCGTCGAAGGATTTCACGATGCCGATGGTCTGAACGACGATCTGCTGGCGCGCGTCGATGTTGAGGAAGACGATGCTTTCGCGAAGCGGCACGCCGGCGACCGAGTAGGTGAAGACGAAGCGGTAGGACTGGCCGCCGTTGATGCTCTCGGATTCCGCGGCGGCTTCCTCCTGGGCCACGGACTGTGCGCTCTGCGGCAGCATCTGCACCGCGGCTTTCTGGTATTGCACGAGCCCATCGGCGTCGAAAGGAACTGTTGCATTGAGCGGCGAGCGACGCATGCGGACCTTGGCGTCCGGGATTCCGCCGAAACGGAAGACCGTGCCGCTCTCGTCCGGCGAGGCGTGCGCGTCGGAATCCAGGCTCACGGAAACCTTCTTGTCGCCGTCGGCGAACTGGACTCGGCCGGCGGTAAAACCGCCAAACTGCGTCGCGATGGTCTGCGGCGTCAGGTCGATGTCGGCGAAAACCGGGCCTGCGGCGACGAGGAGGATGGCGATGAAGTGGTGGCGCATGGCGGTTTAGAGGCGGGCCCAGGTGCCGCGGACGATGACGACGGCATCGACGCTGCCGGGAGGCGGTGTGGTGCTGAAGACGGTGTCGTAGTTCCAGCGACGATTCGGGGCGCTGTAGATGTCGCCGGTGTTCCACTTGCCGGTGAAGACCTTGCTTTGGAAGAGTTCGACCATCGAACCATAATACGTGCATGCCTTGCCGCTCCAGGCCTCGAGGAAGCGCGGGAAATTATTTGCACCGCCCGAGTAGCCGTAGGCGGCGACGCCGCCGGAGCCATCGGGATCCCAGCCTGAGGGGACGAAGCCGGACATGATCGCGGTGTTGATGGTCGTGTTGCTGGCGACGCGGTTGCTCAACGACGAGGAGGAGCTTGAGGCGTTGCTGTCGTTCCAGGCGTTCGAGAGGAACATGACTGCGTCGGCGATGACGGCCGAGGGCTTGCGGGTGTAGCCGTTGACGGTCGGACTGTCGGTGTTGTTCGGGTTGCCGGTGGAGTTCGCCGGGACGCTGGTCGAGTTGGGCGTGCCTGAAGTGGTGTAGGTCGTGCCGGTGTTGTAGTCGCCGTGGATATAGACGGGGTTCTGGCTGGCGACGGTCAGGCCATTGGTGGGAAGCGAGCCGCCTTTTTTGAGCCGGATCGCCTTGGGCTCCGTGTCGCCGGAGGCCGTGGGCGTAATGTCCTGCACGTAGAGCACGCCGTTGAATCCAACCGCCGCATCGACCTCGGTCTTGACCTTGGCCATATCGACATTGACGACATCGACCATCTTCGCCTCGCGCTCGTCGTAGAAGCTGTTCTTGCTCAAGGCCAGTTTGATATTGGTGATCTGCGCCGAACTGAGCGTCGTTCCGTTTTTTGCGGTGACTGTGACGACGGTATTGTAATTGGGCGACGACCCGCTGGTGGTAATGGTCGAGCCGTTGACCGAGACGACGATGCCCGCCTTGTTGTAAAGCCGACGCTTGGCGATCTCGGGCGGATCGGCGTGCGCGGAGACGGGCGGCTCGATCAGTTCACGGTAGGAGTCGTTGTTTAGGTTGCCGTCCGAGTCGCCGTCGGGACCGAGCAACTGGCCGCTCGACGAGATCGGCGAAGTGGGCGCCGCGTCGAGCACTGCCGCGGGCTTATTGCCGAGCGGTTCGTAGCGCGTGACCTTCGAGAGTTGGGAGGACTGACCGCCGTTGGAGAAAGTCGGAGGCTCCATGTCGGCTGCCGTCGTTCCGGACCACGCCAGCCCGCCGATGGGTGGCTCCGTGGCGGTGTAGCCGGAGATCGAGGTCGTGCCGCCCGCGAACGAGACGTTGCCCTGGAAGTTCAGCTCCACTCCGCTTTTGTCGCCCGAGCCGCTCAGAAGGAGCCGCGAGTTGCTGTGCACCAGCCCGCCGACGATCATCGGCGCCGGACGATAAATCTCGAGGTCGTGCTCGAAGAAATACATCGATTGGAACAGGGGCACCTCGATGTATTGAAACAGCCGGCGCGCTCCCGAGACGGGCCGGGTGGTCGCGGAGTTGGAAATGTTCGTATTATCCCGAAGCCGGACACTGGCCAGGTAGTTGTAGGCAAACCCGCGCCAGCCGGGGTAATCCGCCAGCGCCACCAGCAGGCGGCTCGGCGGTGTCGTCACCGGCACGCCCATGTGATCGACCAGCGTGATCTTCCATGTGCCATCGCCATCGGCATCGCTCGGCGAGACCGTCGAGAAGCCGCTGGGGATCGCGCCCGTTGGCGTCAGGTTGGTCAGTTCGCTCAGCGCGAGGGCGGTCGCGGTTCCGTTGACGTTGAAGGTAGCGCCGAGCGCCGAGCCCTTGGCGAGCGTCGCCGCCTTCCACGCTCCGTAGGCGTATTCGATCAGCCCGTCGGAGGTTCGCTCGGTATCGGAGAAATCGCTCGCGCGTGCGCTCGATCGCGCGCTGGCGGAGGTGCGCTGGATGACGACGCCGGACAGCGCCGTCACGACTGCGAGGAGGATCAAGGCGACGATCATCGCCTGGCCGGAGTTGCCGGAGGTGGGAAGTTTCGTTTTCATTGTTGTGCGGTTTCTAGTTGGTCGTGCGCGGGCGGAAGCGCGACGGCAGGTTCACGTGAAGTTGGAAGTAGGTGTAGAAGCTCTCGTTGACGTCGCTCCCGATCCATTGCGTGCTGTTGCGTTCGCGCACGCGCAGGGTCGATTGCACCAGCCTGTCGCCGTTGTAGTCCGCGACGCTGAATGGCTTGTCCTCGCCGGTCCGGATCCCGATCTGGTCGCACAGCACCGTGTATTTGCTCGCGTCGGTGAGCACGGGCATCGGGTCGAATCCCTTGTAATAGCGAAGCTCGCAGCGCTCAGTGGACGTGCCGGCATTCATCCGCATGACGAGAAACGCCTCCGACCGGACGATCTTCACGACCTGTGGCTGATTGGCCGCCCACGTAACGGTCTGGCCGAGCGGCGCGGCGAAGTTCAACTGAACCTTGTGCCAGACGGCGTGGCTCGAATTGCGAGCGCCGATCGACGTGATCCTCGCCCGTGCGAACGTTCCGTTCAGCAACGGGATCAGGATGATGTAGCCTTCGTTTGCGACGCTCGCCGCCGCCGCCGTCGGGGTGAGATGCGCGACATGGGTGAGGCTGTGCTTCGGGTAGAAGACATTGACCGACGTGATCGTGGAAGCCAGCGTCCCGGCGGCCAGCGGGTTGTTCGCGGTCTGGGGCGACTCGAGCACGAAAGGCTCGCCGATCACCCGGTCGAACTTCAGGCCCTGCGCCGGTCCGGTCACCGTCCCGACCATCGGCGACGTGACCGCGGTCACCGGTCCGCTCACCGTGTCACCGGCGCTGTCGATGAGGGTCGCCACGTTGTTCGCCGCGGAGAGGTGATGCGCGAGTCGATCAAAAGCCAGGCGCAGGTCGTCGTGCGAACGGTTGATGTTCAGGTTCTTGGTCGTCAGCGACGCGCCGCTCATCAGGAAGCTCAGCGAGAGCGAGACCACGAGCGAGGCGATGAGCATATACATGCTCATCTCGACCAACGTGAACCCAGCCTCTCGACTCGTGTGGTGCTTGGTTTTCATGGCTAGTCGTCGATCGCGCGCATCGTGGACATCTCCACGACCTGGTTGCGGTTTTGGAAGGTGTAGGTCAGCCGGAATCGGACGCGTCGGATGTCCGCGCCCTGCGCATTGGCCACCGGTGTCACGATCCGGTTCAGCGTCGCGGGGATCACCGTGTAGGTCGTGCCGTCGGTCTTTTTCTCGATCAGCAGTGCGACCTTGTTCGTTCCCTCGCCGTTGAGGTTTGCGCCGTCGTCGTCAAACACGCTGCCGCCCGCGGAAGTGATGGCGAGAATTGACGGCGTGACCGTGGTCTCCCAGCGCACCGCCAGTGCGCTATCGAGGTTGCGCTGCACGACGGCGCGGGCGGCGGTCAGGACGCGGTTCGCCGACGCCAGGCGGTTCGACGTGATGAAGAGATGCGTGACGCTGACGGCCGTCATGATCACCAACGCCGCGGCGACCACGACTTCGATCAGGGCGAAGCCGGCATCGGAAGTTCGCGGATGCAGTTGGCCGCGATGTGCGGCCGATGCTTGGCGCTGCCTGGACGTTGGCCGGTGCGGTTTCATGGATTCGATTCCAGAAAATATAGCAACCCCCGGGCCAATCCCCGGATTCCACCCGACTCTTTATCACCCTCCCGACACCCAGGTCGCGCCAACAGAGGTGGCGTTTTCCGCGACGGCGTTCCGCCGTCCGCTGCCGCTCCGGTCAGAGCGAGCGCGCGATCGCCTCGCCCATCTCCCGCGTGCCCACCCGTCGCGTGCCTTCGCTCCAGATGTCGCCCGTGCGCAGACCCTGTTCGATTACCGACTTCACCGCGGCCTCGATCGCATCAGCGGCGCCGGTTTCCCCGAGCGCGTAGCGCAGCAGCATCGCGGCGCTGAGAATCTGCGCGATCGGATTTGCGATTCCCTTGCCGGCGATGTCCGGCGCCGTGCCGCCACTCGGCTCGAAGAGCCCGAAGCGCCCGGTCGGCGTTTCTTTCAGGCCGAGGCTCGCGCTCGGCAGCATCCCGAGGCTGCCGGTGATCATCGCCATCTCGTCGCTGAGGATGTCGCCGAAGAGATTCTCCGCCAGCACCACGTCGAAGCCGCGCGGGTTCTTGATGAGCTGCATCGCGGCGTTGTCCACGTAGAGGTGGCTGAGCGCCACGTCGGGGTATTGCTTCGCGATCTCGTTCAAGGTCCGGCGCCAGAGCACGCCGTTCTCGAGCACGTTCGCCTTGTCCACGGAAGTCAGCCGCTTGTCCCGGCCCTGCGCCGCCTTGAACGCCACGTGCGCGATCCGTTCGATCTCGCTGCGCTTATAGACCATCGTATCCACCGCGATCACGTCGCCGTTTTCCTCGCGGGAAAATTTCGGCTGCCCGAAGTAGAGCCCACCGGTCAGTTCGCGCACGCAGAGGATATTGAAGCCGCCCGCGACCAGGTCGGCACGGACCGGCGACGCGTGCGTGAGTTCCGGGAAGCATACTGCCGGGCGCAGATTGGCGAAGAGGCCGAAGTGCTTTCGCAGCGGCAGCAGCGCGGCGCGCTCGGGTTGCTCATTCGGCGGCAGCGATTCCCACTTCGGCCCGCCGACCGAACCGAACAAAATTGCGTCGCTCGCCTCACACACGGCGATCGTCGCCTCGGGCAGCGCGCGGCCATCCACGTCGATCGCGACCCCGCCCACCCGCGCCTCGGTGAAGGCGAGCTTCAGCCCGAACTTCCCCTCGACCACGGCGAGCACGCGCAGCGCCTCCGCCATCACTTCGGGTCCGATGCCGTCGCCGGCGAGCACTGCGATTTGGAAAGTCTTCGTCGTCATTTTTGGAAAAGGGCGCGGAGCCTACGCAACCGGCCCGTCTTGCCAACGCCGAATGCGCCGCTTAAACACGGCCCATGTTCCGCGTCGCCCTCCTCTCCGCGCTCCTCGCCTCCACCGCGCTCGCGGCCGATGCCGTGTCGATCTACAACGGCCGCGACCTCACCGGATGGGACGGCGACCCGCGCTTTTGGTCGGTCCACGGCGGCGTCATCCGCGGCGAGACGACCCTCGCTTCGCTGCCCAAGGGCAACACCTTCCTCATCTGGCGCGGCGGCGTGCTCGGCGACTTCGAGCTTGCGCTCAAATTCCGCATCCAGAACGGCAACAGCGGCGTGCAATACCGCAGTCGCGATCTCGGCAAATGGGTCGTCGGCGGCTACCAGGCGGAGATCGAAAACAAGCCGGGAAAAGTCGGATTCCTCTACGAGGAAAAGGGGCGCAAATACCTCGCGAAGGTCGGCGAGAAAGTCGTCATCGGCGCCGGGAGCAAACCGAAAGTTGTCGGCACGCTCGGCGACGTGCAGGCCGACTTCATCGCGAAGCGTTACTATCGGCCCAAGCAGTGGAACGAACTGCGCATCGTCGCTCGCGGCCCGCACCTCGAGCACTGGCTCAACGGCGTTCAGACCATCGACCTCATCGACGAGGACGCCGCCCGCCGCGCGCTCGAAGGCATCCTCGCCCTGCAAATCCACGCCGGCCCGCCGATGGTCGTCGAGTTCCAGGACCTCCGGCTCAAGACCCTCTGAGCCGCCGCCCGCTCAGTTCTTGTTCAGCAGCGCCTTCACGTCCTCGATCGTCTTCAGCTCGCGCAGATCGCTGGTGACCCTGGGCAGCTTGCCCGGGTCCAGCGCCGTTTTCATCTTCTGCGCTTCCCTGCCGAGATACGGGCGGTCGCCGTCGGGCAGGTCGCGCGTTGCGGCGGTCTTGCCGGACTCCCGCGCATCCTTCACCGGCGCGGTCTTCGTGTCGGCGGTCTTCGCCGCATTTGGCACGTCGTATTTGCCCTTCGTGTCCGCGGCCTTCGTGTCGAACTTAAACTTCCCCGCCCACCAGCCCTTCGTCTCAAAGCCTTTCGCGTCGTAGCCCTTCGGCGTAAATTTCTGCTGGAAAGAAAAGCCGTCCGCTCGTGCGTCCTTCGTCCGGAAGCCAGAGTTCGACCGCCCAAACCCCGAGAACTGCCCGGGATTGAATTGCTTGTTCAAGTCCGGATTGCCCGTCACCTGCGAACTGCGCGACAACGGCGACGGCGTCGGGTCTTTGGCCACGGCGACGGTGGAAAATGCGAGGAAGATGAACAGGACGGAGCGCAAGGCCGGCAGCCTAACGCGGAAGTGGAAAGTGGGAAGTGGGAAGTGGGCGCGTAAGTTCCACACGTTTTTTGCCTTCCCACTTTCGCGTTCCGCCTTCCCACTTTGCACTTCCACATGTCGCCATGGAAACGCTTCCGCTACCGCCTCGAAGAGCTCGCCTGCCGCGGGCTCGCGTGGGCCATCCCGCGTCTTTCGCGGCGGGCTCTGCTCGCATTCGCCGACGGTGCCGGCGCGCTCGCCTGCCGGCTCGACCGCCGCGGCCGCACCGTCGCGCTGTCGAATCTCGAGTGTGTCTTCGGCGCCCGCTTCACCCCAGCCGAGCGAGCCGACTTCGCCCGACGCTCCTACCAAAACTTCGCCCGCACCATGCTCGATCTTTTCTGGGCCGCGCGCCTCGACGCGCAGAACTGGCGTGACTGGATGCGCCCCGAGGGCTTCGACGCGCTGCGCGAGCGACTCGCTCGCGAAAACCGCGGCGCCGTCTTCATGTGCGTGCACCAGGGCAACTGGGAATGGGCCAGCCTCGCCTGCGGTTTCCTCGGCTTTGGCAACGTCGTCGTCGCCGAGAACTTCAAGAACCCGCGCCTGACCGAGCTTTTCCGCGCCCGCCGCGAACACTCCGGCCAGACGCTCATCGCGCAGGAAAACTCGCTGCTGCGGATGCTCAAGATCGTCAAGCGCGGCGGCACGACCGGAATGCTCATCGACTTGAACCTGCGCCCCGACCAGGCCGCGACCGTCATCGACGCACACGGCGGCTTGAAGATGTGCGTGCCCATGCTCCACGCCGTGCTCGCCGCCCGCGCCGGCGCGCTGCTCGTCCCCGTCGAGACGCAGCCGCAGCCCGACGGCACGTGCCGCATCGTCGCTCATCCGCCCATCGAGGTGCCCGAAGGCGCGACCCACCGCGAAATTGCGCAGCGCTGCTGGAACGCGATGGAGCCGATCGTCCCCGCCCGCCCCGCCGAATACTTGTGGGCCTACAAACACTTCCGCTACCGCCCGCGCGACCCCGCGCGCAGCTATCCGGCTTACGCGAACGAGTCGGGGAAATTCGAGAAGCTGCTGCGCGCCGGTTGACTTCCATCCCGCGCTGCGCTTCCCCTTCCATCCGCATGATCAAACGTCTTCTCACCACCCTCGTCCTCGGCGTCAGCGCCGCGTGGCTCACCGGCTGCGCAAACGGCCCGCGCCTCGGCGGCAGCTACAACGCCACTGCCTACAAGCCGCGCAATCCCGACAACGTCCGCATCAAGGTCTCGCTGCAAAACCGTGCGGTGTATGTGATGGAAGGCGACCGGCCGCTGCTCGTCACCGCGACTTCCATCGGCACGCGCACGAAACCGACGCCGACGGGCAACTTCCGCGTCTTCGCGAAGATCCCGCAGAAGCGCTCCGGCTCCTACGGCTTCGCGGTCAATGGTGACCACATCGTGCCGACCAAGCGTGGCGGGGCGAGCGGCCGCTACGTCGGCTTCCCGATGGCGTGGTGGGTCGAGTTCGCGAGCGGCTACGGCTTCCACGAAGGCTCGGTCTGGCCTTCGCCCGAAGGCCGCACGCACGGCTGCCTGCGCCTGCACAAGAATGTCGCGCCGAAATTCTACGCGCTCGCGAAGTCGGGCACGCCGGTGAACATCGCCTACTCGCAGCCCGAGGACTCGACGCTCGGCCGCAATCTCAAGCGCCCGACCGATTACGCCGATCCTGATCCGGCGAACAGCGTGCTCATCTCCGACCGCATCTTCAGCGCGCCGCCCAGCCCGCTGCTGATCGAGGGAGAATAGCCCCGATGCCTCCTTCTGCTTCTTCATCTTCATCTGCTTCCTTTGTAGATGAGAAGCGGATGAAGATGAAGAAGTAGAAGCAGATGCCCACCACTCCCGCCAAGCCAGCCCCCCGCGTCAATCTCCGCACGCCGGACGTGATGTCTGCGGTGCAGGCGCAGGTCGAGACGCACTACCGCAGCGAAGTCGTCGAGCGGCTGCGCGCCAGCGGCGGCGTGCTCTCGGTCGGCGGCGTCACCGTGCGGCTCGCCAAGCAGTTCGGCTTTTGCTACGGCGTCGAGCGCGCCATCGACCTCGCCTACGCGGCCGCGAAGGTCTTCAAGGACCGCCGCATCTTCATCCTCGGCGAGATCATCCACAATCCGGAGGTGAACCGCCAGATCGCCGACCTCGGCATCGCGAACATCATCCCGCCCGGCCAGGAAGCGGATGTGAGCGGCATCACCGCGGACGACGTGGTGATCGTTCCCGCCTTTGGCACCGATGTGAAGACAGTCGCGCGCATCAAGGAGATCGGCGCGCAGATCGTGGACACGACTTGCGGCGACGTGATGAGCGTGTGGAAACGCGTGCGGCAAAACGCGCAGGACGACATGACCTCGATCATCCACGGCAAGGCGTCGCATGAGGAGACCAAGGCCACGGCCAGCCACGCCGTCCTCGCGGGGCGCGGCCATTACCTCATCGTGCTCACGCTCGCGGACACCGACTACGTCTGCGACTACATCCGCCGCGGCGGCGACAAGACCGCGTTCCTTGAGCGATTCCTCGGCGCGATGAGCGAGGATTTCGACCCGGACCTGCACCTGCGCCGCGTCGGCGTGGCGAACCAGACCACGATGATGCGCGGCGAGACCGAGGAAGTGCAGCGCCGCGTGATGGCCGCCGTCCGCGACCGCGACGGCGACGCGACGACCAACTACCGCTTCTTCGACACGATCTGCGGCGCCACGCAGGAGCGGCAGGACGCGCTGCGCGACATGCTGAGTCTGCCGATGAACCTGCTGCTCGTCATCGGCGGCTACAACAGCTCGAACACCTCGCACCTCGCCGAGATGGGCGAGGGAAAGCTGCCCACCTTCTTCATCCGCAACGCCACGAAGATCGAAAGCCGGGACCGCGTCGTCCACTATGATCAGCACTCGAAGACCGAGCAGACCACCGAGAACTGGATGCCGGACGCGCCGGTCGTCGTCGGCATCACCGCCGGCGCGAGCTGCCCGAACAACGTGATCGAGGACGTGATCGTGCGCGTCTTCGAGCTGCACGGCATCGCGCGCGAGCGTCTGCTCTAACGCATGAACGCGGAGAAAGGCGCCCTCGACGGCCTGCGTATCGACCGCGGCGCCCGCGCGCCCGCGCCACGTTCGCCGCGGCCCCTCGTCATCCTCGTCCTCGTCCTTCTCATCGTCGGCGCCATCTCGTGGTGGGCGAAGCAGCCCGGCGCCTCGCCCGTGCGAACCGCGATCGCGCGCGAACAGACCACCGGCGGAACGACGACGCTGCTCAACGCATCCGGCTACGTCACTGCCCGCCGCGCCGCGACCGTGTCGTCGAAAGTGACCGGCAAAGTCACCGAGGTGCTCGTCGAGGAAGGCATGAAGGTCGAAGCCGAACAGATCATCGCGCGGCTCGACGCATCCAACGTCGAGGCGGCTTTGCGGTTATCGGAAGCGCAGCTCGCCTCCGCGACGACGGCGATCGATGAAACGAAAGCCAACCTCGCCTTCGCCGAGCGCGAGCTGAAACGCTTCGCCGATCTCGCCGCGAACAAGGTCGTGAGCGACTCCGATCTTCGCCGTGCCGAGACCGAGGTCCGCGCGCTCGCCGCACGCCTCGCGCGGCAGACCGCCGACATCGAAGTCGCCGGGCGCGAAGTCGCGCAGTGGAAGCAGCAGCTCGACGACACGATCATCCGCGCGCCCTTCGCCGGCGTGGTGACGACCAAGAATGCGCAGCCCGGCGAGATGATCTCGCCGATGTCTGTCGGCGGCTTCACGCGCACTGGCGTGTGCACGATCGTGGACATGGGCTCGCTCGAGATCGACGTGGACGTGAACGAAAGCTACATCAACCGAGTGCAGCCCGGCCGCCCCGTGCAGGCGACGCTCGACGCGTATCCCGATTGGCGCATCGCCGCGAAAGTCATCGCGATCATCCCCACCGCCGACCGGCAGAAGGCGACGGTGAAAGTGCGCGTCGGCTTTATCGAACTCGATCCGCGCATCCTGCCCGAGATGGGCGTGAAGGTCGCCTTTCAAGGCGCGGACGCTGAATCCTCGCGCTCGATCGTCGTCGTGCCGAAAGCCGCCGTGCGCGACAACGTCGCTTGGATCGTGCGCGCCGGCCGCGTCGAGCGCCGCGCCGTCACCATCGCGCAGATGCAAGGCGATGAGGCCGTGATCACCGCGGGTATCAACGGCGGCGAACGCGTCGTGCTCGATGCACCGGCGGAATTGACCGACGGCCAGCGAGTCAGCGAGAAGCAACCATGACCAACGACCAACCCCTCGTCCAAGTGAGTGGCGTGACGCGGACCTTCCGTCGCGGCGCCGAGGAGATTCACGTCCTGTCGAATCTCGACCTCGATGTGCAGCGCGGCGAATTCCTCGCGCTGATGGGGCCGTCCGGCTCCGGAAAATCGACGCTGCTCAATCTCATCGGCGGGCTCGATCGTGCAGACGCGGGCAGCGTGGCGATCGGCGACGACCGCATCGACAAGCTCTCCGACCGCCAGCTCGCCGCATGGCGCGCGCGGCATGTCGGGTTCGTGTTCCAGTTCTACAACCTGCTCGCCGTGCTCAACGCCGAGCGGAATGTCGAACTGCCGCTGCTGCTCACGCACCTCTCGAAATCCGAGCGCAAGGAGCACATCGCCGTCGCGCTCAAAGCCGTCGGCCTCGTCGATCGTGCGCGACACTTTCCGCGGCAGCTCTCCGGCGGCGAGCAGCAGCGCGTCGGCATCGCGCGCGCGATCGTGACCGATCCCACGCTGCTGCTGTGCGACGAACCGACGGGCGATCTCGATCGCAAATCCGGCGACGAGATCCTCAGCCTGCTCCAGGCGCTCAACCGCGAGCACGGCAAGACGATCGTGATGGTGACGCACGATCCGCACGCTTCCGCGCGCGCGAGCCGCACGGTGTATCTCGATAAAGGCCAGCTCTCCACGCAGCCGCCGGCATGAAGTTTCTCGGCCTCGTGTGGAGCAACTTGAAGCGCCGCAAGCTGCGCACCGCGCTCACGCTGCTCTCCATCCTCGTCGCGTTTCTGCTCTTCGGCTTTCTTTGCGCGATCAAGGAAGCCTTCACCGCAGGCGTGACGCTCGCGGGCGTGGATCGACTCGTCGTGCGGCACAAGGTCTCGCTCCTCCAGTCGCTCCCCGCGAGTTACGAGCAGCGCATCCTGAACGTCCCCGGCGTGGATGCCATCGCGGGCCAGTCGTGGTTCGGCGGCATCTATCAGGACCCGAAGAATTTCTTCGCCACCATTCCGGTGAAGCCGGAGCAATTCCTCTCCATATTCCCCGAATACCGAGTCTCCGAGGAGCAAAAGCAGGCGTGGCTGCGGACCCGCAACGGCGCAATCGTCGGGCGCGTGCTGCTCGATCGTTTTAAGTGGAAGCTCGGCGACCACATCCCGCTCACGTGTCCGATCTGGGGCGAGCCGGAGGGGCAGACGCACTGGGATTTCGAGATCGTCGGCATCTACGACGGAGCGAAGAAAGGCACCGACACGAGCGGAATGTTTTTCCGCTACGACTACTTCGACGAGGCGCGCCCGCGCGGGAAAGGCGAGATCGGATGGTTCACCGTGCGCGTTCGCAATCCCGACCAGGCGGCGGAGATCGCGCGGAAGATCGACGAGGAGTTCGCGAACTCGCCATACGAGACGAAGGCCGAGCCGGAGGGCGCATTCGCCGCGGGTTTCGCGCAGCAGGTCGGCGACATCGGCGCGATCATGATCGCGGTGCTGAGCGCCGTCTTTTTCACCATCCTGCTCGTCGCGGGGAATACGATGGCGCAAGCCGTGCGTGAGCGCACCGAGGAGATCGGCGTGCTCAAGGCGATGGGCTTCACCAACGAACTCGTGCTCATGCTCGTGCTGCTCGAGTCGTGCCTGCTCGCGGTGATCGGCGGATTCGCCGGGCTTGGCCTCGCATGGCTTGCGACGGTTGGCGGAAGTCCCGCGCCCGCGCTGCTGCCGATCTTTTACATCCCGACGAGCAACTTGATCGTCGGCGTCGTGATCGTGTTCGCGCTCGGGATCGTCGCCGGCGCGCCACCGGCCATCCAGGCGATGCGACTGCGCATCGCGGAGGCCCTTCGCCGCAACGCCTGATGAACTGGCTCTCTCAAATCGTCTCCGTCTCGCTCTTCAATCTGCGCTCGATCCCCGAGCGCAAGGGCGCGGCCGTGGCGGCGGCCATCGGCATCGCGGGTGTCGTCGCGGTGCTCGTGGGCGTGCTCGCGATCGCCGAGGGATTTCGCGGCGCGATGATGGTTTCCGGTTCGCCGGACGTGGCGATCGTGATGCGCACCGGCGCTGACAGCGAGATGACCAGCGGCCTTTCGCGCGAGGAAGTGCGCGTGATAGCCGACGCGCCGGGCATCGCGCGCAGCGCGCTCGGTCCGGTCGCGTCGGCGGAGCTGTTCGTCATCATCGATCTCCCGAAGCGCTCGACGGGCACGAGCGCGAACGTGCCGCTGCGTGGTGTGGAAGCTTCAGCCTTCGACGTGCGGGGCAACGTGGAGATGGTGCGCGGGCGGCGCTTTGAGCCTGGGAAGAACGAGATCATCGTCGGTGCCGGCGCGGCGCGCGCATTCGCCGGGCTCGAGGTCGGGCAGGAGATCCGGATCGGGCAGAACACGTGGCAGGTCGTCGGCGTCTTCACCGCCGGCGGCGGCGTGGCGGAATCGGAGGTCTGGAGCGACGCGGCGGTGCTCCAGCCGGCGTATCATCGCGAGGACAACTTCCAGTCGGTCTATGTCCGGCTCGTGTCGCCGGACGCGTTCGTGCAGTTCAAGGACGCGCTGACGACCAATCCGCAGCTCAAGGTGAAGGTGGCGCGGTCGTCGGAATTTTACGCGGAGCAATCGACGATGCTGATCGAGTTCATCACGAACATCGGCGTGTTCATCGCGGGGCTGATGGCGCTTGGCGCGCTCTTCGGCGCGCTGAACACGATGTATGGCGCCGTCGCCGCGCGCACGCGCGAGATCGCCACGCTGCGCGCGCTCGGCTTCGGCACCGGTGCCGTGATTGTTTCGGTGATGATGGAATCGATCATCCTCGCGCTCGCTGGCGGTGCGCTCGGTGCGGGCGGTGCCTACGTCGCGTTCGACGGATTCACTGCGGCGACGATGAACTGGCAGACGTTCAGCCAGGTCACGTTCGCCTTCGCGGTCACGCCGGCGCTGCTCGTGCGCGCGATCGTCTGGTCCACGGTGCTCGGGCTCGTCGGCGGATTTTTCCCCGCCATCCGCGCGGCGCGCCTGCCCATCGCGGCGGGTTTGCGCGAGACGTGAAGCACGTCATCCTCGCTCTCCCCGAACATGACCAAGACATTCCTCTGCCTGCTCGTCACTGCCGTCGCCGCACTCGCGAAGGACAGTCCGCCGAACTTCATCGTCATCAACATCGACGACCTCGGCTACGCGGACATCCAGCCCTTCGGCTCGGAGCTGAACCGCACGCCGAACCTCAACCGCATGGCGCAGGAAGGCATGAAGCTCACGTGCTTCTACGCCGCGCCGGTGTGCACGCCGTCGCGGTCGGCGCTGATGACCGGCTGCTATCCGAAACGCGTGATGCCGATCGCGAGCGTGCTCTTTCCCGCGGGCAAGCTCGGGCTGAATCCCGAGGAGCAAACGGTGGCGGAGGTATTGAAGGGCGCGGGCTATGCGACGGCGTGCGTGGGCAAGTGGCATCTCGGCGATCAGCCTGAGTTTCTGCCGACGCGGCAGGGCTTCGATTTCTATTTCGGCATCCCTTACTCGAACGACATGGGGCCGCTCGCGGACGGCTCGAAGAGCAATCTCGGTGATCCGCTCCCGCAGCCTAAGTCGGTGGCTGGAAAGGGCGTGGACCCGAAAACTTTCGGAGGCGACGAGACGGGCTTGAAGGGCGCCGCGCAGCCGCCGCTGCCGCTGCTGCGCAACGAGAAGGTGATCGCGCGGGTGCGCGCGCACGAGCAGACCGAACTGGTCGCGCGCTACACGGACGAGGCGGTCGGTTTCATCCGCGAAAACAAGGCGAAGCCGTTCTTCATCTACCTCCCGCACAGCGCTGTTCACTTCCCGCTCTACCCCGGAAAGGCGTTCCAAAAGAAATCGCGCAACGGCTACTACGGCGACTGGGTCGAGGAGGTGGACTGGAGCGTGGGCCGCGTGCTCGACACGCTGCGCGAACTCGGCCTCGCGGAGAAGACGCTGGTGATCTTCACCTCCGACAACGGCGGCACCGCGCGCGGGGTGAATGCTCCGCTTCGTGGCGGTAAGGGCAGCACGTGGGAGGGCGGGATGCGCGTTCCGACGATCGCGTGGTGGCCGGGAAAAGTGCCGGCGGGCGCGACGTGCGACGCGATCACCGGGATGATCGATGTGCTGCCGACGTTCGCAAAACTCGCGGGTGCGAAGCTGCCCGTGAAGAAGATAGACGGGGTGGATGCGTGGCCGCTGCTGAGCGGGCAGGCGAAGCAGGGCGGGCGCGATCTTTTCTATTTCTACCGCGGCTTGAAGCTCGAAGCCGTGCGGCAGGGCTCGTGGAAACTCCACCTCGCGAAGGGCGAGCTCTACAACCTCGAGAGCGACATCGGCGAAGCGACGAATGTCGCGAAGGAAAATGCCGAGGTCGTCGCGCAGCTTCAGGCGCTCGCGGCGAAGACCAGCGAGGACCTCGGGCCCGAGGGCATCGGGCCGGGCGTGCGTCAGCCCGGTCGGGTGGAGAATGCGCAGCCGCTGATCGGACTCGACGGCAAGGTGCGCGAAGGCTTCGCCGACGGCGCCTCGTCGCTGTGAGCCGATCTGCTCAGGGCGTCGGCGGCACGTAGGTGTAGCGGAAGAATTGCGTTCCGCTCACGTTCACCAGTTGCGAGCATACGCCGCTGGCGTTCGCGGCGACGGTCGCGATCGTCGTCCAGTTCGCGAGGTTGGGCGAGGCGCGGAGTTCGTATTGGAGACCGGCCACGGCCTGGCAGGAAACCGTGGCTGTGCCGTTGCCGTTGTTCTGGATCGAGACCTCGCCGGCGGGGAGGATGATCAGCGAGAGCTGGCCGAGTGCGTTGAAGGGATCGGACCATTTTTCATCCGTGTAAACGGCGGTGCCGGTCAGGGTGGCGAGGAAGGCGGCGAGATCGTTCTTCTGCTGCTGAGTGAGATTGAGATTCTGGACCTGATTGCCCGGGCGCCGGAGCCGGTTGTCGAGGCTTGGGAGGTTCGCGGGGAGCGTGTTGCTGGCGGGGATGACGTTGTAGTGATCGATCACCTGCGCGAGCGTCACTTTGCTGCCGTCGTGCATGAACGCGCCGTTCGGCTGGCCGCCCACACCGAGGAGGTCGCGGAGGCTCGGGGAGCGGGTATTGGTCAGGTCGGTGCCGCCGCCGATTTTGGTGATGACGCCGTTGTTGAGGCTGGCAGGATCGATGTCGAACTCCGGCGGGCGGTGGCAAATCGCGCATCCTGCTCCGCCTTGGGCCGGAGCCGCGATGAACAATTGTTTTCCGGCGTTCTCCTGCGCGGTGAAATTGGGGAATGGATTGTTGCCATTGGCGACTTGCGCGCGACCGACATCGAAGCGCGAATCGAACGACTGGATGCTGCGGACAAACTGCGCGAGTGCCGACTGCACGCGCGCCTCGGTGATCGCGGGATCGCCAAAGGTCACCGCGAAGAGCACGCGATACTCGGCGATGGCCGTGAGCTTCGTGACCAAGTCTGGAAAGCCGGGATCGCCGAGCGTGCCGCTGAAGCCCATCTCGACATGATCCTGGATCGGCTGTGTGGTCTGGGCTTCGAGGTTTGCCGCCCGTTCATCCCAAAAGAATCGGACCTCGGTCGCGAAGCGGGCATTGATCAGGCGCATCGAATGCCGGCCGGTCGTCCCATTGACCCCGCTGCTGGCCGTAGCCGTGTCGCTGAACGCGCGAGCCTGACTGTGGCACGAGGCGCACGCGATGGTGTCATTGCGCGAGAGGCGCTTGTCGTAAAAGAGCACGCGCCCGAGCGTGGCGCCTTTGTCGGTGATGGGATTGCCGGTCGTGTTGTCCTCGGTGATGTAGGCCGGGATCGGCTGGTTCGCGTAGTTGACGAGGGCGGTCAGGTCCACGATGCCGTTGCCCGCATTCGCGGACAGGCTCACAGCGCAGAGAATGCTCGCGGCGGCGAGGATTCGGGAGGGAGACGGGATCATTGCGGCGCCCGATAGCGGGCGGAGTCTTCCGGGGCAAACGGCTTTACCGTCGCTTTACAAATCTGTGCTGCATCACGCGTTCCGCTGCCGCGGTGGGCGCGATTGCGTCTGGCGGCGTTCGCTGTTACGAGCGGTTCAAATTGAAACCCTCCCGTGAACACACTCCGCACCGCTTTGTTCCTCGCCATGATCGCCACCGCGCGCGCTGACGATCTTTCGCTTCACCTCCGCTCGCGGACCAAGGACGGCGTGGTGGGGGAGAAGGCGGCGGCTTGGGACGTGAAGAAGACGGCGCTGATCATCTGCGACATGTGGGATCAGCATTGGTGCAAGTCCGCTGAGCGACGTGTCGGGGAGATGGCCGGGCCGATGAACGAAATGGTGAAGGCGGCGCGGGCGAAGGGCATCTTCGTGATCCACGCGCCGAGCACTTGCGTGGATTTCTACAAGGACACGCCGCAGCGGAAGCGTGCGCAGTCCGCGCCATTCGTAAAGACGCCGGTGCCGCTGGTGACGACGGAGCGATGGGGCACGTGCTGGCACTGGATCGATGCGCGGCGCGAGGGCGTGCTGCCGATCGACGACTCGGACATGGGCTGCTCGTGCGGCGAAAAGAAGTGCGAGATTCGCACGCCGTGGACGCGGCAGATTTCCACCATCGAGATCGGGCCGGAGGATGCGATCACCGATCACGGGCAGGAGACGTGGAATCTGCTCGCGGAGCGCGGCATCGAAAACGTGATCCTCTGCGGCGTGCATCTGAACATGTGCGTGCTCGGGCGGCCCTTCGCGATCCGGCAGATGGTGGCGCTCGGGAAGAACGTGGCGCTGATGCGCGACTTCACGGACACGATGTATAACCCCGAGCGTCCGCCCGGCGGCACGCACTTCACCGGCAACACGCTGATGATCGAGCACGTCGAGAAATTCTGGTGCCCGTCGTTCACGAGCACGGACCTCACTGGCAGGCCGGCGTTTCGCTTTAAGGGATCATCGGTCGAATAGCGGATCGCCGTTTGCCTTCAGCCACGACTCGAGCGTCGTCTTCATCGTCGCGACGCGCTCGGGTTGCGCGGCGGCGAGGTCGCGCAGTTCGTCGGGATCGGCGGCGAGGTCGAAGAGTTGGTAGCGCGACAGCTTCGGATACCAGACGAGCTTCCACCGATCGTCGCGGACCATCCGCTGCGTGTCGGTGAAGCAGGCGAAGACCTCGGGGTGGATTGTCGCGCCGGTGAATGAGGGGACGAGGCTTTTCGACTGCACCGATGCCGGGATCGCGATGCCGGCCATCTCGCATGTGGTCGGGAAAAGATCGCGCAGATAGCACTGCGCGGCGATGCGCCGGTCGCGTGGGATGCCGGGGCCGCGCAGGATCAGCGGCACGCCGATGGTGTGCTCGTATTGGTTTTGTTTGCCGGTGAGTCCGTGGCTGCCGAGCGCGAGGCCGTGGTCGCTCGTGAAGATGAAGATCGTATTCTCCCACGCGCCGGTCTCGCGCAGCGCGGCGACGATGCGGCCGACCTGTTCGTCGAGGTTTTCGATGATGGCGAAATAGACGGCGAGTTCGGCGCGCACTTGCTCCGCGGTGCGCGGCGGCGGGACGATCACCTCGTCGCGGCTGCCGGCGTTGCCGTGATCGTAGGGATGCTCCGGAGCGAAGTTTTTCGGCAGCGGCATCTTCGCCGCGGCGTGGCGGCTCTCGTAACCGCGCGGCCAGATGAGCGGATCGTGCGGGCCGGTGAAACTGACCTGGAGGAAGAACGGATCGGCGGGTTTGCGGCGGATCAAGTCGATCGCGCCGTCGGCGATGAAGCGGTCGGTGTCGGGCGTGAGGCCGACGCCTTTGTCGGTCTCGACGGCGCCGTCGTCGGTCTTGAAGGTCCAGCCGGTGTAGCCGGTCGCGGGACGTCCGGCGTAATCGGGAAGCTGCGTGCGGCCTTTCGCGCCGCCGCTCGAATACAACCCGCCGGTCGTCTCGAAGCCGCGTTGCTTCGGCTGGCCGTCGTTGTGCCATTTGCCGGCGAACCATGTGCGATAGCCCGCGCGCCGGAAGGTGTCCGGCCACAGCGCGGCGGTGGGATCGAGCGCCTTGCCGCGATACTGCACGCCGGTCTGGAAGGCGCAGCGGCCGGTGAGAAACTCCGCGCGGCTCACGTGGCAGATCGGGTAGCCGGTGATGGCGCGCGTGAACGTGGCGCCTTCGCGCACGAGCGAGTCGAGATTCGGCGTCTGCACGACCGGATGCCCGAGCGCGGCGATGGCGTCGGGCCGCATGTCGTCGGCGACGAGGAAGACGATATTCGGCGGCGCGGCGATCGCGTGAACGGCGAGGAGGAGAAGGAGGAACTTCATGCGCCAAGCATCGCTGGCGCGGCGCGGACTCGCCAACCCTGCTCTCGGACGGGTTTGGAAAAAGTCCTTCCCGACGCACGGGTGCTGAATACGTTGCGAGCCGTTCTGCGCGTCATGAAATCCCAGCGATTTTCAATTCTGCGCCGCGCCTCGTGGGCGGCATTGCGCTGCGTCGCGATCGGCCTCGCGCTCGCGGGCTTGGTGATCCCGCTCTCCGCGCGGGCGGCGAGCTTGGTGTGGAGCGGCACGACGGATTCAAGTTGGTCCACGACAACAAATTGGAACCCGGTCGGCACGCCGGGCACGGGCGACACCGCGACCTTTGGCGGTGCGGGCAACGGGAACACGACGATCTCGCTCGGAGCGGGCGTCACGATCTTGAACCTCCAGTTCGATAGCGCGTCGTCGACCTATACGATCGGCGCCGGCGCGGCTGGCAGCGAGACGCTGACGCTGAACCACGGCGGGCTGATCGGGGTCAGCGGCTCGTTCACTCAAAGCGATCATTTGATCAACGCCGCCGTCGTCCTCGGCACGAATGCGAACACCGGCAGCTATCTCTTTTTCAGCGACGCCAACCGAACGCTGACCTTTGCGGGTCCGATCCGCGGCGGAACGGGCGGAATAGCGGGAACCAAGACGCTCACGGTCGGCCTCAATGGCGACAGCGGGAATGTCGTCATCAATGGCGTCATCGGCGGCGGCAGCGGGACGATCGCGCTCACGAAGACCGGCACGCACACGCTCACGCTGAGCGGCAATAACACGTTCACAGGTCCGCTGACCTTCGAAGGTGGAACCATCACGGTCCCGGTGATCAACAATTCAAATGCCGACGGCCCGCTGGGACACAGCACGGCGGCGGTGGAGTTCGCGATCGACAATGCCCTCGGCGGCGGCGTGCTCAATTACACGGGCGGCACTGCCACCAGCAGCAAGCGCTTCACGATGACCAGCGCCGGCACCTTCAACATCGACTCGGCGGCGGCCGACCTCACGCTCACGGGAGTGATCGACGGCACCGGCGGCGGCTTGGGCAAGAGCGGCCCCGGCACGCTGACGCTCACGGCGGTGAATACCTACGGGCCGCAGACCACGATCAGCGGGGGCACGCTGCGGCTCTCCGGTTCGGGCCGGCTGGGCGCCACGACGAACACGCTGATCATCAACAACGGCGGCAAACTCGACCTGGGCGGCACCGACCAGACGATTGGCGGGATTTTGACCATCAGTGGTGTCGGCACCATCGTGAACAATGGCGGAGGCGCGTCGCTGCTCACCGTCAACGTGCCCACTGGAGATTCCGCGGGGTTTACCGGCTCCATTCTCGACAACGACAACGCGACCGCCGGCACGGTGGCGCTGACGAAAACCGGCGCGGGATCACTCGGACTGGGGGGCATATTCGCGAACAGCAACTACAGCGGCGCGACGCTGGTGACCAACGGCAGCCTTGGGGTCGCGTCCGCCAATGCCCTCGGTAGTGCCGCCACGGGCACGACGGTGAGCAGTGGCGCCACCTTGCAAATCGTCAACACCAACATCGCAGCAGAGCCGATCACGATTTCGGGCGTTGGGGAAACGGGCTACGAAGGCGCGATCGAGGGCGGCAACGCGATCTATGGCGGCCTGCTCAAGCTCAACGCCGCCAGCACCGTCGCAACGTCGTCGTTTAACCCCGGCCCGTTCGATATCACCAATCCCGGCACCATCACCGGCGCGACCTTCACCCTCACGCTCGCCGGCCAGGACATTGGGTCGATCGCGAGCATCATCGGCACGACCAGCGGCGGGCTCACGAAGATCGACGCGGGCACATGGACTTTATCGGGCGCCAACACCTACACTGGCACGACGACGATCAGCGCCGGCATTCTGAACATTCAACACGCGAACGCCTTGGGAGCCAGCACGTCGAACGACACCACGATCACCAGCGGCGCGACCTTGCAGATCCAGGGCGGCATCACGACTCCTGCCGCCGAGGGATTGACCATCCGCGGCATCGGAGCCGCCGGCGCGACGGGCGCTTTTGAAAATGTCAGCGGAGTCAATAACTGGGCCGGAGATGTGACGCTCGGCGCGGACAGCACCATCTCATCCGACAGCGGCACCTTGAACCTCACCAACACCGCGAGCACGATCACGGGCTCGACTTTCGATCTCACGCTCACCGGCGCCGGCGATGGTTCCATCGCGAGCGTGCTCGCGACCACCAGCGGCACCGTGACGAAGAGCGGCGCGGGCAAGTGGACGCTGAGCGGCCTGAACAGCTTCACCGGTGCGCTGACCGTGCTGGACGGCACGCTCTCGGTTCCCACCTTCAACAACGCGAGCGCCCCCGGCCCGCTCGGCAACAGCGCCCTGGCCGTGACGCTCGGTGCCGCGTCGCAGACCGGCGAGGTCGAATACACCGGCGCGACGGCGACGAGCACGAAGCCGTTCGCGCTGACGACTGGTGGCATTGGGGCGTTCGACATCCTGTCCGCCGCGACCGAGCTGACGCTCACCGGGCAGATCAGCGGCGCGGGGACGCTGATGAAATCAGGCTTGGGGACGCTCACGCTCGGGTCGGCAAAGTCCTTCACCGGCCCGGCGCTCGTCGCGGAGGGGACGCTGAAACTGACGGCCGCGAATGCGATCGTGAGCACCGCGGGCATCACGGTCGAAAGCGGCGCCGTGCTGCTGCTCGCCGGCACGCCGGCGCTCAATCGCATCGCCGACACCGATGCGCTCGCGCTGAGCGGCGGCACGCTTAGCACCGAGGGCTTGAGCAACGCGACGGAGACGCTCGGCAACTTCAGCCTCACGCTCGCGCACTCGACGATCGACTTCGGCAGTGGCAGCGGCAACTCGCTCTTCTTCGCGGGCGTCGGAACGCACACCGCGGGGATCAAGCTCGCGATCCTCAACTGGAGCGGCACGCCGAACCAGCTCGGCAGCGCGTCGAGCGACCGGCTGATCTTCAGCGGAGCGAATCCGAGTGCCTTCACCACGGCCTACAACTTCGCCGACGTTTCCTTCAACGGTGTGACCGGCTATCTCGCGCTGCAGGCCGACGTTTCGCACTACGAGATCGTCGCCATCCCCGAACCGTCCGCGGGCGGATTGCTCGGCGTGGCGCTGCTCGGCGCGGCTGGTTTTTGCAGACGCCGTTACGCGCGCTGAAAAAAGCCGCGCTGCTTTTCGCTGATCGGGTGGCCGAGCTTTTCGAGCACGAGCAGCATGTCCTCCCACACCTTTCGCTTTTCGCTGATGGCCTGGTTTCGCAGCAGGTAGGCCGGGTGGTAGGTGACCATGAGCGGGATGCCGCCGAACTCGAGCCAGCTCCCGCGCACGCGCCCGACGGGGATTTGCTGGCCGGTGAGCCCTTCGAGCGCGGTGGCGCCGAGCGCGACGAGCGCGCGTGGCTGGATGATGTCGATCTGCTCGCGCAGATACGGCAGGCAGGTCTGCATCTCGTCCGCGCGCGGCTTGCGATTGCCGGGGACGCCGGGCGGCATGTCGGGGCGGCACTTGAGGATGTTCGCGATGAAGACGTCGATGCGCTCGAAGCCCATGGCCTTGATGATCTTGGTGAGCAGTTCACCGGCGCGACCGACGAAAGGTTCGCCCTGCACGTCCTCGTCTTCGCCGGGTGCTTCGCCGACGAACATGAGCTCGGCCTCGGGAGTGCCGACACCGAAGACGACCTGCGTGCGCGACGCGACGAGGTGCGGGCACTTCGTGCAGGCGAGCACCGGGCCGCGCATGGCGTCGAGACGGGCGGCTTTGGTGCCGGTCGTCGGGGCGAGCGGCGTGAATGGGACGGATGGGGCCGATGGGATGGATGGTGCGGGCGCTTCGACACGCGGCGCGATGGTGCGCTCGATGCGCTTGGGTTCCGCGGGCTTCGGGAGCTGGCGCAGACGGGCCACGGTTTCGCGCGGGGCGCTGAGCTTCGCGCCGCTGTCGTGCAGGGCTTGGAGCGTGGCGTGGACGTAGTCGAGTGGGTCGCTCATGGCAGGGTGGCTGGGACGCCAGCTTTGATGAAATCGGGCGGGATGGGCGACTGAAAATTCATCTGTGCGCCGGTGCGCGGATGCGTGAAGCCGAGCCGCCACGCGTGGAGCATCTGGCGGGTGAAGCCGGCGCGCTTGCCGTAGGTTTCGTCGCCGAGCACGGGGTGGCCGAGGTGCTGGAGATGGACGCGGATCTGGTGTGTGCGGCCGGTGTGCAGCGTGCAGGCGACGAGCGTGCCGCAGTCGAGCTCAAGCAGCACGCGCCAGCCGGTGTGCGCGGGTTTGCCCCGCTCGGTAACGTCCATCTTCTGCCGGTTGGCGCGGTGCCGGCCGATCGGTTCGTTGATGTCGCCGCTCTTCCAGCGAAAGCGGCCGGAGGCGAGCGCGAGGTAGGTTTTGCTCACTTCGCGCCCGGCGAATTGCTCGACCAGCGAGCGGTGGGCGATGTCGTTCTTCGCGGCGACGAGGCAGCCGCTGGTTTCCTTGTCGAGCCGGTGGACGATGCCGGGCCGCTCGACTCCGCCGATGCCGCTCAGCTCCCGGCAGTGGTGGAGTAGCGCGTTGACGAGCGTGCCGGCGCGGTTGCCGACGGCGGGATGCACGACGAGGCCCGCGGGTTTGTCGATGACGATGAGATCGTCGTCTTCAAAGAGCACCGCGAGCGGGATGTCCTCAGCGGAAACATCGGCGGGAACCGGTGGCGGTTCGACGACGCAGATCTCGTCGCCGGCGGTTAGCTTCGACGCGGGGCGGGCGGGCTGGCCGTTGAGGGTGATGTGGCCGCTCTTGAGCAGCGCCTGGATGCGGGCACGCGAGAGCGTCGGGATCTGGCCGGCGAGGAATTGATCCAGTCGCCCACCTCGGATTTCGACGCGCAGCATGAGCGGGGATTCGAGCATGGCCTCCTAAGCCGCAATTGGCGCTGGAAAGCAACGCGCGCATGGCGTTTGCTGACACACGGACCCAATGCCCTCCCTGTCCGATTCACAAAATATCGACCTCGGCCCCGCCGGCGGCCCGGTGCTCCCTGCCGGTTCGCCGCTCCAGGTGTGTGCGGCGTGCGAGGCGTTGCTCGATATTTCCGAGCGCGAGCCGCTCGAGCGCGTCGCCTGTCCGCAGTGCGGCGCGGAGCTGACCATCACCGGGCAGGTCGCGCATTACCAGATCGTCGAAGTGGCCGGTCGTGGCGGGATGGGCGTCGTTTACAAGGCCTACGACCCGAGCCTCGACCGGCACGTGGCCATCAAGCTCCTGCGCAAGGAACAGAGCTCGGACCGGAAGCTCATCAAGCAGCTCGAGACCGAGGCGGCGATCACCGCGTCGGTGACCGATCCGAACGTCGTGCGCGTCTATGGATCCGGGTTCGATCGCGGCCGCTTCTACGTCGCGATGGAATTGGTGGACAAAGGCTCGCTCGACAGCCTCATCCAGCTTCAGGGGCGCGTCGCGGAGGCGCAGGTGCTCGAAGTCGGCGCGCAAATCGCCAAGGGGCTCCGCGCCGCGCACCAACACGGGCTGATTCATCGCGACGTGAAGCCGGGCAACATCCTCTTCGCCGACGCGCATACTGCGAAGATCGTGGATTTCGGGCTCGCGGTCTTTCAGTCGCAGGAGGAAAGCGTGCGCGGCGAGATCTGGGGCACGCCTTACTACGTGGCGCCGGAGAAGCTCGACCAGCAGCCGGAGGATTTCCGCAGCGACATGTATTCACTTGGCGGCACGCTCTTTCACGCGCTCGCGGGGCGGCCGCCCTTCGAGGCGGAAAATGCGTCGCTCGTGGCGCTCAAGCACCTCAAGAGCCAGCAGGTCAGCCTCCAGTCCTTCGCGCCGTGGGTGTCGAACGGCACCGCGCACATCATCAACCGCATGCTCGCGAAGGATCCCGGGCAGCGCTTTCAGAGCTACGAGGAACTGATCGAGAGCCTCGAGTATGCACTCACGCAACTCCACGCGCAGGGCGGTGCAAACGCCGCGCGCACCCGTGTGAAGATCGAGGATGAAGCGGACCAGAAACGCTGGACGTGGGTATTCCTCGTGCTCGCCGCCGTGCTCGTCGTGATCGGCGCAGGCGTCGCGATCTCCGTCCTGAAAAAGCCCGCTCCAGTCGGCAAGGCGGCGGTCCAGGCCGCGGTGCGCACCGGCCCCCGATACGAGCCGCTTCAGGACGCGATCGAGGCACTGGCAGCCGGGAAAAAGGAAGCGGTGGATCTCTTTGAGCAAGCCGCCGGCAACGCGGCGCTCTCGCCTGCCGATCGCGCTTGGGCCAAGGTCTTCGCGGGCGCGTCCATGTTCGCCAATGGCAGGGTTTCCGAGGCGCGCGCGACCTTTGCGCAGATCGATGAGATGGCGGCGAACGTGAAGGACGAATCGATGGCCGGCTTGCTCACGCGCATCGGGCGGTTCGGCTCCGACACCAAGCCGGTGCCAGCCGAAGTGACCGCGCGGCTCGACACCACCGGGCATGAAGCCGCCGCGCTGCTGGTCTTCGCGCTGCACGACTGGCACGCCGGCAAGACCGGCGAAGCGACCGCGCTGTTCAAGCAGTTCCGCAGCGCCGAGCCGAGCCGCACCGCCGAATGGATCGGGCAGTTCAAGCCGCTCGCCGTGCAATTCATCGAGAAGGAGACGGCCTTTGCGGTCGGCATGAACCGCCTCGGCGCCGCGACCAACGGCAGCGAGCGCTCCTCAGCCGCCGATGCGCTGCGCAAGGTTGATCCCGCATTCAAGGCGCGCGCCGACGCCGCCATCGAGCCGTTCAAGGCCGAGATCGCCAAATACAAAGCCGACATCGCGAAGCCACCGACGGGCGGCATCTTCCGCATCGCCAATCGCGCGCACGGCAAGGTGCTCGACGTGAGCGGACGCAACATGGCCGCGGGCGCCAAGGTGGCGACCTACGATGCCGGCACCGCGACCAATCAATGGTGGCGATTCCTTCCGCTCGGCCAGGACAAGGTGAAGCTCGTGGCCATGCATAGCGGCAAGCTGCTCACCGCCGAGGGCGGCGCCGGCGGCGCGGACGCGAAGATCGTGCAGGCCGACGACAAGGATTTGCCGGCGCAGAAGTGGCAGATCATCTCGAAGGGAGACGGCTGGTTCAAGCTGCGCAATGAGGGCACCGGCAAGTTCCTCACGCCCGCCACCGACACTCGCGACAATGGCGTGCTGCTCGTGGCGCGGGCCGACGACGACAAGGCTCCCTTATACCAGTGGCGTTTCGATCGCATGGCGTCGCCGGTGGGCGAGTTTGCCGGCCATCAAGTCGGCGGCGGCAAGGGCGGGTTCGCCTTCAAGGACGGCGGCTACACGGTGCGAAATGCGGGGCGGGACATCTGGGGCAACAGCGACAACTTCGGCTTCGCCTTCCGCGAGATCACGGGCGACTTCGAACTGGTGGCCCGTGTCGTCGAGGTCACCACTCCCCAGCCCGGCTACAAGGCCGGCCTTATCGTGCGCGCGGGGCTCGGCGGCGATGAGCCAGGAGTGGCTGCGCTGATGACGTCCGGCGACAGATTCGGCCATCAAGGCCGGCTGAAGAAGGGCACGCCCACGAGCGAAGTGAAGACGCCGAAGCAGCCGCTCCCGCATTGGCTGAAGCTCGTTCGCGCGGGCGGCCAGATCACCAGCTATCACTCCGCCGACGGCACCGCCTGGCAGGAGGCCGGCAGCGAAAAAATCGAAGGGCTCAAGCCGGCTGTCTTCGCGGGACTTGCCGTGTGCAGCCACGACGTGGGGAAGGAGATCGGCGTGCGGTTCGACGAGGTGAAGCTGACGCCCCGCTAGCGGCAGCCGCATCAGCGCGGGCTGAAGACGGACATGAGATGGTTGATCTCACCGGGCACCTCCTCCCAACTCGAGACGGTCTCGAACACCTCGGCCTCGAGGGTCGCGCGGAAATCCTTGAGGAGGCGACTGAGCGCCACTCGCAGTGTGCCTTCACTCATACCCAGCGTGGCGGCGAGCCTGGCCGGTTCCTCCCCGCGCAGGCTGCCGCCGGCCTTGAGCACCGGCTCGAGCACCTCGAAGACCGCGCCTCTGCCCTTACCCACATACGCGGCTTGC
Organism: Chthoniobacteraceae bacterium; assembly: GCA_040081625.1. Classification (GTDB taxonomy): domain Bacteria; phylum Verrucomicrobiota; class Verrucomicrobiia; order Chthoniobacterales; family Chthoniobacteraceae; genus VFJQ01. Next base: position 122,169 of record JBEBGD010000003.1, read on the forward strand.
AGGCGGCTGAGCACGCGCGCCATCAACTCCTGCCCCCACTTGCGTTCGAGGACACGCTCGGGCGTGTCGGCGTCCGTCGCGCATTCGCTGGCGTAGCGCTCCTCGGCGGTCTGCCCGTCGATCTGCACGAGCCGCTCGCGCGCGGCCCCGTCGCGGTGCCAGTTGGAAAGGAAGTGGTCGAGCGCGGTCGTGAGCATCCCACGCAGGGGCCCCTTCGCCATTTGCGCGCCGTGGAGCGACTCGGCGAGCAGGAGCCTGCCGAGGAAGCTATGAAGGACATCCTCCGCATCGGGCCGCTCAAGGCCGCGCCGCCGGATGTAGCAGTAGAGCGGATAGTAATACTGCACGCATATTTCGTCGAGCGCACGCCGCGCTGTCGTCGAGTCATCGCTCCGCAATCGCTGGATGAGCGTCCAGCGTGTGTCGGGAAACCGGCTGCCTCGAGGTTTCATACAGGGCGGTTCTATTTGGGCGGTGCGCGGGCGTCAAGCGCGCGAGGCGCCTGTTCTTGCCCCGGTGGAGCGGGATCCTCGTCGAGTGCATGGAGCTCGCGGACTACGACGCCCTGGCCGAGCACGACCACGCTCAGGCCCGGTTCGTCGATGCTCTCGTCCTGCACTGAGCCAATGAGGACGTTATCGAGCCAGACGCTGAGCATGTCCTCGGAGGCGTGGAACTCCCACGTGTGCTCGCGATTCCGGTCGAAGCCCGGCGGGTAGCTCCATTTCTTGAGCGGGCGGAAGGTTTCAGTTGTGTGTTCGTGGAGCTGCACCTTGATCGCTGTGGGGCCGAAGGCGGCGTGATAGTCGCGCAGGGGCCGTTCATCCGGGCCGCGGAGCTGGCGCAATTCCATGGAGCAGACGGAGGAGTCGCCGCGAGTCCACGTCACGCGCAGCGCGCCGTTGCGGACCGGGCGATTCGAGACGACGAGGCTCCTGTCGGCCTTTGTCCGCAAGCCGGTGCCATCGTCTTCGAGCGTGGGATGATCTTTTAGATGTCCTTTCTGGCGCAGTTCGGCGAGGACATCGCGCCACCTCGGATCGAGCGCGGCGGGCATGGGTGGCGGGGTGAAGGGCCGGGCTCGCGCGGTTGCCGGGGGATTGCGGTCGCC